>CAWCNT010000001.1:0-33267 GCA_963796935.1 uncultured Flavobacteriaceae bacterium
GATGATCCCCATAGACCCATAGATCAATTCATCAATTTCTTTGAGAATAAGAGCTTTCATTATTGGCCACTTGGTCGGTTTTTTAAAAACCTCACGAACCATTATAGTGTAACTGCCAATAGAGGATACATAATTCATGGACGATGGAATGGTTCTTGCTGTAAATAATAATATTAACGGTGATATAACCCTGAAATAAAATTTATAGGGTTTATTTAATTATTTTTGGTAGATAAGCATTTTACCTACTGAAAAAATTTCACGTTTTGCTGATACTGGCTAGTTTCAGCTTTGGTTTTCTTTTGCCTTCAACTTCGGCACAAAATTCTTCCAATGAATTACTCGGTACCAAACCAAAACTGGTTGTTGGGATCGTGGTAGATCAAATGCGCTATGATTATTTGACTCGATTCTGGGATCATTATGGTGAGGGCGGTTTTAAACGTATGGTTAATGGTGGTTTTACTTGTAAGAATAACCACTATAATTATGCGCCAACTTCTACCGGTCCTGGTCATGCTTCCATATATACCGGAACTACCCCATCTACTCATGGAATTATTGGTAATAGCTGGTTCGATAAGGCCTCTAGTAGCATTGTATACTGTGCTTCGGACAAAAATTATACTTCAATAGGGACAGATCTGGATACCGGAGAGATGTCACCGAAATGGATGACAGTAAGTACCATTACAGATGAATTACGACTGTTTACTCAAAAAAAGGGGAAGGTAATTGCCCTTGCACTAAAAGACCGGGGAGCAGTATTGCCAGGGGGTCATATGGCTAATGCGGCCTATTGGTATAATGGTGGTTTGGAAGGCGATTGGATCAGTAGTTCATATTATATGCAAGAACTGCCTAAATGGGTTAGAGATTTCAATAGATCCAATGCAAGTGAAAAATATAAAAAGCCATGGAATACCTTAAAAGACATAAAGACATATGTTGAAAGTGGAACGGATGATAATATGTATGAAGGCCTGTTTGGCGGAGAAATTGCACCTGTATTCCCTCACGATCTACCTGCCATCTGGGTAGCTAACAGTCATTTCAATATTTTAAAAGCTACACCATATGGAAATAGCATCACAGCAGATTTTGCTTTGGCTGCCATAGATGGAGAAGCACTTGGTAAGGATGATATCACAGATTTTTTGGCAATTAGTTTTAGCAGTACGGATTATGTGGGTCACCAATTTGGAGTAAATTCCAAAGAAATTCAGGATACTTATTTACGTTTGGACCTGGACATTGAACGATTGCTTAAAGAACTCGATAAGAAGATAGGTGCCGGAGAGTATGTAGTTTTTCTTACTTCTGATCACGGGGCCGTAGATGTGCCAGCGTATTTGCGAGACCAGAAGATTCCTGCAGGTTACATGGATTCTAAAGGGATGAGTGCGAAGTTTAGTGATTTCATGTCCTTTACCTATGGAGATGCTAAGCTGATCAGAAATTTTAGCAATGCTTCATTCTTTTTAGATCATAAGGTAATCCTAAACCTCGATCTAAAAGTTGAAGATGTACAACATGCTATAGGACAAGAATTGTTAGGTTACGATGGTATTAGCAGGGTATTTACTGGTCATCAATTGGTTCATAATGAATACACTAAAGGTATTCCATATATCATGCAGAATGGATATAACCAAAAACGTTCCGGAGATGTTATGCTGGTGCTGGATCCTTCCGTTGTATACTACCCCGAAACAGGATCTACTCATGGATCTCCTTATGTTTACGACACGCATGTTCCCTTGTTATTCTATGGAAAGGGAATACAAAAAGGGAGTACTGTTGAACGAACTGAAATCACAGATATAGCTCCTACCATTGCTACCTTATTGGGAATTTCATTCCCAAGTGGTACAACCGGAAGTCCGATTAAAGAAGTATTAGATTAGTTTTTTTTGAATTCTTTTCCAGCGTAGGTTTCGGATATACGCACCTTCTTCTTTTGTGACAATAAAAGGTATTCTTTGTTGTTTGGCCTCCAAATACCCCTGGAGATTGTCTCGTATAATCTTGAACTTCTTGTTTTTCCATGCCATTTTTAAGGAAGCAACCAGTGAGATTACCAATCCATAACGCATAAGATACATTGCTTTGCCCTGAGAACGTCTGGCTTTGCTGTTATAAGCCGCACCTATTGGTCTTTGATGCTTTACCTTTAGAGAGGCATCTGTAACAATTTCAAAGCCATGGTACTGTGCCAGCAACTCGTCTACCGTATCCCAACCCATGGCGGTCCTGAGGCCACCCATGGCCTTAAAACAGGCTTTGGAATACGATTTAAAAGCACCCCTTACATGATCAATGTCCATAGGATGATTCAACGCCCACTCACCATCATTATTTTTTTCATAGGCAAATCCACCTGCGATTCCAATCTTTTTTGAAGATCTAAAAATTGCTTCTATCCTTTTAAAATAGTTAGGAGGAAGTATTACGTCTGCATCTAATTTGACAATAAAACCATAGTCTTCATCGAGGAGAGGCAGCCCTTTGTTAAAAGCTGCTACTACTTTACTCCCGGGTAAATGTTCATCAGAAGACTGGATATGAACTCCTTCAATATAGGGATAGTGGGAAGCATACTCGTCAATGATGCTTGCTGTTCCATCGGTCGAATGGTCATTGACCACAATTACTTTTTTAGGAGCTTTTGTTTGTGCAATAATACTATCGAGGGCTTCCCCAAGGTATACCTCTTCATTATGGGCCGGTATGATGATGTAATAGTTCATTGCCTTTAGTGGTTGCATTGTAGTTTAATGTGCCTTATGTTTTTGCAGGCCCAATTCTTTCCGCATACACTATGTAGTAGCGAGGGGTAAAATGACGTAAAATAGGTCTAAACCCTATCTTATTTACCGGGTGTGTCCATGTAGCCTTGTCTATGATCTTCCAGCCTGCTTTCTCCAGGAGCCAATTAAATTGCCATATTTCAAATTCGTGATAATGCCTGTCCCATTGGTCTGTTTTACTTCGGTAAGCCGGAGAGAACCACAATCTAAGTGGTACACTGGCCACTAATTTTTCTGCCTTCATTTTAGAAAGTACATTTAAAGGAGCCAGCAAATGTTCGAATATCTCAAAAGCGGTAACTACAGGAGCGTCTGAGGATAAAACCTCCGAAAAGTTGATATCGAGATCTTCCCCCTTCGTATTAGTCACGGTATACCCATGATCGCGCATAATTTGGGTAAAAGGGTTCTCTACCCCAAGATCAAGTATAGTCTGGGAGGTTTCAATGTGTTTCTGTAAAAAGGATAGGGTATTCTTATATCTTTTTTTGGGAAAATTCGCTTCGTACATCCATCAATATCTATAAACAATGGCGTTGATGTTCATACCAGCGCCTACACTCGCAAATATAACAACATCCCCTTTTGCAAGCTGCTGATTTTCTATTTTTCCCTTTCTAACCATATCATATAATGTAGGGACAGTCGCTACAGAACTATTCCCTAGTTCGTGAATATTCATAGGCATGACACCTTCGGGCATCTCTTTATCATACAATTGATAAAAGCGTTTAACGATTGCCTCATCCATTTTTTCATTGGCCTGATGTATAAAGATCTTTTTTAGTTCATCTATAGAGACACCACTTTGGTCCAGGCATTCTTTCATGGCCCCGGGAACATAGCTAATGGCAAATTCGTAGATCTTCCGCCCGTACATTTTAATATATTTCAGATCATCCGGGATCTCATGATGATAGGAAGATCCGTGAAACAAAAAGTAAGCCTCTTCGTTGGCATAGGTAGCAGAAGAATGTGCTATTATTTCGCCTGCTCCATCTTTTGCTTCTACATACAGGCCCCGGCACCATCGGAATAGATCATAGAGTCCCTATCATGTGGATCCACAACCCTTGATAGGGTTTCTGCTCCTATCACCAAACATTTTTTGGCTATTCCACTTTTGATAAATGCATATGCCTGTATTACCCCTTCAACCCAACCGGGACATCCAAACAGGATGTCATAAGCAACACATTTGGGATTTTTTATCTGCAGGTGGTTTTTTACACGTGTTGCCAGACTAGGCAGCGTATTTCCATGGGTCATCCCAAAAGGAAATATCCCCAAAATTGTGTGCAAAGATGATATAATCCAGATCTTCGGCATTGATATTTGCATCTTTAATAGCATTTTGAGCCGCTATAAATGCCATGTCTGGAAGTATTAAATTCTTTTTTGGCGTATCGTCTTTCTCGTATACCCGTAATAGCCTCGAATTTTTCAATGATCACGTTATTCGCATGGGGAATAACAGAGCCATCACTATTTAAGAAATGATTTTCCTCAAATGCCTTATTGGGGACCAGGACCTGAGGTATGTAAGATCCGGAACCGGTTATTGCCACACTCATATTCTACTAGTTATTTTGCAGAGGAAATGTAAAGAAAGACTACTATAAAAAGAAATTATTTTCCTTTCAAATACGATGTTCAATAGTCAATAGCGAGCATTAAAAACACATCTAAACTGTAGAAATCATCGTAAATGATTGATAAAGAGTAAATTACTCTGCATCTGCATAGGCCTCAATTGGAGCGCAGGTACAAATTAGATTACGATCGCCATAAGCTTCGTCTACACGCCTAATACTAGGCCAAAACTTATTTTCCGAAACATAAGAAAGTGGAAATGCTGCCTTTTCTCTGAATACCCATAGGTCCAGGAATCGCTTGTCACCATTTGTAAGGTATGCGGAGCATTTTTTAATACATTATTCCCATCTTCAGCATTGGCCTCATCAATTTCTTGACGGATAGAGATCATGGCATCACAAAAACGATCTAATTCCGCCAAACCTTCACTTTCCGTTGGTTCTATCATCATCGTTCCTGCAACAGGAAATGATACTGTAGGTGCATGAAAGCCATAATCCATCAGTCGTTTTGCAATATCGGTTACTTCAATATCATTCTTCTTAAAAGGCCTGCAATCAATAATCATTTCATGAGCTGCTCTGCCTTTTTCACCAGTATACAAAACTTCGTATTTGCCTTCTAATCGCTGTTTGATATAATTGGCGTTAAGAATGGCAATTTCTGTTGCTTTTCTCACACCGCTAGCTCCTAACATTTTAATGTATCCATAGGAGATAAGGCAGACAAGAGCACTTCCCCAGGGAGCGGCACTTATAGCCGTGATAGCCTTATCGCCTCCGGTTTTCACTATAGGATTACCGGGTAGAAAAGGAGCCAATTGCTTCGCAACACAAATAGGACCTATTCCAGGACCCCCTCCACCGTGCGGGATCGCAAAGGTTTTGTGTAAATTGAGGTGACAAACATCTGCTCCAATAATAGCCGGATTGGTAAGACCAACCTGTGCATTCATATTGGCACCATCCATGTATACCTGTCCTCCATGCTCGTGGATCATTTGAGTGATCTTGCGTATAGAAGACTTCAAACACGCCGTGCGTAGAAGGATAGGTAATCATTAAAGCTGCAAGGTTTTCTGAATGAAGCAATACCTTTTCTGTGAGGTCTGTTAAATCTATATTGCCTTTTTCATCTGTCTTAGTAACAACTACCTTCATTCCGGCCATTACCGCAGATGCCGGATTTGTTCCATGTGCAGACGCGGGAATTATACAAATATTTCTATGTGAATCTCCTCTAGACTCGTGATAGGCTCTTATGGTCATTAAGCCGGCATATTCTCCTTGTGCACCCGAATTGGGCTGTAAGGAGGTTGCTTCAAACCCTGTTATTATGCTTAATTCATTAGCCAGATCTTCAAGGATCTGTTGATATCCTTTTGCCTGACTAAGAGGCACAAAAGGGTGGATGTTACCCCATTCCGGCATACTCAACGGTAACATTTCGGTGGCGGCGTTGAGCTTCATTGTACAAGAACCCAGGGAGATCATAGAATGATTTAGGGCCAGGTCCTTACGCTCTAATTTTTTAAGGTAACGCATCAATTGCGTTTCAGAATGATACGTATTGAAAACCTCATGAGTTAAATAATCCGACTTCCTCTGAAGTGCCTCTGGTATTACAGTTTGCCTTTTTTGCTCACCGGGTTTAGATGCGTCTTTTCCGATGGCTTTTGCGAAAATCGCAAGGATTTCTTTAGTTGCTCGGAGCTAGTAGTTTCATTAAGTGAAATGGCAATGGTATCGCTATCCACATAAAGAAAGTTTACTCTGTTTTTCTCGGCAACTGGTCGAATCTTTGCAGCCTCAGCCTTAACAAGCAAAGTGTCAAAGTAAGCAGAATTGATTTGATAGATCCCCATTTTTTCTAAGCCATCAACCAGGGCCATGGTCTTGGCATGCACATTTTCAGCAATATATCGCAGACCATTTGGACCGTGATAAACCGCATATGCACCCGCCATAACCGCCAAAAGTACCTGCGCCGTGCAGATGTTAGAAGTAGCTTTATCTCTTTTTATATGTTGTTCTCTGGTCTGCAGGGCCATTCTAAGAGCTCTGGCCCCATCCGTATCCTTGGTAACACCTATGATACGTCCGGGAATACTTCGTTTATAATCTTCTTTGGTAGCAAAGTAAGCTGCATGTGGTCCGCCATACCCTAATGGGATCCCAAAGCGCTGTGTGGTTCCTACTACCACATCTGCACCAAATTCTCCCGGAGGTACAAGTAATACCAGGCTGAGAATATCGGCAGCTACTGCTACCTTCATGTCCTTTTCCTTTGCACTTGCGACAAAGGCTGCGTAATCATGCACCTGTCCATATTTCCCCGGATATTGAAGTAACGCTCCATAAAAGGAGTCGCTAAAAACAAATTCCTGATGGTCTCCAATCACCAATTCTATCCCTAATGGGGTAGCCCTTGTTCTCAACAGGGAAATGGTTTGCGGCAAAACTTCTTCAGAGACGAAGAATTTAACCACTTCTTGTTTTTTCTGGTCTCTGCTTCTAAGATCGAATAACATGGTCATCGCCTCTGCAGCTGCAGTACTTTCATCCAGGAGAGATGCATTAGCCAATTCCATGCCTGTAAGATCACAGATCATTGTTTGGAAATTCAGCAAAGCTTCAAGTCGGCCCTGAGCTATTTCTGCCTGATAAGGAGTATAAGCGGTATACCATCCCGGATTTTCCAATATATTCCTTTTTATAACAGATGGGGTAATACTTTCATTGTAACCCAGGCCTATATAGGATTTGAAAACTTCATTTTTTCTAGATAAGGCGTGTATATGGCTTAGAAATTCATGCTCACTCATAGGGGCGTCTAACGGCAGATCTTCTTTTAAACGGATATCCTGAGGGATTGTCTGATACATAAGTTCTTCCAAACTATCTACCCCAATAGTTTGAAACATTTTTGGAAGATCTTCTTCCCTGATACCAATATGACGCAATGCAAAAGAATCTGTTTTCATAAATCCGGACGTAAAATTATAAACTCTAAATGGAGAACAAAATTAGGTATTTATTCCCGTAAAATAAGCACTTTATAATAGATTGGCCCTAAAGTTTTTAACGAAAAATAATGGATATGAACAGTTTGTCTACTTTTGTTTAATGCAAGGGCTAAGGCTTTTTTTTCGGTTTTATGTTAAGGCAAGTATTCACGTGGCTTTCGCGGTAATTTCCTTGCTGTATTTAACTACTGAATTCATAAACATTAGCCTGGATAAAAACCTGCTGTATTTTATTTTTTTTGGCACAATACCCGCCTATAATATGATCAAATACGGTGTGGAGGGAGAAAAGTATCTTTTTCGCAAGAATGCTACCCAAAGAAGTATTCAAATAGTTAGTTTGCTTACCTTATTGATATCCCTTTATTTTGGGTCTTTTATCAGTTTTACAACCTGGAAAGGTGTCTTTATTCTCGGGATCCTTGCAGGATCTTATGCCTTGCCGGTTTTCCCCAAAAAAAGGAATCTTCGAAACCTGGGGATCCTGAAGATCATCATTGTTAGTCTTGTATGGTCCGGAACCACAGTTTTATTACCTGTGTTGGAAGCTAACATAGAAATTTCATGGGATGTTTGGATAGAACTTCTGCAACGGTTTTTAATCATCCTGGTACTGATGATCCCGTTTGAGATCCGAGATCTGAATTATGATCCCGAGGAATTGCATACAATACCACAGCGGATTGGTATCAGGAATTCCCGTATTGCAGGTATTCTGCTTTGTTCTCTATGCTTTTTTGTGACCTTTTTGAAGGATGATCTAATAACAATAGAGATCTTTAATAAGACCTTAATTACACTTTCTATGGCCGTACTAATGATCTTGATGCCAAAAGAACAATCCAGGTATTTTAGCTCTTTCTGGGTAGAAGCGTTTCCTATTTTTTGGGCGCTATTATTATGGGGGAGTTTGAGTATTACTTAAAGTTGTTCTTTAATTTTCTTCTTTAACGCTTTTTTTTCTGAATCGCTCATAACATATATTCGGGCCTTATTCATTAAGGAAGTAAGTTGTTTGTTCTTTTTTGCAAAAGCGCTGCAAGTGCTGCAAAACAGCATATGCAATTTTAATTTAAATTTTTCCGATAAACTAGCCTCTTTGTATTGTGATTTGTTGCAAATCACTGAGGCTTCATCACAAGAAATCATAGCGTAAACCAATTTTGATTAAGGCAACCCATAAGCGCCGTGCGGGCTCTGTGTATCATTACCCATAAGTTAGACGGATTTATATCCAGTTCTTTACAAATATCTTCAGTTGAAAGTCCACGAACCGTTTTCATAGTAAAAACTTGCCGCTGTTTTTCTGGTAATTGATCAATGCACGACTGAATTGCCAGACCTAATTCTTCGTTCTCTAAGGCATCATTTTCTTTGAGACTACCAGGATCTGCCACTTGTTCCTCGAGCCAATCCCCATCAGAATCTGAACTGGCATTATACTGTAATCTAACTTCTGCCTTTCCTTTTTTGGAATTGATCTTTCGGTAGTGATCTATGATCTTTCTTTTTAAAATAGCAATAAGCCATGTGCGTTCGGTGGCCTGACCTTTAAAATTCTTAGCCGATTTCAGTCCGGCTATAAAGGTCTCCTGAATAAGGTCCTTGGCTATTTCTTCATCACTTACTCGCACTACAGCATAGTTAAAGAGGTAGTCTGCATAAGCATCTACCCAGGTATCGGGCTGTAATTGGTGGACGGACATAATTATTTTTATACCTATCAAAAGTAAGAGATTTTTAATGAAATATAATACCTTTGGTATTCAACCGAATGCCATGAAAAATATCTGGATAAGTCTCTTTATTGTAACACTTGCCGCTGGGTGCGGGAACACTACTTCAATGCCTATAACTGAGTTTTCTCAGGAAGGTCTGGTAGACTATACTTTGTTAGATGTCCGAACACCAGAGGAATTTGACGCAGGTCATCTCGAAAATGCTGTAAATATTAATTGGTATGACAGTGATTTTGTTGATCAGTTGATAGTAGTTCCAAAAGAAAATACCCTCTATGTGTATTGTAAAAAAGGAGTTAGGAGTGCCAAAGCGGCTGCTTTGTTAGATTCTCTGGGTTATAAAGCGATAGATCTAACAGGTGGCTATGATGCCTTCCAATCCAAATAACAAAGACAATTAACCCGTTTTCTTTAGCAGTCCGGCTCGCTCCAGTAAGGCATCGAGTTTGGGTTCAGCCCCTCTGAATTTTTTATAGAGGTCCATTGGTTTTTCAGTCCCTCCCTTACTTAAGACATATTCTTTGAATTTTTGTGCCACTTCTTTATTGAATATCCCTTGTTCTTTAAAATAGGCAAAGGCATCTGCATCTAATACTTCCGCCCATTTATAACTGTAATAACCCGCGGAGTATCCGCCTTGAAAAATATGTGAGAACGAAGGACTCATGCAAGTTTCTGGCGTATCAGGGAACAATAATGTGTCTTTGAATGCATCTAGTTCGTGTTGTTTCACATCTGTAATAGATGACGGGTCTTGTGCATGCCATGCCATATCCAGAAACCCAAAACTCAATTGTCTCAACGTGGCCATACCTTCCTGAAAGTTTGCTGATTCTTTGATCTTTGTGATCAGATCCATAGGAAGTAATTCTCCTGTCTCATAATGATGTGCAAATAATTGCAAGGCTTCTTTTTCAAAACACCAGTTTTCCATGATCTGGCTGGGTAATTCTACAAAATCCCAGTAAACAGATGTTCCCGACAGACTGGGATAGGAAGTGTTTGCAAGCATACCATGCAAGGCATGACCAAATTCATGAAAGAGAGTGGTTACCTCGTTAAAAGTTAACAGCGATGGTTTGCTTTTAGTGGGTTTGGTAAAATTACATACAATAGAGATATGAGGGCGTTCATTTACTCCATCTTTCAGGTATTGTGGTTTGTAGGAAGTCATCCATGCCCCACCTCTCTTTCCTGGTCTGGGATGGAAATCGGCATACAGCAAGGCTATTTCTCTTCCCTGGTCATCTGTTACCAAATAGGTTTTTACATCCTTGTGATAGGTTTCTACGTCAAAAACTTCCTTAAAGGAAATTCCGTATAAGGTTTCCGAAATCCGGAATACCCCGTCAATTACTTTTTCTAGTTTGAAGTAGGGTTTTAATTTTTCATCATCCAGATCAAATCGTTTTTGCTTTAGTTTCTCGGCGTAATAACTACCATCCCACTTATAGAGATCGCTGATCCCGTCTTCTTGCCTGGCAAATTCCTTTAGTTCATCAAATTCAATTTTTGCTGCGGGTTTGGCCTTTTCCAACAATTCTTCTAGAAACGAATGTACCTTTTGAGGTGTTTCTGCCATCCTTTCCTCAAGCACAAAATGAGCATGAGAAGCGTATCCTAATAAGGTGGCTCTCTCATGACGTAGGTTTGCGATCTTTATTACAAGTTCTTGATTATCGAGTTTGTCATTATGAAAACCCTTGCTGCCAGAAGCAATAGATAATTTTTTACGAAGATCTCTATTAGTGGCATAGGTCATAAAGGGGATATAGCTGGGATAGTCTAGGGTGATCAGCCATCCTTCCTTTCCTTTGGAAGCTGCGAGTTGTGCAGCCGCTTCCTTGGCACCTTCCGGTAAACCATCAACTTCTCCTTCCACGGTAAGGTGCATTTCATAGGCGTTGGTCTCGGCAAGGACATGCTCACCAAAAGTTAACTTCAATTGTGCCAGTTCTTTGTCAATTGCTCGTAATCTGGTTTTCTTATCCTGCGGAAGATGGGCTCCGTTCCTGCTAAAATGCTTGTATTTTTTTTCCAGGAGCATCTCTTTTTCGCTGGATAAGGACAAGATGTCTTTTACTTGGTATATGGCTTCTACTTTTTGAAAAAGTGCAGTATTGAGAGTAATGTCATTACTAAACTCGGTAAGCATAGGAGAGATTTCCTGAGCTAATTGCTGAAGTTCTTCATTCGTTTCTGCAGAATTCAAATTAAAGAATAGACTGGATAACCTATCTAAATGGGCTCCTGAGAATTCCAGGGCCTCAATGGTGTTCTCAAAAGTAGGATCTTCCTTGGCCGCAGTGATCTTATCTATTTCTGCCCGGGCTTCTTGAAGTGCCTTCTCAAAGGCCGGTTTAAAATGATCTGTTTCAATATGTTCAAAAGGTGCCTGATTAAATGGGGCTAGCAATAAATTCTTCATATGCAGAATACAATTAATAAATTTGGATTAGCATACAAGATCATCCTAAATTGACCCGGGAAGGAGGTAGGGATCTTGAATATATGTTATATGGTAAATATATGGCAGGATTACTTTTTTACTTTCTTGGCTCCTTGAATTACTTTTTCTTTAAGACCTTCCTTGTATAAAATGATCTTATCTAGCACGCAGGAATCTTGACTACCAATGATCTGTGCGGCTAATATTCCGGCATTCTTTGCGCCATTTAATGCTACGGTAGCTACCGGCACACCTCCTGGCATTTGCAGGATAGACAAGACAGAATCCCAGCCGTCTATGGAATTGCTACTTTTTATAGGGACCCCAATAATAGGGAGGGGAGACAAGGATGCAAGCATTCCCGGTAAATGGGCAGCTCCACCTGCTCCGGCAATAATAACCTTGTACCCGTTTTGATGAGCGGAACGCCCAAATTCATACAGTTTTTCAGGGGTTCTATGTGCCGAAATTATATCGACCATTACCTCAATATCAAATCCTTTTAAGATCTCAACGGCTTCCTGCATTACCGGAAGATCGCTGGTACTTCCCATGACAACGGCTACTTTGCTCATAATTCTTACTTGCTTATTACTTTAATGGTCTCTTTTACTTTTTGTGCTATTCTTCTGGCCTCGGCCATGTCTTCATTGACAATTGTGACATGTCCCATTTTTCGAAAGGGTCTTGTTTTTATTTTTCCGTAAATATGCGGCGTTACTCCCTTTAATTCTAATATTTCTTCAATGTGATCGTAATGTACATCACCTTCATACCCTTCGGCCCCCACCAGATTTACCATTACTCCGGCTACCTTACTATCGGTGATTCCAAGAGGAAGTCCTAAAATACACCGAAGGTGCTGTTCAAACTGATTGGTGTAACTGGCTTCTATACTATAATGGCCACTGTTATGAGGCCTTGGCGCCACTTCATTCACCAAAACTTCGTCCTCCCTAGTCTGGAACATTTCAACTGCCAGAAGACCTGTATGCTTTAATTCTTCCGATATTTTTAGTGCAATATTCCTGGCTTTTTGGGCTACCTTCTCATCTATTCTCGCCGGGCATAAAACATATTCTACCTGGTTCGCCTCCGGATGAAATTCCATTTCCACCACCGGATATGTTGTCACCTCCCCAGTTGTACTTCTTGCAACAATAACAGCCAATTCGGTTTTAAAGGGGATGAGGTCTTCTGCTAAACACTCTACATTGGGAAGGTTGGCCAGATCTGAAACCTCTTTTATGATCTTAACACCTTGTCCATCATATCCAAACTGAGCGCTTTTCCAAACGAAAGGTAATTTTAAACCTCCATGAGCTATGCTGTCTTTGATCTCACTGGTATAAGCAAAACGGGAGAATGGCGCCGTAGGGATATTGTGATCTATATAGAATAACTTCTGGGTGATCTTGTTCTGAATTATCCGCAATTCTTTTGTGGAAGGAAATACGCGTATACCTTCATCCTCCAATTTTTCCAGGGCATCTATATTAACATTTTCGATCTCAATGGTAAGTATGTCCACTGTTTTTCCGAAGTCATACACTGCCTTGAAATCCATAAGATCTCCCTTGATGAATTTATTACAAGCTATTTTACATGGGGCCTCATCAGAAGGGTCCATTACCTTTGTGGTAATATCCCATTTACGTGTTTCATACAACAGCATTTTACCTAATTGTCCACCTCCCAAAATTCCTAAAGTAAAACGGGAAGAAAAATAATTCATGAACGCTGTTTTTTTTGTCTCTTGATATACAGAGCAGACTTTTGACAAAAATACATCTAAATCTTATAAACCAAGGAAAGCGCCCTCAAAAAGAGAATTCAATGTGTTATCTTTGCCCACCTAAAGGAGGAAAACACGTTGATTAAGATTCACAATACAAATTTTGAGTTGTTCTTGTCTGAGGCAGAAATTCTGGCGGCGGTAAAACGTATTGCAGAAGAAATTGCGGAAGATTACAAAGATGAAGTTCCAATTTTTGTAGGAGTTCTCAACGGGGCTTTTATGTTTGTTTCAGATTTCCTGAAATTCTATCCCTATCCATGCGAGGTTTCTTTTGTAAAATTAAGTTCTTACAAGGGCTTAACTTCCACTGGAATTGTTGAAACGCTTTTAGATGTTCCAGATTCTATTGAAGGAAGAAACGTGATAATCCTGGAAGATATTATTGATACAGGAAGAACACTTCAGGAATTAGTGCATATTTTTTCCAATACCAATGTCAAAAACTATAAGATCGCCAGTCTATTCTTTAAGTCTGAGGTCTATAATGGTGAATATGCCATTGACTACTTTGGTATGGAAATTCCAGATAAATTTATTGTAGGTTATGGCCTGGATTATAAGGAACATGGAAGAAACTTGCGCGATGTTTATCAAATTAACCAAACTCATATGATCAATCTTGTTTTATTTGGAAAACCTGGTGCAGGGAAAGGCACACAGGCCGGATACTTAAAAGAAAAATACAATCTAAAACATATCTCTACAGGCGATGTATTCCGCTATAATATTAAGAACAATACCAAGTTGGGCCAGTTGGCAAAATCGTATATGGATAAAGGAGATCTTGTACCAGACGAGGTAACTATAAGTATGTTAAAGGATGAAGTAGAGAATCACCCTGAAGCAAGCGGTTTTATTTTTGACGGGTTTCCAAGAACCGCAGCCCAGGCTGAGGCCCTGGATAATTTTTTGGAGTCCAAGGATATGAAAATTCACGCTACAATTGCCTTGGAGGCCGATGATGAAGTGCTTATTGAACGATTGTTAGAGCGTGGGAAAAGCAGTGGCCGCCCGGATGATCAGGATGAAAAAAAGATCAGGAACAGATTTGAAGAATACAATCTGAAAACGGCCCCATTAAAAGAATTCTATGTGGCCCAGAATAAATTCCACAGTGTAAACGGCATTGGTAGTATTGGAGATATCACAGAGCGCTTGGCAAAAGTGATCAACACCCTAAAGAAATAATAGTTCAGTGTTCCAAGTCTTTTGAATAGACAGAAGAAGTGAAGCTGGCAAATAAGTATCCCTGATAAATGACAGAAGGCAATTTCGTTGATTATGTGAAGATATCCGTTGCTTCTGGCAATGGAGGGAAGGGCTCTGCTCACCTTCATCGGGAAAAATACGTCTCTAAGGGCGGTCCGGATGGCGGTGATGGCGGTAGAGGGGGTCATATTATTCTCAGAGGGAATGAAAGCCTCTGGACCCTCCTGAGTTTTAAATTTAAAAGACATTTTAAGGCTGGTCATGGAGATCATGGAAGTAAAAGCAGGAGTACAGGTGCCGATGGAGCAGATGTTTATTTAGACGTGCCCCTTGGAACCGTTGTAAAGGATCTGGAAACAGGAGAAGTACTTTTTGAGATCACAGAACACGGGCAGGAAAAAATAGCCTTAGAAGGAGGTAAAGGAGGCCGGGGGAATTGGCACTTTAAAACCGCTACAAATCAAACACCTCGCTATGCCCAACCCGGGATACCTGGTGCGGAGCAAGAACTAACTCTGGAGCTAAAAGTGCTTGCGGATGTTGGTTTGGTTGGCTTCCCAAATGCCGGAAAATCTACCTTGCTTTCAGTACTTACTTCTGCAAAACCTAAAATAGCAGACTATCCATTTACAACGCTAAAACCCAACCTTGGGATTGTACAGTACCGCGATTTTAAGAGTTTTGTAATGGCAGACATACCTGGGATCATTGAAGGGGCAGCTGAAGGCAAAGGACTTGGTCATTACTTCCTGCGTCATATAGAACGAAATTCAATTCTACTATTCCTTATCCCTGCAGATAGTGTGGATGTTTCTCAGGAATATGAGATCCTGCTCAATGAGCTTCGTAAATACAATCCTGAAATGTTGGATAAGAACAGGCTTGTTGCCATTTCAAAAGCAGATATGTTAGACGAAGAATTAATGGATGAAATGCGTAAAGAGGTTAAAAAAGACCTTGGCGATATCCCTTTTCTCTTTATATCCTCCGTTTCCCAATACGGATTGCAGAATCTCAAGGATAAATTGTGGTCTCTTTTAAACGATTAAAGTTAGTTTCCCTCCCTTAAAATTTCATTTTTCCGTAATTTAGAGTACATGTTGTAGTGCGTTCTTTTTCAACTAGAAAAGTTGTTCGCCACTGCGGGATCTGTAATTATGAAAAACTGCCTGATGTTTTTGTGCCTTCTGTGTTTTGCCTGTAGTGGTTTACGGGTAGACTATGATTACGATAAGAACGCCGACTTTTCAAATTACAGGACCTATAATTATTATGCTGATATGCAAACAGGGTTAAGTGAGTTAGATACACGACGATTACTGAGAGCTTTAGATTCTGTCTTGCAAACAATGGGCATTCAATCATCTGAGGAACCAGACTTTTTAATCAATATAGAATCGCGTGAATTTCAAATGCCACAAAATAAATCCGTAGGCATTGGAGTAGGGAGTGGCGGCAGAAATGTTGGAGGTGGTGTTTCCATTGGCTTACCCATAGGATCGCCTAACAGGGAACGTGAAATTATTTTTGATTTTATTGATAGTCAAAAAGATGCTTTGTTTTGGCAGGCAGTTACTTCCAGCAACTACAAGGAGAACTCCTCTCCAAGTACTAGGGAAAAGATTTTAAACGAGATCGTAGGAAAGGTTATGATGAAATATCCACCTAGAAAATAGCAATTCCACCTCATTAAAAAGATCTCAATAATCCCCCATCAATTGGAATGTTGGTGCCAGTAATATAGGAGGCTTGCTCTGAGGCCAAAAAAGCTACTAAATACCCATATTCTGCCGGCTTACCCAGCCGTTTAAGCGGTACCTGGGCCTTCATATGTTCTTTTACTTCTGAGACCGGTATGTTTTTGTTGTTCTGCTTTTTTTTGATTCAGCTCAGAAAGCCGTTCCGTATCGAAATACCCGGTAAGGATGCTGTTTACAGTAATATTAAAAGGACCCACTTCGGTGGCGAGACTTTTAGCCCAGGCTACCACGGCGGCTCTTATGGTATTAGACAGTACCAGGTAGGAGAGAGGTTCCTTTACAGACACAGAAGCCACATTTATAATTCTCCCCCATTGTTTTAGCTTTCATATGATCTAAGGCCAATTGAGTAGTGTGCACAACCGACTTAAACATGACATCAAATGCTTCCTGATAATCTGTAATTTCTTTTTCCAGAGGAGTTCCTGCCTTTGGTCCCTGAGTATTATTGACAAGAATATCTACCTTATGTGTATTGAAATATTCCTCAATGATCTTTTTGTAAGTGTCAAAATCAGAAAAGTTAACAACTAGATACTGATGACTCTGGCCAGTTGCATTTAGAGGCATTTGTGAAATAATCTTCTTTAACTTTGCCTCACTACGAGCCATAATAGTGACACTTGCGCCACTTTCAGCCAGTTGTTGTGCAATGGCAAGACCAATCCCTCTACTACTGCCTCCTACGAGGGCATATTTTCCCTTGAGTGATAATAACATAAAATCTTTATTTATAGGCTTCTCTCACCGGACTAAATACATCCATGAGTTTACAAGCCGTTAAAGCTTTTCCACTATGTGATATATTCGATGGAATAATGACTAATTCTCCCGGCAGGTATACCTTGGTTTCACCGGCAACAGTAAACTCAAATTCACCTTCCAATACATGCATGATCTGTTCATTAACATGGAAGTGTTCTGGCACACTAGCACCTTCTTCTACATCCCAAAATGCTAACGTCATAGTTTCTCCATGAATTATTTTACCATGTAATCCCGGCAATATCTCTTTAGGTGCAAGTTCAGACAAGTGTATTTTCATAGCTTAGGTAATTATATTCTTTTGCAGCAGATACATATGTTCGTTAAGGATTTCTTCAAAGGGCAATTTATTTTCTGGCACATAACGTTTGGAAAGACTCAAAGTATGCTGATGGTCTATCAGTTTGTATCCCTCCATTTCCCTGTAAAATGAATCGGATACTGTTTGATAGTTAAATTGCTGATTTTTCTCCAGATTTCCTTCTACAAAATCGATCAATTTTTTAAATACAGCTTGTTTTTCTAATTGGGGTTGAAAAGAAACACTGGCCAGATATTCTTCAGGTCCTTGTAAGCGGTTAAAAAGATCGAATAGCTTAGTAGTATCGCTCTTGCCCAGGAAGAACAGAACACCCTCCAACAGGATAAAAGATCTTTGTTCAGTTTTAAGTGATTTCAGCTGTTTGTAGAGATCTTCAAGCGAGGCACATTAAAATCGGCTACAATAAGTGTGATGTCCCTATCTGGCAGTAGCCCTTCTTTTTGCCAGGCTTCAGTTTTTTCTTTTTTATGGGTAATCACATCTGTAGTGTCTATTTCAATGTAATGCAGCGATGCGTCTAGTAAAAAGGGATACATGCTAAATCCGCATCCGAAATTAATAAGGACCTCTATATTCTCTTTACTTATTAATTCCTCTAGGGTGTCATAGAAGTATCGGTTGCGCAGGCAATGAGCATAGTCTTCATAAGCAGACACGGTACTACTATACCTCCGGCATGGTTGTCAACAATTGGGTTTGCCCATAGATGAGCGTAATTATCCTCGCTAATGCCGGTGTCACCGGCGCTGAATGAAGCGGTAACAAAAGCAGTTTCATGAATGGTTATTTTCTTGCTGGCAATTCTTAATATGGTTCACTAAGATAGAAAGTTTCCATAGGAAACAATGATTTGGGTTGCACTTTTCAATGCCTATCTTTGCCGCAAATAAGTAACCGGGATGCAAATACATTTTATAGCCATTGGCGGTAGTGCCATGCACAATTTGGCGATTGCTCTTCAAGATAAAGGATATCAGATTACCGGAAGTGATGATGTGATTTATGAACCTTCTAAAACACGGTTACAGGAACAAGGTTTATTGCCAGAAACCTTCGGTTGGTATCCGGAAAAACTAGTAACGGAACTTGGATGCAGTTATTCTTGGAATGCATGCAAAGAAGGATAACCCGGAATTACTGAAAGCGCAGGAACTTGGCGTGAAGATCTATTCGTATCCTGAATTTCTTTATGAACAATCAAAAAACAAGACGCGTGTAGTGATTGGCGGTAGCCATGGAAAAACGACCATTACTTCTATGATCCTGCATGTGCTTAATTATCATGGATAAGAAGTTGATTTTATGGTGGGAGCACAATTAGAAGGCTTTGACGGAATGGTTCACCTTACGGAAGAAAATGATTTTATTGTTTTGGAAGGGGATGAATACCTGTCGTCTCCAATAGATAAACGACCAAAATTTCACTTCTACAAGCCAAATATTGCTTTGCTAAGTGGAATTGCCTGGGACCATATCAATGTATTTCCAACCTTTGAAAATTATGTTTCTCAATTCCAAATATTTGTAGACAGCATTGTAAATGGTGGTAGTATTACCTATAATGAGGAGGATGAAGAAGTAGTTAAGGTCGTTGAAAATACAACTAACTCCATTCGGAAAATTCCGTATAGAACTCCAAAATATGAAGTGAAAAATGGACAGACCTATTTGGATACCCCGGAAGGATCCATGCCTATTGAAGTATTTGGGAAACATAATTTAAACAATTTGGCAGGCGCAAAGTGGATCTGCCAGAATATGGGAGTAGATGAAGATGATTTCTATGAGGCTATAGCAACCTTTAAAGGTGCATCAAAACGTCTGGAGAAAATGGCGGAGGGGAAAACAGCCATTTTATATAAGGATTTTGCACATTCACCCAGTAAGGTGGCAGCAACTACCATGGCGGTAAAAGAACAATACCCGGATAAAAAATTAATTGCATGCCTGGAGCTTCATACATACAGTAGTTTTAATGCTGAATTTTTAAAGGAATATAAAGGGGCCTTGGATGCAGCCGATGAGGCCATTGTATTCTTTTTGCCAGAATCAGTAAAAATTAAAAAATTAAAAGAAGTAACCCCAGCGCAGATATCGGCATCCTTTGAACGTAACGATTTGAAGATATTTACAGATGCAAGCGCTTTTAAGGATTTTATATATGGCCAAAATTATGACAACACAGTATTACTCCTTATGAGTTCTGGTAATTATGGTGGATTGGATTTAGATTCCGTCAAAAAATTGATACAAGAATAATTATTGCGCCAGTCAAAATTGTTAATAAGCTGCTCTTAATTAATTGAAATACAATACAATATCTAAATATGTACACCGTTCCTTGGGTACTAAACATTATAAAATAAATATGAAAAAATTAAACGTATGGTTGCTGTCTGTCTTGTTTGTAGGAATTATCTCCTGTAGGGACACTAAAAAAGAACAAGAAGAATTAGATAAAGACCTCAATACAATTGAAGCGGTGGAGAAAGAAATAGATGAAACCGTTGAGGAAGTTGAAAAGAAAGCTGAGGAGGTAGAATCTGCATTAAAAGAATTAGATAGTTTATAATAGTTAAAATAAAGAAAATGAAAAATACACTAAGAATAATCATGGTATCACTGCTTTTGATCGCAATTTCCGGAACAACTGGCTACGCGCAGGGGAAGTCACAAGACAAAGTAAAAGGTAAAAAGGAAAAGGTAAAACAAGCAAAGGAAGAAGTTGAAGAGGTTGCCGAAGAACAAGAAAAAAAGGCTGATAAAATGAAGGAAAAGGGTAAATCCCAGAAGGATAAGGCCAAAGATGAGATGAAGGAAAAGGGCAAATCCCAAAAAGATAAGGCTAAGGATGAAATAAAAGAGAAGGACGTTAAGGGGGATATGGAAGATCATAATGATGAAATGGATGTTGATAACAAGGCCAAAGAAAAAAGTAATAATGGCAATGCCTATGGGAGAGACAAAGGTGACATGACTGGAAAAGAATTTGGGCAGTATAGAGCAGCTATGGCTAAGGATAAAATTGAAAATTCCGAAAAAAGCCTAAATGACAATGAAGAAACTTTGAGAAGTGGGCGGGCCAAGGTAGCAGATGCCAAAGAGAAAGTTAGAAAACAACGCGAAGATAAAAGTGCTGATGAAGAAGTCATAAAGCAAAAAGAAGAAAAGATCCGTAAGGCTGAAGAAAAATTGAATGAACTGGAAGCTGTTATAAAAAAAGGCAAGGAAAATATCAAAAAGAAAGGCGAGGAGATTGAAAAAGTAGGTAAGCCCGTTAAGCAGCAATAACCCATAAAATGTAAAGGAAAGGCCCTTGTATTAAGGGCTTTTTTTATTCTCAAATACGAAGTATGTCATACTCCAAATTGTTTGAGATGATGATCCAAATGCTTGTATTGCATTGCTCCCCATTGCTCATGTGTAAAAGCTCCAAAAAGAGGGTGAGGATTCCATTCAGTCCTGTCTTTGAGTTGATAGAAATCGGAAACCAATTTTCGTAAAATAATACGTTCCTTCTCAAAATCCTTTTCCTCAGTGGCCCTTGCAAAGGAGGACGTGGGCAAGTTTTTCCGCCATGGTTTTTCATTGTAAAGCGATTTTTTAAAGAACAATTTTATAAAAATATTACCGGTTTTTCTGGTGGGTTTGTTCTTAATGGCAACCTTTAATGGCACCTGACAATGCCAAACCATCTGCCCAACATTCATTTTACCCCATTCCCCAACATTAGATTCTTTTAAGTTGTCGATCCTGTTAAGGATCTCTTTATAGTTGGATTCTTCGAACAGTGATTTCATTTATCAGATTTTTGAATTTATTAAGGAAATGTACATTAAAAATTTTAGTTGTTTATCTTTAGACATGCAAAAAAAACGAGCTTCTTTTTCAATTAAGTCGTGGGCCGATGATGACAAGCCACGTGAAAAATTACTCCATAAAGGACGGAGTGTTCTTTCTGATGCCGAACTTTTAGCCATCTTGATAGGTTCCGGCAGCAGGGATGAGAGTGCGGTAAGTCTTGCCAAAAGGATATTAAAAAGCGCGAATAATAATCTGAGCGATCTTAGGGAAAATTTCTATTCAACAATTCATGCAGTTTAAAGGAATAGGAGAAGCCAAGGCGGTTGCCATAGCCGCTGCTTTGGAGGTAGGCAGAAGAAGAAGGGAGGAGCAGGAAATAAAAGTAACAAAAATCACGGGTAGTGAAGACGTCTATGCGGTTCTGCAACCCATGTTGGGCGAATTGGAACATGAAGAATTCTGGATTCTTTACCTAAACAATTCGAATACAATTCTTCATAAATCACAATTGAGCAAAGGAGGAATAACCGGTACCTTGGTCGATAGCAGGCTCGTATTGAAAAGGGCTCTGGAATTGGGAGCAGTTTCCCTTATTTTTGCCCATAATCATCCTTCGGGCATTCTAAAAGCCAGTGAGGCCGATAAAAAAATAACAACAAAACTAAAGACAGCTGCTCAGCTATGGATATCAAAGTTTTGGACCATGTAATCATTACTGAAAAAGCCTATTTTAGTTTTGCAGATCATCAAATATTGTAAGGATGCTATTGATTTATACCCATAAAATAACCCCGCGTTTTACGTATACCATGAAACAAATATTCACAAGAATATTGGAATATTGAGATAGGCTATACGACCAAAGTGGAAGATTTTATTAAGCATAGCGGTCCAAAAATCACTTATGCAAAACAACCATTACAGAACGAATTTTTTATTAGAAGTAATAAGTTGTTATTCGATCAAGGCATAAGTGATCTGCAAATTAGGATAGGTGAATGGGCGAAATACTCCTGTTTTTTTCCAACCGGAGAACGCAGCGTTATCCCTTATGATATCTTTGCGGCAAGTTTTTATATGCTTTCCAGATATGAGGAATACATACCCCATGTAAAGGATCTGTATGGCCGATTTCCATATAAGGAAAGTCTGTCTTATAAGCATAATTTTCTTCATTTACCGGTTGTTGATCTGTGGGCCCGGAAATTCCTTACACATTTTTAAAGATCGTTTTCCCAACTTTGAACATAAAACTAAAACAGTACGATTTACATCGCTGATCGATGTTACAACCTCGCATAGTTTTGCGCTGAGGGGTTTTTTTAGGGGCACTATGGGCTTACTTCTGGATTTGGGTAGGTCTTATTTCAAACGAGTGGGTCAACGTCTTTGTTTTAGCAAAATAAGACAGGATCCCTATGATAATTTTTCAACCCTGATCGATATACATAAAAAATATGAGTTTCGAGCGTGTTTTTCTTCCAGTTCGCGCAATATTCCAGGTACGACAAAAATATTTCTACAGAAAATAACAGATTTAGACATTTAATTAAATCGGTTGCAGATTATAGTACGGTTTCTCTCGCTGCCTCTTATAGTTCACTCACGAATATCGATCTTTTAAAACAGGAAAAGAAAAATCTTTCTGGCGTTATTAACAAACCCGTAAATTATTGCCGGCTTCGATACAATCGAGTAGATGTTCCGGAGACCTACCGCAATTTGGTGGCTGCAGAATTTACAGACGATCATACAATGGGATATACCCATGAAATGGGCTTTAAAGCAGGGACCTGCACCTCATTCTATTTTTATGACATACCACTGGAGGTACAGCAACCCATAAAAGTACATCCCTTTGCAGTTCATGACTATTCCTTGCTGAAATACAACTCTGAAGATGAGATATTTAAAGAAATGGATGTTTTATATGAACAAGTTAAAAAGGTGAACGGACACTTTATGACCGTCTTTTCAAATGAACTGCTGGGACTAAACAAAAGATAAACTGGTTAAATTTATATACTAAAATCGTAGAGCGCTATCATGTATAGGGAGATTGTTACTGACGTTTTTTTCGATTTGGATCATACCCTTTGGGATTTTGAAAAAAATTCGGCCCTGACTTTTGAGAAAATATTTGTACAACACGATGTGCAGGTAGATCTTCCGGACTTTCTGGATCGGTATATACCCATTAACCTCGAATTTTGGAAATTGTACAGGGAAGAAAAAATTGCAAAGGAAGATCTGCGTTATCAGCGCTTACGGACCGTATTCGATGCACTGGGTTATAAAATAGAGGATGATTTGATTCATTTGCTGGCCGATTCCTATATTGAGTATTTGTCTTCTTTCAATCATTTGCTCCCGTATTCCATAGAAATCCTGGAATACTTAAAACCGCATTACAAAATCCATATTATCACAAACGGATTTCAGGAGATCCAAGAGAAAAAATTACGGAATGCCCGCATTCATGAATATTTCAGTCAGGTTATCAATTCGGAAATGGCAGGTGTTAAAAAACCAAACCCTCTTATTTTTAATCTTGCTTTGGAACGTGCCAGGGTAGCTGCGCAAACAATGCCATTATGGTAGGTGATAATATTGAAGCAGATATATTGGGGGCACGGGCTGTAGGCTTTCATACAATTCACTTCAATGTCCATAAAGATCCAAGCATGAACATGGCGAAATCATTCATCATCTTAGTGAAATAAAAAGCTATTTATAAAGTTATATAAGGTAAACGCTAAAGTAAGCTACCCTCAAGGTCTGATTCAATGACCATATAGGGCTTAAGATATCTGAAATGAAGAAGATATATACTTTAAGTATTGCCTTGTTCATGGGACTCTATTCCTGTGTGGAAGAACAGAATTTTGATCAGTTCGATGATCTGAATATTACTCCTACCCTAGAAGCCAGTATTTTGTATGTTGAAAGCCCGGAAGAGGTGATCAATGACGCACCGGGGGCTGTCTGGTATATACAAACCTTTAACTTTGATGCTTTTAGTGAGGCGTTCTTTGCTGATAATGTACTGGATGGTGTTATAACCTATGAACTTGAGAATACGACCAGTAAGGAGTTAGAGATCATTTTTGAGTTTTTGGATGATTCGGACACCGTGCTCGACACAGAAAATTTTAGAATTGATCCGGCACCAACAGCCGTCTTGAGACGGGAAATTGCCTATGGAAATGCTACCGGGCGAAGTTTGGATATTATTCGCAATACATCGGCCATTCGCGTAAGCGCGAGTAACTTTGGAGATAACACCAGTGTTTCCAGCCTTCCGGATCCGATGATAATTTTTAGGTCTAGTGGTAAATTCAGGCTGCGACTAAAATGAATAAGGGTTCAAATTATTTCAAATAGCCATACTTCTTTGGATGCAGTGCTCTATTTGCCCAAAATAAGGAACTGCTATACGATTTTACCGAAATACCCCAGGCCCTTTTGTTAAATCCCGGAATGCAGACTTCGTTTTCCTGGTATGCAGGCATCCCTTTAACCTCTGGTATTTACGGACAAGCAGCAACAAGCGGTATTACGGTCCATTCCATATTTGCCAATGACGGACTCGACATTAACGATAAGGTTAGGAACCGGGCCCTTGATGGAATGAATCAGCGAGATGAATTTGGGGCAACCATTCAGCTCGATCTCTTAAATGGGGGTTAGAAGTAAGAAGAATCCTCAAATATTTTATTCGTTTGGAGTCTATTTCGAATCGAATACCATTTTATATTGGCCACAGGACCTTGCCTATTTGGGTTTGATGGCAACGCAGACCAGCTGGGGAGAAAATTTGATCTGGGGCATTTAAAACCAGGGGAGAGGACTTACGGTATTTCATTTTGGGATCAACAAAGAAATAGACCGGAATCTAACCCTAGGGGCGAGGGCTAAGATCTATTCGGGAATTTATGATTTTAATTCATCACAAATACTGGTTATTTTGTAACCACGGAAGGGGAAAATAATCTCTTGGCAAATACCATGGTGGCCGACCTGGAGTTAAGGACTTCAGGCCTTGAAGAAATAAGGCGTATTTTGGATGATGAATCTCATGGTACTGTCCCCAATGTGATCACAAAAAGGGCCCTCTTAGGAGGTGATCTGGGATTGGGGTCGACCTTGGGTTTAGCTACCATTTAAACGACCGAACCGTAGTTACCGGAAGCATTTTAGATCTGGGTTTTGTATACCATGCAGGGGATGTGATGGGTTATTCCTTGCAGGGAACTGCCACTACAGAAGGGGTTGAAGTTATTTTACCTGATGCCTTTAGTGATCCTAATGCCGATTTTTGGCAAGATCTGGTAGATGAGATCGAAGCCTTGATCCCATTTGAAGAAAATACAATAGCTATCTTACTTTTAGACCAACGCAGTTGTATGGTTCCATTCGCTATAATTTTGGGGAACCTGTGGATGGCGATAGATTGTGATTGTGGGGTAGGTGAATCAAGTGCTGATAATCGCTTTCAGTACAGGAATGCAGTAGGAGGGCAGTTACATATGATCAATCGTCCCAGAGGCCCACAAGCGGCCCTGACGGCCTTTTATTTAAGGAGAGTTGGAAATTTCCTTTCTCTGAAAACGACCTATACGGTCGACAAATTTTCTTTTTCCAATCTGGGAGTTGGGATCAATGTACAGGCCGGACCGGTAAATTTTTATGCCCTGGCTAATAACCTTCTTGGGTATCGAAACCTGGCCGATAGCCAGTATGCTTCTTTCCAAATAGGATTAAATATCCTATCTTGGGGAACCAATTGAGAGATCGTATTTATGAAATTCCTTATCGTTTTGCTTCCATGTCAGTGGGGTTTCAAGCCTATTCGCAGTCACAACTTAATGAGTATAAATATATCATTGTGCCTAAGAAGTTTGATGGCTTTAAAAATGAAAATCAGTATCAGACAAGTACTGCCATAAAATACTATTTTGTGCAACAGGGATTTAATGCAGTCTATGAAGATGCCTTACCTCAGGATTTGAATATGATCGTTGCCTGGGACTTTTAACTTCCCTATTCGACAATTCCTCTATGTTCTGCTAACAAAAAGCAATATAGTTCTTAAAGACTGTAATGGCAAAGAGGTATACAGAACGCAACAGGGGCTTAGTAAAGAAAAGGAGTACAATGCAGCCTATAGGGAAGCTATAACAGAGGCTTTTATATCGCTTAATGGGTTTAATTATGTCTTATAAACCAAAAGCGCCAAAAGAAGAACCACTCACCATTAGTTTTAAGGATGACGTTAAAGAACCTGGATCTTGAAGATAAAGGGGAGGAGGAACTAATACTACCACAGCAAGACAAAGCCGACCTGGATACTCCCAAAGATATTTTGGAGGATAAAGAAATGGCAGAACCCAAAAGCGAAGCCCCCGAAGAACTAATTGAGGAAGATTTTCCTCCCGTTAAGCCGGAACTGGCCATTAACCAGGATGAAAAGGACCAAGCACTTTATGCTCAAAAAACGGCTACAGGATACCAATTGGTAGACACTACCCCAAGCATCCAATACTATTTAAAGGAAACCTCAGTGAATGATGTATTCCTGGCCGAAGGGGAGAACCATTCCGGGTTGGTCTACAAAGCGGACGATCAGTGGGTATTTGAGTATTATGAAGGCTCCAGACGGGTTAAAAAGATCCTGGAGATTAAGTTTTAGATCTTGTATTTGTCTTTCCAGCGAGACTGAAGAAATTCTTTGAGTGTTTTTTCTCGGGTATTATCACCCGGCTTATAAAATATTGTGCCCGGAATATTTCTTCAGGGAGAAATTCTTCTTCCACAAAATTATGCTTGAAATCATGGGCATATTTATAATCGGTTCCATAGCCCAGATCTTTCATTAGTTTTGTGGGTGCATTTCGCAAGGCTAAAGGGACCGATAGGTCACCGGTTTCTCTTACTTTTTCCTGAGCTTTTTTAATGGCCATATAACTCGCGTTGCTCTTTGGGCTTGTAGCCAGGTAAATGGTACACTGGCTTAAGAGGATACGGGCCTCCGGATACCCAATGGTCGTGACCGCCTGGAATGTGGCATTGGCCATGACCAAAGCAGTTGGATTGGCCAACCCAATGTCTTCCGAGGCCGCGATCAGTAATCTGCGGGCAATAAATTTTACATCCTCGCCGCCTTCTATCATTCTGGCAAGCCAATATACAGCCCCTTGGGGGTCACTTCCGCGGATGGCTTTTATAAAGGCAGAAATGATATCATAATGCTGTTCTCCCGTCTTGTCATATAGCACCGTATTTTTTTGAACCTTGTTCATTACCAGGTTATCGGTAATTGTGACCTTATCCGAATCTTCAGAGGCAACTACCAATTCAAAGATGTTCAATAATTTTCTGGCATCACCTCCGGAAAGTCTTAGTAGAGCCTCGGTTTCTTTAAGTTTGATGGTTTTGGCCTGCATAACAGCATCTTCTTTTATCGCTCTTTTTAGGAGGGTCTCAAGATCCTCTTTTCCAAATGGATTAAGTATATAGACCTGACACCTGGATAAGTAATGCAGGGATCACTTCAAAACTGGGGTTTTCGGTAGTGGCCCCTATTAAGGTGATCCATCCCTTCTCAACGGCTCCGAGTAGTGAATCTTGTTGTGATTTACTGAAACGATGAATCTCATCGATGAACAGGATCGGATTTTTGGTACTAAAAAGGTTGCCACGTTCTTTTGCTTTTTCGATCACTTCACGTATATCCCTAACGCCACTGTTAATAGCACTTAAGGCGTAAAATGGGCGTCTTACTTTCGTTTGCAATGATATGGGCCAGAGTGGTTTTGCCTGTACCCGGGGACCCCATAGGATCAAAGAGGGGATTATTCCCTTTTTTATCTGATTTGTAAGTGAACCCTGTTCTCCTACCAGGTGATGTTGGCTTATATAAGCATCCAGCGTTTTAGGACGCATTCGCTCTGCGAGAGGTTCATTCATAATGATAAAAATAAACTATTTATACGGATGACAATGTTTCAGGTTTTAGGTTTGTGGTTGGAAAATTGTAGAAATAATATGTAAATTCAATTTATGTCTGAAGAGAACTACTTTAAATTCTCTAACCGTGTATTACTGGTCCCCATGATAGCGGTATTGTTGATATGGATCGTATTTTGGGTCGAAATTAAATTTCAGATTAATCTAAATGATTACGGTATTTATCCGAGGAGGTTTTCCGGTCTTCGGGGAATTTTATTCGGTCCTTTTTTACATGGTTCGATAGAGCACCTGTATAATAATACCATTCCACTGGCATCTTAACCGGATCATTGGTGTATTTCTACCGAGGTATTTCCTTTAAAGTGTTGTTTTTGGGGCTGCTTCTTTCCGGGATGATCACGTGGTTTATTGGCAGGCCTTCATATCACATTGGTGCCAGTGGTATAATTTACCTCTTGGCCAGTTTTATTTTCTTTAAAGGGATCTTTACCAAGCACTATCGATTGGTTGCCGTATCGCTTATCGTTGCATTTATCTATGGAAGCATGCTGTGGTACATTTTTCCTATTAAGGACGAGATCTCCTGGGAAGGCCATTTGGGGGGATTTGTTATTGGGTTGCTTATGGCCGTTTTTGTAAAAGCAAAAGTTCCTGCGTTAAAAAAGTTTGCATGGGAAAAGGATGATTATAACGAGGAGGAAGACGAGTTTCTTCAACATTTTGATGAAGACGGAAATTTCATCGAAAACAAACCGCCTGTTGTTTCACCGAAGGACGAGTCGATCCAAATAACCTATCATTACAAGAAGGAGTCAAAAAAAAGGACCCAGAGTAATTTAGTTACTCCCTTCGCTGCCTAACCACTTCATATAAAAATACGCCACAGGCCACGGAAACATTTAAAGAATCTATTTCTCCCAATAGAGGAAGCTTTGGCTGTATGATCAGCAACCTTCAGGATGGAAGGGCGAAATACCGGATCTTCGGAACCCATTACAATGGCTAGGCATTGTTTAATGGAACATCGTAAATACGGTATTCGTTTTTTCGGTGGCTGCCACTATTGTAACCCCGGATGCCTGCAAGTAGAAAACGGCATCCTTAATATGGTCTACCTTGGCAATGGGGACCTTAAAAGCCGCCCCGGCAGATGTTTTAATGGTATCGGCCGTTACAGGTGCAGCTCCTTTTTTCTGAATTATGATGCCATCTACACCGGTACATTCTGCCGTTCTGATGATGGCTCCAAAATTCCGAACATCTGAAAGTTGGTCCAGGAGAAGAAACAGGGGTTCTTTTTTGAGCCATTACTTTTTCTACCAGTTCTTCAAAGTTGTGAAATTGAATGGGTGAGATGGTAGCCACTACCCCCTGATGGTTATTTTGAGAAAGACGATTTATCTTTTCAAAGGGAACATAGGAAGCATGGATTCCTTTTTTTCGTATCAGACTTTCCAATTCTTTGGACAAGTCGCCATGCAGCCCTTTTTGGATAAAGACTTTATCAATAGCTTCATTGGAGTTTATAGCTTCAATGACTGCTCGTATTCCGTAAATCTGGGTGGTTTTTTCCATAAGGTATTGTTCGTTATAAAGGCTATGAAACTTTTTAAGGCTTCCTCCGCTTTAATGTCTATATTTTCTATTTAATATGTTCTTGGGGATAGAATATTCTGTATTGCTGAATCAGCAAGCATTTTATTTTTTTTGGTGGGTAATTCATGGATCTCTCCATTCCATTTTGTAATAATAAGTTGTGAAATTGGTAAATTTACTGGGTTAGGATTTACCATGGAATTAGCAGCAGCTTTGGCCTCCGTGAATTTTACTTCCAGGTTTTATAGAGTGTATAGGAGTTTCCCTTAAATAGTGTTATGAGATACCCTTCATCTTTCTTCGTTTTTCATTTTTAAAAGTCAGAAATCTGTATTTCTTGTCCTTAGAAGGGAAAGTACTACATTTGCATCCCTAATTAAGGCTTTGTGCGTTTCTTCTTCTAGTAAGGTTTTTTTTACTTCGATTTCGTTTGAAAATATATTATATCGGTAATAGAATTCACCTAAATATTCTTCCTTGTAATATACTTTGCCTTTTTTGAATTCTTCATATTCATATGGCGAACCTACTTCTGCACCAACATAGTAGCTAATTGTTTCCCCATCATTTTTTACTTGCTGAAACAATTTTTGCATCATAGGTGTCCACTTGTGGAAATTTGCCATAGGGTCGTTCTCAACGGAAGCGCTTTGTGGTGCCGGTCCCAATTGGGAAAAGAGAAAGCCTGTATTTAATAGCATTAAAAGTGGTAGAGAGATTTTCATGATGTTTTGGCCAATGAATTTATGTATTCAAACGTTCTGATTAGGTCTTCCTCCTTGTCTAAATTTATTTTTTCAGTTTTCAGGAAACTGTTAACATCATCCTTAAGTTCTTTATCCAGGATCTTTAAAAGGGCTCCTTTTTTTGCTGAAGCTGGTCTATTCTGTCTACCCCATTCTTCAAATAATAATATTCCACAAAATGGGCATATCTGCTGGGAATATCATTTACCATGGAATTAGCAGCGGCTTTACCCTCACTGAATTTTACGGCTAATCTATGGTATAGTGTAAATTTATCGCCTTTAGAGATGATAGATAAATACCCATTCTTTGTTTCGTCTTTCTTGGTGATATAGGTAGTGAAAAGAAGTTCTCTCTTCCCGTATTTCACTCTAAGATCCTGATTGGCCAGCAAGCGTTTTGGATTTTCCTCAGCTAAATTCGACTCTTTTATTTCTATCTCACTGTTCAAGGCATTGTACCTGACAAAGAAATCGCCTACAAATTCTTCTCCAAAATAGACCTTACTTTTAATGAAATCCTCTGTTAAATAAGGAGAACCAAGAATTTCCTCAACGCCAGTTTTCTTTTCACTAATTCTCAGTTCCATCATAACCAGGTTTAACATGGGATTTCCTCCCTGTGCTGCATTAAATAGACCGGCTTCTCCTCCCTGGAGTGCTCCTGTTACCTGAGCAAAGCAGGAGAATGAGAAAATTGTAGTAAGGAGTACAACTAATAAATGTTTCATTGGTATTAATTAAATATTTTTATATGTCCCTGGGACATTGGGTTGCTATTTTTTCCCTTATTACATAATATAGGAGAAGTAAAAATGAATGTTTCTGTGTACTAAAAAGGCCTTTAAGACCATAGAAATTTCCGCCAAATGTACTAAAAAGGAAACGCATTTTAAACATATTAGATGCAAAAAGGCCACCCGTTAGGATGGCCTTAGTACTTTGATTTCCTTTATAAGGATATGGTTATGGCAGACAAATACTTAAACTGCCTGTAAAATCACCTACGAAAGGACTAGGTCCGTCTTCAAAAGCGATCTTCCCAAAAGGACCATATAATTGATAAGTTACTTCTGAATCCCAATCCCCAGATACGTACTCAAATGTTGCAGTAGTAGCTGTGTCTGGAATAGTGAAGGATGCGGATGCGCTAGCTCCATCATCAATTGTGTAATCTGTAGCTACACCATCAATGGTAACTCTTACAGATGCACCGTTCCATCCGTCTCCGAATGAATCCTGCATATCCAAAGAATAGTCACCAGCAACAGGAGCTGTAGGAATACAGGCAACAACAACAGCGTATAGGTATGGAGAGCTAAAATAAGATCCACCTAATACGTTACCATTACCATTTACATTGGTCCAGGTGCTACCGTCTATTAAGGTAACTTCAAAACGATAGTTAAATACATCACCACCTGAGTAACCAGTACCAACTCCAAGAAGCGTGGCAGATTCACCAAGCGTCGTGGTATACGTCAATTCTGGAAGTCCTCTGGAACCGGTAGTAAGATCACCAGCCATAAATGTCTCTATCAATTGTTCAGAAACACTAGAATCAGTTGGATCATCCTGGTTGTCATCAAAAGAAGCATACAATTGAATGGATTGTAATAAATCTCCAAACTCTGCATCTTGTTCTTCTACTGTAACAGTGAACTCGGATTCAGGTACAAACGAGTTGTACGGGCTTCCTTCCTGATTTCTGGTTCTTAAAATAGCTCCAACGGTATAGTCGCTTAGAACTTGGTCCACTACTTTATCATCCGTTTCACAGGAGATAAAGAAGGTTGTGGACAACGCTAAAATAAATACACTAATTTTTTTCATCGTAATTTTTTTTTAAAATTAATTAGCAACAGGGAATGTAGGTGATGCAGGATTGGTATCCCAAAAAACCTGTCCGGTTACACCAGATTTCTGCGATAAAGAAGAATTGGTGTTTGCGGCATTCGCTGGATAAAAGAAACTTCTGATAAAGGCACCCGGATTAGGCTCCAAATTTGGCTCCAAATCAGTAGGATATCCTTTTCTTCTATAGAAATTGTAGGCATCATGTCCATTACCTTTAACTGCAATAAAGAATTGCTCGGCCATAATGTTCCACTTTTCAGTATCGCTACCTGCATCGAAAGCAGCATCTACAGAAGCGATAAAATCACTTACGTCTGTAGCTGTTGGCGCAGTTTCAAGATCTGCACCAGGATCTTTAGAGCCAAAGCTCTCTACTTTTTCAATAGATTTAGCAATACCAGCTAGCATTAAAGCCTTACCTGAAGCAGGACTACTATTCATAGCTACTTCTGCTCTCCAGAAATCTACCCAGGAAGCTAAAAGTAAAGGAGTAATACCATTTCCACCACCACCGGCTCCTAGTGCAATAGCATCAAAAGAGCTATCATCAAATTTACCAGCAATTGGGTATACACCTCCTACAGTTCTTAAAAGTCCATCTGGTGGAATGCCGATATCGTTGCGTGATTTCTACCCCAATACCCATTGTCTAGTGTACAGAAAGGGAAGCCACCGGCTACATACTGAGCAGGAGGAGACTGTAAAGAACAATCTAAGGTTTCTTCATTAGGATCTATAGCATTACCATCTACATCTTCAGAACCTCGAGTAGCGTCTACTTGTCTGTAGTAGTAGTACTGTATCCTTGGATCGGAACTAG
>CAWCNT010000002.1:0-56445 GCA_963796935.1 uncultured Flavobacteriaceae bacterium
TCCGGATCAATAAAGAAACGGCCTCTTTCCTGTAACTTATCAATAGAATAAGGAATGGCTTTTCCATTTTCCATAGAAACCAACGAACCATTTTGACTTTGAGGAATATCCCCCTTCATAGGTTGGTATTCCAAAAACCGATGAGCCATAATTGCCTCACCTGCTGTTGCGGTTAACAATTGATTTCGCAGACCGATAATTCCTCGGGAAGGGATCAGGAATTCACATACCATACGTTCTCCTTTAGCTTCCATGCTGATCATTTCTCCTTTACGGATAGATACCATTTCCACAGCCTTTCCGGAAACACTTTCGGGTAAATCAATGGTCAATTGCTCAATAGGTTCACATTTTACACCATCAAATTCTCTAATAATGACCTGAGGCTGACCTATTTGCACTTCATAACCTTCTCTTCTCATGGTTTCTATCAAGACAGACAAATGAAGTACTCCCCTTCCAAAGACCATAAACTTGTCTGCACTATCTGTTTCCTCTAATCTAAGTGCCAGATTCTTTTCCAGTTCTTTTTCCAGACGTTCCTTGATATGTCTGGAAGTAACAAATTTACCATCCTTTCCAAAGAATGGACTATCATTAATGGTAAATAACATACTCATTGTAGGTTCGTCTATAGCAATGGTCTTTAATCCCTGTGGATTTTCAATATCAGCAATGGTATCACCAATGTCAAAACCTTCAAGTCCAACTAGGGCACAGATATCACCAGTGACTACTTCACTCACTTTTATTCGTCCCAGACCTTCAAAAGTATATAGTTCCTTTATCTTGGATTTTACGTTACTACCATCTCTTTTTACCAAAGAAATTTGCTGTCCTTCTTTTAAGGTACCCCGCTGCAGGCGACCAATAGCAATTCTACCGGTAAATGAAGAATAGTCTAATGAGGTGATCAGCATTTGTGTATGTTCCCTGCTCAGGTTTAAAAGCTGGGAATATGATCAATGACCATTTCCAACAAAGGCTCTATAGTTGTAGTTTGATTCTTCCAGTCATCGCTCATCCAGTTGTTTTTGGCAGAACCATAGACCACTGGGAAATCGAGTTGCCATTCTTCAGCACCCAATTCATACATCAGGTCGAATACTTTTTCGTGTACTTCTTCAGGAGTACAATTCTCTTTATCAACTTTATTGATCACAACACATGGTTTTAAACCAAGATCAAGGCTTTTTGCAATACAAAACGAGTTTGAGGCATAGGACCTTCAAAGGCATCTACCAGCAGCAATACTCCATCTGCCATATTTAAAACACGTTCTACTTCACCACCAAAATCGGCGTGACCAGGGGTGTCAATAATATTGATCTTGGTCCCTTTATAGGTAACGGATACATTCTTGGAAACAATAGTAATACCTCGTTCTCGTTCCAGGTCGTTGTTATCCAGAATAAGATCGCCGGTTTTTTCGTTTTCACGAAACAACTGACAATAGTGAAGTATCTTATCAACCAGGGTAGTTTTACCGTGGTCAACGTGGGCAATAATGGCAATGTTCTTTGTAGTAGACATCTCTTTGTTTTGAGCCGGCAAAGATACTGCTATTTTTGGCACGTATATACAAAGTTGTATTTTTTTTATGACACTGGTTTAGAGGTAGTTCTCTGCAAATCACAGCACTAAAATATGTCTATTCAAATTCCTACCTTTACCTAAAATAGTATGCATGGATCTCACTAAAATTCCCCAACTAAAAAATACGGATAGTAATCAATTCTTTCTGTTATCAGGTCCGTGTGCCATTGAAGGTGAAGACATGGCCCTGCGGATCGCAGAGCACATAGTAAAAGTTACAGATCGTCTTAAGATACCTTATGTATTTAAAGGAAGCTTTAAGAAGGCCAACAGAAGCAGGGTCGATTCTTTTACCGGGATTGGGGATGAAAAAGCCTTAAAGATCTTACGGAAAGTGTCTGAAACTTTTAAAGTACCCACGGTCACAGATATTCATGAGATCTCTGACGCTAAGATGGCTGCAGAATACGTAGATATATTGCAGATCCCTGCTTTCCTTGTACGTCAGACAGACCTGGTGATCGCTGCCGCTGAAACACGGGAAGACCGTTAATCTTAAAAAAGGGCAATTTATGAGTCCGGAAAGCATGAAACACGCAGTAGCCAAGGTTACAGATTCCGGAAATGATCAGGTTATTATTACAGATAGGGGTACCATGTTTGGGTATCAGGATATGATCGTTGATTTCAGGGGGGTACCCACCATGAAACAATACGCTCCTGTTGTTCTGGATGTTACTCATTCCCTGCAGCAACCCAACCAGGCCTCCGGGGTAACCGGCGGCAGACCGGCCCTAATCAGTACTATGGCCAGGGCAGGTATTGCAGCTGGCGTAGACGGACTCTTTATGGAAACCCATTTTGATCCTGCCAATGCAAAAAGTGATGGTGCTAATATGCTGCCTTTGGACAAATTAGATACACTTCTAACTCAATTGGCAAGACTAAGGGAGACCATAAACCAATTGAACGAATAGTTTATATTGTTTTGAGAATACCCAAATCGTCCACTGCTAGCTAGTGTTTTATGGACATTAGAGCTTAAATGTTAATCGGGAAGGATTATATACAAACGGAATCTGTTACATTTAAAGAAAAACCAATGAGAACGTATACTTTTTGTTTAATACTCACACTAGGTTTTACTATGAGCATTTGGTCTCAAGACCATCAACATGCCGCCGGTCATGCCTTAAATTATCCCGATATTCCAGGTTTTATTACCCTTAAGACAGACCTTCATCAGCATACAGTATTTTCAGATGGAGAGGTATGGCCTTCCATACGGGTTATGGAAGCTTTACGCGAAAACCTGGATGCAATTTCTCTGACAGAACATTTAGAATACCAACCTCACATCGCTGACATTCCTCATCCTGATCGTAACCGATCTTATCAATTGGCCAGATTAGAAGCCAGGGATCACGGTTTGTTGATCATTCCCGGCTCAGAAATTACACGCGATGAACCTATTGGGCATAGTAATGCGCTGTTTACCTCAGATGCCAATATGCTGTTAGCGGAAGATCCTGAGACGCCTTTTTCTGAAGCTAAAAAGCAGAATGCCTTTGTTTTCTGGAACCACCCCGCCTGGTATAGACAAAGTCCGTCCGGTAATCCCATTCTAAGTGAATTTCAATTAGAACGCATCAATAATGGAGAACTTCATGGCATAGAGGTCATCAATGAGCATGACTATGCCGAGGAATCCTTTGCCCTTGCCTTGGAGCACAATCTTACTATTATGGGCACCAGTGATATTCATGGTTTAATTGACTGGCAATACCTGGAAAAAGGATTTCACCGGCCTATCACTTTGGTGTTCGCCAAAGAAAAAAGTCTGGAAAGCATACGAGACGCCCTTTTTGCAGGGAATACCGTGGCAGTTTACAATAGTCTTTTAGTGGGCAGACCACAATTTATAATCCCTTTGATCAAAGCAAGTCTGAAAGTTAACAGGGCTGCTTATATACCTGATACAGATATCCTGGAAGTGGAATTAGAAAATATTTCAAGCAGTGATCTACTCTTTGAAAACCGGATGGATTATACCTTTTACAGTAGCTCTCCCGTTTTTGAGATCTCTGCAAATAAAGTGTTTACACTGAAAATAAAAACTTTGGAAAAGGTATCGTCTATTGTACTAAAACTAAAAGCATTGGGTGCCTATGCGGCTCCAAAGATACATCCTGTAATTAGCTGGGATATTACGGTAGACTAAGGCATTACTCTTTCCCGTCTACATAGTCTTGTAAATAGGCGTAACGCTCTGTAAGTTTTCCTTCTTTGGTCATGCGTGCCCTTTCCAGAATCCCTTCTTTATCATTATCAAAAAAGGCTGGGATTACACTTTCCACAAAGGTGTCTCCAAAACCTTCACTCGCATCCCTGGGGAGTTCTGCAGGAAGATTATCTACTGCCATTACTGCAATGGCTCCCTTGGTCATATAAGGCACTTCTTCTTCTGTATTGGGATCATACCCATAGACAGGGTCGGCAATCGTAGAGGCACGCAGGGTGGTAGCAACCGGTCCGTCTATATCGCAGCTCACATCTGCAACTACCTGAATTTTAAATTCAGGATGTTTCACATCTTCACGGGTGTATAAAAAAGGTGCCCCATCCCCGTAGAAGTGGCCGGCAATATACAGATGGCTCACTTTCGCAAAACGCATAAAGTTTGATTCATAGGCCTCGGGATGGTCAAAAAAGTCCTGCATTGGCAGAATTTGTCCATCTTTTCGTTTGTTGTATTCCAGAACATCAATTTGACAGTAGACCGGTACATCAAAGGTCTTAGTTAAATAATCCTCTACAGGTACTTCAAGTAGCTTCATCCCATCCAGGATCTCCTTGGCACCGTTCCCTACCCTACCTTTTCCGGTTAAAAGTATTTTTATGGGTGGTAAAGAAACTTTTAGTAATTCCCGGATCAGGTCTTTTTTGTCCTTCAGGTTTTCAGCCATTGGGATGTTGAATTGTCCTGACTTTAAACCATAGGTCCTAAGCCCGTTATAAGCACCTACGATCCCTGCGTAGCGCCCAAAAGCCACCAATCTAATTCCTTTGGTATTTGTAATTACCTCATGATCATACATTTCAATATTCTTTGACAATATTGCTCTTAGCAATTCGCGATTATAGGGCTGTTTTTTAATAGTATGGGAGAAAAAAAAGTATTTCTTGTTTGGAATCAATGATTCTATTGGCACCTCTTTAACGCCTATGAGTACATCACAAGTTTGCATGGAAGAAGCAACGGAAAGTCCGGCTTCCCGGTATTCTTCATCGCTAAACACACGGAGCGGAGAAGGCTCAACAGTAATTTTGGCCTCAGGAAATGTATTCAGGACTTTTTGACAGGCCTGGGGAGATAATACCACCCGCTTATCCGGGGGATTCTTGCGCTCTCTGATGATTCCGAAATGTATCATATTTTTTGGTATAGAATTTGCTCAAAATTACATGGATTTCGGGCGGTGCGCAAACTTTTTGGTATCTTCGCAATCCTTTTTATAAAACAACGTTCTTTAACATTTTGGGGCCGACTGGTTTTTGACAGCGAGACCAATGGCATTGTAAGCATGTCGAGCGCTGGGATACAGCTCGTAAATCTCATATTTCACACTTTTTAAATGGCGAATCTAATTACGCTCTTGCCGCTTAATCCGAATTATAGTAGGATTTAGCCTCGTCTCTGCAAGGCAGAGAAGCGAGATGTCCCGGGATAGCCCTTGTTGATGGCGATCCGTTATGGGGCACCATAAAAGTCAACATAGAGCCTCTATTGCTTCGGTAGGGGTTTAAAATCAAAGAAGCTAAGTGTGTATTAGGCGGTTTTTGGTCAGGTACACATCGAAAATCAAACAAAAACTAAACATGTAGAAAGCGATGGTATTGCTTGTTTGGACGGGAGTTCGAATCTCCCCGGCTCCACTTTGAAGCACAGCAAAACTGTGACTAAAATCAATTAAAAATCTGCCAAGTTCACTTGAGCAGATTTTTTTGGTTTTAGGCATCTGGGCTGAAAGCACAGTTTGCTGTATTTCCTAAAAGGGAGACCAAGGAGAACACCGCAGGTAATCTCCCCACTACCTGTTTATTATTTTTTGATGTTAGATCACATTTCATATTACCTAGTTTTAGAAATAAGATGATCTCGGATCCACCATATTTATTTATTGATGTTTGGTCATAGGTTAAAAAACACCTTAAAATTCATATATTTCACAGCTATCTGAAATATGGACCAGCTTACATCAACACTTCCTTGAACCGCACATTTCTTTTTAACGTCTTAATAGTCTTGATCATTGGGTGTTCCCTGACACTTCATGGCCAGATGGAATCCAGGATTGTGAACGATTCTATTCTAAATCACCAAATTCAATTACAACATGACAATGATTTCTTTACTCTTACGGATCGCTATTACTCATCTGGTCTATACCTTACCTACACAAAAAGGCTAAAAAAAGGGATTGGCAAGGGGCAGGAACAACTTTCTTTTTCAATAGGACAGGAGGTATATACTCCTTCCAATATCGTAACTGCGAATATTGAAGAACAAGACAGGCCTTATGTAGGCTTTCTGGGCCTAAAAGCAGGATGGTCTTCTGTAATAAAACAACATGGCTGGGATGCCAGCATACTTCTGGGGATCGCTGGAAATAATTCTGGAGCCGGCGGATTTCAAAGATGGTATCACAAGATCTTTGTGGTATCCGATCCTCCTGTATGGGTTGGAGAAATGGACAATAGTCTGCATGCTAACGGCTATTTAGGTTATCTGAAAGAATGGACCCTTGCCCCTAATCCTTTCAGTATTACACTGGCATTGCAGCCCGCCATTGCATTTGGGACACGCGATCAATACGCACAGGCCAACTTTATAGCCTATTTCGGGCGGCGAGATCCTATGGCCACTACCATGGCCCATCACCGTATTGGAACTACCCGTAGAGAGATCTTTTTTTCCCTCAGAGCAGGGTATAGATATGTTGGCTATAACGCACTTTTAGAAGGCAGTGCCTTGGGGGACAACTCTGTCTTCCTTATTTCGCCCAACCGTGATTTTATTTTTGCCGGTTTTGACGTACAACACCGTTTTGGAAAAAACGAATACTGGTTTGGCTACAGAATACAGTCTCCCGAAGCTCCCGGAACAGAATCCCATAAATATGTGATTCTCTCCTATGCCAGAAATTTTTAAATACTGCCATGTTCCATTGAGAGTAGTTGTACCATATCTAAGTACTCAAAAAAATTAGTATTTTTAGCTATTAAAAATTGTATATGAAAACATTAAAAATTCTTTTTGGCCTGTTGTTAATATTGCTGGTGAATATTCAGTGTTCCAGTGATGATGGCGATAAGGACCCCATGATGCAGGCTAGCAGTCCGCCAATCGCAGATTTTGATGCTCTGGCAACTACTATTCGTATAGGTACACGAGTTCAATTTGTAAATGGTTCAACTAATGGTATTTCTTTTCAATGGTCTTTCCCGGGAGGAACTCCTGCGAGTAGTACGGAAGTGGAACCTCTCATACGATATGACGCAGTAGGGACTTATGACGTAAGCCTTACAGCAATCAATAGTGATGGAGAAAATACCTTAACCCGTGAGAATTTTATCTCCGTGGTAGATCCACCACCATCAAATTGACCTGCTTTCGAAAACATTCCAGGGAATTAGAGCTGAACTTGTAATTTTATCGTGTTCAATCTTATGAAACTGATAAAAAATTGGAAGCTCCATTTATTCTTCTTTCATAGGTATACTGGGCCTTAGAAAGATAAATAAGGCAATCTTCACATTTATTTAAGTAAATTATAGGAAAATATTATATGCAGATCAGTATTGCCAATCTGAAATGTTTCCTATCTTATGCGCTTCATTGTATATTTAAAGAAAAATGGACATATTTAAACGGGCAGATGCCTTTATAAACCTTAAAATGAGCCACATGTCAACCAGTGACCGTGTTCAGGCGTCGAGAGATGCTAAGGAAATCATCCTGGCAATCAACGAAATATATAAAAAATCTAAGGATGAGAAGCTTATGGATCTCATGAAGGAACTCACGGGAAAAAAGCAAAAGATTGAAAAACGACTCAAAGGTTCACCAACAAGGTAAGGTGGAATACAAGAATCTAAGGCAGGATTCTAAGTCTAAAAATTAAAGGTTTTTATTTATCCACAGTAAAATGTGGATTTTTTTTTTACAACATTCCCGAAAATTCTGGTTTTATATGGTAAATTTGAGAAAATCAAAATACTTCAAAATGGGTAAATTCGAAATTAAAAAAGACAAATCCGGTCAATTCAGATTTAATTTAAAAGCTGGAAACGGACAGGTAATCTTAAGTAGTGAAGCATACAAGACCAAGTCGGCTTGTGAAAATGGAATAGAATCTGTTCGAAAAAATTCCAAGAACGATGCCATGTTCGATCGCAAAGTTGCTAAAAACGGAAAACCTTATTTCGGTCTAAAAGCTTCTAACGGACAAGAGATTGGTGCTAGTCAGATGTATGCTTCTGCATCATCTATGGCAAATGGAATTGCATCTGTTAAAAAGAATGCGGCAAAAGCTAAAGTGGTAGACAATTCATAAGGAATAGTTCGTTTTAGACCTGAAGAAAAAATCTTAAAGAAAAGGACAGCGAATGTTGTCCTTTTTTTTGGCTCATAATACAAGAAATGAAATAAGCTTGTTCTTGTAAATATCGTAGTAAATAGAGTGCCAAAATTAATAATTTGTATTGCATAGTAGACATAGAGACTACGGGGAACGGGATCAAAGGAAACAAGATCACCGAAATTTCTATTTTCAAATACGACGGCACTAAGATCATAGAAGAATTTACATCTCTGGTTAACCCGGAATGTGAGATACCCTCATTTATAACCGGTCTTACCGGAATAGATAATAACCTTGTCCGCAATGCTCCAACTATAGAAGAAATTGCTCCAAAGATCCTTTCATTCACCCAGGAAACCATTTTTGTAGCCCATAGCGTAAACTTTGATTACAATGTCATCAAGAATGAATTTAAGGAGTTGGGATTGACTTTTGTTCGTAAAAAACTATGTACGGTTCGTTTATCCAGAACAGTATTCCCAGGGTACAGATCATATAGCTTAGGCAAGCTTTGTACTACTCTAAGTATCCCACTCCAGAATAGACATAGGGCGAGAGGCGATGCCCATGCCACAGTACTACTATTCCAAAAGATCCTCAATACCCCAAACATAGAGGAAACATTACTAAAATTCCTAAATGCACGCTCACAGGAAGCAACACTGCCTCCTTCCCTTCCTAAAGCACAATATGAAAAACTACCTGATAAAACCGGCATTTACTTTTTTAAAAATGTAAAGGGCGAAGTGATCTATGCCGGAAAGGCCAAGAATATCAAGAAAAGGGTACTCGGACATTTTTACGATAAAAGTGAAAAAGAGATACAGATGTGCAGGGTTACCGAGCAAATCGATTATAAACTAGCAGGCAATGAATTGGTTGCCTTTCTAATGGAATCTTCTGCCATTAAGCATTATTTTCCTCTTTATAACAGGGCCCAAAAAAGAAAGATCCCGGCCTATGCCATTTTCCACTATGAGGATCGTGATGGTATATTACACTTGGCCTTTAATAAGGTAAAGAATGTGCCACAACCTCTTACCACATTGTATTCAATCACTGAATGCAGGGAATTCCTGGAAATTATTTGTTCTGAATATGGCTTATGTGCAAAATATTGCCACCTGCAGGAAGGGGTAATTCACTGTGATCACTTCAGAGTAAAACAATGTAATGGGATCTGCAGAGGAAAGGAATCAGTAAAGGAGTATAATAAAAAGGTAAAAGAAGCCCTGGAGTATATTGCACACAATAAGGACAATTTTATTATCAGGGAAAAGGGGCGTGATTCTAAGGAAGATGCCCTGGTGGTTGTACAAGATGGACAGTATTACGGCTACGGATTTGTCCCAAAAGAAACTGAAGTACGAACTCTTGAGGATATTATGGCTTTTGTTATTCCACAAAAAGAAACCCTTGAAACCAAAAGATTGGTAACTTCATATGCCCTCAAAAACCAGGAAAAACTAATTCCTTTCACTAAATAGTCATCCTTAGAGAAAATTAAACTCTAAAAATAAGCAGATCTGCTTATATCTTTTTGTTCATTTCCTTGTACATCCTAACCACAAAGACCACCCAGATAAGGAAGATAAGCCCCACGAAAATTGAATATCCAAGAATAAAATCCATCACTTCCTGTATTTGAAATAATTCATAAATCCAAGAATGGTGGGCGCCCAGATGGCAATGAAAATGGCATCTAATTTATTGCCGGCAAGAAATATATATTCCGAAACTACTATGATGGAGAGAACTACGAGGAGTAAAACAATGTTTATGACCCCTACACTTTTAATAAAATTCTTTAGCATTCCTATTTTCTATATCAATTTTAAAAATACACAAAATAGAAAAGTAGAAAGAGCAATCTGAAAATTATTTTAAAATGTGAGAATAGTCCTAATCTATACTATTGAGACTTTAGTTCATATAACGGAACACATCCCAATTAAAGCTTATAGCAATAGATTATTATTCATAACCTGAAAAAGCAAGGCCGGAAAATCCTAGTCTTTCTTCTTTACAGTGCAGGTATTTATACCAAAAATGCTATAAATTGGACAAAAGCCCACAAGGCTGGTCAAAATAAAGATAGCAACAATGGCAAGCAAGATATAGGAATAAACACCTTGTACTACTTCTAAATACACCAGAAGTCCGGCAGCGACAGCCACAAAGACCCTTATAATCTTATCCAGGGCACTCATATTTGTTTTCATATTGAAAGATTTAAGTTAATGCGTAAACCACTATCACAGTTAGGGATATTATCGCCAGGCATGTTAAGCACACTAGTAGCAATTTTAATCCCTGATGCCGATTCATAAAATAAAACTACGTATTCTGGCACCAATGATACATGACTTTTATCATAAGGTAGAAGGACAGACATAGTTTGTAGTCTCTATCCCAGCCAATTTTATAGCATTAAAGCCGCCGCCAACATCAACCAGATTATGTATGCCTCTGCTCTTTAGGATAGATGCAGCAATCACGGAGCGATATCCCCCGGCACAACTAACATAAAAAGTCTTGTTATCTGGAAAGGAAGCCAAATGCTCATTGATCTTATCTAAAGGTGTATTTATTGACTGTGCCAGATATTCTGCTGTAAATTCACTTTCTTTTCGCACGTCAAATACCGCCGTATCTTTATTGGAAAGTTCTTTTTTCAGCTTATCCGCAGGTATTGAGCTTAAACTATCTGTTTCTTTCCCTGCCTTTTTCCACGTTTCGAAACCTCCTTTTAAATACCCAATGGTTTGGTCGAATCCCACTCTGGAGAGTCGGGTTATGGCCTCCTCTTCCTGACCTTTTGGAGCTACCAGTAATATGGTTTGGGTAACATCGGCTATCAACGCTCCCACCCATGGAGCAAAATCGCCCTTAAGGCCAATAAAAACAGACCTTGGAATATGAGCATTCACAAATTCTTGTTCGCTTCTAACATCCAGAACAATTGCTTCGGTTTCATTAGCCAGCGTTTCAAGCTCATCAGGCATTAATGCCCGGGTGCCTCTTTTAAGTACTTCTTGAATATCTTCATAGCCTTCTTTGTTCATCTTCACATTCAAAGGAAAATATTTAGGAGGCGGCAATAGCCCTTCGGTAACCTCAGCAATAAATTCTTCCTTGGTCATATCTTGCCTTAAGGCGTAGTTCATTTTCTTCTGATTTCCCAGGGTATCTACCGTTTCTTTCATCATATTCTTCCCACAGGCCGAACCGGCACCATGAGCAGGATATACAATTACATCATCGGCAAGTGGCATAATTTTGGTCCTTAAACTCTCGTAGAGCATTCCGGCCAATTGTTCCTGGGTAAGATGAGCTGCTTTTTGAGCCAGATCGGGTCTTCCCACATCACCTAGAAAAAGAGTATCTCCGGAAAATATAGCTTTATCTTTTCCCTTGGAGTCTTTTAATAGATAGGTGGTACTTTCCATAGTATGGCCAGGTGTGTGAAGTGCTTTAATAGTAAGCTCTCCTAGTTTGAATTCCTGTCCGTCCTTTGCTATTAAGGCATCGAAGGTAGGGTCTGCATTTGGACCATAAATAATAGTAGCTCCCGTTTCTTTTGCCAATGTTACATGTCCACTTACGAAATCGGCATGAAAATGAGTCTCAAAAATATACTTGATCTTTGCTTTATCTCTGGAAGCCCTATTAATATAAGGCGTTACTTCTCTTAAGGGATCAATGATCGCCACTTCGCCCTGACTTTCAATATAGTAGGCACCCTGTGCAAGACATCCTGTGTAAATCTGTTCTATGTTCATAATCCTTTACTTTACATTGCAAAAATACGTCATAATCCAAAAGCACGGGTAACTTTAGTCACCTAGCGTATTCCATTGATGTGCCACCTTAGATTGCAGCTGTGACTTCTTTTTTGGATCGTCGTAAAATGAAACTGCCTCACCGGTGTGTACAAACAGACATTCTTTGGGCAGTAATTGCATAACCCCGCTTGAAAAAAGTATATCCCGGGTAGGCCCAATAGCCCCTGCAATAAAGAAATGAATCCCTTTTTCGTATAATTTCTCAATTAACTTTATGATCATATCGGAGGCTGAGGAATCGATATAATTAATTGCCTCAGCGTTTAAGATAACCGCCTTAAGATCTGGTCCTTTCTCATCAATTAAATGCATTAGATGCGACTTGAAAAAATTAGAATTTCCAAAATACAATTGAGCATCAAAACGGACAATTAAAAGATCCGGTCGTATCACTACCTCACGCTCAAACCGGTTTATATTTCGATAGTATTCGGTATTTCTGATATTCGCCAATACTGCAAAATGAGGATTAGAGGTTCTGTAGACCATCAACAATAAAGAAATTAAAACCCCAACCAATATTCCCTCCATAATTCCTACGAATAGCGTAATTAAAAAAGTTCCCAGAAGCACAGCAAATTCATCCTTTCTAAACTTCCATAATTTACGGGCATAGGCAACATCTACCAAACCATAAACCGAAACCATAATAATACTTGCAAGGGCCGCCTTTGGGAGGTAATAAAACAATGGTGTTAGAAACAATAAGGTGCACAACACTATCATAGCCGTGACTAATGTTGCCATATTGGTCCTGGAGCGAGCTTCCAGATAGATAGCCGATCTTGAAAAACTAGCGGTAATAGGATAGGACTGAAAAAAAGATCCGGCCATATTAGATAGACCCAGAGCTACCAATTCTTTATTGGGATTAAGTTGATCCCGGTTCATCTTATCCTCAATGCCCTTTCCGATCGAGATGGTTTCCAGGTAGCCAACAAGGGCCAATGTTAGAGCTATGGGCCACAATTCCATTAGATATTGCCACTCCACCTGAGGGAGGGCCACCTGGGGCAGTCCTGTTGGGATCTCTCCTACAATAGCGACCCCTTTGGAAGTCAATTGAAAAAAGAATACCAGGGCAATCCCAATAATTACCACCAATAATATGTACGGTATTTTCCTATTCCATTTTTTTAAAAGAATCATCAACAAAATTCCTAATATTCCAATTCCCAGGTCATAAGGATTTATAGTCCCCAATTTTTGTATGGCATTCCAGATCATCCAGTGAAACTGATTGCTCTTCTCAATATCGGTACCAAGGAGATATTTTAATTGACTAAACATAATGATAAGGGCAGCTCCAGATGTAAAGCCACTAATTACCGGCTTTGATAAGAAATTCACCAAAAAGCCCATCCTTAGTATTCCAAGCAATAGCTGAATACTACCTACCAGGAAGGCTAGCAAGATGGCCATAACAATATAGTTGTCTGGACCAATAGACGCAATGGCACCCAGACCTGCAGCAACCAATAGGGAATCCATAGCTACCGGACCTACTCCCAGCGAGCGGGAAGTTCCCATAAAGGAATATACTATTAGGGGTACAAGCGAAGCATATAAGCCGTAGACGGCAGGTAGCCCGGCAATTAGAGCATATGCCAATCCCTGCGGAATTAATACGATAGCAACTGTTAATCCGGCCATGAGATCGCTGGGAAGAAAAGGCCACTTATAGGTCCTGATCCAGCTTAAAAACGGAAATATTTTTTGCATATAAAGTTGTTTTGCATAAACGCAAAATCTTACTTATTATAATTCTATGATCTGAATCTGGCTGCGATGTAACTTAATTTTTCCATCGTGCTCCATCTTTTTGAGTAATCTGGAAATTACCACTCTGGAAGTATGCAGGTCTGCCGCTATATCCTGATGGGTTGTTTGGATCATATCGTTTTGATTCACCATGGCCTTGTCCTTTAAGTATTTGAAAAGACGTTCATCCATATTCATAAAAGCCAGGGTATCTACCGTTTCCAAAAGCTCCTGCATTCTTTCGTGATAGCTGTCTAGTATAAATTCGCGCCAACTGCTATAACGTGCCATCCATTCCTCCATTTTCTCTATGGGGATCATTAACAGTTCGGCATCCGATTCTGCCACCGCCCTGATCTTACTTTTCCCTTTTTTAAGGCAACAAGATAAGGTCATGGCACAGGTATCTCCTTTTTCTATAAAATACAAGAGTAGTTCATCACCTTCCTTATCTTCACTTAAGATCTTAATTGCTCCACTTATGATCAAAGGCATAGACACAATAGGATCTCCAATATCCATAAGAAAGTCGCCTTCCTTTACCTTCCGAAGTACCCCAACGGCTTCGATCTGTTTTAGCAATTCTTCTTCAAATAGAAACCCATACTGTTCTTCTATCTGCTCTGACGTTAACTGCTCCTTATTCGTTTCCATTCTTATGATATTAGTCCTATTTCTATCTGAAATTTTGCTTCTTGTTTATCTAGATACATAAATCCTTCTTGCAAGTAAGTCTGGTCTACCGCATAGGGATAGAATGTGATGGGTTCTACACAGATCATATTCTCTACTGGTGACCATAACATAAAATGTCCAAAGCCTTTTGTCTTAATCCGAATTATTCGTTCATCTTCCAAAAATAGTTCTTCTGTCTGAGGAACCTCAACTGCACGGTTACCGGCTTTTATGATCTCCTCCAAACTATATGACGTGGTGGCTGTTCTTATTTGAGCCTTCTTGGTGCGTAGTTTAAAAGCCGGATGATACCCTATCATAAAGGGCATATCCCTTTCTCCGCTAACACCAAATGTGATCTTTAAAGAATTCTCCGATAAACTAAGGGTCTTTTTAACCTTAAAACTGTAAGGCCAAATAAGCCGTTGTGCAGTTGATTTATCAGGAAATTTGGAATTTAGGACCACGGAACCTGCCGAATATTCTTTTACATAGGTTACCGTAGTATCTTCTTTTTTGTCCAGGGTATACGAAAGTTCCCTTAAAAGCCCATGCTGATCTTGAATAGCATTACCTTTTGGTACATGAACCCTAAAACCTGCTTTATCTGTAGGACCAATTATAGGAAACATCTCTGTATCTGTATGACCCCATCCCGGACTGCCAATTTGATGCATTAGTTCATATCCATCAACCTGGTAACTAATAAGTTCTCCCTTCTCTATACTGATTTTTTGTTTTTTATTTTGGAGAGTTGTCATAGTTGTCTTATAAAAGTAGCTCCAAATTAAAACCTGGTATTACTTTAGAAAATTAGTAGAATAATTAAGTTTAAAAGATACCAAAACTAATCTAAAAAGCCTTGTTCACGCATCCAATCATCATTAAAGATCTTCCCCACATATCTGCTTCCATGGTCGTGGAACAGAACAACTACCACATCATCTTTTTTAAAGTGTTCTTTTAATTGGAGTACTCCTTTAATAGCAGCTCCGGCAGAATTACCCAGGAACATTCCTTCCTCCTTAGCCAGGCGCTGGGTATACACCGCAGCATCTTTATCGGTTACTTTGGTAAATCCGTCAATGATATCAAAATTAACATTTTTGGGCAGAATGTCTTCCCCAATACCCTCTGTTATATAGGGATATATCTCATTTTTGTCGAAGATCCCCGTCTCGTGATATTTCTTAAACACCGAGCCATACGTATCTATTCCCCAAACTTTTATCTTGGGGTTTTTCGATTTTAAATAGGCGCCTACCCCGGAAATGGTGCCCCCGGTGCCTACCCCTACTACGAAATGAGTCACTTTACCGTCTGTCTGTTCCCAAATCTCGGGTCCGGTTGATTCGAAATGTGCCTTGGTATTTGAAGGGTTATCGTATTGATTCACATACCAGGAATTTGGTATTTCCTCAGAAAGTCTTTTAGCGGTAGAATAATAGCTCCTTGGATCTTCCGGGGCCACATCCGTTGGACATACATAAACCTCGCTGCCCATGGCTTTCAGGATGTCTACCTTCTCCTTGGATTGCTTGTCACTGATCACACAGATCATCTTGTATCCTCTCACTACAGCTACCAGGGCCAGACCCATCCCCGTATTCCCGGATGTACCTTCTATTATAGTGCCTCCGGGTTTCAGCTTCCCGGCAGCAACAGCATCATCTACCATTTGAAGTGCCATGCGGTCTTTCACGGAATTACCCGGGTTAAAGGTCTCATATTTTGCCAGTACAAGACAGGGTAAATCCTTCGTAATCTTATTCATTTTTACCAATGGCGTATTCCCAATGGTTCCCAATATATTTTCTGCATACTTCATCATGACCACAAAGATACTAGTTCCCTAAATTAAGGCCTAAGAGGAAAGATTATTTGGCTCGAATTTTATTAATAAGAATCAAAGATGACAAGACCTTCTCTTTTAATCGAATTTGATCGCTTTCACAGGGGTAATCTTTGTTATAATATAGGATGGGATCAATAACATGCTCATACAAAGTAACAACACGCCAAGATTAAGAAGTAGAACAGTAGGGAGGTCTATATAAACAGGGATATAGTCTATGTAATATTCCTGTGGATTTGGGAATTTAAAATACCTGTATTTATCCTGCAGCCAGATTAGTCCTAATCCCAGGAGATTCCCCCAGAAAAGGCCAATAAGGATAAGGTAGGCTGCATTATATAAAAACACCTTACGAATGCTCCAATTGTCTGCTCCCAGTGCTTTTAAAACTCCAATCATTGGGGTTCTTTCCAAAATAAGTACCAATAGAGCCGTGATCATGTTGATTCCACCTACAATTATCATGATTCCAATGATTATGGCAATATTAAAATCGAACAGGCCAATCCATTCAAAGATCTTGTAATATTTGTTCTTTATGGTCTGGGTGTCTAGCGTAGAAAGGGTCTTTCCGTAGATCTCCTGGCTCTTTTCATCAATGGCATCAAAATCGTCGAGGAAGATCTCAAAGTTACCCACTTCATCCTCTGCCCATTGATTCATCCTTTGAATATGGCGAATATCAACAAAAATATAGGTGCCGTCGAATTCTTCAAATCCGCTGTCATAGATCCCGGTGATCTTAAATTTTCGCTGATTGGGAACTTTTGAAGGGTCTTCCTGTTTTAGAAAAAGTGTAAAGAACTCGTCCCCCACTCCCATTTGAAGTCTGTTGGCCATTAGCTTGGACATCAGCACCTCTGTATTGAGTTCTGAAGTATAGGAAGGCAAACTACCTGCTATCAGAAAATCCTCAAAGGCTGTCCAGTCATAATCTTTCCCTACTCCCTTGGCAATGATACCCTCAAAGGTATCTTCAGTCCGGATAATTCCGGCCTTGGTGGCCACTGCCTGTATATGTTGAACACCCTCTACCAAATTAAAATTTGGATAGAATTCTTGCTGCAGAGATACGGGGATCACGGATACGTCCGAGATATTATTGTCGTAATTATAGATCTGGATGTGACCATTAAAAGCAGCTATCTTTTCTCTGATCTTATATTTTAGGCCAACACCTGTTGCCATAGCAATCAACATCATCAATATCCCCAGGGCAATAGCCGCAATGGCTATTTTTATTATCGGGGCAGATATGCTAATTTTATGCTGCTTACCTTTGACAAGGCGTTTTGCGATAAACAGTTCTAAATTCAACCGATGCTTTTTTTAAAGAATCAAAAATACAGTTTTCCTCTGTTAGTTGTCCATGTTTCTTGGAACAAGGGAAAAGATCTTCTCAATAATTGGCATAGCCCGCATCCTTTTTTATTGGGTTATTTTTTTGCTGCTCTGCTATTATTTTCATGTGGCGGTAAGGTTCAAAGCACAGCCGCCGTACAAGAAATTCCCATCGCTATGGACACGGCTATAAACAACACACAAATTATTGTTGGAGCGAACAGAACCATAGAGTACCTGCCGCTGTTAAAAAATAAAAATATTGCAGTGGTAGCCAATCAAACAAGTGTGATATTTAAAAAAGACGCAGGCAAAGGAAATGATGTAGCTGCCTATACCCATTTGGTAGATTCCCTGCTAAGCCTGAATATTTCTGTTTCTCGAGTATTTTCTCCTGAACATGGCTTTAGGGGTATGGCAGATGCCGGAGAAAAAGTTGAAGATGGAGTAGATCTGCAAACGGGTTTGCCAATTATTTCATTATACGGGGCCCATAGAAAACCTAAAAAAGAGGATTTGGAAGGTATTGAGATGATGGTGTTCGACATTCAGGATGTAGGCGTTCGGTTTTATACCTATATCGCAACCCTTCAGCTGGTAATGGAGGCCTGTGCAGAAAACAATATCCCAATAATGGTGTTAGACAGGCCCAATCCCAACGCACATTACGTTGACGGTCCCACTATGGAACCTGCACTTACCAGCTTTCTGGGGATGACGCCCATACCGCTGGTTTATGGGATGAGTATTGGGGAGTACGCACAAATGATCAATGAGGAAGGGTGGTTAAAAAATAAGGTAAAAGCACAACTAACGGTCATTTCATTAAAGAACTATACGCATACTAGTACCTATGGTTTGCCCATTAGGCCCTCACCCAATCTTCCAAATGACCAAGCTATAAACCTCTATCCCAGCCTAGGTCTTTTTGAAGGGACCAATATCAATGCAGGACGAGGTACCGAATATCAATTTCAACGCTTCGGAGCACCTTTTTTGGATAAGGCCGAGTTTTCCTTTACATATATTCCTGAACCTAACATAGGAGCCAAGACCCCCAAACATTTAGGAGAAGTATGTTATGGCGAAGATCTCAGCAAGACGCCCAGACTATCTAAAGTATCCCTGGAATGGATTCTAAAAGCATACCAACATTGCCTGGAGAAAAGTGAATTTTTTAATACTTCGGGATTTAGTAAACATGCAGGGACGGAGCAACTACAAAAACAGATAGTGGCAGGAATGAATGAGGCCGAGATAAGGGCTACCTGGCAGGAAGATCTGGAAAATTTTACCAGGATCAGAGCTAAGTATCTTTTATATCCTTAATTGTTTGGAGTACCTCCGGTAGGCTTGCGATATTTGTGAAATGGCTGTTTTAACAAGCCCATGATACTCCCGTTTTCCTCCTTATTTGGGAAGGTGTCTACTCCATATACAATTGCATCGCGATCTAGTTCCATATAGGTGCCGAAGATCCGGTCCCAGATAGAAAAGATATTCCCATAATTAGAATCTGTATAAGGTAAGACATAGTGGTGATGAACCTTATGCATATCTGGCGAGACCAGCACCCAACTAATGGCACGGTCTACTTTTCTTGGCAAGCGGATGTTGGCATGACCAAATTGTGTTGCCACCAGGGATAAGGATTGATACAACATTACAATACCAATGGGGGTACCTACTAATAATACCCCAGTGAGGGTAAAGACAAACCGGATTAGACTTTCCAATGGGTGGTGCCTGTTAGCCGTTGTAGTATCTACTTCATGATCTGTGTGATGCACCAAATGTATCATCCAAAGCGATTTTACATTGTGTTCTACATAATGCGCCAAATAGGCCCCAAAGAAATCAAGCAATAAAACCCCAAGAAGTATATACCCCCAAAGTGGCATTTCCGGTAACCAATTGATGATCCCAAAATCATTGGCTGTCACCCAATCGCTCGTTTTTAAAAGTAGAAAGGCCAGCGCAAAATTTATCACAATGGTGGTGGCTGTAAAAAAGAAATTGGGCAAAGCGTGTCGCCATTTTTTATATTGGAAACGAAACAGAGGAACTGCCCCTTCAAGCAACCAGAAAAAACTGATCCCCAGTACCAATAAAATACTCCTGTGACTGGAGGGGATAGTTTCAAAATAGTGAATGATGGTTTCCATGATCTCAAAAATAACCATTTTCAAAGAAAGCATGTATACCTTGCTATACCTTGATTCGTCGTTTCATTTCTTCAACTATATTGTATGCTGCCGGACAAACAAAGGTATTCTTTATGGTAAGTGCACCCAGCTGTTGAAATTTCTTGCGATCTGTATGTGGGTATTCCCTGCATGCTTTAGGTCTTACTTCATAAATACTGCAGTAGTTATCAGCACCTAAAAAAGTGCATGGTACCTGTTGTAATACCTCATCACCATCTTCATCTGTTCTCAAGTACTTTTCCTGAAAGGCTGAGGCCTTTATTTTAAGATGTTTGGAAATCCTGTCAATATCTATCCGGGTGAAAAGCGGACCTGTTGTCTTACAGCAATTAGCACAGGTCAGGCAATCTGTTCTTTGGAACTCTGCCTCGTGAAGCTGTTTCATAGTATAATCCAGATCCTTTGGAGGTCTTTTCTTTAGACGTGCGAAAAACTTTTTATTCTCGGCCTGTTTTTCGCTTGCTTTCAGTGGAAGTTGTTGCAATACCTCCTTCATAGGATAGGATTTAAAATATTTCGGTTTCCATAAATTGATATTAGGCTTTCATGGATGACACAAATATCCCACTTTTGTATTAAATATACTTCCAGTGCAGATCGATGTTTTTGGCAAGGCAATAGTAGACTATTACAACAATAGTCATGAAGAGAATATTAAGACCTTCTCTTCCCTTCAGGAGGAGGATATTCTGCCCGTCGCCTATTTATTTCGTGATTATAAGACCATGCCTGCTTTGGAAAAAATTGCATTAAAGGCTTGTAAGGGGCGTGTGCTAGATATTGGTTGTGGTGCTGGGAGTCATAGTCTTTATCTCGCTTCAATAGGGCATAGTGTTACCGCTTTGGACGCTTCCCCCGGAGCCATTGAAATATGCAAAAAAAGGGGTCTTAAAGATGTGGTTCAATCTGATTTTTGGACCTACAAAGGAGAAAAATTTGACACCTTATTACTCCTTATGAATGGCATAGGACTGGTAGGAAAGCTCAGCAAACTTGATGATTTTTTTAAAAAGATCAGAGAACATTTAAATCCTGGCGGACAAGTACTATTCGATTCGAGTGATATTATCTATATGTTCGAGAAAACAAAAGACGGAAGATATTTAGATACTTTGGACGATGCTTACTATGGAGAAGTAAACTATGTAATGCAATACAAAAATCTGAAGAGTGATCCTTTCGATTGGTTATATATTGATTTTAATACTGTATCTGAAGCAGCCCAATTTCATGGATTTCAATGCGATATTGTAAGGAAGGGCAGTCATTACGACTACTTGGCTAAATTAACATTCAGGAAATAATAGAGATGATAAAATCCCGTTTTATGTAGGGTTTTTGCTCTTTAACTTGTTATAGAAAGGTAGATATTATAGTTTTGAACAATGTATTCTATGAAAAAGGTATATATATTATTTTTTAGTCTGATACTTATAGCAGCTTGCTCTAAGAATTCTGATAGTCCCGGTGGTACGCCGCCAGATCCGATCGACAAAACTGCGAATTTGCTCGCAACGGGTGATTCAGCCAATGACATCCTTTCTAACAATACATTTACGAAATTACTTGTCGAAATTGCTTATGTTACCGGGTTTCAACCCAGTGCCGAGGCTATGAATAATTTTCAGGCTTTTCTACAGCAACGTACGTTTAAACAGGATATAGAGATACAGTATCTGGAGCTATCCAGTCCTAATGAGAACGATCTTAGCTTGCAGGAAGTTGCAGACCTCGAAACTGAGAATAGAACGGCATACAATGACGGTTCTACGCTTGCCATTTACATATATTTTGCAGACGCCCCGTCTGATACCGACGACCCTCAGGAAGGGACTGTTACCTTAGGTGCCGTATATAGAAATACATCTATGGTTATCTATGAGGTCACCGTAAGAGAACTGGCCTTGGGCAACAGCCAGGTTACCATTGAAGATGTTGAAACCGCTACGTTGAATCATGAATTTGGGCATCTTTTAGGCTTGGTAGACCTGGGATCGCCACCGGTGAATGCTCATGAAGATCCCAATGCGGAACATCATTGCGATATTGATGGCTGCCTTATGCGTGCCGAACTTCAATTTGGAGGAGGTTTGCTGGGTATGATGAATAAGCGTATTTCTACCGGTAAAGCAGCCGTACCGGGACTGGATTCAGAATGTATCCTGGACCTACAGGCCAATGGTGGACAATAAACACCAGCTTCACTTCTATTTACCAGTACCTCTTAAAAGAAAGAAGACCTATTAAGGAATATTAAGGTATTTATGCGTTTGAAGAGAGACCTTCCATTTAGGATTCTTCATTACGTAGTCTACAATAAGTGGAGTTACTTTGTCCCGTACACTCCATTCTGGCTGCAGGTATAGCACACAATGTTCACTTACCTTTGCCGCATGTTCCTCTGCAAACCTCAGATCGTCCCTGTTATAAATGATGACCTTCAATTCATGGGCCTTTAAATGGATATCCCCTACCGGCCCTTTATTTTTCTTGGGAGAAAGGCAGATCCAATCCCAGTTTCCTGTTAGCGGATACGCTCCCGAAGTTTCTATATGTGTACTTAGGTCTTTGTCTTTGAGAAGAGTCGTTAATGGTCCCATGTCCCAGGTGAGAGGTTCCCCTCCGGTAACCACAATAGTATTGGAATACTGAGCTGCATTTGCAACAATACTTTCTATGGCCGTGGGCGGATGAGTAGCTGCATTCCAACTTTCCTTTACATCGCACCAATGGCACCCTACATCACATCCTCCAATTCTGATAAAATATGCGGCTGTGCCCTTGTGGAAGCCCTCTCCCTGGATGGTATAGAACTCTTCCATTAGAGGCAGCATTCTGCCTTTCTCTACCTGCGTCATGATATCTTTTTCTACCATGGCGCAAAGATACTATTAAGTTGTATAGTTATGGCTTTTTTAGCTGTATGCTCCTCACCTATTCTTTCGCGGCAATCACATCAATTTCTACTTTGGCATTTCTCGCTAAACCAGCTGCTGCGAATGTTGTACGCGCCGGCTTCTTGGTAAAATACTTGGTGTATACCTCATTGAATGCGGTAAAATCGTCCATAGTGCTTAAGATAACAGTGCATTTTACTACCTGATCTAATGAAAGACCATGTTGTTGCAGAACATCACGTATATTCAGAATGGCTTGCTCTGTTTCCGCCTTTAAACCTCCTTCAACCATGGTACGTGTACTGTGATCCATTCCGATCTGACCTGCCAGAAAAAAGAGATTTCCTACCTCCACAGCATCACTAAAGGGAGCCGTTTGCTTTTTTATTTCGTGCGACTTATGAAAAATGATACCGGAAGTTTCCTGGGCCTGAACAACTTGTAAAGAAACTGCAAGGATGAAAATGCTAAGTAGAATGATATTTTTCATATGATGGCTTTTTTAATGTTGCTTAAAATTACCCTATTTTTATCAAAAATTAATAAGAATGAGTAGCAGGGAGGAATTCTTCAAACATATTGAAAAAGGGTATACCACAAAAGGCGATTTTATTTCCATGGGTGCAGCCATGCTTAATGGAGAAACCATCACCAACGCTCTTGTAAAGATTCCCTTAAAAACCCTGAACAGACATGGTTTAATTGCGGGGGCTACCGGTACCGGAAAGACAAAAACACTACAGGTTTTAGCAGAGAACCTCTCAGATAAAGGAATCCCGGTTTTATTAATGGACCTGAAGGGAGATCTCAGCGGTCTTGCACAACCAAGTCCGGGACATCCAAAAATTGATGAACGACACGACCAAAATTGGGCTCCCCTTTACACCTAAAAAGTTTCCTGTAGAGATTCTTTCCCTATCTGAGCAGGACGGCGTGAAATTAAGGGCTACCGTTTCTGAATTTGGCCCTATCTTACTTTCAAGGATCCTCAATCTTTCGGTTACCCAGGAAGGTATTGTTGCTGTGATTTTTAAATATTGTGATGACCATAAACTACCGCTCTTAGATCTAAAAGATTTTAAGAAAGTACTGCAGTATGCCACTAATGAGGGCAAAAAAGAATTTGAAGACAGTTACGGCAGAATAGCCACAAGTTCAACGGGATCTATTCTACGAAAAGTAATAGAGCTGGAACAACAGGGAGCCGATTTGTTCTTTGGAGAAAAATCTTTTGATGTAAACGATCTTACCAGGATTGATGAAAATGGCCGTGGAATTATAAGCATTTTAAGGCTTACTGATATACAGGATAGGCCCAAACTCTTTTCAACCTTTATGCTAAGCCTGTTAGCCGAAATATATTCCACATTTCCGGAACAAGGAGATAGCGATCGACCCGGAATTGATCCTATTTATAGATGAGGCACATTTAATATTCAAAGAGGCGTCCAAAGCCCTTTTAAATCAAATAGAAAGCATTGTTAAACTGATCCGATCTAAAGGGGTAGGACTATATTTTGTTACTCAAAATCCAACTGATGTACCAGATGCCGTCCTCTCTCAATTAGGATTAAAGGTGCAGCATGCCTTAAGGGCATTTACTGCAAAAGACAGGAAAGCCATCAAACTTACCGCAGAAAACTATCCTCTATCCGACTATTATGATACCAAAGAGGTACTTACTTCCCTTGGAATAGGAGAAGCTTTGATCAGTGCCCTGGATGAAAAAGGAAGGCCTACGCCACTTGCTGCAACCATGTTACGAGCTCCAATGAGCAGAATGGATATCCTTTCTAATAGCGAACTAAAAGAAGTGATCAGTAATTCCAAACTGGTACGGGAATACAATGAGGTAATAGACAGGGAAAGTGCTTACGAGATGCTGAACAAGAAAATTGAAAAGGCAGAAACAGTGGCCAAAAAAGAAAAGGCAAAAGAAGCACCAAGATCTCGTACCAGTAGCCAACGAAGAAGTACCAGGCAAAATCCTGTTATAAAAGTTCTTACTAGTGCCACCTTTATAAGAGGTGTTATGGGTATTTTAAAAAAAGCCTTATCATAGCCGTATCGACCTAATTTTTAATCTAATTTCACAACATTTATAATCTTAATCCCATATGAGAACTGCAATTGGCCTATGCCTTTTTATTATTATATTTTCTTCTTGTAATGATGAAGTGAATACTAATTTTGATATTACAAAAGATCATTTGGGTCCTTTGTCAAAAACTACCCGCATTGCCCAACTAGACAGTATTTTTGCAAACGATTCTATAGTTAGAGTTGCAGCTGCTATGCAGGAAGCAACGGCATCAAATAAGATAGAGATCTATGAAAAAGGAGGCGCCCACCTACTTAGCATTTCGCCTACCAATGATAGTGTGCCAATAATTGAAAACATAAGGATCTACGATCCCAGATATCGCACAGTTGAAGGTGTTAATGTGATGAGTACGTTTAAGGATATCAAGGACAAACTCGTGATTAAAAAGGTGATCACCTCCCTGAACAATGTGGTGATCTTGCTGAAGGATAGTGATTTGTACTTTACCATCAGCAAAGAAGAATTACCGGCCGAAATGCGCTTTAACAACACAGATATTGATGCTGTGCAGATCCCGGATAAAGCCAAGATTAAGTATATGATGATCGGATGGAATTAACTGCTACTCTTTATATTCCCAAATTATCTTAAGTAAAAGACCCATTCTCAGTGAAAAAGCTTTACAATTCAATCCTGCCTCTAGCCATTGGATCTTATTTTAATATTTTATCCATCTTCTCCAAACAAGTTGTGGCTCATCAGGCATATACCCTTTTTTGTACCCCTCGAAAAGGAAGAATACTTTCTTTACAAACTCAATTTTTGGAAGAGGCCAAAAAGGAAGTGGTAACGGTTGGCGATATGAATGTACAAACCTATAGCTGGGAGGGAGAGAAAGAAACCATTCTCCTGCTCCATGGGTGGGAAAGTAATTCCTTTCGTTGGCGAAACCTTATTGGCCATTTAAAAAGAGAAGGATTTGGGGTTCTGGCTTTTGATGCTCCTGCTCACGGCCATTCTTCCGGAAGGATATTTAACATATTACGCTATACAGAATGCACTCAAACAATTGTAACTCGTTATAATCCAGACTATATAATAGGACATTCTGTTGGTGGGATGACTGCTGTTTATCATCAGTATCGCTTTCCGGGTAATCCCCTTAAGAAGGTAATCAGTATTGGAGCACCCGCAGAGTTTAGTGATGTGATGAAACGATATCAGGAAATCCTGGGATTTAATAATAGGGTACTGAACGCTTTGGACACCTATTACAAAAGACATTTTGGGTTTGGTATAGATGATTTTACAACTGCAGAATACGCCAAAAGTATTACAATCCCCGGATTATTGATCCATGATGAATTAGATCTGGTAGCCCCTTTTTGTGCCTCTGAAAAAGTACATGCGCATTGGAATAACAGTCAACTTATTAAAACTCAGGGACTGGGTCACTCTATGCACCAGGAACAAGTAAATGAACAGATCATTGATTTCCTGAAATCATAGAAAATATTTACTTTTAATTAAATTGGAAGGTATTATTTCACCTGTGATTCAAAATACTTTTATTCATATTTTGCCATAAATTAAATGACTATGTCTGCCATTACTCCTTTTCATATTGCTATCCCTGTACACAACCTCAACGAATGCAGAACCTTTTACAGGGAGATTCTGAATTGCACTGAAGGAAGGAGCAGTGATCACTGGGTAGATTTCAATCTATTTGGGCATCAATTGGTCATTCATTACAAACCCAAATCACAAGAAGACCTGCACACCAATCCAGTTGATGGGAAAAATGTACCTGTACCTCACTACGGAGTAGTTTTGCCCTGGGATACCTTTAAAAATTTTTCTGAAGAACTTAAGGAAAAAGGGGTTGCATTTATTATTGAACCCTATGTTAGATTTAAAGGACAAGTGGGAGAGCAAGCTACTATGTTCTTTCTTGACCCCGCTGGGAATGCCCTTGAATTCAAGGCATTTAAAGACATGGGGCAGCTATTTGCAAAATAATGCTCTCAGTCCTCAACCTACTGGTTTTGAGTTAAATATGAATCTTTTATAATTGAAATTTTGTTCTTTTTTTGTACCTTTTATGGTATTATCAATCATATACAATCTAATCATGGAACAAAAAAAGATTATTGCAATTGTGGGTGCCACTGGTGCCCAGGGAGGTGGCCTTGTGAACGCCATCTTAAATGATCCTTCTCGTGAATTTACTGTCAGGGCCATTACACGAGACAAGCATACAGACAAAGCGAAGGCATTGGCTAATAAAGGCGTAGAAGTTGTTGAGGCCGATGTGGCTGATTTAAATAGTTTAATTAAAGCCTTCTCTGGAGTTTATGGCGCTTTTTGCGTCACCTTTTTCTGGGAACACTTTTCTCCGGAAAAGGAGATGGCCCATGCCAAGAATATGGCCGAAGCTGCAAGTAAGGCCAATGTAAAACATGTAGTTTGGTCTACCCTGGAAGATACACGTAAATGGGTTCCTTTAGATGATAACAGGATGCCCACGCTACAAGGCAAGTACAAAGTGCCTCATTTTGACGGAAAAGGTGTAGCCAATGCTTATTTTGAAAGAGGTTCTGTACCGTATACGCTACTTCTTACTTCCTTTTTCTTTGAGAACTTTATCTATTTTGGGATGGAACCCCAAAAAGGCCCCGATGGAGTCCTTGCTATTACTATACCTATGGCCGATAAGAAACTACCGGTGATGGCGGTTGGAGACATTGGTAAGTGCACACTTGCAATCTTCAAAGCAAAAAACAAATACCAGGGGAAAACGGTTGGTATTGCGGGAGAACATCTCACCGGACAACAAATGGCAGATACTTTCACCAAGATACTTGGTCAGACTGTTAGATATAACGCTGTACCACCAGAAGTGTTCAGAACTTTTGACTTCCCCGGTGCAGATGACCTGGGCAATATGTATCAATTTAATACAGAGTTTGAAGCCGATTTTTGCAAGGCCAGAGATCTGAGTGTTTCCCGCAGCTTAAATCCCGAATTGCAAAGCTTCGAAGCCTGGTTAAAAAAGAACAAAAACCGGATCCCAATACGAAAGGAAATGGCTTAATTGTTAGGACTAATTTTTCATTTACCACAGCAAATTATATCCCCGGTAACCCGGGGATATTTTTTTTAGGATGATCATCCTATACTTGTTGTATTACAAGAGCTAATTTGGTGGAACCACAAGGATCCGGATTAAGAGGTCTTATCCTTTTTTCGGCGATTCCAAAAATATATTACAACTCCATACACTAATCCAAAAATGAGCCCGTCTCTAAATTCCCTTAAGAGGATCTCAGTAGAAAAATCCCGTTCCAGGATCAAAGAAATGGTTACATACAAGAGCATGGCCATGAAAACCTGCGCGATAAACTTTTTTAGTTCCATATCTACCAATTATTGGGACCATGCAGTGGGTTTCCTATCCCACCGATGTTTTCTAAGCTCTTCAAAAAGGGATGGATCAAGTTCTTTCCCATCACTTGTATGAACATTGGCCAGCACATTTCGCTGTTTTCGCATACCGGGAATAACGGTATCTACAGTTTTATTCATAAGGATAAAACGCAGGGCCATCTCAGCCATGGTCATTCCGTCTGGCACCAAAGGTCTTAGCAGATCTGCCTTTTCAGCACTGGGGATCAAATTTTCCGGAACAAAATAGCTGCCCCTCCAATCCCCTTTGGGAAAAACAGTCTCTTTTGTAATGTTGCCGGTAAGCGTTCCTTCATCAAAGGGAACCCGGGCAATTACTCCAATATTCATGCGCTCACACAAGGGAAACAAGACATCCTCGGGCGCCTGATCAAAAATATTATAGATCACCTGCACGGCATCAATTAAACCTGTTTTAAGGGTGCTTATTCCATTTTCCGGTTCCCAGCGATTCACACTGATCCCCATGGCAGCTATCTTGCCAGATGTTTTCAGATCTTCCACGGTTCGTTGCCATTCTTCTCTTTTGGCCCATACATCATCCCAGGTATGGAACTGCATAAGGTCTATTTGCTCTACCTCCAGGTTTTTTAAGGTTTTGTGGGTATACTCCAAAATATGAGCAGAGGGATACGAATCTGCAAAATCATAGGTAGGCTTTGCAGGCCATTTAAAGTTTTTTGGAGGAATCTTACTGGCCGTGTACAGTTTCTTATGTGGATGTCTTTTTAGAAGTGCTCCTAGTAATCGTTCACTATGGCCTTCACCATATCCCCAGGCGGTGTCAAAAAAAGTTAACCCCGTGTTCTACCGCAAGGTCGAGGGATTTGGCAGACAGCAGGTCATCAGACTCTTTCCAACCACCCATGCCCCACATACCATAGCCTATTTCACTTACATCCCAATTGGTTCGTCCAAATTTTCTGTGTTCCATAAATGTTTTCTATTATTTAAAATTGGTCTTTCGTTGGATTTAACCCAGCAAAAGGCCTTTGTTTCGGACCCAAAAGAAGGCAAAGACCAGATTTGGTACCCAACATAACCAGGCTACTATTCGATAAGCTATGGTGAAATCCCCGAAGAAATAAGTAAGTGTTGGCAACCAGATTCTTAATGTTACAGCGGCAAAACAAAGGGCGTAACTGTAAATCATAAAGCCCTGATGTAAGTCAATATCTTTATTTTTAGCTGCCCTATATGCCTTATAGGTGGTAAATAGCCACAGAACACCCAGACATATAAATCCAATGGAAGAAATTAAACCACCAGTGGCATAAAATCCAATATAAACGCCACAAGTACCACTGATCATAACGGCAATCATATAGATTTTACCAATGGTCCGATGTCTTCTCAGGTTGCTATTTCTAAATTTCTTGTTGAATTGAATCCAGCCAACCAAAAGTGCCAGACCGCCAAAAAGGATATGACCATAGAAGCCGGTATTCCAAATAACATTGGACAATAGTTCATCGCTTTTGGACGCTAAAAGTCCAAATTCTCTATCAATTATAAAATAAATGAGGGGATACAGACCAATGGATATTGCAGCAGTGGCAAATACAAACCAGGCAAATCTATTAGTGGTGTTTTTCATTCTTTATCTGTATCTCCAACTGCTTAGATCTGCACCTTTGGGTGCGCTTTTAGCAATCTGTTCCATGATCTTGGGAACATACATACTGTTATATCGCAGTCGGCTAATAGCATTAGGCTGGTCCGGGTCTCCATTCCAGCAGTGTTCTGCCCGGTCACCATAAAGTACTTCTCCTTCATAATACGGATCTGATGTGTTCTCCAGAAAATCTTCCATCAGATAGACCGCATTGTTGAGGTAATAATTATCCATGTCTCCGCAATAAATGTGGATCTTTCCTTTCAGCTTGTCACCCAATTTATCCCAATCGCGTTCCAAAATATACCGCAGATCATAGTTTTCTTTCCAATATTCTGCCACGCCATGATCTATTTCTCCCGTCATTTTATCCCAGATCCTCTGTGGATAGCCATCTTTTCCCTGAGGAGAATAAGTAGCTTCCCATATGTCCCACTGCTGCCCAGAGCGCGACTTATCGCCTAATACCAGTTCCATATGGTTATTCCCTTTTACGGTCCCCTGTATCTGCCCCAGATAATCTCGATGTGCAGGCACCTCTAACTGTTTAAAGTCGCTTTTGTAGTAATACGCATTCTCATCTTTATAAATATCCGTTAAGCAATACGCCCGAAAATCGATTGGGTCCGGGCAGGCCGCAAAACATCCATTGTACTCCTCAGGATATTTCACCTGTACTGCCAGGGCCTCCCACCCTCCGGTAGAACCTCCATAGAGAAAACGGGCCCAGCCTTCGCCTAAACCGCGAAATTCCTTTTCAATGTGCGGTATGAGCTCATAGGTTATTGCATCGCCATAGGGGCCCTGTGAGGCCGAATTTACGGCATAGGAATCATCGTAATAAGGTGTAGGATGCTGGATCTCAATAATGATGAATCGAGGAAAATCGGGTTCATTCCATCGTTTGTAAAAATCATAGGCTTCTTGTTGCTGTATAATATTATATCCTTCTAAATCAAATCTGGCTGAATATTCAGGTTTAAGGTTGGGATCTGGTGGTTGCGTTCTGAAACCGCCAAAATCATCGGGAAAATGCCCGTGAAATATCATCAAGGGATATTTAGCCTCGGGGTGCTCCTTAAAACCTTTAGGCAACAGAATATGAGCTCCCAGGTACATATCGCGGCCCCAGAATTCTGAAAGTTTTTCCGATCTTATTTTGATGTGTTTGATCCATTCCGTGTCTTCTGCTTCTTCAATAGGAGGAATTTTCTGATCCATTACAATGTCTATAGCTTCAAAGCCACTTTCCGATACGGTAATTTTAAAGGGTGTGCTGTATAAATTTCCGGGAGATCTGTTCCATTGTTGTCCTTCCCCATTATCCATAGGTAGTTTTACTGTTTGCCCTGTAGACAGATTAAAGGTCTCGTAAACATGCAGCAAGGCTTGCACCCAATACTCCCCGGGTGGCACCTCACTAAGTGAAGGATTAGGATAACCAAAAGCCTCTTTATTGAATAAAAGTGATTTCCCAGGTTCCATTTTATCGACATTCATCCCAAAGATAAGCTGGGTGGTAAGACCATCATTGATCTGAAATCTGGGTTCTCTGTCGTTTGTCTTTGCGAACATTAATAACAGCCTTCCATCTTCGGGTCCTTCACTAACGGACATCGGGAAGGAAATACTGATATCAGCTATATTCAAGGGATCTTTCTGTGGCTTACATGCAATTAGAGATATAAAAAACAGGGATAATAATAAGTGAGTACGAGTCATTTGGTCGGAATATTTTCGACAAAAGGTACATATTTTGACCTAGGCTTCCAATACCAAAGGGCTTTATTATTCGTTCTAATTAATCACAATCTCGGTAATCATGCCTACTAAATTATTGAGCTATGAAACGTCCTTATGTAATTTATTTCTTATTGGTGATCCTTTCTATTATCTGCACCTGGAGTTGTACTAACGACGAAGGCAGTGCTGATATTGATATCCTTACCCCTACAGATTCTGTACAGGGGGTTTCGAAGGATCATTCAATACCCAACTAAAAAACCCTCCAAAAGGAGGGTTTTTATTCAACTTATTTTTTACAACATTACCAGATCTTCACCCTTTTTTCAGGTGCCAGATACAGGCTATCTCCTTCCTGTATATTAAAGGCAGAATAAAACTCAGGTACATTACGCACTATGCCATTTACCCTGTAATCTGCAGGGGAATGCGGATCTGTATTGATCTGAACCCTAATAGCTTCATCCCTTGTTTTAGAACGCCAGGCCTGCGCGTATCCTAAAAAGACACGTTGTTCTGCAGTAAATCCATCCATTTCTGGTCCTTCAGCACCATCCAAAGACATTTTATACGCCTTCAGGGCAATACTAAGACCTCCCAGATCACCAATATTCTCTCCCAGGGTAAATTCCCCATTAATATTGAGACCTGGTAAAACCTCGTATGAGTTGTACTGTTCTACCAATGCGGTGGTACGTTTTTTGAATTCTTCTTTGTCCGTATCTGTCCACCAGTTACGCATGGCACCATCACCATCGAATGTACTGCCGGTATCATCAAAACCATGACCAATCTCATGGCCTATGACGGCACCAATGGCGCCGTAATTTACAGCATCCTCAGCATTGAGATCGAAGAAAGGTGGCTGAAGAATAGCAGCCGGGAAAACGATCTCGTTTAAGGTTGGGTTGTAATATGCGTTCACAGTTTGTGGAGTCATCCCCCATTCATCGCGGTCTATAGGCTGTCCTAATTTTGCCAGCTCCCTCTTGTATTCATAAAGTCGGGAATTCATGGTATTTCCGAATAGATCATCTGCCTTTATATCAAATTCATATGACTTCCATTTATCCGGATACCCAATCTTGGGCGTAAACTTACTCAACTTATCCAGTGCCTCCTTTTTGGTGTCTTCACTCATCCAATCGAGCTCATTAATACTTACTTCGTAAGCCTTCAGTAAATTTTGTACCAGGGCTTCCATACGTTCCTTTGCCTCTGGTGGGAAGTGTTTTTTTACATACACCTTACCAACAACTTCACCCATAGTACCATTGACAACAGAGACTCCGCGTCTCCATAAAGGTCTTTGTTCTTTGGTTCCGTTTAGCTCTTTGCTATAAAATTCCCAATTCTGCTGATCCATGGCTTCATTAAGCCTGGAAGCATTTGCGTCTATAACTCCCCATTTCAAATAGGTCTTCCAGGTATTCAGATTTGTCCCGGTGATGATCTTATCTAGCGCCTTGGTATAATCTAGCATCAACACTCCTAATTTTTCTTGTTTTTCCATTCCGGCCTCACCTAAAAAGGCTGTCCAGTTAAAGGAAGGCATAATATTACTGAGTGTATCTACCGGGAACATATTATAAAGGGACACAAGATCTCTTGTTTTCTCTTTTTCCATGTGCTTTTCAGCCAATTTGGTTTCCAATCCCATAACGGTAGTAGCGGAAGTCTCGGCATTAGCTAGTCCGGCCAAATCGAACATTTTTGCCATATGTTCTACATACTTAGCGCGTATCTCCTTTGATCTGTCATCTTCTTTTAGATAATATTCCCTGTCTGGAAGTCCTAAACCGGCCTGCCATGTGTAGATGGTATAAATTGTTGGGTCTTTAAAATCCTGGTAGATGAAGAGACCAAGGGGCACATTATAATTATACTTGTTGGCATAGGCAAAATAGGTTGCCAGGTCATCATAAGAACCAATAGCGTCTATTTTATCGAACTCAGCTTTTAACGGAGCAACTCCTACCGCATTTCGTTTTTCAAAATCCATATAAGACTGATACAAGTCCCCTACTTTTTGCTCATCAGATCCCTCTGCAAAATCGCCGGCGGCCGACTCCTCAATGATCTTCTTTACATTCTCTTCCGATTCTTCATACACCATGTAAGCAACGCCATAAGACGCTTTATCATCAGGAATTGGAGTATTCTTCAGCCAGGTTCCATTTACATATTGCGTAAAATTATCTCCTGGTTCTACCGCAGTATCCATATACTCGGTTAAAATTCCTGAAGTAAGGGGTTTCTCTTCCTTTTCTTCCTGTTTACAAGCTGCTATGGCCAATAAAGAGAAGAAAAGAACTTGTCTTGTTACTTTTTTCATGTGTATAGTTATGTTTAATTGTCCGTATAGGTTAGACCGTCCTTGCCCATTTTTGTTACAAAATTGTGTCAAAATGTGAAGTAAAATCAATAAGGTTTACAAATTACGAATTCTTTCGGTGACGTTCCCTAGCGATCAATGTGTTTTTTAATAGCATTGCAATGGTCATAGGGCCAACTCCGCCTGGCACCGGGGTTATATAAGAAGCTTTTTTCGAAACTGCTTCAAAATCTACATCGCCTGTTATGTAGTATCCTTTTTCTTTGGATGCGTCATCAACTCTGGTGATCCCCACATCAATAATAACAGCTCCCGGTTTTACCATATCTCCCTTTAGAAAATGAGGGACACCCAAAGCAGAAACGATAATATCTGCCTGTAATGTGAGCTCTTTAATGTTCTTTGTTCTACTGTGGGCAAGGGTTACTGTGGCATTGGCAACTTTTCCTTTCTGGCTCAGAAGTATACTGATGGGTCTTCCTACAATATGGCTTCTTCCAATAACCACTGCATGTTTCCCTTCAGTTTCTACCTTATATCTGCGTAAAAGCTCTATAATTCCATAAGGGGTGGCAGAGATAAAGGTTTCCATATCCAGGGCCATCTTACCAAAATTGGTAGGGTGAAATCCATCTACATCCTTGTCCGGATGTACTGCCATCAATACCTCTTGCTCATCTATATGCTTTGGCAGGGGTAATTGCACAATATAGCCATCAATGTTAGGGTCTTCATTGAGTTGATGGACCAGTTTAAGTAATTCTTTTTCAGTGGTTTCCGCAGGCAAATGATGTAAGGTAGATTCAAAACCAATTCGTTTACAGGAACGAACTTTACTTCCTACATAGGTAAGACTGGCACCGTCTGTACCTACAAGGACAGCTGCCAAATGCGGTACCTTCTCTCCCCTTTCTTTCATCAGGGCCACTTCAGCGGCAATTTCATCTTTGATTTGATTAGAGATCTTTTTACCGTCTAAAATGGTCATACCGCTGTATTTATTAAGTTGCCCATTATATGCTAAATGAGCAAAGAATTCGGATGCTATTACAATGACGAATATTACCCTTTAAGGCCACTCATCATCTGCATCATCTTTTTACCGCCTCCACCTTGCATCATCTTCATCATTTTCCCCATTTGATCGAATTGTTTTAGGAGTTGGTTTACTTCCTGAACTGTACGACCACTGCCTTTTGCAATGCGTTTTTTTCTGCTGGCATCTAGTTTAGAAGGATTGGAGCGTTCCTCCGGTGTCATAGAATGAATGATGGCCTCTACATGCTTAAAGGCATCATCATCTATATCCATTCCCTTGAGTGCCTTCCCTGCCCCTGGGATCATTCCCATGAGGTCTTTCATACTTCCCATTTTTTTGATCTGCTGTATCTGTTTCAGGAAATCATCAAAACCAAATTTATTCTTCGCAATTTTTTTCTGGATTTTACGAGCCTCGTCCTCATCGAACTGTTCTTGTGCTCTTTCAACAAGTGAAATGACATCTCCCATTCCGAGGATCCGGTCTGCCATCCTATCCGGATAAAAGACATCTAGGGCATCCATTTTTTCTCCTGTACCAATGAACTTTATGGGTTTATCAACTACAGATTTAATAGATATGGCCGCCCCACCACGGGTATCCCCATCTAACTTGGTAAGGATAACTCCGTCAAAATTCAGAACATCATTAAATGCCTTGGCCGTATTTACCGCATCCTGACCTGTCATGGAATCTACCACAAAAAGGATCTCCTGTGGATTGATGGCATTTCGTATGTCCGATATCTCGTTCATCATACGTTCATCAACAGCCAATCGACCTGCAGTATCTATGATGACCACATTATGTCCGTTAGCTTTGGCATGTGCAATACCAGCTTTTGCCAGTGATACCGGATCATTATTTTCTTTGTCTGAAAAAACAGGAACATCTATTTGTTCCCCTACAATATGAAGCTGATCTATGGCAGCTGGTCGATATACATCACAGGCTACCAATAGAGGATTCTTTGTTTTCTTTGTCTTTAGGAAATGAGCCAGTTTTCCCGAAAAGGTGGTTTTACCCGAACCTTGTAAACCAGCCATTAAAATAACGGATGGGTTTCCGGAAAGATCAATGCCTTCAGCTTCTCCACCCATTAGTTGGGTAAGTTCATCCTTTACGATCTTAACCATCAATTGACCTGGCTGTAAGGTAGTCAGCACGTTCTGGCCAAGTGCTTTTTCTTTGACCCTGTTCGTAAACTCTTTGGCTATCTTAAAGTTTACATCCGCATCCAATAAAGCCCTTCTCACTTCCTTGGTGGTCTCAGCCACATTGATCTCTGTGATCTGTCCATGCCCTTTGAGGACATGTAAGGCTTTATCCAGTTTTTCGCTTAAATTATCGAACATATCAGCTTTACATTTATGAGAAATGCAAATTTAACAATTGGAATGAGATCATGGAAGTGTAGTGATAGAAATATGACAACAAAAAGGGCCACTTCTCAGAGAAGTGGCCCTTTTTTAAAGAATAGGGGCAATAAAGGTGCTATTATAGTTTTTCAAAAACCAACACATCATAGCTTGCGTTCGTATCGTTATAACTTTTCAGTACTATTCTGTCATACTCCATGGTCATTTCATTCTTGGTCATAGAAACAAAATCCCAATCATCTGTAAGTTCTATCAGATCACCATTAATTCCGGCATTCAGATATACCTTAAGTTTTCCGTCGCTATTGCGAAGTACTCGCCATACACCAGCCTGAGTAACTCCGGTCTGACCTGTAGTGATTCCCATAACACTGTTCTGCCTGGAAGGCAAAGGTATACTGAGCAAAATCTTCAGGATCTACTACATCATTGTACTCGGCTACGATCCATTCACCGTCCATCATTATCGCATCACGTATTTCAAGGACATCACCATCCGGAGTGTTAGGAGCATCTTCACATACTCTCTGTAGGATCAATTCATAAGCAGTTCCTTCGATCTCAAATTTCAATCGGTCATTTCTCAGGTCACTTAGCAACCATTCAAAATACACCTCATTTGGATTAGGAATCTAGCCTGTTTGGATCATCTGGATTTTCTCCAAATGTAAGACCCATAACAAGTCTGCCTTGCGCATTGGTTGTGATAACCCAGGATCCGGTAGAAGTATTAACTCCATTACTTAAGGTAACTACCCCTTCGGCCATGAACGTAAACTCATATCCAAGTAAACGGTCTATCTCGTCTCCATTGTTCTTCACTTTTTTGATCACCCAGGCACATTCTCTAAGTATCTCACGTAAAGTGTTAGGATCTTCATTATATACATCACAGGCATTTCTAAGGATGATCTTGTTTCCGCCTTCGGCATATAATTTAATCTTTCCTTCTTCTATTTCATATACAAACCATTCAAGATTGAAATCTACCAGTACATCAAATTCCAAATTCAATAAGATACCACGATCCGTAAGTCTGCTGTTCCAGAAACCATTTAGTACATTTCCAAGTCTGTCTTTCACAGTTACACCACCATCTTCGGTAAAGTCCATCAAATACTCAAAGTACTGATCTGTCTGATTAACCGCATCGCGCTCAACTTCACGCACCAACCATGGGCATTCTGTAATTAGATTGTTAAATCTCTCCAATGTAAAATCGTCATCGTTATAATCATCGTCATCATCTTCATCACAAGCATCCTTGGCATTTTCAATGGCTGTAGCCAATTCAGCATTACTGTACACAGTTACAGTGGTACCATCGTATAATTTTAATGTAACAGGGAAATCTATACTGATCAGGTCATTTTCATCCAGACCTTTGAAGAACAATCTTAATTCTTCATCACTCTTTACAGTAACACTTCCTGTTTGTTGCTCATTGATATCAAAAGTATACAGGGTGATAGGATAGACGAAATCGATACATTCAATATCATCGTCATCTCCACCTTCCATACATTCCTCTGCAAGAGCACGCAATTCTTCGTTGTTGTTGATCTCAATTTTCGTAAAATCACTTAAGGTAATTGTAATAGGAAAAAGGATATCAAGAAGATTGATATCGTCATCTAAAGCATCAAAGATTTCTTCAATAAGTTGAAGATCTTCACGAGAATCAATTGTAATTTGAATCCCGTTTACCTCAACGGTATATGGGAAATCTAGCGCAATACAACTAGCGCCATCTACAATATTGTCAAAGGAGCCATCATTAGATGAGGTCCTTTCAATTAATTTGGCCGTAGAAGAACTGGCCATAATGGTTTGCTGCTCGTCTGGTTGAGGTAATTCCTCAAATTCTTCCTGACAAGAAGTAACCATCAGCGTTGCCATAAACAGCAACAAAAACACTGGATACTTAAAAACATTTTTCATAACGATTTGGATTTTTTGTTGTTCGTATGTTTCTATAACACCTCTCTTTTAAAATACCCTACCCTTTTTTTAATTTTTTTTAAAATATCTTTGGACCTAATCTATTATATAAGAGGGGCACATTATGGATAATGTCTGTGAAGAGAAAGTCTTCAACGCTATCTTCAAATCCAATTCTAAAACGATCTTTAACTATATATATTATAAATATGGTAATGAGGAAAAGGCCTATGATGCTGTACAAGAAGCCTTTGTAAAGCTTTGGGAGAATTGCGCCAAGGTTGCCCCGGAAAAAGCTAAAGCATTTGTATACAAGGTGGCCAATAACCTATATCTAAATGTATTAAAGGCGGAGAAGGTTCGATTGAAATATGCGGATAAAGCCCCGAAGATCTCTCAGGAATCGCCGGAATTCCTGATGGAAGAAAAAGAGTTCAAAGAAAAATTAGACAGGGCCCTGAATAGTCTTCCGGAAAATCAAAGAACCGTTTTTCTTCTCAACCGAATAGACGGGAAGAAATACGCAGAGATCGCTGAAATGGAAGGTGTGAGTGTCAAAGCCATTGAGAAAAGAATGCATTTGGCCCTAAAGACCCTGAGGGCCCAGATAGATGGAATTTAAATATATGGTCATAGCCTACCGAACCCTTAGTGTTTCTAAAGGTTCTTAAAAAAAATATCGACCAATGGTAGGGTATTTTGCTTTTAAAGTGTTATTAAGGAGTAAAGAGTAGAAATCATGCAAGAAAATTACTTGGCCAAATGGCTCAATAACGAACTAAGCGAGGAGGAACTAGCATCCTTTAAGCGATCTGAGGAGTACGCCTCCTACCAAAAGATCGTGCGTGCCTCCGATGCCCTGGAAGCTCCGACTTTCGATATGGAGAAGGCCCTTGGTGATTTCAAAGCACGTCAATTAAACAAAGAAACTAAGGTCATTAAAATGAGACCCGCACAATACCTAATGCGTATTGCAGCAGCTGTAACTGTTTTATTTGCTGCCACTTATTTTTATATCGCCTCACTTAATGAGACCTTTTCCACTGAATATGCCCAACGTACAGAAATAGTTTTACCCGATGCTTCAGAAGTTTTGCTCAATGCAGAATCTGAACTTTCTTACAGTGAACGAAAATGGGATTCTGAACGTAAATTATCCCTGGAGGGAGAAGCTTTTTTTAAAGTGGCCAAGGGAAAGAAATTTACTGTTACAACAGATCTTGGTACCGTAAGTGTATTGGGGACTCAATTTAATGTAGAAAGCAGAAAAGGCTTTTTTGAAGTTACCTGTTATGAAGGACTGGTAAGTGTAATCTTCCAGGGGAAAGAAAAAAAACTTCCTGCAGGAACATCCTTTTTAGTTGTCAACGAGCGTATAGTGCCTGTTGAAGCTCCGCTCACCTCAGTGCCTTCATGGGTAAATAATGAAAGTAGCTTTAAAAGTATCCCCCTTACCTATGTCTTGAATGAATTTCAAAGGCAGTATAACGTTAAGGTTGAAACTAAGAATGTAGATCTTACCCAACTTTTTACCGGTACTTTTAGCAACACAAACATAAATTTGGCGTTACAGAGTATAAGTACTCCTTCTCAAATAAGCTATACCTTAGAGAAGAATAAAGTGCTCTTCTATGCAGAAAACGCGCCTTAAGAGAATCGCATCTTGCTTTTTGGTTCTTTTTTGGGTCCTTTCTATGGGATGGGCTCAGGAGAATAATAAGGTAGATCTTATACCCTATATTCAGCAATTAGAAAAACAATTCAATATTGCATTCTCCTATGTGGATGAAGATCTTGAACTGTTACAATTTCAACCCCCTGCTGTCACTAATCTTGAGGAAATTTTAGAGGCCCTTAGACAAGAAACGCAACTGCGAATCCAAAAACTTTCTGAGCGTTACTATACCATTACTAAAAGTGTTACCGTCGATATTTGTGGGGTTGTACTCAATAATTTTGGGGAAAACAATATCCCCGGCGCATCTGTGGAGGTTTTAGGGAGTAGTGTGGCGATTGTAACAGATCCTGATGGACAATTCTCTTTATCCAATATTCCAAGAAATGCCAGTATCCGTATTCGTTTTTTAGGATTTAAAACCCGGTTTATAACAGCAGAAGATCTTATTGGCAATAAACCCTGTAAACCTATCCTACTTGCGCTGAATTATCAGGAACTGGAGGAGGTTGTGGTGTATCAGTTCTTAACTACCGGACTTAGCCGTGAAACCGATGGAAGTATCCTACTAAATGTAGAAGATTTTGGGATCCTCCCGGGATTATTAGAACCAGACATCCTGCAGACGGTACAAGCCTTACCCGGTATCAAAAGTATTGATGAGACTGTATCTGATATTAATATAAGGGGCGGCACCAATGACCAAAACCTCATTCTTTGGGATGATATAAAAATGTATCAATCGGGTCATTTCTTTGGACTTATCTCGGCCTTCAACCCCTACCTTACGGAAAAGGTGACCGTTATAAAGAATGGCACCAGTGCCCAATATGGTGATGGCGTAAGTGGTATCATAAGCATGGAAACTAAAGATCAGGTTCAGGATCATATTTTTGGAGGGGCTGGTTTTGATCTAATCAGCGGGGATGTGTTTGGCCATGTGCCCATCTCAGAACAGCTGGCTGTACAATTTTCTGCAAGACGCTCGGTTACCGATTTCCTAAATACACCTACTTATAATCAATTTTTTGACCGTGCCTTTCAGGATACAAAGGTTAAAGGAGGCGGATCTGGAGCGGATGATCCAATTAGCAGAGAAGAGAATTTTTACTTCTACGATTTTAGCGGCAAACTACTATATGATTTCAATAGGTATCATAAATTAAGAGTAAGCTTTATTAACATCAACAATAATCTTGACTACCTGGAAACGGATGAGAATACAGGCAGAAGCAATCAAAGTCTGTTAGATCAGACAAATTTTTCTTTTGGAGGCCGAGTAGAGAGTAGCTGGACGGATAGATTCTCAACACGGGTAAATGCCTATTATACCAGGTATAATCTGGATGCAGAAAATATTGAAGGCAACGGACAACAATCGCTTTTTCAGAATAACCAGGTGCTGGAATCTTCTATAAAAGCAGCTACCTCCTATAAACTATCTGATGAACTGAGTACCAACAATGGTTACCAATTTACAGAAGTGGGAATCACAAACTTTACCAATGTTACTCAACCTCCATTCAATAGTAATATTAAGGGAGTAATTAGAACCCATGCCTTGTTTACAGAACTGCAATATACTTCGCCTAATGAAAAAGTAGATTTTACAGGAGGAGCCCGACTCAATTATATTGAGAATCTGGGTACTTTTGATGCGCTTATCTTGGAGCCAAGGATCAATCTTAGTTATGTTCTTCTCCCAGATTTTCGGGTAGAATTTCAAGGAGAATTTAAGAACCAAACCACCAATCAGATCATTGACCTGGAACAGAACTTCCTGGGCATAGAAAAGCGTCGATGGATCCTATCCGATAATAATAGCCTGCCCATCACCAAAAGCAAGCAAGGCTCTTTGGGATTCAACTATGACCGTAATAAATGGTTTATTGGTCTCGAAGGATTCTATAAGGAAGTAAAAGGAGTAAGCACTGCAACCCAGGGATTTCAGAACGAAGATCAGTTTAATGGCGAGATAGGCAGCTACACAATTAAAGGCGCCGAATTTCTAGTGAATTACAAGAATGCCAGATTCAGCAGCTGGCTCAGTTACGCCTATAATAAGAATACGTATTATTTTGAGGACATTACTCCCAATGAATTTCCAAATAACCTGGACATTAGGCATACACTTACACTGGCCAGCACCTATAACTACAGGAATTTAAAACTGGGGATAGGACTAAATTATCGCACCGGTAAACCGTATACAGAACCACGGGAAGGATTTGGTGCCATAAATATTACCGTTTTTCCTAATACCATAAACTATCAAAGTCCCAACAGCAGCAGGCTGCCGGATTATCTCAGGGCCGATGCATCCCTGATCTATAACTTCCAACTTGGAGAAACAGTAAAAGCAACGGCAGGAGCCTCAGTCCTCAATTTGCTGGGAAAACGCAATGTACTCAACACCTACTACAGATTAAACGACCAGGATGAAATAGAAACTATTGAAAGTATTTCACTTGGCCTAACCCCAAATGTAAGCTTCAGGATCAGTTTTTAGTCTGGTCTTGTCCTATTACAACTACATTCTATCCGGGACCTCTATACCTAATACGCTGAATCCGGTTTTAATAACCTCCGCTACTTTTGCCGAGAGCAATACTCTAAAGGTTTTTGTCTCCTCAACTTCTTCTCCCAAAATAGACACCTGCTGATAAAAGGAATTGAATTCCTTCACCAGATCATAGGTGTAGTTTGCTACCAAAGCCGGACTGTATTGATCAGCTGCCTGTGAAATGGTATCAGGAAATATTAATAATTGTTTGATCAGTTCTTTTTCCTTAGAGTGCAAGATCATTTTTGGATCAGGTTTACTCGTTTTTCCTTCCAAAATGTCGTTTGCTTTCCTGAGGATAGATTGAATCCTGGCGTAGGTATATTGAATAAAGGGCCCGGTATTGCCTTGAAAATCGACCGACTCCTCAGGATCGAACAAGATCCTTTTCTTTGGGTCCACCTTAAGAATATAATATTTCAGAGCTCCAAGACCAATGATCTTATACAATGCTGCTTTCTCTTCTTCAGAATAGGCATCCAGTTTACCTAATTCACGGGAAATGTTTGCGGCAGTTTGCGTCATCTCGGTTATAAGATCATCTGCATCCACTACTGTTCCTTCCCTGCTCTTCATTTTTCCACTTGGCAGGTCTACCATTCCATAGCTTAAATGATACAGATGAGTTGCCCAGGAATATCCAAGCTTTTTCAGGATAAGAAACAATACCTTAAAATGATAATCCTGCTCATTCCCCACCGTATATACCATTCCATTGATATCGGGAAAGTCGCGTACCCGTTGAATAGCTGTACCAATATCTTGCGTCATATATACCGCCGTTCCATCAGATCGCAGAACGATCTTCTCATCTAGACCTTCATCGGTTAGATCTATCCATACACTACCGTCATCCTTCCGGAAAAACACCCCGCTTTTAAGTCCTTCTTCCACTACATCCTTCCCCAGCAAATAGGTATTACTTTCGTAGTACAATTTGTCAAAGTCTACTCCCAGATTTAAATAGGTCTCCTTAAAACCTTTATACACCCAGGCGTTCATTGTTTTCCATAGCGAAACTACTTCCGGGTCTCCTGCTTCCCATTGCCTCAACATTTCCTGAGCTTCCATTAACAAAGGTGCTTGCTGTTCTGCTTCTTCCCTGGACTTGCCTTCAGAAACCAATTGAGCTATTTCCTTCTTATATGCTTTATCAAAAGCCACGTAGTAATTTCCAACAAGCTTATCTCCTTTCAGACCAGAGGAAACGGGAGTTTCACCCTCACCATATAGTTTCCAGGCCAACATACTTTTACATATATGAATGCCTCTGTCATTTATGATCTGTGTCTTATACACTTTCTTTCCTGAAGCTTTGAGTATCTCTGCTACTGAATAGCCTAATAAATTATTCCGAATATGCCCAAGGTGTAGCGGTTTGTTTGTATTTGGAGAAGAGTATTCCACCATTACTGCCCCTTCTTCCTTTTCCTGGCGTATGCCATAGTGTTCTGTAGACCAGATCTCAGCAAAAGCCTCCAGGTAATATGTATTGCTAATGGTAATGTTTAAAAACCCTTTGATGACATTAAATTCTGCTACTTCTCCTACCTCTTTTAACAGATAGTCTCCAATAGCCGTGCCTATCTTTTCCGGGTTTCCCTTTACAACCCGAAGCATTGGGAAGATCACCACGGTAATATCGCCCTCAAAATCCTTCCTAGTAGGTTGAAATTCTACTGATGGAAGTTCCACTCCATAAAGATCCTGGATAGCTTCTTTTACCTTTGAAGTAAGTACTTGTTCAATATTCATAAGATGACCTCCTTTGAAGTTGCAAAACTACGGTTTTTTTGCGCTTTTGTAGCGTTTAGAAACAGGATTCCCTAATGTTTTCGGTAACTTTATGCAGCTAATGAAAAAGGACGAATATGCTCTTAAATGTATCCTACAACAACAAAGAAATAACCCGTAAAATAGACGCGGAGGTAGGAAAGCCCTTTACCCTAAAAGAACGCTGGGCCATGGGAGGAATAGGATCCCCAAAGCTCTTTATCACAGAAACGAGCCTGGAAATACACAACTTACTTATCCTGGATAATAATCTGAACAGTTGTAATGTAGAAATAAGACCAAAAGGCATCATAGTGCGTTTTCGGTCTCTTCTGGAAACCTTTGCCCTGGTCATCCCCTTTTATAAACTCACTATTTACAAGGGAGATTTTGCCATATATTCTATCTACAGGGATCATTATTTTATTAAGGTCCGTTCAGACACCAAGGCCATACAAAAATTCTTTAAGAAGCTGCTCAATTACAAGACAGATACAGCACCAACCAGCATAGAAGACCTATAACAAATGAAGATTCTACTCACAGGAGCCAACGGCTATATTGGAATGCGTTTATTACCCACTCTACTAGACATGGGTCATGAAGTGATCTGTGCTGTTCGCGATGAAAAACGATTATCTGTTGATGAGGAAACACTATCCCGTATTACTGTTGTTGAGATCGATTTTCTTCAAAAAGTAATTCCGGATTTACTTCCTAAAGACATTAATGCGGCCTACTATCTTATTCATTCCATGAGTTCTTCTACTCAAGATTTTGATGAAAAGGAAGCACTGTCAGCAGAGACCTTTAACGCTTATATGAAAACCACTTCTGTTGAACAGGTCATCTATTTGAGCGGGATAGTAAATGAAGAGAAATTGTCCAAGCACCTTAGGTCACGGAAAAATGTAGAGGACATTTTGTATCAGGGATCATTTCAACTCACCGTGCTCAGAGCCGGTATCATTGTAGGATCTGGCAGTTCTTCTTTTGAGATTATACGCGATCTGTGTGAAAAACTCCCCGTAATGATAACTCCTAAATGGGTGCTTACCAAAGCCCAGCCTATTGGTATAAGAGATGTCATAAACTTTCTTTCAGGGGTCCTTGGAAAAAAAGAAACCTATAATGACTCTTTTGATATTGGCGGGAAAGATATTCTCACCTACAAAGAAATGCTTCAGCAATATGCCAGGGCAAGGGGTTTTAAGAACTGGATCCTTACTGTTCCCATCATGACACCCAAACTTTCCTCATACTGGTTGTATTTTGTGACCTCTACCTCTTATAAACTCGCTGTAAATCTCGTAGACAGTATGAAAATGGAAGTAGTAGCCAAGGATAATCGTTTACAGGAATTACTGGGTATTGAGACCCATTCCTATATGGAAGCTATTGACATGGCCTTTAAAAAAATAGAACAGAACCTTGTAGTAAGCAGCTGGAAAGACAGTATGGTAAGTGGCCGTTTTAAAAAGAATTTAGAGAAATATATTCAGGTGCCAAAGTATGGGGTCCTGAAAGATGAAAAAAAGCTAAAGGTACAGGACCCGGAAGGGGTACTGGAGAATATATGGAAAATTGGGGGTGAACAGGGATGGTATTATGGAAACTGGTTGTGGAAGATACGTGGCTTTATCGATAAATTAACCGGGGGAGTGGGCCTGCGCCGTGGCCGTACCCATCCGGATAAGATTTATCCGGGCGATTCACTGGATTTCTGGAGGGTTCTCCTGGCAGATAAGGAAGGGAAGCGCCTTTTGTTATTCGCAGAAATGAGACTCCCGGGAGAAGCTTGGCTAGAATTTAAGATTGACAAGAATGACATCTTACATCAAACAGCTACTTTCAGGCCTAAAGGATTACGTGGAAGATTGTATTGGTATTCTATTGTTCCCTTTCACTATTTCATCTTTGGAGGAATGATCCGAAATATTGCAAAGACCAAGAAATAGAATTAAAAATTCTATCCAATAATTGGATTAGTCAGGTCCTTCAAAAAACCAATACCAGGTTATTTTTCGATCAGGAAAGGGTATTTGTTCTTGGCAGAAAGATCTCAGCCATCATGCAACGCGCACTACCACCACCACAAGTTTCAATAGTGTCTAGAGGGCTGTGAATTATCTCACAGTGCTTATTTATTGCTTTTCGCTGCTCAGTTGTAAGACTATTAAAGGCTGCTGAGCTCATTACTAAATACCGCTTGTCATCGGCACCAATTACCTGCAGCATATTCCCTGCAAAGTGTTGTTCCTGTATCTCTGTTATAGCGATGATCTCTTTACCGTCATTCTTTAAATGATCAATGACATTCTTGCGTTCCTTCTTATCATCAATGGCGTCCAAACAAATTACTGCAAAAGATTCAGCAATGCACATCATAACATTGGTATGATAGATAGGCATTCTGTTCCCATCTACAGACTGGTATGCCGTAAAGATCACCGGCATACAATCCATATCTTCACAGAACTCAATAAACAGGCTTTCATCTGCCCTGGGAGATAATGCACAATAGGCTTTTTGATTCACTCTGTCCATCACAATACTCCCGGTACCTTCCAAGAATAACTCTTCTTTCTCTGCAGAAGTGTAGTCTATAACCCCTTCAATTTGAAATCCTTTTTCTTCGAGAATATCCAGGATATCCTCACGTCTTTCTCTTCGCCTGTTCTCAGCAAACATGGGATAAAGCCCAACAATTCCATTCTCGTGAAACGAGATCCAATTATTGGGGAAGATAGAGTCTGGAGTATCTCTCTCATAAATATCATCTACCACAATGATCTCTACTCCTTTCGCTCGCAATGCACTTACAAAATCATCAAATTCTACCTGAGCCCTTAGATTGATGGTCTGATTCTTTATATCCAGATCTTCCTGAAAATAATTGTTGACAGCGGTTTCTTCGTTCATTCTAAAACGAACGGGTCTAACCATTAAAATTGAATTTGTAATCTGCATATAACGGGTATAAAAAGCTCCGTAAAGTTATGGCTTTTTAAGGGTCTTATAGTAGCCGATTTTCAAAATAAAACCAGCTGTACTTTACAAAAATAGTTACTTATTCTCTTATCAATGGAAGGGTACTGCAGCGCAACAATCCCTCTTGTTTTCCAATTTCGGCATATGGGACCTCCTCAACAGTAAATCCTTGGTCGCGAAGCCAATTATTAAGTCGGGTGAAGGACCTCTCAGACACTATCACCTCCGGGGAGATTGAAAAAACATTACTAAACATCTGATACATTTCGTCACTGCTGATCTCAAAGATATTTTCCTTGCCAAAATAGTCTACCAACCATTGGTATTCTTCCTCTATAAGGAATCCGTTCTTGTGGAGGATCGCTTTATCCTTCCCAATAGGTTGAAAACAGCAATCTAAGTGTAGCGCATTCTCTTTTGCATTGGTATTAGATTTTCGAAGTTCGAATGATTTGATCTTTTTATGGGGAAATTGCTCTTTCAGATAGGCCACAGCTGCCGTATTGGTTCTTGCCGTAATATAACTGGCGTAATCTTCCCCACTATACGTTCCCACAAAGATATAATCCTTCCAGGGCATTACATCCCCACCTTCTACATGCACATTGGGTGGAGGTATTAAAATATTTTCGGGGTTTATAACATCGAGCACATGAATAATGGCATCGAATTCCTTCTCTCTGTCTGGTAAAATATTGGCCTTGATAAGCTTATCTTCTATTACAAAGGCAATATCTCTGGAAAAGATCTGATTACAATCCGTAAGCACTTCTGGCCTGAAGACCTGTACGCCATGCTTTTGTAAGACAGCATTAAAGGCTTCCATTTCCATCAACCATATCTGCTTCTTTAGGATAGGTGCCTGCCAAAATATTCTCCAGTGATTTTGGATCATAAGCCTCTTCAGGTGAGGGTACCGGGCCACAGCTTTTTGCTGTACCAAGAACTACGGCTTTTAATAAAGATGTCTCATCCTGGACATTGAGTTGGAGCATACATTATGTATTCTAGCGCTTATTTAGCGCCACAAACGGACGTTGATTTTCTCCTACATACACTTGTCTTGGTCGCCCTATTGGTTCGCCACGTAAACGCATTTCGCGCCATTGGGCAATCCATCCGGGTAATCTTCCCATAGCGAACATTACGGTAAACATTTCTGTTGGAATACCTAAGGCCCTGTAAATGATCCCAGAGTAAAAATCTACATTAGGATATAATTTGCGTTCTACAAAGTAAGGATCTTCCAAGGCTACTTTTTCCAGACCTTTGGCAATATTCAAAATTGGATCTTCAATACCCAGATCGCTAAGCACTTCATCTGCTGCGCGTTTAATGATCTTGGCACGTGGATCGAAATTTTTGTACACCCTGTGTCCAAAGCCCATCAACCTGAATGGATCATTTTTGTCCTTGGCCTTGTTCATATATTTTTGAGTATCGCCTCCATCTTTTTCAATAGCCTCCAGCATTTCCAATACTGCCTGGTTTGCTCCTCCGTGAAGTGGACCCCAAAGTGCAGATATCCCTGCGGATAGTGATACAAATAAACCTGCGTGTGAAGAACCTGTAATTCGAACAGTAGATGTAGAACAGTTTTGTTCGTGATCTGCGTGCAGAATGAGTAATTGATCTAGCGCATCAATCACAACCTTGTTTTTGACATACTCCTTATTGGGCCTTTTAAACATCATTTTGTGAAGATTTTCCACATAGCCCAGTGTATCATCTCCGTAATCTAAGGGTAGTCCTTTTTGCTTTCTCATGGTCCAGGCTACCAAGACCGGAAATTTTGCCATGATACGAATAATAGCATAGTACATCTCTTTCTCAGAAGAAATATTTACTGAGGTAGGATTAAAAGCGATCAAAGCACTTGTTAAGGAAGAAAGAACACCCATTGGGATGGGCCGACTTTGGAAAGGCATCCAAGATCTTTTTCATTTCCTCATCTATGTGCGATTCATGTTTTATATCTTCATGGAACTGATGTAACTCCTCTTTATTTGGTAATTCACCAAAGATGAGAAGATAGGCCACCTCTAGAAAATCGGCTTTTTCTGCCAACTCTTCAATATTATAGCCTCTGTACCTCAAAATACCTTTTTCCCCATCCAGATACGTAATAGCACTTTCACAAGAACCTGTGTTCTTGTATCCCGGATCGAGGGTGATCATACCCGTGGAAGACCGTAGTTTTTTAATGTCAATTGCAAGTTCATTCTCGGTTCCTTCAACTACCGGAAATTCGTATTTTTTGCCTTCGTATTCGAGTATAGCTTTATCTTTCATGGATATGATTTTGGTGTTATTTTGAAAGTATGTTAAAGGTAAGAAAAAGGTGCGTCCTTCACAATTTTGCAAAGCTGTTTATCTCCAGTTTTATAGGAAAATTACAACAGGCGTCTCATCATAAATATGAGGCCTCTATTTTTGAATACTATCTAGACTTTCAAAGTACTCTTTGGCATATCAAGAATCAAAAAAGACCTCTCGAAATACGAAAGGCCTTTAGATATTGTTTATTCTTTTATTGGCCTACTTTAAAGGCATTAACTCCGGGATAATAAGCTACAGATCCCAATTCTTCCTCAATGCGCAATAACTGATTGTATTTTGCCATACGGTCTGAGCGTGAAGCCGAACCTGTTTTAATCTGTCCTGTATTTAAGGCAACAGCCAGATCCGCAATGGTATTATCTTCAGTTTCTCCCGATCTGTGAGACATTACACTGGTATAACCGGCATTCTTGGCCATATTCACAGCTGCAATAGTCTCTGTTAAGGTACCAATTTGGTTTACTTTAATTAGTATAGAATTAGCAATCCCTTCTTTGATCCCTTTTGAAAGTCTGGTTACATTGGTCACAAAAAGATCGTCCCCAACTAACTGAACTTTATCACCAACCAGATCTGATAATATTTTCCAGCCTTTCCAATCGTTTTCATCCATCCCATCCTCAATAGATATAATTGGGTATTTCTTACAAAGAGAAGCCAGGTATTTAGCTTGTTCTTCCGAGGTTCTGATGGCGCCTTTCTTGCCTTCAAACTTCGTATAATCGTATTTTCCATTTACATAGAATTCGGCTGCAGCACAGTCTAATGCCACCATAACATCATCTCCAAGCGTATATCCCGCTTTTTTCACTGCTTTGGCAATTGTATCCAAAGCATCTTCAGTTCCGTCTAGTGTAGGCGCAAATCCACCTTCATCACCTACGGCTGTACTTAGTCCTCTATCGTGCAATACTTTTTTAAGGTTGTGAAAAATCTCAGTACCCATCTGTATGGCATGAGAAAAATTCTTGGCCTTTACCGGCATAACCATAAACTCCTGAAAGGCAATAGGTGCATCTGAATGCGACCCACCATTAATGATATTCATCATAGGAACAGGCAAGGTATTAGCACTAACTCCGCCTATATAGCGATACAGAGACATGCCCATTTCATTTGCTGCTGCCTTAGCAACCGCCAGTGACACCCCTAAAATTGCATTGGCTCCTAATTTCGACTTATTAGGGGTCCCATCAAGGTCGATCATAGTTTGATCTATCAGGTTTTGGTCAAAAACCATCATACCTCGTATCTTTTCGGCAATAGTTGTATTCACATTCTTTACGGCTTTCATTACGCCTTTGCCCATAAATGCCTTTCCTCCATCTCGCAATTCTACAGCTTCGTGTTCACCGGTAGAAGCACCGGAAGGAACCGCAGCCCTGTCCTAAAACACCATTTTGTGTAACAACATCTACCTCTACGGTAGGATTTCCTCTTGAGTCAAATATTTGACGGGCATGTACATCCAGTATGATACTCATATTTACTTGCTTTTTATGGTTGATTTTTATTATTTCAAAGATACAAAAGGCCTCGTGGAATTAAACCTCTTTCCTAAGATATTGCCTTAATTTTTCGAGTGCTTTTATACCAAAATATCTTTCTTACTGTGTTCCCTGATCAATTCAAAATATTGATCGAAAAGATAAGCCGCATCATGGGGACCGGGGCTTGCCTCAGGATGGTATTGAACAGAAAAAACATTTTTGTTCTTCATGCGTATTCCGGCCACTGTCTGATCATTAAGATGCAAATGGGTAATGATCAATTCCGGATGTGCCTCCGTTTGTTCCCTGTTGATCGCAAAACCGTGATTTTGAGATGTGATCTCACCCTTTCCTGTTTCTAAATTGATCACCGGATGATTAATACCTCGGTGGCCATTGTACATTTTATAGGTAGATACTCCATTGGCCAGTGCAATGACCTGATGTCCCAGACAGATCCCAAATAAGGGCTTGTCTTGTGCAATGATCTCTTTGGCAGTTTGTATCGCCTCTTTTAAGGGTTCAGGATCGCCAGGACCGTTCGAAATAAAGTACCCATCAGGATTCCATGCTTTCAGTTCTGCAAAGGTGCTATCGTAAGGAAATACTTTAATATAGGCATCTCTGGCCGCCAGATTTCGAAGAATGTTCTTTTTTATACCAATATCTAGTGCTGCAATGCGGTAGGTTGCATCTTCCTTGCCAAAATAATAAGGTTCTTTTGTAGAGACCTTTGAAGAAAGTTCAAGACCTACCATACTAGGTACTTTTTCAAGTTCCTTCTTTAATTCGTCTATAGCGTCTACACGGGTAGAGATAACTGCATTCATGGCACCATGGTCTCTTATATAGCTAACCAGTGCCCTGGTATCTACATCGGAGATTGCGAGTGTATTATTTATTTGCAAGAAATTCTTGTAAACTTCCATCGGCAATCAGGTCGTGAATATTCATAGCTGAAATTCTTACAGATCAGTCCTGCTATCTTTACAGAATCTGATTCAACTTCCTCATTATTCGCCCCGTAATTCCCTATATGGGCATTTGTCATTACCATTAGCTGACCGAAATAAGAAGGATCCGTAAAAATTTCCTGATACCCTGTCATTCCAGTATTAAAACAAACTTCACCAAAGGCGGTTCCTTCGGTATTACCTACGGCCTTTCCATAAAAAATAGTGCCGTCTGCTAATAATAATAGAGCTTTCTTTTTGGTCTGATACTTCATTGAACTGCAAATATTTTAGATTTCACAAATAAACATAAAAAAAGGATAGACTTTTAGGTCTACCCTTTTCAAATTTTCATACGTTATAAACATCCTATTCCTTTGAATCATCTGTTTTCGTTTCTTTTGGACTCATCGCCCTCATCTTTCTTTGGAGCTTCTTTCTTAGGCTTCTCTGCTTTAGGTGCCTTTGCTTCCGGAGCCTCTGCTTTTCGGCTGTTTCAACTTCTGCCTCCTTTGTTTCCTCAGTGGCAACAGCTAGTGGTCTCAGATTTCTTAGCACTACGACTTCTACGCGTAGTTTTCTTTTTCTTGCCTTCCCAGCATTGTAGATCTCGTTGAAATCTACTAACTCTATCATGGCCATATCTGCGTTATCTCCCAAACGGTTTCCCAGTTTTATGATCCTGGTATATCCTCCTGGTCTGTCACCTATCTTTTCAGAAACTGTACTAAACAATTCTGAAACTGCGTATTTATCTCTAAGGTTCCTAAAAACGATTCGTCTGTTATGAGTTCCTTTTTCAAGGGACACATTATTCTCTGCCTTTGATTTCGTAATCAATGGTTCAATGAATTGTTTTAAGGCCTTGGCCTTGGCCACTGTCGTATTGATTCTTTTGTGTTCAATTAAGGAACAGGCCATATTAGCCAACATAGCAGATCTATGCGCTGTTTTTCTCCCTAAGTGATTGACTTTCTTACCGTGTCTCATCGTTCTTTGCTATCTGATCTTTTTTTCGGGTCTATCTAAAAAGCCCCAGGTAAAAGCTAAAATTAATCTTTATCTAGTTTGTATTTGGATAGGTCCATTCCAAAGTTCAAGCCCTTGTTGATAACAAGTTCTTCCAACTCTGTCAAGGATTTCTTACCAAAATTCCTGAATTTCATTAAGTCGTTCTTGTTGAAAGAAACCAAGTCACCTAAGGTATCAACCTCAGCTGCTTTTAAGCAGTTTAAGGCTCTTACGGAAAGGTCCATATCAACCAATTTGGTTTTCAACAACTGTCTCATATGAAGGGATTCTTCATCATAGGTCTCGGTTTGAGCGATCTCATCTGCCTCAAGGGTGATGCGTTCGTCCGAGAACAACATAAAGTGATGAATTAATACTTTGGCAGCCTCTGTGAGCGCATCTTTTGGGTGAATTGAACCATCTGAAACGATCTCGAAAATCAATTTCTCATAATCGGTCTTTTGTTCTACCCTAAAGTTTTCAATGCTGTATTTTACGTTTTTCACCGGAGTGAAGATAGAATCTACTGCAATGGTTCCTATTGGAGCATTAGACTTCTTATTTTCTTCTGCCGGAACATATCCTCGTCCTTTTTCGATGATCAATTCCATATTGATGCTCACCTTAGGAGCCATGTTGCAGATCACCAGTTCCGGATTCAACACCTGGAATCCCGAGATAAACTTTTGAAAATCTCCTGCGGTAAGCTGATCTTTTCCACTTACGGAAACTGAAACAGTTTCTTCGTTAACGTCTTCAATCTGTCTTTTAAAACGAACCTGCTTAAGGTTGAGGATAATTTCCGTAACGTCTTCTACTACTCCTTCAATAACGGAAAATTCGTGTTCAACTTTATCGATTCTCACCGAAGTAATCGCGAATCCCTCCAAAGACGAAAGCAAAACTCTTCTAAGTGCGTTCCCAACAGTTAATCCATAACCAGGTTCCAAAGGGCGAAATTCAAACTTCCCTTCGAAATCTGAGGAATCGATCATTATAACTTTATCGGGTTTCTGAAAATTAAATAATGCCATAGTCGAATATGTGTTGTTTATTTAGAGTATAACTCAACGATTAATTGTTCTTTGATGTTCTCTGGTATCTGAAGTCTTTCTGGAATAGAAACAAAAGTTCCTTCCAATTTATCAGTATTCCAGGTAATCCACTCGTATACGCTACTATTAGCAGCCAATGAATCGCCAATGGCTTGTAGAGATTTTGATTTTTCCCTAACACCAACCACATCTCCTGGTTTTAAAGAGTAGGAAGGAATATTCACTAATTCTCCATTAACGGTAATGTGTCTGTGTGATACTAATTGTCTTGCTCCACTTCTGGATTGGAGAAATTCCCATTCTGTAAACCACGTTGTCTAAACGGGCTTCACATAGTTGCAGTAATACCTCCCCAGTAACTCCTTTGCTTCGGTTGGCCTTAGCAAATAGATTTCGGAATTGCTTTTCCAAAATTCCATAGGTGTATTTTGCTTTCTGCTTTTCCATTAACTGGATAGCATACTCTGATTTTTTTCCACGGCGTCTGTTATTTCCGTGTTGTCCTGGAGGATAATTCTTTTTCTCAAAAGACTTGTCGTCTCCAAATATTGCTTCTCCGAATTTACGGGCGATCTTTGATTTAGGTCCTGTATATCTTGCCATCTTCTTTTAATTTGGAAAGTGTGATTATGAATTAAGGCTTATCCTTCGATAATCGTAATTACACTTTTGTGAATGAACCTTTTATAATTATGTTATTAATTAAACTCTTCTTCTTTTGGGTGGTCTGCAACCGTTATGTGGCATTGGGGTTACATCAATGATCTCAGTAACTTCTATACCTGCATTGTGCAATTGATCTGATAGCTGATTCACGTCCGTTTCCAGGACCTTTCACATAAACCTTCACCTTTCTCAATCCTGCATCATGAGCGGTTTTAGCAGCACTCTTCCGAGGCTATCTGAGCAGCATAGGGAGTATTTTTCTTGGAACCTCTAAATCCCATTTTACCGGCAGATGCCCATGAAATAACATCTCCTTTTTTATTGGTCAAGGAAGATTATGATATTGTTAAAGGAAGCGGTTATATGGGCTTCTCCGGTCGATTCTACAATTACCTTACGCTTTCTTCGTTGCTTTGGTACCTGTCTTTGCCATACTATGCCTTATTATTTAGTAGCTTTCTTCTTGTTTGCAACTGTTTTTCTTTTTCCTTTTCTGGTTCTGGAATTATTCTTGGTTCGTTGTCCTCTCAATGGAAGTCCGGATCTGTGCCGGATGCCTCGGTAACAACCAATATCCATAAGCCGCTTGATATTCAGCTGATTTTCTGAACGAAGTTCACCTTCAATTTTATAAGAAGTAACCAGCATCACGAATACGACCAATTTCATCGTCATTCCAGTCCGATACCTTTGTATCCTGCACTTACCTTGGCTTTCTCCAATATTTCCTGTGCTCTGCTTTTACCTATTCCAAAAATGTAGGTAAGTGCAATAACACCTCTTTTTTGTTTTGGGATATCTACACCTGCAATTCTTGCCATAATTACCCTTGTCTTTGTTTGAATCTAGGATTCTTCTTATTAATTACGTACAATGTGCCTTTTCTGCGGACTATTTTGCAGTCAGCACTTCTCTTTTTTATTGATGCTCTTATTTTCATTTCGGTTTATTTGTATCTGTATGTAATTCTTCCTTTGGTTAAATCGTATGGTCACATCTCCAGTTTTACTTTATCCCCGGGTAAGATTTTTATATAATGCATCCTCATTTTTCCGGATATATGAGCAGTTACCACGTGACCGTTTTCAAGCTCAACTCTAAACATCGCATTGGACAATGCTTCAACAATGGTTCCGTCTTGCTCAATAGCTGCTTGCTTGGCCATAATTCTATGCTACTTTTCTATTTTTTCCAGTTTTCATCAATCCGTCATAGTGTCTGTTCAAGAGATATGCGTTCACTTGTTGAACCGTATCAATTGCAACCCCCACCATAATTAACAATGAAGTACCTCCGTAAAACAATGCCCATCCTGCCTGTATGTCCATTAACTTTACAACAATTGCCGGTAGTACAGCCAACATGGCTAAAAATACAGATCCCGGTAAAGTGATCAATGACATTATCTTATCTAGGAAATTACCGGTTTCTTTTCCTGGGCGTATCCCCGGTATAAATCCACCACTTCTTTTAAGATCATCGGCCATTTTATTAGTTGGCACGGTGATCGCCGTATAGAAATAGGTAAATATGATGATCAATAAGGCAAACAAAATGTTGTATGCCAATCCAAATATATCCTGAAACTGAACTTCCATCCATT
>CAWCNT010000003.1:0-3840 GCA_963796935.1 uncultured Flavobacteriaceae bacterium
TATCACAGCATAAAAATATGTCTGTTCAAATTCCTACCTTTACCTAAAATAGTATGCATGGATCTCACTAAAATTCCCCAATTAAAAAATACGGATAGTAATCAGTTCTTTTTGTTATCAGGTCCGTGCGCTATAGAAGGTGAAGACATGGCCCTGCGGATCGCAGAGCATATAATGGAAGTTACAGATCGCTTAAAGATCCCTTATGTATTTAAGGGAAGTTTTAAGAAGGCCAACAGAAGTAGGGTCGATTCTTTTACCGGGATTGGCGATGAGAAAGCCTTAAAGATCCTGCGTAAAGTTTCTGAAACCTTTAAAGTGCCCACGGTCACAGATATTCATGAGATCTCCGATGCCAAGATGGCTGCAGAATACGTAGATGTATTGCAGATCCCGGCCTTTTTGGTACGGCAGACAGATCTTGTGATCGCGGCCGCTGAAACCGGGAAGACCATAAATCTTAAAAAAGGACAATTCATGAGTCCGGAAAGCATGAAACACGCAGTGGCCAAGGTTACGGATTCTGGTAATGATCAGGTTATCATTACTGATCGGGGCACTATGTTCGGATATCAGGATATGATCGTTGATTTCAGAGGGGTACCAACTATGAAACAATACGCTCCTGTTGTCCTGGATGTGACTCATTCCCTGCAGCAACCTAACCAGGCCTCCGGGGTAACCGGGGGAAGACCGGCCTTAATAAGCACTATGGCCAGGGCAGGAATTGCGGCCGGAGTAGACGGACTCTTTATGGAAACCCATTTTGATCCTGCCAATGCAAAAAGTGATGGGGCCAATATGCTGCCTCTGGACAAATTAGATTTGCTTCTAACTCAATTGACCAGGTTAAGAGAGACCATTAATCAATTGAACAATTAGCAGGTATTAATTGAGAACGCCCAAACCATTGCTTGCAAGAATGTGCTTTATGGACAATGGGCTCAATAGTTAATCGGAAAGGATTATAAACAAACCGAAATCTGTTACATTTAAAAAAAAACCAATGAGAACTTTCATATTTTGTTTAATGCTAGCGCTAGGTGTTTCTGCCAGCATTTGGTCTCAAGACCATCAACATGCCTCCGGTCATGCATTGAATTATCCCGATATTCCAGGTTTTATTACCCTTAAGACAGACCTTCATCAGCATACAGTATTTTCAGATGGAGAGGTATGGCCTTCCATACGGGTCATGGAAGCTTTACGCGAAAACCTGGATGCAATTTCACTAACAGAACATTTGGAATACCAGCCTCATATTGCAGACATTCCTCATCCTGATCGTAACCGATCATATCAATTGGCCAGGTTAGAAGCCAAGGATCACGGTTTGTTGATCATTCCCGGCTCAGAAATTACACGCGATGAACCTATTGGGCATAGTAATGCCTTGTTTACTTCAGATGCCAATATACTGTTAGCGGAAGATCCTGAGACGCCCTTTTCTGAAGCTAAAAAGCAGAATGCCTTTGTTTTCTGGAACCACCCGGCCTGGTACAGACAGAGTCCGTCTGGCAATCCTATCCTAAGTGAATTTCAATTAGAACGGATCAAGAATGGAGAACTTCATGGCATAGAGGTCATCAATGAACATGACTATGCCGAGGAATCTTTTGCTCTTGCCTTAGAGCACAACCTCACCATTATGGGCACCAGTGATATTCATGGATTGATTGACTGGCAATACCTGGAAAAAGGATTTCACCGGCCTATTACTTTGGTGTTCGCCAAAGAAAAAAGTCTGGAAAGCATACGGGAAGCCCTTTTTGCAGGGAATACCGTAGCAGTCTACAATAGTCTTTTAGTTGGCAGACCACAATTTATAATCCCTTTGATCAAAGCAAGTCTGAAAGTTAACAGGGTTGCTTATATACCTAATACAGATATCCTGGAAGTGGAATTAGAAAATATTTCAAGCAGTGATCTGCTCTTTGAAAACCGGATGGACTATACCTTTTACAGTAGCTCTCCTGTTTTTGAGATCTCTGCAAATAAAGTGTTTACACTGAAAATAAAAACCCTGGAAAAGGTATCGTCTATTGTTTTAAAACTAAAAGCATTGGGCGCCTATGCGGCTCCAAAGATACATCCTGTAATTAGCTGGGATATTACTGTTGACTAAGATATTACTCTTTCCCGTCTACATAGTCTTGTAAATAGGAATAACGCGCAGTAAGTCTTCCTTTCTGGGTCATTCGTGCCCTTTCCAAAATGCCTTCCTTATCATTGTCAAAAAAGGCAGGGATTACGCTTTCTACAAAAGTATCTCCAAAGCCTTCACTGGCATCCCTGGGGAGTTCTGCAGGAAGATTATCTACTGCCATCACTGCAATGGCTCCCTTATTCATAAAAGGCACTTCCTCCTCAGTAGTTGGGTTATACCCATAGATAGGATCAGCAATGGTAGACGCACGAAGGGTGGTAGCAACCGGCCCGTCTATATCGCAGCTAACATCTGCAACTACCTGTATTTTAAATTCAGGGTGTTTCACATCTTCCCGGGTGTATAAGAAAGGTGCCCCATCCCCGTAAAAGTGCCCGGCAATATAAAGATCACTCACTTTCGCGAATCGCATAAAGTCTGATTCATAGGCCTCGGGATGGTCAAAAAAGTCCTGCATTGGCAGTATTTGTCTATCGTTTCGTTTGTTGTACTCCAGCACATCAATTTGACAGTAGACAGGTACATCGAAGGTCTTGGTTAGGTAATCTTCAACAACCTACTTCTAGTAGCTTCATCCCATCCAGGATCTCCTTGGCACCGTTCCCAACCCTACCTTTTCCGGTCAAGAGTATTTTTATGGGTGGTAAAGAAACTGTGAGCAATTCCCGGATCAGGTCTTTCTTATCCTTCAGATCTTCTGCCTTGGGGATATTGAATTTTTCGGACTTTAAACCATAGGTCCTTAGTCCATTATACGCACCTACGATCCCTGCATAGCGACCAAAAGCTACTAATCTAATTCCTTTGGCATTTGTAATAACCTCATGGTCATATAATTCAATATTTCTGGAGAGTATCGCTTTTAGTAATTCTCTGTTATAAGGTTGTTTTTTGATAGTATGGGAGAAAAAAAAGTATTGCTTGTTAGGTATCAATGATTCAATTGGGACCTCTTTAACGCCAATTAGTACATCACAAGTTTCCATGGAAGAAGCAACGGAAAGTCCGGCTTCCCGGTATTCCTCATCACTAAACACACGGAGAGGGGAAGGCTCAACAGTAATTCTGGCCTCAGGAAATGTATTCAGGACTTTTTGACAGGCTTGGGGGGATAGTACTACCCGCTTATCCGGGGGATTCTTGCGTTCTCTTATGATTCCGAAGTGGGTCATTTTCTTTGGTATGGATTTTGCTCAAAATTACATGGATTTCATGCGGTGCGCAAACTTTTTGCTAACTTCGCAATCCTTTTTAGAAAACAACGTTCTTTAACATTTTGGGGCCGACTGGTTTTGACAGCGAGACCAATGGCATTGTAAGCATGTCGAGCGCTGGGATACAGCTCGTAAATCTCATATTTCACACTTTTTAAATGGCGAATCTAATTACGCTCTTGCCGCTTAATCCGAATTATAGTAGGATTTAGCCTCGTCTCTGCTAGGCAGAGAAGCGAGATGTCCCGGGATAGCCCTTGTTGATGGCGATCTGTTATGGGGCACCATAAAAATCAACATAAAGCCCTTTTAGCTTCATTAAGGGTTAAAATATAAGGAAGCTAAGTGTGTACTAGGCGGTTTTTGGTCAGGTACACAACGAAAATCAAACAAGAACTAAGCATGTAGAAGGCAGTGGTATTGCTTGTTTGGACGGGAGTTCGAATCTCCCCGGCTCCA
>CAWCNT010000004.1:0-127471 GCA_963796935.1 uncultured Flavobacteriaceae bacterium
TATTCCCGAAATTCGTTGCAGCGATTCCTCGGTTGCCATATTAAGGTCTGTCAGTACTTCATTTGGAGTATGTGCTACTTTTCGTATAGCCGGTCTGCTAGCAAACTGAGGGAATTTGAAATAAGGGCATATTTGAAATAAAAGCGAATCTGAAACCCCGGTGACCTCTTGAAACTCATCAGCCGAATTCACGTAGTTGTCCTTTTCACGAAAAGCATACAGGAGGTCTAGCTCATCTGGTGACAAGCCTAGTTGATATCCTTTATAGTCATTAATGAAATTAGGGTTAAATACTCGGAGAGCAAGTTCCTTCTTTATGAGCTGCAACTCTTTTACACTATCAATATAGTGTATTGCTATGCTGTCAACTGAGATATGAGTAGAATGGTTTCGGATACTTTGGGCTGTAAAATAGTAGTACCCAGATTGTAGCCCGGCTATAAGAAGCAGTAAAAAAAAGATCCCACGTTTTTCCTGCTTTGTAAACCGGAGGTGGGATCTCATTTTATTCCATTAGTTATTTTTTCAAGGCCTTTATAGCATCCATATACTTGGCCATCTCTTCCCGAACTTTCGGGAATAAAAATAATAGCCCGAGCATATTGGGGAATACCAGAGCCAGGATCATGGCATCTGAAAAGGCAAATACAGCGCCCATAGATGCTGATGCCCCAATCACCACGAATATTACAAAGAGCAATTTATACGTTATATCTGCAGTTTTACTGCGGCCAAACAAATATTTCCAGGATTGAAGTCCGTAGTACGACCAGGAGATCATAGTAGACACCGCAAAAAGAACGACGGCCAGTGTAAGAACATAAGGAAACCAGGGTAGTACTGATTCAAAAGCCCGGGAAGTAAGTGTTACACCGCCCATAGACGCTCCATCAACAATTACATTACCTGCACCATCCCCACCGTATTCAAATACACCTCCACTATTATAAAATATAATGACCAAGGCTGTCATAGTACATATCACTACAGTATCAATAAACGGTTCTAGAAGGGCAACGATCCCCTCACTCGCAGGATATTTTGTTTTAACAGCCGAATGTGCAATAGCTGCAGAACCGGCACCTGCCTCATTAGAAAATACAGCACGCCTAAACCCTACGATCAATACACCAAAGAGTCCGCCCAATCCTGCTTCTGGAGTAAAGGCTCCTTTAAAAATCAGTACAAAGGCATCATCTATATAAGAAAAATTGGCGAAGATCACTGCTAAACATGCAAGGGCGTAGATAACTGCCATAAAGGGTACTATCTTCTCCGTTACCGATGCAATTCTTTTTATTCCACCAATGATCACTATCCCTACAATAATTGCAAGGATCACCCCAATAAAAAAGCCGGTAGATCCTCCTTGCAAGCCCATCATAGCCGCTAGTTGTTCTGCTGCCTGATTAGATTGAACTGCATTTCCTCCTCCAAAGGAAGCGCCAACACATAAGATAGAGAAGACCACTGCAAGCACCTTCCCTAAACCGGCAAAGCCCCGTTCTTTTAGTCCTCTGGATAAATAATACATAGGACCCCCATATACGGTACCGTTCTCATCCACATCCCTGTATTTTACTCCCAGGGTACATTCCACAAATTTTGTGCTCATACTCAATAAGCCGCAGACGATCATCCAAAAGGTGGCACCGGGTCCTCCAATTGCAATTGCCAGTGCAACACCTGCAATATTTCCCAAGCCTACGGTTCCGGATACTGCGGTTGCCAAGGCCTGAAAATGACTTACTTCACCGTGTTTGCTTTCATCGCGAATAGTATCTGGGAGGTCACCGTCAACAATGTTTACTTCCGCTTTCTCCACACCATGACCTTCCGGTGATTCTACCTCATCATATTTCCCTCGAACCACATTGATTGCCAGTGGAAACCTTCGAATATTTACAAACCCGAAATACAATGTAAAAAACACTGCACCGAGCACCAAAATGATCACTACCAACGGGATTCCCGTACCTGGCACCTGCCAAAAGACAATACCTTCCCAAACTGCGGTAATAGGCTCAAACCATGCATTAATTCTCTCATCTAATCCCATCTCCGCTGTTTCTTGTGAAAAACTGAACAATGGCAACAGAAAGGCCATTAATGCAAGTGGTTTTATCTTCATGCTTCTTGTTTTTTATAAAGTTGATTGGCTTTTAATTTTTTCCAATAGGTTTTCAGATCCCCTCTAACTTCTCCAGACATAATATAGAGTCCTATAATATTTGGAAATGACATGGCAAGGATCATCATATCTGAAAAGTCGAGTACAGCTCCTAAGCTTACAGAAGCGCCAATGACCACAAACACAAGGAATAAAAGTTTGTAGATCATCTCAGCACGTTTGCTCTTCCCGAAAAGGTAGGTCCAGGCCCTCATACCATAATAAGACCATGAGATCATTGTAGAAAAGGCGAAAAGGAAGACTGCGATCCCCAAAACATAAGGAAACCAGGAAATTTCACTCCCAAAAGCATCGGAGGTAAGTTGTGCCCCTGCCATACCTTCAACCTCATGCATTCCTGTAAAAATTAGAACCAGGGCCGTTAAGGTACATACTACTACGGTATCTATAAAAGGCTCGAGCAAAGCAACAAAACCTTCCGAAGGCGGATTATTGGTCTTTGCCGTACTGTGTGCAATGGCCGCCGAACCAACTCCGGCTTCATTTGAAAATGCTGCCCGTTGAAAACCAACCACCAGCACCCCAATGATACCTCCTTTGAGGGCACTAGGACTAAATGCGCCATTATAAATAGCTGAAAAGGCAGGTCCAATATTCTCAATATTCATAATAATAACGGTCAAGGCAGCTAGAATATAAATGGAGGCCATTATTGGAACTACGCGCCCTGTAACTTTGGCAATGCTTTGAATACCTCCAATTATCACTACGCCAACCAAGATAGCTGTAATGATCCCGAACCAGAATCCATTCCCTTCCAGCATGGTGAATTGCCCTGCCAGTTGCTCAAAAGATTGATTGGCCTGGAACATATTTCCTCCCCCAAAAGACGCGCCTACGGCAAGTACGGCAAATACTCCGGCCAAAACCTTACCAAATCCTTTTAAATTTCTTTTTTCAAGACCATATCTCAAATAATTCATGGGTCCACCAAAAACGCGGCCGTCTGGCAGTATATCTCTGTATTTTACCCCCAGTGTACATTCTACAAATTTGGACGACATCCCCAATAATCCACAAACGATCATCCAGAAAGTAGCACCTGCACCACCTAAGGAAACAGCCACCGCTACGCCTGCAATATTTCCAAGACCTACCGTACCAGATACAGCAGTTGCCAACGCCTGAAAATGCGTTACCTGCCCAGGTGCATCTAGGATCGTCATATTTCCCTCTTGCAAGATCTAATGAATGTCTGAAACCACGGATATTTATAAAGCCCATCCGTAGTGTAAAAAAAGTAGCTCCAAGGACCAGCCATATCACAATGAATGGAATATTCTTGGTGATAGGGTCCCCATTGGGGTGACGAATGATTACGGGCGCGGCGTATTGAATTTCAGCCAAATAATGGGCTCCTTGCTGAATGACATGTTCTTTATTCTCAGAATTATAAATAACCTTTCCTGCATCTACCAGGTATTTTATTTTACCATTGGCTGTAGACAGTACTGTATCTACTGAACCATCTTTGCTGGATACAAGAGCAATCTTCTCGCCTTTGACCACTTCAGCTCCTTCATCTACCAACCATTGCTTTAATACAAAACGATCTTCAATGGTAGCAGACCATCCCGGAGTCGCTATTCGCTTTTCATCCGCATAGACCACAGGATCGTATATACCGGTTGCTTCAAAAGGATCCCAAAAAAGTACACTGCCGAGGGCACTCACTGCAGGCGTCATATTGCCATTGAATATTTCGGTGATAGATTGGGTATCTATTTTGTATTCCTGAGTTACTGATTGCCCGGAAGCATCGGTAACTGTTACTGTATAGGGTATGCCTTCTACCAACCCACTTGCTGTGGGCGAACTAAGCGGAGTTTGTTGATTGCTCCATTTAAAGATATACGGAGGCGTGCCTCCTTCAACCTTTAACTGTATCACCCCGTCATTAATATTATCTGAGGGATTAATCGTTTTGCCTTTGACTTCAAAACCTTGCGAACACAAGGAAATACTGAATAGAAATGAGATGCAGTAAATGAATATCTTCATGTTTAAGGTTGGAGTTAAATTAGAGTTGGAAGGTTGTCATTGCGGGCAATATCCTAAAAAATATCAACCCAATCAAATATTCTTTCCCAAATGTCATGCTCTAATATGGAACATTTCATTCAATTTTCGGATCTGTTCCGGCCTCCCTAATACAATGACCTTACTTTTTGGTTTAAGTGGTAGGTCAGCTTCCGGATTGATGATATAATTACCATCAGGAGCTATATATCCAATGATAGTACACCCGGTTTTCCTGCGTAAATCAAGGTCTCTTAGGGAGTTGCACTCAACCTGATCAGAGAAGTCTTCTATCGCTACTTCCTCAAGATTAGTAGTATGTTCTCCTTCCATAGATAATTTATCCATAAAGGTAATAAGGTCTGGAATCACTACTAGCGATGCCATATGGTCTCCCCCAATCTTATCTGGCATGATCACCTTATTGGCTCCTCCTAATAAAAGCTTTTTCTGAGAAGTAATTTTAGATGCTCTGGAAATGATGAAAAGTGACTCGTTCAATTGCCTGGCGGATAAAACAACAAACAAATTATCTGCGTCATCTGGTAAGGCCGCTATCAAATAGCTGGCACGATCTACACCCGCCTCCAATAAAACATTATCTTCATTGGCATCACCTTCTACAAATAACACCTCATCCTCATATTTTTCGATGATCTCTTTGTCTCTTTCAATGACAATAAACGGACGTTTATACGCGGTAAGCCGTTCAGCTGCCTGCATACCGTTGCGACCATAACCACATACGATGACATGATTGGATAAATTATTGATCTGATTTTTCACTTTTTTCTTTTTTAAGAGTTGTAAGGAATTTTTACTGAGAATGTATTCTGTGATCACTGATATTGCATACGAAAATATAATTACACTACAGATTATAAGTAAGGCCGTGAATATCTTGGCATTGGCATCTAGTGGGCGTACCTCTCCAAACCCTACGGTAGCCAACGTAATGATGGTCATATAGAATGCATCTAGCCAACTGTAGTTTGAAATAAAACGAAACCCAATTACACCTATCAGCACGACGGTCGACATAAGGGTTATGGCTAAATAGATCCTGGAACGAAAAATTCTAATCATAATTATAGGTCAAAAACAGATGTTCGTTTAGTGTAAACCAGATCTTTGATCCTTAACCAAAAAGCTAAAAAGAGATACAGAGCAAATCCAAAACCCAACGTTACAAATGTTAGATAAATAAAGGTGGTACGCACAACTCTGGCCCTGATGCCCAATCGTTCTGCAATTCTGCGCGATACTTCAAATCCTCGCTTTTGAAAGAAATACAAAAGTTGATAAAAGACGTTCATGCCCTAAAATTACTATTTTCCATACAATAAATACTTACCAATATCACATTGAAGGCACTTATTTTTTGTACAATACCGCTGATATGATTCAAGAAGAGCCTGACTATCATACGCATTTAAAGCTGCCACCCCATATGTCCGAAATAGTCGTGTAACTTTATTGTTCTCCGCTTTTATCTCTTTTGCCCAGGAGGTAAGTCTATTTATTTCTGATCTTCCTGTATGAAGTTTGTATGAAAGTCTTACTGGTATAACTGAATTCAGAATTATAAGGTCTGTAAATTGCCTGCTCATCTTTTTTGGAGATGGGGACGTAGTTTTACCAAAGACGAAGTGGTTGTCCCAATATGGGCCGGCCTGTGCCTGAAGCAAAGATCGAAGAGAATCCAGGGAGTTAGTTTTAGTGACAAGGGCCAATAAGGCGGGATATCTGTGATAAAGGTTCGCTATCTGAGATAGACGAATGGTAGGGAAATTATAAGGCCTTAAGGAATAGAATTCTGGTTTATGGCACCCCCCATCCTGTAAATTGTATTTAACTTTTAGAAAATTAAATGCTTCCCTGAGTTCATGGTAATATGGATCCGAGACATCTACCTTATTTAACATGCCGGCCATGCCAAATAAGATACTCTCCAATAGAAAGGGATCTGCAGCATTCTTTCTAACTACCTTAAAAGGTATGGCCTCTCCCAGACTTAGAAAAGCAGCACCATTATTATTAAGGCCAAAACTCTTTAAAAGTATCATAAAAAAGACCTGTTCCCAATCTTGTGCAGTCTGTTGCAGCCATTTATTTATGAGCCGGGCTTTTTGTCTTAGCCGATTTTGAAATAAATGATCTTTCCATGAGTTAAGGATTTCCTGGGGTATGCTACCAATAGAACCTTCACAATTAAGCGCCTTGTCCTTTTTGGTATAAAAAACATGTTGAAATTTATCTAATTCATCTTGTGAGATAAACTGACTAAGGGCCATGGTAGGGATGGAAGTTCCATCTTTGCGGTTAATTTTGGCATCTGCTTCCCACACTACATGCAGGATTACATTATCATAGGCAGTATCTTTATGATGCTGGTGAATATACCAATCAGATGCCTTTACATGTAGCTCCACATGGCCCACCCATACCTGATCATCTATATATATTTTCGCATAAAGAAAATCTGGCCCAGACAAGCTATTAGGCTGTCCTGAATTTATTACTTTGATAGGATGCCCAAGTGTACATACTGCATCCCTGAGAGGAAACTTTTGCCCTTGCCAAATAAAATGTAATACCGCTTCACGCATCCTCCAAAATAAAAATTCCCGCTGCAAGCGAGAATCAGGAATACGATTTTAGGATTCAGGAAAGGTCTCCCTTCCATTCAAGGATACCGCCTTTAAGATTATAGGCATTGGCAAACCCCAGGCTGTTCAAAATTGCGCAAGCCTGACCGCTTCTATTACCAGATCGGCAATAGACATAATAATTTTTCGACTTATCTAACCCCTGCAGTGCCTGCATAAAGGCCTGAGGATTATAAATATCGTGGTGTAGAGCATCACCAATAACACCATCTTCTACTTCTTCCGGGGTTCTGACATCCAGGATAACACAATTGGCATCTTCCATTATCTGAATTGCCCACTCTTCCGGTGATAGATCTGCCATAGTCATTTATTTGGATACAAAAATAAAAATACTTCTCAATAATCTACTATGATGCGATTCCCTTTTTATACCATAGGCATTTATGCAGTAAACAAAAATATTAACACATTTTTAGCGTATTACCCAGAACAAGTAAACAAAATAATACTATATTTGTATATACAATTGTTGTAGTTACATGAACGTAGAGGAAATTATAAGAACAACAAAGAAAATTCCGCTGAAAAGCAGAACATTGATCCATTTAATGTTGGTAAACAACAAAGTGAATGAGACCATAAGTGCTGCTTTAAAACCCTATGGGGTGTCTTTACAACAATTTAATGTCCTTAGAATACTTAGAGGTCAGGGAAGTACTCCGGCGAACCTCACTACGCTCAATGAGCGTATGGTTACCAAAATGAGCAATACTACCAGGCTGGTGGATAAATTGCTGATCAAAGGGTTTGTAGAGCGATCAATCTGTGAAGAGAATCGGAGAAAGATCGAGATCACTATTACCAACAAAGGACTAGACATCCTAAAAGATATGGATGTCGTTATGCATAACACGGAAGCTGTACTGGTTGAACAACTTACAGAAAAGGAATTACTTGAATTAAATACCCTCTTAAATAAATTTTGAACAATCCCATTTTTAAAACAATTATTAAAATAAAGTAACATTATTATTATGAAAAGAAATGTATTGAGTTTGGCACTGGCCATCGTATTTGGAGCATCGGCCTCAGCCACCACCACTGAGCCTATAAAAAAAGAAGTGAAAACAGAGGAAAGTACTGTAATGTGGAAAGCCTATAAAGTAACAGGCTCTCATACTGGATTGGTGCAACTTACTGAAGGAGCCCTTATGTTTGATGGGGATACACTTGTAGGTGGAAATTTTGCAGTTGATATGACCAGTCTTATCTCAACGGACCTTGAAGGAAAATCTAAAGCCAAATTGGAAGGGCACCTAAAATCTGATGATTTCTTTGGTGTGGAAAGTCATCAAACCTCTACCCTTGTATTCACAGATGTTAAGTCGACCGGAAAGAACTCATACGAAGTAACTGGAGACTTAACTATCAAAGGGATAACAAAACCGATCACTTTCGATGTTTCCATCTACGGAAGTAAAGCAACTGCCTCTGTAAAAGTAGATAGAGCGAACTATAGCGTGCGTTATGGGTCTGGAAGTTTCTTTGATAACCTGGGAGACAAAACCATTTATGACGAATTTGATCTGGTTGTTGACCTGCAATTCTAGAAGATTTTAATTTATTTTAAATCCTGAATAGTTAAACCTATTCAGGATTTTTTTTTGTTCCTCCGCATTTATATTAGAGAAGTTTGGTGTAAACCATTATTTTTAAAAAAAATTAAAATGTCTTCCAAAGCATCCTTACACTTTATTTGTTCTCTGTTTTTAAGCGTATTTGTACTTAGCAGTTGTAATACAGGTTTCCAATATTCAATAGATACAACTCTGAACCCTTATGATATATCACCACTTACAGCCAATTTAAACATTGAAGCTGAAAAACCTGTTACTGCCAAGGTGAACGTTTTGGGAGGTATTCCCCTGGAACAAGCTTTTGAAAACAATGCCACAAATTTGGAAATACCCGTAGTTGGCTTATATCCTAATGCCATAAATAAGGTGGTAGTTACCTTAGATTATGAAGGTGGTCAAATAAAAGATACCATAGAAATCATCACAAAACCCCTTCCCTCCTATTTTCCAAATATTGAGATCAATAAACTGGATAGAAGTAAAATGGAACCGGGAATGCATGCCTGCGATATTCATTTTGCGAATAAAGGATCCTTTAATTCCGGACCCTTTATTTTTGACGACCAGGGCAAGGTACGTTGGTATCTGGATCTAAGCTCTGCAGGGGAAATGGTAAGTCCATTCCAAAGACTAAAAGACGGAACACTATTAATGGTAAGCAGAAATGTTATCTATGAATTTGATATGCTTGGAAAACCCCTAAAAAAGACCAACATTAATCCAAATTATGGAATGCACCATGACGTGGTTGAATTACCCGATGGTAATCTTCTTATTTGCGTTGGGAAAAAAAATAATTTCATAACGGTAGAAAGTCAGTTTGAAGTTTCAGACAGCGATTTTATTATTCTGTTCGACCGGAAAAACTCTAAAATCGTCAGAGAATGGGATGTTGCCAAGCTATTAGATGTAAGCAGGAATGACCTTAATTTTTTTAGACGTGGCGACTGGCTGCATATGAATGGCTTGGCGTATGACGAAAAAGATAATACGATCATAGTTTCCGGGAAAAACCAGGGGCTGGTTAAAATCTCGTGGAACAATACGCTACAATGGATTTTAGCTCCTAATAAGAGTTGGGGTAAAGCCGGAAGAAATGGTGACGGATTTGAAACAGCGCCGTTTGTTTTAACTGCGGTCGATTCTATTGGAAAACCGTATTCCAACGCAATACAACAAGGCGTAGAAAGTGCCGATTCATTTGACTATTCCTGGGGAACACATGCTCCCATTCTTATGCCAAATGGAAATCTATTGGCTTTTGACAATGGTACCTATCGAAATTTTGAAAATACAGTTCAGTTTTCACGCGCTGTAGAATATCATATAGACGAAAAAGAGAAAACAGTAACACAGGTATGGCAATACGGTAAAGAACGAGGGCAAGAATTCTTCTCCACTATTGTGAGCGATGTTGACTATCTACCCACTACAAATAATGTGTTGGCCACCTCTGGGTACATTAACAAAGGCACAAATTTATTAGGAAAAATAGTTGAAGTAGATTACAAGACAGGCGATGAGGTCTTTGAGGCAACCTTATATTTTAAAAGTGCAAATGGGAATAAAACAAGTTCCTGGGGACAAACAGATATTCTTTACAGATCTGAACGTATGGAGCTGAAATATTAAAACTTAAATTATTTGTAATTCGATGATATTGGAATATTCATGCTGTAATTTAAGAATCCGATAAATTGATTTGTATATATAAAATTCCTTTCTATATTTGAACTAATGAAAACAATTACAGTAAATACTTGGTGGTGGATTACCTTACGTCCTATGTCGTGAGCTAAGCACATTGAAGTACTACTGTACGAAAAGGCTTGTCTATCACGACAAGCCTTTTTGCTTTAAATAGCCCCGGCTAGTTTCTAAGTAAATCAAAAAGTTCCAATTAGATGCGTTACAAATTAAAGACCCATTATAAGAAGATCCTTGCAGATACCATCACTCCGGTGAGTGTGTATCTGAAGATCAGGGATAAATTTCCCAATAGTATACTTTTGGAGAGTAGTGATTACAGGGCTAATGACAATACCTTTTCCTATATCTGCTGCAATCCTATTGCCTCCATCACCATTGAAAATGAACAGATCGTCGAGCAATTCCCAGACGGAGAAAAAATTGAACTGCCAATTACCAAAACCACAGACGTGGCTGCGGTAATTCACGACTTTGCCCAAAAATTTGAAGTGACTCAGAAAGATTTCAAATTCATTAATAATGGGTTATTTGGATACATAGCCTACGATGCCGTTAGGTATTTTGAAGAAATTGAAATTCGCAAAAAACAAGATTCAATTCCAATTCCGGATGTTTATTACGCTGTATACCAAAACATCATTGCCATTAACCATTTTAAGAATGAGGCATACATCTTTGCACATTGTTATGATCAGGAAAGCAATATTGAATACATAGAACAACTGTTGAATGCCAGAAATTTTGCTTCCTATAACTTTAAAAAACAAGGGGATCCTTCAACCAATATAGAGGATCAGGAATACAAGGAACATGTAAAGCTTGCGAAAGAACATTGCCATAGAGGCGATGTCTTTCAACTTGTACTTTCCAGAAGATTTTCACAGGCTTTCAAAGGCGATGATTTTAATGTCTACCGGGCCCTTCGATCTATTAATCCTTCTCCATACCTGTTCTATTTTGACTATGGCGATTTTAAAATTTTCGGGAGTTCGCCCGAAGCGCAACTAATTGTAAAAGACGGCAAAGCAGAGATACATCCTATAGCTGGTACCTTTAAAAGAACCGGTAATGACGAAGAAGATGCTATTCTTGCCAAACAACTCTCTGAAGATGCCAAGGAAAACAGTGAACATGTAATGCTGGTAGATCTGGCAAGGAATGATCTGAGCCGGAATGGAAACATGGTTAAAGTGGAAAACTACCGTGAGGTTCAGTACTTCTCTCATGTGATACACCTGGTATCTAAAGTAACAGGACAAAAGAAAAAAGACATCCCTACCTTAAAAGTAGTAGCCGACACTTTTCCCGCAGGAACATTAAGCGGGGCTCCTAAACATAGGGCCATGCAACTTATTGAAACCTATGAACCTACGAACCGGGGTTATTACGGGGGAGCAATAGGCTTTATGGATTTTCAGGGGAATTTTAATCATGCTATAATGATCCGAACCTTCCTGAGCAAGGATCATTCGCTGTATTATCAGGCCGGTGCTGGTCTGGTTGCTGCATCAGAACCAGAGAATGAATTACAGGAAACATATAATAAATTAGGTGCTTTAACAAAAGCCCTTGAAATAGCAGAAGATCTGTAGCGCGATGATAGAGGTATTGATGATCGATAATTACGATAGTTTTACATACAACCTGGTACATTACCTGGAAGAGCTGAAATGCAAAGTGGTGGTCAAAAGGAATGATAAACTAAGTCTCGATGAGGTAGATAAATTCCAAAAGATAGTCCTATCCCCGGGACCCGGTATCCCGGAAGAGGCAGGCTTATTGAAAGAGATCATCGCAACCTATGCACCAACCAAAAGTATTTTTGGCGTTTGTTTGGGGCAACAGGCTATAGGGGAAGTCTTTGGAGGCAAGCTTATTAACCTGGACGAGGTATATCACGGAGTTGCAACCACTGTTGAGATCGTTGAGAACGATCCTATTTTTGAAGGACTACCGAGAACAATAGAAGTTGGAAGATATCATTCCTGGGTTGTTGATCCTGATCTGCCGGAAGCGTTGATAGCAACCTCTTTTGATACTAATGGGCAGTTGATGTCATTGAGACACAAGGAATACGATGTGTGTGGGGTACAATTCCATCCAGAATCTGTACTTACTCCTCAGGGAAAGAAAATTTTAGAGAATTGGATACATTCTAAACCATGAAAGAAACATTAAACCGGCTCATCAATCAGGAGATCCTGGACAAGGAAGCTGCCAAACACATTCTGATCAATATGGCCAAAGGGGTCTATAATCCGAGTCAGACTGCTGCCTTCCTCACCGTGTACATGATGCGTAGTATTACCATTGAAGAATTAGAAGGATTTCGGGATGCCCTTTTAGAACTCTGTCTGGCAGTAGATCTGAAAGATTTCGATCCTATAGACCTATGTGGTACCGGAGGAGATGGGAAGGATACATTTAATATCTCAACCCTGGCTTCTTTTGTGACCGCCGGGGCAGGCATCTATGTTACCAAACATGGAAATTATGGAGTTTCTTCTACTTGTGGGAGCAGCAATGTGATGGAATTTTTAGGAATAAAATTTAGTAATGATGCCGATTTCCTAAGGAAGTGTATTGAGACTGCGGGCATCTGTGTGCTTCATGCACCACTATTTCATCCAGCCATGAAGAATGTTGCCCCAATACGCAGAGAATTGGCCGTGAAAACTTTTTTCAATATGTTGGGTCCCATGGTAAACCCTGCCTTTCCAAAGAATCAGATCGTTGGTGTTTTTAATCTGGAACTGGCGAGGATGTACGGCTATCTCTATCAGAATACAGATAAGAAATACACCATCCTTCATGCGCTGGATGGCTATGATGAAATTTCATTGACCGGGCGCACAAAGACCATATCAAATACCACAGAGACCATGTTACTCCCGGAAGATTTTGGAGTAACCGCCATATCTCAGGAAGACATAATGGGGGGCGCTTCAATTGATGCGTCTGCTCAGATATTTATGGATATTTTGCAAGGAAAGGGCACAGAGGCTCAAAATAATGTGGTATGTGCCAATGCCGGCATTGCAATTGCGACCGCAAAGGAACTCTCACCAAAAGAGGGTTTCGAAATTGCCATGGAATCACTTAAAAGCGGTAAGGGCCTAAAAGCACTTCGCACCCTACAAGAACTTAGTAGCTAATGAATATTCTCGATAAAATAGTATTGCAGAAGAAAAAGGAAGTGGCCTTAAAGAAGTCGCTTGTGTCAATAAAACAACTTGAAGCCTCAGCGCTGTTCAATCGTAACACCGTATCCCTATCTAAGGCCTTAAGGGAAAGTAACTCAGGGATCATCGCTGAATTTAAACGCAGATCTCCCTCTAAATCTGTAATTAATACGATAAGTACTATACAGGAAGTAGCTCAAGCATACGAAGCTGCGGGAGTTTGTGGAATGTCTGTTCTTACAGATAGTCACTTTTTTGGAGGAGGCCTGGAAGATCTACTTTTGGCCCGAGCCACCGTACATATTCCCCTGTTAAGGAAAGAATTTATAATTGACGAATACCAAATAATAGAAGCCAAAGCTTATGGGGCAGATGTTATCTTGCTTATCGCAGCCATTCTCAGTAAGGATGAGATCAAAGCATTCTCAACGCTGGCAAGACAGCTTCACTTAGAAGTTCTACTGGAAGTTCACAATGAACGCGAATTGGATCATGCTCTAATGCCGGGACTCAGCATGATAGGAGTTAACAACCGTAACCTGAAAAACTTTGAGGTTTCTTTAGAAACAAGCAGAATGCTTGCCTCCAGGATCCCTGACGAATTTGTAAAAGTTTCCGAAAGTGGTCTTAGCCAGGCATCGGCTATAATGAGTCTGCGACAAGATGGTTATGAAGGTTTCCTTATTGGGGAGTCTTTTATGGCCAGCCAGGATCCGGGTAAAAGTGCTACTAACTTTATAAAAGAATTAGAGGCATGAAAGTAAAGGTCTGTGGTATGAAATATTTGGAAAACATAGAGGCCGTGGCAGCTTTAGAGCCAGATTATATGGGCTTTATATTCTGGGAGCCTTCCAAACGTTTTGTAGCGGGAAAGCTACCTGCCTTATCATCATCCATAAAACAGGTGGGTGTTTTTGTAGATGCTTCAATTGATGAAATTGCAGAAAAAGTTGTACAAGTACCTCTAGATCTTATTCAGCTACACGGCAAGGAAACAGCCCAATTCTGCGCACAGCTCAGGGAGAAACTTCAGCTGCTGGAAAAAACGCATGAAAAGTCAAGTGGAACTTATAAAATTATCAAAGCATTTAGTGTAGGCACTACTTTCTCCTTTGAGAATTTAACACCCTATGAATCCTATTGCGATTATTTTATGTTCGATACCAAAGGACCATTACCAGGTGGGAATGGATTTACCTTCAACTGGCAACTTTTGAGATCCTATACCTCCCATATTCCATTTTTTTTAAGCGGCGGAATAGGTCCAACAGATATACCTAAACTTATTGAATTTTTGGCTTCGCCCATAGCGCAGAAATGCCATGCCATAGATGTGAACAGTAAATTTGAAATACAGCCGGGTCTAAAGGATCCCAAAGATTTACAAATCTTTATAAATAAATTGCGAAAAGAAAATTAATACGCTGGCTATGAAAACCTATCAAGCAGACGAAAAAGGATATTACGGGGAGTTTGGAGGTGCATTTATCCCAGAAATGCTCTATCCCAATACCGAAGAACTTCGCCAGAACTATTTAAAGATCATGGCTGATCCTTCATTTCAGGATGAATTTAATCAACTCTTAAAAGACTATGTTGGCAGACCAACACCCCTCTATTTTGCCAACCGACTTTCTGAAAAATACAAGACAAAGATCTATCTAAAAAGGGAAGACCTTTGTCATACTGGTGCCCATAAAGTAAACAACACCATAGGACAGATCCTAATGGCAAAGAAACTGGGCAAGAACCGCATCATTGCCGAAACAGGTGCCGGTCAACACGGTGTTGCTACTGCAACTGTCTGTGCCCTAATGGGTATTGAATGTATCGTATATATGGGAGAAATAGACATCGCAAGGCAAGCACCTAATGTTGCCAGAATGAAGATGCTAGGGGCCGAAGTAAGACCTGCACTCTCCGGTAGCCGAACCCTAAAAGACGCTACCAATGAAGCCATACGCGACTGGATCAATAACCCTGTAAATACACATTATATAATAGGCTCCGTAGTAGGGCCACACCCCTATCCTGATATGGTAGCGCGATTTCAGTCGGTTATCTCTGAAGAAATCAAATGGCAACTGAAGGAAAAGGAAGGCCGGGAAAATCCGGATTATGTAGTAGCCTGCGTAGGTGGCGGTAGTAATGCTGCGGGGGCTTATTACCATTTTCTGGATAATGAAGACGTAGGCATCATTGCTGTAGAAGCCGCCGGTAAGGGAATACATTCTGGTGAGAGTGCTGCAACTTCTGCCTTAGGCCAGGTAGGGATCATTCACGGCAGTAAGACTTTATTAATGCAAACAAAAGACGGGCAGATCACTGAGCCGTATTCTATTTCTGCCGGACTCGACTATCCGGGAGTGGGCCCTATGCATGCCAATTTATTCAGAACCGGCAGGGGCGAATTTATTTCGATAACAGACGATGAGGCCATGACTGCCGGCTTATTGGTATCCCAATTAGAAGGGATCATCCCGGCCATAGAGACTTCTCATGCTTTTGCCATTTTCGATCATAGAAAGTTTAGTCCGGATGATGTTGTAGTGATCAATTTGTCCGGAAGAGGAGATAAGGATCTGCAAACCTATATTGATTATTTTAAACTGTAACGCCTCCTAAATGGCAAACTAAACGCAGTAAAAAAGGATGAACAGAATTCAGCAAAAACTTAAGGAGGATAAAAAACTCCTATCCATTTATTTCACCGCCGGATATCCCCGGCTGGAAGATACCGTGCCCATAATCACGGCCTTAGAAAAAGCAGGGGTAGATATGATAGAAATTGGACTTCCATTTAGTGATCCGTTGGCAGACGGACCCACCATACAGGCGAGTTCAACAGCCGCCTTAAAGAATGGGATGCGCACGGACGTATTGTTTGCACAATTAAAGGATGTGCGAAAAAAAGTATCAATTCCCCTCGTCATAATGGGGTATTTTAATCCGGTTTTGCAATATGGCGTGGAGGCTTTTTGCAAGAAATGTGAAGAAATTGGCATAGACGGGATCATCTTACCAGATCTTCCGCTCGATGTGTATCAGGAAGAATACGAAGCCATCTTCAAAGCCCATGGACTACTAAATATATTTCTGATAACCCCACAGACCAGTGATGCGCGGATACGTCAAATTGACCAGGGTTCTAATGGATTTATATATATGGTTAGCTCTGCCAGTACCACTGGCGCCAAAACAGGATTTGGGGATGAACAACACGCTTACTTTAAGCGGATCGCGGATATGGCCCTGAAAAACCCACAGATCGTAGGATTCGGGATCAGTAATGCGAAAACTTTTCAACAGGCCACCGCCCATGCTAAGGGAGCAATCATAGGTTCGGCCTTTATTAAAATGCTAACCGAAAAGGGAACTCAGGGAATCGACCATTTTGTCGCATCCATAAAAACATCAATATGAAGCTTCTTGATAACTGGAAATTAGTACTCTTGCTCTGCCTTACACTGGGCCTTGCTCCTTATTTTCCCGAACCTCATCTCTGGGGCAAACTTAAATGGGTAGCAGGCGGTGCCACTGGTATGGCTTTTATGGACTGGTTCGATCTCTTAATGCACAGCACACCATTTTTGTTATTGCTTCGAGTAATCATTATTAAATTAAGAACCCCTAAGCAATAGGAGTTGAGAATTGTTTACATTTATTCCATAATAGATCCCTGATACCATGAAGAAGTTTTTTACACTCATTACCATTTTTTGTATTGCGACAATAGCCTATCCACAGGACGACATTGCTTTAAAATCACAAGTAAGACATGCAATAGATGAATTGGTACAATTTGTTGCAATACCAAATGATGCCCTTGATACAGCGGATATAAATCGCAACCTTAATTGGCTGACCCAAGAATTCAATAAACGAGGTTTTAATACCTCTGTATTACCAACAGAAGGGCAGTCTTTATTCTTTGCTGCACTACCCATGGTAGATGAAAAACCCACCATTCTATTTTATATGCATTTTGATGGGCAGTCTGTAGATCCCTCTAAATGGAATCAACCCAACCCGTATAAGGTAGTACTAAAGGCCCCTGAAGGAGAGGGTTTTACAACAAAATCCTTTGAGGATCTGAAAGATGACATAGACTATGAATGGCGACTTTTTGGCAGATCTACCTCAGATGATAAGGGCCCCATAGTAATGTTTCTCAATGCCATCGATCTATTAAAAAAAGAGAATAAGAAGATCCCTTTTAATGTAAAGGTAATTTTAGATGGGGAAGAAGAGAAAAGCAGTAAACCCTTGCCAAAAGCAGTACAGGAATATAAGGACCTTCTAAAGGCCAATTTCCTGGTGATCAGTGACGGCCCTGTTCATACTTCTGGAAAACCAACCGTGGTGTACGGATGCAGGGGGATTACTTCCTTGAGCCTCACTACTTACGGACCGGAATATCCGCAACACAGCGGTCATTATGGCAATTACGCCCCCAATCCGGGGTTTCAATTAGCTCAACTTTTAGCAGGAATGAAAGACGCCTCCGGCAGAGTGACCATCCCAGGATACTATGATGGTATCACCATAGATGAAGCCACCATGGAGATCTTAAAAAGTGTTCCAGATGATGCCACAGCAATCAATGAACATTTGGCCATCAATACCCCTGATAAAGTAGGCGACTTCTATCAGGAATCTTTACAATATCCTTCATTGAATATAAGAGGTTTAGGATCGGCTTGGATTGGAGAGAAGGCCAGGACCATAGTCCCGGCAACGGCCACTGCAGAATTAGACCTCCGGCTGGTACCTGAAACAAAAGGAGCCAGGCTCAAGAACCTGGTAAGGTCCTATATAGTAAAGTCAGGATTTTATATTACTGATTCCATTCCCACTTATGAAGAGCGCATGGCACACCAGAAAATTCTCACCTTAAGGGAGGGTTCAGTAACGGATGCATTCCGAACAGATCTAAACAATGAATACGGGAAATTTTTAGTTCGCACTCTTGGGGAGGCTTTTCAGGAACCAGTAGTTCAAATACGGATTATGGGCGGAACTGTTCCCATTGCTCCATTTATAAATGAACTGCAGATCCCAGCCTTCATTGTCCCCATGGTAAACCCTGACAATAATCAGCATAGCCCCAATGAAAACTTACGCATAGGACATATCGCATATGGAATTAAGACCTTTTATCATCTTCTGAGTAGTCCTTTGTAAGTATAGGATGTTGTATTTGACAGCAACTGATGTAGTGGATCAGACCATTTTTATATGTGGATCCCCTTTTATTATTTGTAGAAAACAGTTTCTGTTAAAAGGGAATGAACGTTATACCAAAACACTTTGGATGTAAAATCGTCCTTTGTAGAGACCTTAGACAATTCCTTTTTTGCATTTTTGGCTAGTTCTTCCTTTTCTCCGGTAGTTTTTGAGAGCAATTCAACATAGCCCATTTTCCAAGATTCAAAGATCCTGTTTTTGGTATACCCTGTAGAAAGGATCTCAGCTTCTGAATGCCGGGTATCTTTTTTTATCTTCTTATACAATTGATCTACAGCATCTTCTTCGCCTTCCAAAAGTTGAAGGAAGTAGCCTCTGTCGTAGACCAGGCAACCCGTAATTCCGACTTGTCCATTGAATGCAATGGCTTCATCTATTATCTGCGTAATCTGTTCCTGTTTCACGTTAGGCTGAGCCTTTGAACGGTAAATGAGTTGATATACCATATGATTCATGACCTAAAAAAAGAATGATGCCGAGTTCGATCAGGCTGAGTTTCTACTGGCGTTGATATTTCCATAAAGAGAACGCGTAACAATTTTCTTATAAACTTCTTTGTCCTTGGTGTTCTTGCCTATCTTTTGGAGGGCATATTGTTGAATAACCAGCAAAGGAAGTACTATGTTTTCCCTGATCTTAATTGACTCCCTGGATACGGCCTCATTTTCCATCAGGATTTTAAAATTACTAATTTTTAGTAACATTTGTTTCGTCAATACATATTCATCAAAAAGGATCTGCCAAAAAGGACCATAGTCCGGATCTTCTTTCATATAGGCAGTAAGTTCGAAATAGCATTTGGAAAGTGACATCATACTATTGAGCATTAAAGCCTCAAAGAAGGGCACCTCTCTGTACAGTTTTTTGATCTCCTTTAATCTTCCTTGTTCTACAAGGGTCTGCAAGGCAGTACCAATTCCAAAATATCCAGGTACGTTTTGTTTAAGTTGACTCCAGGAGCCTACAAAGGAAATAGCCCTAAGATCGGATAATGTAAGTTCAGCCTTCTTCCCCCTTTTACCAGGTCTGCTTCCTATATTGGCCTTGGTATAATATTTTAAAGTACTCCTGTTTTCCAGGTACGGAATAAACATAGGATGCTGTTTTAGTGCATCGTATTTTGTGAAACTTAAGAGCGATAATTCTTCTATCAGCTTTCTTGAATCCGCACTAATCACGTTCTCTTTTCCAAAAAGGTTATTAGACAAGCCGGCTGTGAGCAATTGCTCCGAATTGTGGATAAAATGATCCTTTGTTCCATATGTGCTGGTAATTGTCTGCCCCTGAATAGTGAGTTGTATCTCATTATTGGCAATATCCTTGGTCTGAGAGGCATAAAATCTGTGTGTTTTACCCCCACCTCTTGCCGGTGGTCCGCCTCTGCCATCAAAGAACAATGCCTTTATTCCATGTTTAGAACAAACCTTGGAAAGTGTTTCTTTGGTCTTAAAAATAGACCAGTTGGCCTTTAAATAACCGCCATCTTTGGTTCCATCAGAGAATCCAAGCATCATGGTTTGTTTTTGATCTCTTTGTTGGAGGTGTTTTTGATATTCCGGGAGTGAAAACAAAGTGTTCATGATCTCTTCAGAACGTTCCATTCCAATCATGGTCTCAAAAAGAGGTACAATGTCGAACGAAATATCTCCGGGAGCATACCCACACCATCTAAAGAGTGCATGGACAAAAAGAACCGAAAATATATCTTCTGAATTGCTAATGATATATCTGTTACAGCCATCTTCGCCATTTTTGGCTTTAATTGACTTTAACTGTTTGATGTTAACTATGGTATCTTTTAAGATATCGTCTTTAAAATCATCTGCTTTAAGCTGAATTTTATCGTGGAGCAAGATCCTGGTTAGTTCTGCATCATCTAGTTCTGAAAGTGAACTTTTTATATATCCATTTTTTTGTAAGACCTCTTCAATCAGTTGAACATGTTTGCTGTGATCCTGACGAATATCCAGGGTAGCGAAATGGGTCTTAAAAATATGTACCTTGTCCATTAACTGTTCCAGGTCCTGACCGTATAATCCCTGATATCTTTCATGGAGGGTTTCCTTAATTTCTGCCAATGATCCTATGATCTCTTCATAGCCTAATACTTTATCCACGTTAAACATGGCGGCATACAGTTTTTCCTGCAGCAGGTTTAAAGGTTCCTGTAGTCCTTTAAAAGTGAGTTTCTTACGTAGCTTTTTCAGGTCATTGTAATAGCATTTCATTAGGGTTATCCGAAGCTCATCCGCAACGTCCTTGGTAATGGCCGCAGTGACAAACGGATTGCCATCTCTGTCCCCTCCGGGCCAGAAGCCCAGTTTTAAAATATTGTAATTCTCAAATTTTTCTTTTCGAATATTGGCCCTGATATAGCTGTACAACTCCCCAACCGCATCATAGTAAATATTTCTAAGGATATAAATGATGTTCTTGGCCTCTTGTAGCGGAGTTGGCTTTTTTGAATTGATCAGCGAGGTAAGCCCTAACTGTTGTAAGACGACATCTATATCGTTTATTTTATCATCAAGGATAAGTTGTCTTAATTCCTCAATAATATCTAATACAGCAGGAGTATAGAATTGAGTGGGATGGGCTGTAAGGACAATTCTGGCACTAAAGGTTTCCAATTGCCTGGAGATTGTATTCCACTTCTTGGTCTTGTCTACTAATTGAAAATAATCCTTAATGGTTCGCGAAGTACTCAGCTCGTGTAATTTAGGAAAAGCTGCATCTTCTACGCTGTCATATAATACCACCTGCCGTTCCACATATTGAATAATCCGGAACATAAAATCTATCTTATCCTGTTCTGAATCTATCTCTGCATAATTCTTAAAGAAGTTGTCCAGGATCTGCTGTGGATTTTGACCAGACTGCAGGCCTTTTTCACATTGATGATGAAGAAGAGGGATCAACATTCCCACATTCTCAATATTTTGATAGGGTAGGTTTAAAAACAAGCTATTGTAGATATAGAACTTGTTAGTGACCAATTTTTTGAATTCTTCTAATCGTTTGGTTTCTGGCATATGTATGTTCTCTTCAATATGAGCAAAAGATACCGGAAAGGCACCCTGCTATTTCAAGGTATAAATATCTATTATTATTCTTGAAGGCTGGTCTTTCATTGACCGAAATAACAAAAAAATCTATCCTGACAACAAAACTAACACAGTTTACAACATACTTTCTGTTTCATGACAGATCGATCATATATTGTATGTGTATTAATAAATAACCGTTTTTCATTTTCATATAGTGTTCTCGTAAAGGGGTCTTGTTCTGCGACAAGGCCCTTTTCAATTTACACTAAAAGAACGGCTGATATTGTAAGACCCTAAATTCGAATGTATTAAAATCCGAATTTTCTTCCTTCATTCTCTTGTAGCTTTCCATACCTCCTACTGCCCTGTTGGCTGCCCCGCTAGGTGCTGTTAAAGACACGGTTCTAATTACCCGATCTGAAGATTTCAATGTAAACTCATGGATCCGCGGCACCTCATCAGAAATACATTCTAAAGGAATTTCATGTTCCTTAAGATGTTTCCTAAAAAGATATTCCGGACCGTTTAGGCTGTTTCCGCCCGTAAACAAAAGTGTATCTATGTTTGAGTACTCCCTTAAATACCCCAGAAGATTCCTGAGTTCAATGTCTTTCATCCCTAAGTCGGATGCATCTATTTTGGCACGTTTGGCACTGGCCACAATATCGCAAATAGCGATCTTTCGCTCCCGTAAGAATTGCATCCTTTCACTGATTGCTTTCCCTGAGGTCTCATAACTCAGTGCAAGGTCAAAAATGCGATCTAGGATGGGCCATAACTGCCCATCTCTGCTGCCATAACAGAAATTAACATCCCCTGACTTCAATGCTCCCTGGGTAAACCTGGGCGGCGGTAAGGTGCCAACGATCATTTTGGTCGCTTCCGGAAAAAGAAAAGGCTGATATGGATGAGTATGTTGGAACACAAGGTAGGGGTCAAAAAAGCAATGTACTGTTTTTAACAGTATTAGCCAACAAAGGTATTAGAACCTTCCTTGTTCCTTTGGTTTACTTTTTATATCTTATAGTAAATTATAAACATGGGAAAAGGAGATAAAAGTAGTAAACGGGGAAAGATAGCCAATAAATCTTATGGGGCTCGCAGACCGCGAAAAATAAGAAAGAGGCCTACCCTGGAAGAAAAGATAAATATAAAGGGTAAGACTTAATCGATACTGAATTCTAAGGTAACCTGTCCTTCCTCATCCACATTAAGTTCATAGGTGTATAAACCTATAGGCAAAACTTCTTCGCCTACGAAATCTATGGGTTGTAAAACAAATACTTCCTCGCCAGAAGTGATCTGAATATAGGCATAGCTGTATGCAGTTTCGAATTCCTGATATTCTGAATAGGTATCCGGGCTTAAAGTTTCATATATGTGATCCTCGTCTCCAACTATAACCTCATCAAAAACCAGGGTGCTCATATTTTTAACTCGGATATTAATGGAAATAAGATCATCATCCCTGTCTGAACAGGCCGTAGTCATTATTCCAAAAGCCATACATAAAATGATCAATCGTTTCATAAGTGAGTATTAACAAGATTCTATAGGATTAAAACGATGGCAATTCAAAAATATTCTATCGGATGAAAACAGGTTGATGTTCCTTAAGGGTATGTTCTTTACTGAACTGATAATCATTACCGGTAAACCCACGAATATCATCTAGGGTCTTTGCATTGTTATCAATAAGGTACCGCACCATTGAACCTCTCGCTTTTTTAGCAAAAAAACTGAGCACCTTAAGCTTGTCATTCTTCCAATCCTTGAAAATCGGAGTTATAATAGATCCTTTTATTTTTTTTGAATCCAGGGCAGAGAAATATTCATTACTGGCCAGGTTTACCAACATTTCACCTTCTTCTAATTCCTCGTTGATAGCCTTGGTAAGGGTGGTCCGCCAGAATTCGTACAAATTTTTCTTCCTTCCTATTTTTAGGGAGGTACCCATCTCCAGACGATAGGGCTGTATTAGATCGAGAGGCTTAAGTATTCCATATAGCCCAGACAAGATTCGCAGGCTGTCTTGCATTTTCTCTATTTTTTCTTCGGGAATTGTATATGCATCTAACCCCAGATACACATCGCCATTAAAGGCATAGATAGCTGGCCTTGCATTTTCCGGTGAAAAGGGAAATTTAAATTGTTGGTTTCGCTCCCAGTTTACTTCAGCTAATTGAGTAGAGATATCCATTAAGCGCATAAGTGACTTTGGACTCTTTTTGGCCAATACCTTGTTGATCCTCTGCGATTCTGTGAGGAAAGCAGGTATGGAGTATTGAGAGGTAGGTAAATTTGTTTCAAAATCGAGCGACTTTGCCGGAGAAATTACAATCTTCATGAACTACAATTTACAACGAAAATAAGAAGGAAAATCGGTAATTTACGCAGGCTCTTTCTAATTGTTTTTGATACGCCTATTGAAAGTACTTATACTATTGACTATGCTTGGAATAATGCCTCCATTTCTCAATACATAAGGTCATATCTTCCGGAAGATCTGAATTGAATTGAACTTTTTCTCCACTTACAGGATGTATAAAACCGAGAGTTTTTGCATGAAGGGCCTGACGTGGTAAAATTTTAAAACAATTATCTACAAATTGCTTGTATTTGGTAAAGGTGGTACCCTTTAAGATCTTATCGCCCCCATATCGTTCGTCATTAAAAAGCGTGTGTCCTATGTGCTTCATATGGACCCTAATCTGATGAGTTCTTCCTGTTTCAAGGGTACATGAGACCAGAGTTACATATCCGAGCCGTTCTATCACTTTGTAGTGAGTTACTGCTTCTTTCCCTTGATCCCCTTCAGGAAACACCTGCATCTGCAGTCTGTTCTTTGGGTTACGGGCAATATGACCTTCAATAGTGCCCTCTTCCTCTTCAATATTACCCCATACAAGTGCTACATACTGACGCTCACTTGTCTTGTCATAAAACTGTTTGGCCAAATGAGTCATAGCCTCACTGGTCTTTGCAATCACCAGCAATCCGGATGTATCCTTATCTATTCTATGTACCAGTCCGGGTCTGCCACTAGAATTCTCGGGAAGATCTTTTGTGTGATAGGCGAGTGCATTTAGCAGCGTACCGGAATAATTGCCGTGGCCCGGATGTACCACCATCCCGGCAGGTTTATTTACTACCAGTACTATCTCGTCCTCGTGAACAATGTCTAAAGGAATATTTTCGGGAGTCAGGAGAAATTCATACGGAGGGTGTTCAAATAAAACCCGTACCTCATCACCTGCTTTTACCTTGTAATTCTGTTTTACTACTTTCTTGTTCACCCAAATATTACCCCCTTTGGCTGCTTGCTGAATTTTATTCCGGGTCGCATTTTCAATAAAGTTCATTAAGAACTTATCTACACGTAAGGGTTCTTGCCCTTTGGAAGCTGTAAATCTGTGATGTTCAAAAAGATCATCTTCGGAGTTATCCGCAGGCTGAAAGTCATCCATATGGCTATTCTGAATCTGCTTTGATTATGGCCCGGCCAGGTAATTGTACCATTTCCGCAGATAAGTTCGATCTTTGATGTCTTTGGCAATTTATCTCCAGGGCTAACATTCTTACCCTTAAATTTTGCATAATACACCATATCCTTGCCTAGTTCATCTATATAAGTTATCCGTTCAATATCTAGTCCAACTGCTCTTAACATAGAAGTAGCATTACGCTGTGTTACCTGAATAATATTGGGAACGGTAACTTTTTTGTATCCGGAAGGATTAATGGTAATGTAGATCTTACGATTCTCCTTTACCATGTTTCCTGCAGGTGGATTTTGTTCTATGATAGAAAATCTGGGGTAGTCCGGATCATAGTTGGCAGAATCGAGCACTTCATACCGCAAGTTTACACCCTCAATGGTCTTCCGCATGTCTGTCACGGACATTTTTGAAAGATTAGGCACCTCCACTAGTTCTCCGTGATGCGTAGAACCCTTGAGCCACTGTAATGCAATCCAGGAGATCACAATAACAGCTACCAAAGCAAGACCGAGGTTGATCAGCAGGGTTTTGCTGCGAAGAAAATTAAAAAAATTCCTCATAAGTTTATTTTATAACCTGGCAAAGATAGGAAACCGAATGCTTTTTTCTTTACTTTGATTTCGTTATAACCAGTCAATAGATCATGAATCAAACCTCGCTGTTGCAAAAATGAAAGTGAATATTGCCATCATTATGGGAGGCTATTCCAGTGAGCATCAGATCTCCTTACTTAGCGGTGAGAATGTATACAAACACCTTAGTAGGGAAAGATATACTCCGTACCGCGTCCTAATATCTACGGAAAAATGGGTCTGTTTAGACGATGCCGATAAGGAATATGCTATTAACAAGGCAGATTTTACAGTAACCATAGGTAATGATAATATCTCCTTTCGATTGTGTATTCAATGCAATTCACGGTACTCCAGGGGAAGACGGACTAATGCAATCTTACTTTGAGCTGTTGGGCTTGCCACAAACCTCTTGCGGCTATTACCAGGCTGCATTAACTTTTAATAAGCGAGATCTTCTTAGTGTTTTAAAACCTTATGGGATAAAAGCAGCTTCCTCTTTTTATCTAAATAAAGGAGATGTAATAAACGAGGATGATATCTTAAAGAAAGTAGGCCTTCCTTGTTTTGTAAAGGCAAATAAGGCAGGAAGCAGCTATGGGATTTCCAAGGTTTATACAAAGGATCAGATTCGTCCTGCAATTGAGAAAGCCTATATGGAAGACGATGAGATCCTTATAGAATCCTTTTTGGAGGGAACAGAGGTCTCTGTAGGAGTCATCACCTACAAAGGGGCCACTAAAGTTTTGCCCATTACAGAAATTGTTACCGAGAACGACTTCTTTGATTATGAAGCTAAATACGAGGGCAAGTCACAAGAGATCACCCCGGCCAGAATTTCAGCAACGGAAAAGAAGAACGTAGAGCATTACGCACAACTTGCTTATGAAGTTCTAAAAATGAAAGGTTATACGCAGAAGCGAATTTATTTTGATCGATAAAATACCTTATATGCTGGAGATGAATACCACTCCGGGTCTAACAGAACAGAGTATTTTACCTCAACAGGCATTGGCAGCTGGGTTATCGTTGGCCGAGCTTTTTGAAAGTGCCATTGAAGAAGCTTTAGACGAAAAATAAGTACCTTTAATTTATAAAAACAGCTACTGCAAATGAGACGTGCTATCTTCCCAGGTTCTTTTGATCCCATTACCTTAGGCCATTCTGATATTATAGAACGAGGAATTCACCTCTTTGATGAGATCATTATTGCCATTGGAAGCAATGCGGAGAAAAAGTATATGTTCTCTGAAAAACAACGAAAATCATTTATTGAAAAGGCCTTTAAAGGGGAGAAGAAAATTAAGGTAGATATCTACAGCGGACTTACCATTGACTACTGCCAAAAAGTAAATGCACAATTTATTCTAAGAGGACTTCGAAATCCGGCCGACTTTGAATTCGAAAAGGCGATAGCTCATACTAATCGTAAACTTTCGGGCATAGAAACCGTTTTTTTACTTACATCGTCGGGAAAATCTTACATCAGCTCTTCAATTGTTCGGGATGTGATCCGAAATGGAGGCGATTACACTTCTTTGGTTCCGGATACAGTTACATTTTGATGGATCTTATTGTAAAATAACGCTTAAGACTGATGAACCACTAAGTCACCCTCTTCACAATTCCACTCAAATTTATTGACTCATATTTAATATTGTAAGTTTTTTCTTACTTTAGTGATGTATTTGCCTACATTCCATAGAATATTGCACGCACACAACGAGATTTGGCAGGTTCACAACAATCATTAAAGAATGATGAATAATCAGAATACATTAGTAGGAAATTACAACAGAATGTTGCGTGGAAACCCTACAGTAACCTTTAACTACCTTATAAAACAGTTGCCTACGGCAACTGCCTTTATTAATAAAAAATATGAGGTAGCATTTGTTTCTGACAAGTGGATCAATGATTTTGATTTCGATAAGATAAATGTTATCGGAAAATCTCTCAAGGAACTATTTGGGGAAATAAATGACGACTGGAAACAAGTATTGGATAAGTGTCTTAAGGGAGAAACAGGGGATAAAGGCTATCAACGCCACTTCGATAAAGACGAGAACGAATTCTGGTTCGAATGGCAAAACATTCCCTGGTATGACGAAAAAGAAAATATCATAGGAGTCATAATTCATACAGAGAATATTACAGAACGAATTAAGAATGAACTAACTGTCCAAAAATTAGAACTTCTCCACCAAGAAAAAACACAAAACACAATCATTGGAAGTTGGGAATTTGATTTCGTCAGGAAAAAACTTAGCTGGTGCCCTATTACAAAGTCCATTCATGAAGTAGTTGACAGTTATGAGCCTAGTGTAAAAAACGCTATCAATTTTTTTAAAGAAGGATATAGCAGAAATACTGTTGCGTTAACCATAGACAAAGCTATTGAGAACGGGGAGTCATGGAAAGTAGAAGGTCAGGTAATTACCGCCAAAGGCAATGAAATTACTGTATTAGGTACCGGAAAACCCGTATTTAAATATGGTAACTGTATTGGCCTGGTAGGTACTTTCCAAAATCTTACACCTGCATTAGTTTCTAAAAACAAAATAAAGCAACAAGAACGGCACTTCAGTACAATCTTTAATTCGTCCTATCAGTTTACTGGTATCCTTGATACTCAGGGTACTTTTATGGAGATTAATAAAACGGCCCTCCAATTTTCTGGTCTAAAAGAGAATGATGTTGTAAATAAAAAATTCTGGGATGCCTACTGGTGGCCTATCCCGGACTATATAAAAGATGGACTTAAAGAAATAATAAAAGCCGCAGCGCAAGGAGAGACCATGCGTAGTGAGATTGTTGTTCTAGATAAAGACAAGAATCCAATTCCGGTAGATTTTAGTTTAATACCCGTCTATGATGACGATAATAAAGTTGTCTCTTTACTGGCCGAAGGCAGGATGATCGTAGAAATGTATGCCGCCCGTAAAAAACTGAAAGTAAGTGAGCAGAAATTCCGTGCTCTTTATGAATTGTCACCTACCAGTTATATTCTCAGCGATTTTGATACCGGTGAGATACTAGATTACAATTCCTCATTTGAAAAGACCACGGGCTATACCAAAGATCATCTAGGTACTTTAAATGTTCAGGATATTCTGGTTTCTGTTTCCAAAACACAGCTCCATAGAATCAAAAAAGAGATTGAAAGCAATAATGCCTTTGGGCCGGAAGAACAAGAATATATTAAAAAGGACGGCACAAAATTCCCAGTCTTGGTTAGTGGTTCCCTTGTTGGTAATAAAAAAGGGCGTAAACTCTTATGGTCCACGGCTCAGGATATTTCTGAAAGTAAAATAAAGGAGGCTCAACTCAAAGAAGAACAACAATTATTAAGGACCTTAATTGACAACCTGCCGTTAAATGTATTTATCAAAGACCTTGAATCTCGAAAGATACTGGTGAATAAATCAGAATTAGCATACATGGGGTTCAAAGATCAATCTGAGGTAATTGGCAAGAATGATTTTGATCTATATGACAAAGATGTTGCTGAAATTTCCCGGGCTGAGGATCTTAATGTCATGAATTCTGACAAAGCCATGCTGGGAGTTGAAACTATCAATATTAAAAAAGACGGGACTATAACTACCTTCCTTACTTCTAAGATTCCACTTAAAGGCGATAATGGAAAAGTAAAAGGACTCATTGGCATTAGCCTGGATATCTCAGATCTGAAGCGCAAAGAAGAGGAGTTACATGACTTGATCAACGTTACCTCCCATCAGAATAAGAAACTGATCAACTTCGCCCATATAGTATCACATAACCTACGATCGCACACCGCTAATTTTTCTATGCTACTAGACTTCCTGGTAAGTGAAACAGATGCGGAGGAGAAAAACAGGATCATTAAAATGTTGATGGAAGCCTCTGATAATTTACTAGAAACCCTGGAAAATCTAAATGAGGTTGTAGCCATTAGTACCAAAATAAATCTTGACAAGAAATCTATCAATCTCAACGAGAAAATAACTACGGTAGAACAGAATCTTATAGCATTTTTAAAGAATAGTAATGCATTGATTATTAATGATGTAGATGAAAAAATTGAAGTGAAAGCAGTTCCTTCATATGTTGAAAGCATTCTTATGAACTTTATTACCAATGGCATAAAATACAAAGATCCAATGCGGAAACCGGTAATACATTTAAGCGCCGAAACCAAAGGTGACTATACGGTCTTATCTATTAAGGACAATGGCTTAGGTATTGACTTGGAAGAGCATGGGGATAAGCTTTTTGGAATGTACAAAACGTTTCATGAAAACCCCGATGCCCGGGGTATCGGCCTATATATTACAAAGAATCAAATTGAGGCCATGAATGGCAAGGTAACCGTAGATAGTAAGGTTGGTAAAGGAACCACATTTAAAATATACTTCAATGAAAAAAATTAAAAGTATTTGTATCATTGATGATGATCCCATTACAGTTTTTGGGATCAAGAAGATGTTGAATTCTTTCGACCTTGCAGAGGAGATTAAGACCTATGTAAATGGAAAAGAGGCAATCGATGAAATCACTTCTATGGTTGAACAAAATATCGCCATTCCCGAGGTGATCTTTCTGGATATCAATATGCCTATTATGGATGGATGGCAATTTCTTGAAAAATTTCTGACCTTAAAGATCGAATCAACTATAAGGATCAATATAGTAACATCTTCCATTGACCCCTATGACCTACAACAATGGGATCGCTTTAAGTCGACCACACATCACCTTATAGATTTCAAGAATAAACCTATTCGAAAGAACGATATTTTGGAGATCACAAAGGCCGCTTAGTGAAAATTGTCCACTTCAAATAGCGTTTTAATATTGGTATATGAATTCTCCAGGGCCTTTTGGATCTTGTGAGGCCCCTTCCATTTCACTTTTTCTATCTTTTCGCTTTTTTGCCCTACTAATTTACCTTTATACGATGTTTTCATTGCATACCAATGAACTTCTTTGAGCTTGTAGGTGCCACCTTTTTTAAAAACATGGTAGGTGGTCTTTAAGAAATTTTCAATCTTCAAGCCTTGGACCCCTGTCTCTTCCTCCACTTCGCGAAGCGCACATTCTTCAATCGTCTCTCCTTTATCTAAACGACCCTTTGGAAGGTCCCATTTATCATTTCTATAAATAAAGAGAACTTTTCCTTGTTTATTAGTTACCACTCCTCCCGCAGCTACCTCCAAAGGTATTTTCTTGGTGAATTTTTTAAGGATCTCCTCATGATTGGGATGATAGATATAAGCAGCCTGTAATTTCTTTTTCACCAAAGCATCTATGGCGTTCTTAATTGCTGTTCCATTAAGAGGGAAGTATTCACCATTGACAGTTTCTGAGAGTTTGTTTGTTAAAACTAAGGGGGCGTCATTAACAAAAACTTTATACATTTGCGAAATGATTTTAGACAAGCATACTGCAAATAAAACCGCAGAACTACTTCTGCAAATTAATGCAATTAAGTTGAGACCCGAAAATCCATTTACTTGGGCTTCGGGTTGGAAATCACCTATTTATTGTGACAATAGAATACTTCTTTCCTTTCCGGTAATAAGAAACTATATAAAAGAAGAGATCGCAAAACAAGTAGAAGAGCTATACGGGAAACCCGATATTATTGCCGGAGTGGCCACAGGAGCCATTGGCATCGGAGTACTGGTGGCAGAATACCTTGGCCTGCCATTTATCTATGTACGGCCCGAAGCAAAGTCGCATGGAAGACAGAACCAAATAGAGGGTCTTTTGGAGAAAGGTCAGACCGTGGTGGTCATTGAAGATTTAATAAGTACAGGCAAAAGCAGCTTAAATGCTGTGGAAGCACTCGCTAATGACGGGGCTAAAATAAAAGGCATGATCGCTATCTTTACTTATGGATTCGATATAGCTTCAAAGAATTTTGAGAAAAAAGAAATAGATCTTCACACCCTAAGTGATTTTGAGACCTTAGTTCAATTAGCCTCCGAAACCAATTACATAAAAGAAGAACAATTACATACCCTAATGGAGTGGAGAAAGGATCCTTCACTCTGGAAACCATAAAAACATGCATATAGAAACTCCCAAGAAGACCATTGAAAAGAGTAATGAAGCCGTTTATACATTTCTCACAGATTTGAAAAACTTTGAGAAATTGATGCCTGAGTCTATAGATAAGTTTGAGATCATTGATGAAGATACCTTCTTATTCGCCCTGAAAGGAATGCCTCAAATTGTCTTAAAACGCAAGGAGCAAGTTCCGTTTGAGCGTATAGTCCTGGGAGCAGCCAGTGAGAAACTTCCTTTTACGCTAAGCGCCCATATCACTGCCATAGATGACAATACGAGTGAAGTATTGCTCAATTTTGAAGGCCAATTCAATGCCATGATGGCCATGATGATCAAAAATCCTATTACCAATTTTATTGGTACACTTTCAGAGAATCTAACAAAAATATAGTCCTACATATTCCCTTATAAATTCTTACAGACAATACGCTATTTCTTTAAATCCGTAGGATATAATACCTTGCGATCCTTGTTCCAAAAGTAGTCTCCCATCCTTATTAACGCCTCTGATAATTCCTTCTACCTGCCTGTCCTTAACCTCAAAGATCGCTGATTGATCTTTTCTAAAAAGTAACTGCTGATATTCTTTTTCAAGAGTAGTTTCCGCATTTCCCTCTAATAAGTCCAACTGCTTTTTTAAAAGCTGTAGTATTTCATGCAATAGTATATCCAGGTCATAAGTTTTTCCGGAAATAAGCGTTAAAGAAGAGACATTTGGTAAAGAATCGAAGGATTCTTGGTTAATATTAACACCAATACCAATTATTGAATGTTTGAGTTGAGATCCTTTTAGAGTGTTTTCTATTAAGATCCCGCAAAGTTTTCTCGTGCCTGACAGAATGTCGTTTGGCCATTTTATTGAAAGATTAGGAATTTGAATGGCATTTAGGGCTTTATAAATAGCGAGTGAGACAGCCATCGATACTAGAAACTGATCCTTTGCAGGGAGCTTATTGAAACGCTTCAACACACTAAAGGTTAGGTTTTTACCAGATTCAGTGGTCCACTTAGCACCACCCTGTCCCCTGCCCTGCTGTTGTGTTTCAGCAACCAATACCGTGAAATCTTTTAAGCTACTATCTTGCAACATTCTTTTGAGATGCAGATTGGTAGAATCCGTGGCACTAACTTTGATTATATTCATCTTGTGGAAAAGAACCGTTGCAGGTACAATGTTATGTTAAAAACAATGGTTAAGAAAACAAAAAAATAATAACTTTGTAGAAATTAAAAATTTTGAATGCAGAAACGGAAGGCTAGCGCAGATGAGTTAATTGCTTTAATATTACACGGAATAGAAGAAGTTAAAGGACTTGAAATAAATCTACTCGATCTTAGAGATATTGAAAATACCGTTTGCGACTACTTTGTTATATGTAATGGAACCTCCAATACGCATGTCAATGCGATCGTAAATTCAGTTCAAAAAACAGTTAGTAAAGGAATAAAAGATAAACCCTGGCATGTAGAAGGTTCAGACAATGCCGAATGGGTGCTTTTGGATTATGTAAATGTAGTAGTTCATGTTTTTCAAAAGCAGATAAGAGAATTTTATGATATTGAAGGACTATGGGGAGATGCTAAAGTAACCATGGTGGAGAGTAGTTTTAATCAATAAAAAATGGCTAAAGAAAATAAAAATACCCCGCAGAAAAAACCAAAATTCAGCTCATGGTGGATCTATGGTCTTATTGCGATATTGCTTATAGGATTCAACTTTTTCGGGAGCGGGAATCTAACTTCCACCCGGAAGACCACCACCTCAGAATTACAGCAATATTTGAGGACCGGTGATATTGCAAAGATCCTCATCATCACCAATACCAATCAGGCCAAAGTCTTTCTTACAGAAGAAGCTCTAGCTAAGGATGTGCATAAAGATGTGGCCACTAAACCCTTCTTCCCAACAACTGCAGAGATCCCGCAATATGTGTTAGATTACGGGGACCTTCAGATCTTTCAAAATGAGATCACCGAATTAAAAAAGGAAAATTCGCTTAATACCATTGTAGAATTCGACAAGGAATCGAATGTAATTATGGATCTTTTGATCACTATCGTTCCATTTATTCTGATCATTGGGATTTGGATATATCTAATGAGGCGCATGTCTGGCGGCGGTGCAGGCGGTGCAGGAGGACAGATCTTTAACATTGGTAAGTCAAAGGCAAAACTTTTTGATGAAAAAACAGATACCAGAACCTCATTTAAGGATGTGGCTGGGCTTGAAGGTGCAAAGGAAGAGATAGAAGAGATCGTAGAATTCCTTAAAAATCCAGATAAATATACCTCATTGGGTGGGAAGATTCCTAAGGGAGCCCTTCTCGTAGGCCCTCCCGGTACAGGAAAAACCTTACTCGCAAAAGCAGTTGCCGGAGAGGCCAAGGTTCCATTTTTCTCCTTATCCGGATCAGACTTTGTTGAAATGTTCGTGGGAGTAGGAGCTTCCAGGGTCCGTGACCTTTTTAAACAAGCCAAGGACAAAGCCCCGGCTATTATCTTTATTGATGAAATAGATGCTATAGGGCGGGCAAGAGGTAAAAATAATTTTACAGGTTCTAATGATGAACGTGAAAATACGCTGAACCAACTCCTTACAGAAATGGATGGTTTTGGCACCAATACAAATGTTATAGTGTTGGCAGCCACTAACCGGGCCGATGTGCTAGACAAAGCACTGATGCGAGCCGGAAGATTCGACAGGCAGATCTATGTAGATCTTCCAGATATCAGAGAACGTAAAGAGATCTTCGAGGTGCATTTAAGACCTATAAAAACGGCAGAAGCACTCGATCTTGATTTTCTTGCAAGACAGACCCCTGGGTTCTCGGGAGCAGATATTGCCAATGTATGTAACGAAGCAGCCCTGATCGCTGCGAGAAAAGAAAAAAAGTCAGTAGAAAAACAAGATTTCCTGGACGCTGTGGATCGTATTGTAGGTGGACTCGAAAAGAAAAACAAGATCATTACTCAGGATGAAAAAAAGACGATAGCTTATCACGAAGCAGGACATGCTACAGTTAGTTGGATGCTAGAACATGCTGCACCTCTTGTAAAGGTAACCATTGTCCCCAGAGGACAGTCTTTAGGATCTGCCTGGTACTTACCCGAAGAGCGGCTTATTGTACGGCCAGAACAGATGAAAGATGAAATGTGTGCCACCCTGGGAGGTAGAGCAGCGGAAAAAGTGATTTTTAATATGATCTCTACAGGCGCGCTTAGCGATCTCGAAAAAGTAACAAAACAAGCGCGGGCCATGGTAACCATTTATGGCCTCAATGATGAGATTGGGAATATTACATACTATGATTCCTCCGGGCAAAATGAATACGGTTTCACTAAACCATACAGTGAAGAAACAGCACAGACGATAGACCAGGAAATTTCCAAACTTATAGAGGCCCAATATGCAAGAGCCATTGATGTCTTAAAAAAGAATAAGGATAAGCTGACCGAATTGGCAGAAAGGTTATTGGAGAAAGAGGTTATCTTTAAAGAAGATCTTGAGAAGATATTTGGCAAAAGACCTTTCGAAAAGCATTTTGATCAGAAAGGACAAGAAATTACCGTAGAAAAAAAGGACTCTAAAGACAAGAAAAAACCGGAAGAGAAGGAAAAACCAGAAGAACTTGCCAAGGATAAGAAATAAATTCCTTGATTTGTTCTAGAAATTAGTACTTTAATCACGATCTAAATCAAGAAATGGGGCTATTTTCCAGCTTATTTGGGGGAGGTAAAAAAAAGAAGGTCTCTAAAGCTACTGCAGAGACCAGGGGAGTTCATATGCCCGACCTCAATCTTCCTATTGATGAAAAATTTACAATTCATTTTAAGAAGAACGGAGGGAAATTCCTGTATTGCGATTCTTTTGGTGAAGTATCTGATGCCTTAAAAAATATTGTAGAGGAAAATCATTGGGAGGAATTATCTTTCTTCAGTATGGACCCCAGATTAGAAGAAAAATTTTCTAAGGAAAATGTCGTTTTTACCAGCAATCCCAATGCCAGCGAGATCTTTTTTACCACTTGCGAGCACCTAATTGCTCAGAACGGATCTATTTTAGTTAGCTCCAATCAACTGAAAGAGAAGAAACTCAACGAACTTCCTGAAAACGTTATCGTTTTTGCAACTACCAGTCAGTTGGTGGAAAGTATCGGCGAAGGCTTAAAGTCGATCAAGAAAAAATACAGACAAGGCATCCCTGCCAACATCACTACTTTAAAACATTTTCAGGCTACCAATGAAAATGCAGATGATTTTCTAACTTACGGAAGTAGCTCTAAACATTTATACCTCTTATTATTGGAAGACTTATAGGATGACGGAACTTTTAAGGCGTTTACTTACGGGGGTTGTGTATGTTATTTTACTTCTTTCCGCCGTTTTCTTAAGTTCAGACGCCTTCGACTTTCTCTTTATGGTCTTCGGACTCGCTTGCCTATATGAATACAAAAGATTAGTAAACCTTCGCGGCTATCATGTCTTTGCTGCCTATCTGGGATTATGGTGGTTATTTATCTATATTATTCGAGACGAAGTGCTTATTAATATTCTAATGTTTCTTTCCATCACTGTAAACATTGCGCTTATATACTTTCTATTTTCACGTAATAAAATATACCGGACATATCAAAAATTCTTTATTGGTCTATTCTATATTGGAGGAGGCTGCATCTTTCTAACCATGATCCCTTACAAGGATGATGATTTTGCAAAAATGCTGATCATGGGAATATTTATACTTATCTGGGTCAATGATTCATTTGCATATCTGGTAGGTAAGACTATTGGTAAAAGAAAACTTTTTCCTTCAGTTTCACCAAAAAAAACAATTGAAGGAACTATTGGAGGTTTTGTTTTTACCATGATAGCAGCCTATATAATGGCTCAGTATGAGCCAATTGTAAAACCTACAGAATGGATCATTCTAGCAGCTGTGATCGTAATCATGGGCAGTATAGGCGATCTTGTGCAATCTAAACTAAAGCGGGCGGCAGGAGTAAAAGACAGTGGTGCTATCTTACCGGGCCACGGCGGCATGCTAGATAGGTTGGATAGTCTTATATTTGCAGCACCATTTGCATATTTGACATTAAATATTTTTACCTATGTTTCATAGAGAAGGGCGTGCAATCATCCTATCTACATTTTTTATAACAGCATTAATAGTTCTGGCTGCACATTTTTACATCAATGATCCTTCTATTAAGATGATCGTACAGGTGGTATCTATTGTGATACTAATCCTGATTTTACAATTCTTCAGGAATCCAAAAAGGATTTCGAATAAGAACTTCGATGAGATCCACGCTCCCGTAGACGGAAAGGTAGTAGCCATAGAGCGCGTTATGGAAACCGAATACTTCAAAGAAGAAAGAAAGCAGATCTCAATTTTTATGTCCCCTGTAAATGTACATGTAACACGTTATCCCGCAAGTGGGGTAATAAAGTATTCAAAATATCACCCCGGAAAGTATTTTGTGGCTTGGCATCCTAAGTCGAGCGAAGAGAATGAACGCACTTCTGTGGTCATCAGAACTCCAAAATTTGGAGATATTTTGTACCGTCAAATTGCCGGTGCCATGGCCAGGCGTATCGTAAACTACGCGGAGGAAGGTGAAAGTGTGCAGCAAGGCGAGGATAGTGGTTTTATTAAGTTTGGTTCCAGGGTGGATTTATTTCTACCTTTAGATGCACGTATAGCTGTAAAACTAAATCAAAAAGTAAAAGGAGCCATAACCTGTATTGCCAGCATTAAGCTAGAAGATGAAGAAGGATAACCTACATACAGAGTTTAAAAAAGCCGTTGCTTATGTGAGCAACTATACAGAACCTCTCCCTCCAGATCTGCTTCTAAAATTGTATGCTTATTACAAAATAGCCAATCAGAATTATAACAACCCGGGAAGTAAGACTCCTTTGATCAATGCCTTTAAGGCCAATGCTCTTTTTCAGGCAAAAAACTTGCAACCAGAAGAGGCCATGGAGTTGTATATAGTTTTAGTTAAAAAGGAATTTGGAAGAAGCACTTTTTAATGTTCACTCATAGAGGTCTGAAATATCGGCCTTACACAAGTCTACCATAAGTTCTCCCATTTTTGCGGTTACCTCCTTAAAGAATTGTTCCCCTTTTTCCCTGGTGGCATGCGCAGGATCGCCCACCCCGGTATCTTCAGATATCTGAGACCACTTGCGTTCTGCCCATACCCAGCCCTCTGAAAAGGCCTTTATTTTAAAATTTTTCGATCTTCCATCACCCCAGAATTTCTTGGCCAGCACCAGTTCAGGTTTTAGATACAGCATCAGGCTGGTTTCTACTTCATCGGCATGATCTCCGGATTCTTTGATATACGCTGGCCTGCCCAAGGCCTTAAACCAATTTGAAACACAAATAAACATATCCGGAAACTTCAATCCCAATTCCCGAACAAGGGCCTTAAAGTTATTTCCCCCATGACTATTGAAGATCATTAATTTTTTTATTCCCTGTCTGCTTAGCACAGTAACCACGTCCGTAAGAATTGCTAATTGTGTAGTTGGATTTAAATTGATATCCAGGTAAATATCAGATTGCCCGGTATTAACCCCAAATGGGATAGTGGGCAAAACGATGACCTTTCCTCCTTTGTCCCATGCATGCTTAGCAGCTTCCGCAGCAAGATAATCTGCTTCGTATACGTCAGTAGCATAGGGCAGATGATAGTTATGGGCTTCAGTGGCTCCCCAGGGCAATACTGCCAGTTCAAAAGAAGCATCTTTGAGGGAATTCCAGTTGGTCTCTGCAAGAATATAGGGTCTTATTGCCATCTACTATGTTTTATAAAGCTATTTCCTGATGTATATCTGAGCGTTCAATATAGGTGAAGTAATAGCCTCCTACCGCAGTAATGACAAAGTACAAACCTATTAGTAAACTCCCATATTCCCAATGGGCATCTATCCCAAACCAATCCCCGGTAACGCCAATAAATACTATTCCTACCAGCGCCCTGAAAAGTTCAAGATAAAAAGCATACGTCTTACGGTCCATCAGTGTTGTATACCCAAAGATCCCAAAAAAAACAAAGGCCCCAAACAACAACAGACCTCCAAAGCCTATGGCAGAATAATTGTAAAACATAAAGAGGATAAGCCCCAGGGTGAACACCATTTGAAATATTGAATAGCCTTTTAGTGAAGGTGATGCTGCTGTTTGATATCGTTCAAATGAATATACGTCCTGGATCACTTCTATAGGATACCTATCCCTTACATCGGCAGGGCGCCAACCGGTGGGCATAAACCAGATCCTGAATTTGTCGCGTATACTATTGGTTCGCCAGGCATCGAGTATAAGTCGCCAGAGATGTTGAAAATTTATAAGGATAGGATTCCAGGTATGCACTGGTTTTAGCACCCCATATTGAGGCGGCACTTCCTCTAATTCTTCCTGAAACGTACCAAACCATCTATCCCAAATACTGAGGATCTGTCCTAAATTCTTATCGATATATTCCGGATTGATCGCATGATGTACCCTGTGTTGGGAAGGGGTAATAATCACATATTCTAACCATCCCATCTTGCCAATATGCCTTGTATGATACCAGAATTGGGCAAAAAGATGGATGGGTGCTAAGATCGCTATCACTTCTGTGGGTACGCCAAAAAGGGCCGCCGGGATAAGGAACAATGGAAAATAGCCCAGTAGATTGGAAATTGATTGACGAAGGGCACAGGCCAGATTAAATTCCTCACTGCTGTGATGTATTATATGCTGGTTCCAGAAAAAATTGATCTTATGACTGAGACGATGATTCCAATATCCTGCAAAATCAATGGCAAAAAAGGCAATTAACCATACCAGCCAGGTGGCATTGACGGAGGTTAGCGCCAGGTTTTCTAATAAATATGGATAGCTGACAATAATAACTCCAAGACCAAGGGAATCCTTTACAATATTGGTCAGTCCGGAGCTAATACTGCTCACGGTATCGAGCACTTTGTGTTGCTGATTTTTAACAAAATGGCCATAAAGGATCTCACCTACCAGTAGAAGAATAAAAAAAGGGATGGCAAATAAGAGTGCTTTGGCGTATGTTTCCATAAGACTTGGTCAATAGGCTAAAGATAGTGAAATACCCCTAAAAGATAATTGTAAGGATCTATTTAAAAAGGCCCCACCATAATATGAGCCCGGTGTGTGCCTGGATCCATCAACCAGGGCATTCCCGGGGCATGCGGCTTATCTGGTAGTCCGGTAGATTCTGTAGTTGCAAATGGCGTATAGATCACATAGCGGAACTTTCCATTGGGCAATGCGCCGGTGGTTTTATCATAGTCTTCTTCCGAGCCAAAAAACACATAGAGCATACTGGGCTCTTTAGGCATTGGTAATACTCCAGATTCAATTTCCCTACCCCTTATTTCATTGCGTTCATCCTGCGACTTACCCTGGGCATTCAATTCTCTTCCCCTCGCCATAAATGGCTCTAATCTCTTGGAATAGCAACTCACACTTATACCTTCCCGAAACGGATTGTCTGCAATACACACTAAGTTATTAGTTCCCTCTCGAAGTAACACAAGTTCCCCGTCCTTATTATATCCATATACCATGGTATTTTCTTTCTGACCCTCTGGTGCCGGTAGTGTGGCCGTTTTTATCTGGACTTCCTTGGAAAGTACTTTAGTAGCTTTATCCTGAGAAATAAGAATCACCGGGAGCAAAATGAAGAGTAGCGTAAGAGTTTTCATAAGTAATCGCTTTCTATAAAGATAAAAAAACCAGTTTTAACTGAGCTATGGCCTAAACAAAAACTCGTGACTTCCTAATTGCAGCTAAGCGCATAGGTATCCGTTTCATCCTTGGTCCATTGGGATGGGATATCATTCAGGATCTCATCATTGACCTTAATACAGGTCAACGGATTATTTTCTACCGCAAAAGTATTCAGCTGTAAGCCGTTAGGAATTGCCGATATATCAATGGCTCCCAGAGTATTATCTGCTATTTGTAAAACCTGTAGTGCACCATTATCTGAAATGTTGAGTTCAGTAAGATTATTATTTGTAACTGCTAATTTCTCCAGGATGGATAAATTGCCCACATTGATACTGGATAATTCATTGTTTTCGACGAAAATAAACTTTAGAAGGGTATTTTGTGATAGGTTTATTGAACTGATCTGATTATCGTTCACCCATAAATTCTCCAGCTTCGTAAAATCAGAGATCCCGAGAAGACTGGTTATGCCTTTATCATTCATAACCAAGGAGGTTACCATTGCCGCATCACTTGTTAGCAAAGAGCCGTCTACAACATCATCTACACCAAGTTCAACTAAAACTTGTTCAAATGCTGCGTCGGCAATTATTGTCCTCGCTGCAGGCTGCATAGGATTGTTTGTATCCTCGCTATTCTTGTCTCCATCATTGGAGCAGCTCAAAAAGGTGCCAACCAAACATATAGCCAAAAAGTACTGTATCTTTTTCATTTTCTTTTTGGGTAAAAATAGCGTACGCTGCTGAAAATGTGTTGTTTATTAGCGTTTTGTTAGGATATTTTCTAAGATTCTGCCAAACCAGCCAGACTTTTCTCAAGGGTTACTATCTTTTCTTCTGCATCCATGGCCTTCTTTTTTTCCATGGCCACTACTTGTTCAGGAGCATTACTTACAAAGCGTTCATTAGATAGTTTTTTCTCTACAGATTTTAAGAACCCTCTGGTATATGTCAATTCTTCCTTTATTTTTTTTATTTCAGCCTCAACATCTATAGCACCGGTCACCGGGACAAAATACTCGTTGCTTTTTACTCTAAAGGAAATGGCCCCTTCCGGTGCTGCCGAAATGGCCTCAATAGCGGCAATATTTGCCAGTTTTTTAATGATGGAATCCCAGCGCGAAGATACTTCCTGAGTATTAAGAGCCTGCAGATTTAAAGCCTCTTTTAAAGGAATATTCTTCTCTTTTCTGATCGTCCTGATACTGGAAATGACCTCCATTGTATAGCTAAACTCGGTCAATAGTTTTGGATCGCACTTTTTACCTTCCGGCCATGAGGAAATTACCAATGCCTCCTCTGGGGTCCTATCTGACATACATTGCCAAACTTCTTCTGAAAGGAACGGCATAAAGGGATGTAATATTTTTAAATTCTTTTCAAACAAAGAGATCACTTGTGCATACGTCACCTCATCGATTGGTTGTTGGTAGGCCGGTTTTACAATCTCCAGGAACCATGAACAGAAATCGTCCCAAATCAATTTATAGATGGCCATAAGGGCATCTGAGATTCTATATTTTGAAAAATGATCTTCTATCTCCGTTAAGGTCTCATTGAATTTTGCTTCGTACCAGGCCACTCCCAGCGCTGCAGCATCTGGCTGTGGTTGCTTTGTAACTTCCCATCCTTTAACCAATCTAAAGGCGTTCCAGATCTTGTTAGCGAAGTTCTTCCCTTGCTGGCAGAGTGTTTCATCAAATAAAAGATCGTTCCCTGCAGCTGCGCTTAGCATTAGGCCTACACGCACCCCATCTGCTCCGTAATCTTCCATCAATTTAAGTGCATCCGGGGAATTACCTAATTGCTTAGACATTTTACGTCTTTCTTTATCGCGAACAAGTCCTGTGAAAAAGACATTTTCAAAAGGCCTTGCGTTCCTGAATTCATAGCCGGCTACGATCATTCTGGCTACCCAGAAGAATATGATATCGGGACCTGTGACCAGATCATTGGTAGGATAGTAATAATTCACCTCCTTATTATCGGGTTCCAGGATGCCACCAAACACGCTAATGGGCCATAACCAGGAAGAAAACCAGGTATCCAGTACATCCTCATCTTGTCGAAGATCGCTTATAGTTAAATTAGATCTTCCTGATTGCTTTTTAGCCAGTTTCAATGCCTCCTCTGCACTTTCTGCTACCACATAGTCCGCGGCACCATCCCCGTAATAAAATGCTGGGATCTGTTGTCCCCACCACAATTGTCGAGAAATGTTCCAATCACGGATATTTTCCATCCAATACTTATAGGTATTCTCAAACTTTTTTGGAAAAAATCGAACTTCCTGCGTATCCATTACGGCCTTAAGAGCAGGTTTTGCCAGATCTTCCATTTTGAGAAACCACTGGTCTAATAGTCGCGGCTCAATGACAGCTTTGGTGCGTTCAGAAGTACCTACTTTATTAGTATACGGCTCAACTTTAGCAAGAGCCCCCAGCCTTTCCAGTTCTTTTATAATCTCCTTGCGAGCAATGAATCTATCTTTGCCCTCATAATGTAACCCATTGGAGTTTAAAGTGGCGTCTTCATTAAAGATATCAATGGTTTCCAAACTGTGCTTTTCTCCCAACTTCCAGTCATTTTCGTCATGTGCTGGCGTTACTTTAAGGCAGCCGGTTCCAAATTCCATATCCACATATTCATCCAGAATTATCGGAATTACCCTGTTACATACCGGTACAATGGCCTTTTTGCCATGAAGATGTGTAAAACGTTCGTCATTGGGATGAATACAAATAGCGGTATCTCCCAATATGGTTTCTGGCCTGGTTGTAGCGATCGTAAGGGAATCCTTGGTACCTTCTATGGCATAGGTAAGGTAAAATAACTGTCCTTGTTTCTCTTCGTAGATCACTTCTTCATCGGACAGGGTTGTTTTTGCTTCAGGATCCCAATTTACCATCCTGTACCCCTTATAGATAAGTCCTTTCTTGTGTAAATCCACAAATACCTTGATGACCGAGGCAGACATATCATCATCCATAGTGAATTTTGATCTATCCCAATCACATGAGCAGCCTAACTTCTTCAATTGTTCAAGAATGACACCCCCGTAGGTGTTCGTCCAGTCCCAGGCATGTTCCAGGAACGCTTCCCTGCTTAGATCTGACTTGTGAATCCCTTCTTCCTTGAGTTTTGCCACTACTTTCGCCTCTGTAGCGATCGATGCATGATCCATACCCGGAACCCAGCAGGCATTTTTTCCTAAAAGTCGAGCTCTTCTGATCAAAACGTCCTGAAGAGTGTTGTTTAACATATGCCCCATATGAAGGATACCCGTTACATTTGGGGGCGGAATAACTATGGTATAAGGTTCTCTATCATCTGGTAAAGACTTAAAATACTGGTGTTCTAGCCAATATGCATACCATTTATCTTCTATCTTCTGAGGTTCATATTTTGAAGGGATGTCCATATTTGGTATGATTCTTGACTAGTTAAGGTTGAAAACTTGGTTTCTATAAAAACAGGAGCCCAAGTCTCATTTTAAAAGGGCTAAAATCCTGAAATTAAATACGAAACAAAAATAAGTAACGTTAGTAGATAACAAAAGAATTTTGGATGTTGTTACAAATATGCTACATTTGAGATTCCTCAAAAAGTAAAGTAATGAAAAAAATAGTAGTAGTATTATTTATGGGCCTTATGGCTCTTAGCCTACAAGCTCAAGAAAAAACGGCAAAAATTCAGTTTAAAGCTGAGACCGTAGACTATGGTCAAATTGAAAAAGGAAGTGACGGCATTCGTGTTTTTGAATTTACCAATACAGGTGAAGTTCCTTTGATCATTAGTAAGGTAAGCTCTAGTTGTGGATGTACCATTCCTAAAAAGCCGGAGCAGCCTATTTTGCCCGGACAAACAGGTGAAATTCAAGTGAAGTATGACACAAACAGAGTAGGTCCTATCAGAAAGGCAATTACAGTTATTTCCAATGCTGATACTCCTACAAAAGTTTTAAAGATCAAAGGCGAAGTAAAAGCCATTGACGGAAAATAAAAGTTAGATAATCTACCTTTTGAAAAAGACCCTGGCAGAAATGTCAGGGTTTTTGTTTGAAAACGTCCTTTAAAGTGAAGGAGAACGTTAAGTCCTTATTGAAGCGTTCTATCAGCACCCGTACTTTTTTGCCTTCTTTTTCATTGATCATATTCAAGACCTCCTGTAGTTTATACTTATGAATACGTTTGCCATTTACGGCCAGGATAATATCTCCTTCCCTTAGGCCTGCCTCTTCAGCAGGGCTGCCTGCTCTTATTCCTGAAACTACGATCTCCGGAACCAAACTTAGACGCGTTCTGTTTTCCATTAAAATTTGCACGTCCCCAAAGGATCGTTCATCATTTTTTACTACCCCACGTGCATCTGTGATGCGTTCTGCAATATAACGCACCCCATTGTGCTGTAGTTCTAAACCGCTCATATTAAATCTGAATGGATCTCCAAAATTGCTGTTTTTCTTAAAGTGGATCTTATTTTCAGCATAATTGAAGACAATATTGAATCTTCTTAGGATCTCCCCCCCAACAGTCCCATTCCTGTCCCCATGATCTTTTATACTGCTAAAAGAATACATATCGGGAAAGGCCGCCTTTGCATTTTTAAGAAGGAAATTACCCAGTTTAACGCTTCTTACTTTTGTTCTTTTACCAAATATATTGCCGTTAAGACCTTTGCCTAAATAATCAACATAGTGTATTGGTGGAACATTTATTCCTTTTTCAAGATCCTGAAACAACCATACGGCATCACTGCTGCCTGTATCTACAAGCAATTTAACTGGTACATTTTCCTCGTCATCAAAGCTTACTTCCCCATCTACATAGGCTTTTCTGTCTATTATAGAAAGAGGTAAGGTCTCTATCCTCGCGGATGACTTATGACGGTAGTATTTTGGATCAATGAATTTAATTGAACCAGTACCGTAGTTCACGTCAACAACAAAATCTCGAAACAGGTCATACCCAATTATCCCATGTATAGGTATCCCGAGGGTTGGGGAGAAATTTATATCCTTATCGATAAGAACAAAGAGTTGCTGTTGATCATTTTTTATTTTCTTCAGTTTAAAACTGTTTCCAATAGAATTAAGCGCTTTGATAGGCTCACCTGCCCCCAGCCCATTAATGGTAATTTCTGAAACATTTTTTAATTCAATAGAATCCTGATCAGACAGGTTAAAGAGAATAGGCTTACTTACTCCGGAATCTAAGATAAAATTAAGTTTTGCATCATTTATCTCAAGGGGGATGACAATAAGGTTATTAATGAGTCGAAAATTGATTTTTTGAGATTTTACCCCTTCCGGCAATTGGAATTTCTGTGCCATCCCTAGAAAAGAAAGGCAACAAAACAACACCATTAAATACCAACACTGAGGTCGCAAAATATTGTAGTTTAAGGGGTTACTTCCCTAAGATACGAATTAATTTGAAGGGTTGCCCCGCTTTTAACATTCCTTTTATCTGTGAATAATAAAGCTATTCCCTGTTGTTTTGTCCACCAGTATTTCCCATTTTTGCTTAAAATTTAACCATAATGCCTTCTATTTCAAAGAAAGGGCTTTCCATGCCCGAATCCCCCATCAGAAAGTTAGTTCCCTTTGCAGAAGATGCCAGAGAAAGAGGTGTTGAGGTCATCCATCTGAATATTGGACAACCAGATATCAAAACTCCTCAAGTAGCTCTGGATGCAGTGAAGAATAATACTATTGAGGTGCTGTCCTATAGCAGAACGGAAGGGACCGACCAGTACAGAAAAAAAGTAGCTAAATACTATGCCAAGCATGATATTCAGGTAACGCATAAGGAGATCATTGTTACTACCGGAGGTTCTGAAGCACTTGCGTTTGCGATGGGAAGCATTGCCGATTCTGAAGACGAAATCATCATTCCGGAACCATTTTATGCAAATTATAATGGATTTGCCATAGCCGCAGGCATTAATGTAGTGCCTGTTGTTTCTAAAATTGAAGATAATTTTGCCCTGCCTCCTATTGAAGCCTTTGAAGCTTGTATTACCCCTAGAACAAAAGCTATCCTTATATGTAATCCCGGGAATCCTACAGGCTATCTATACACAAAGGAAGAGATCCAAAAATTAGCTGCTCTGGTAAAAAAGTACGATCTCTTTCTCGTGGCAGACGAGGTATATCGTGAATTTGCCTACGACGGAGCTCAACATTATTCAATATTACAGGAAACCGGATTGGACGAGCACGCTATCGTAGTAGACTCCGTATCCAAGAGATATAGCATGTGCGGTGCCCGTATTGGTTTTTTAGTAACAAAAAACAAAGCTGTGATACAGGCAGCCTTAAAATTTGCTCAGGCGAGACTATCTCCGCCAACATATGCACAAATAGCTAGTGAAGCCGCCCTAGAGACTCCACAATCGTATTTCGATGCCGTGATTGAGGAATATGTAGAACGAAGAAATATTCTAATAAGAGAGCTCGCAAAGATCCCTGGAATAAAGATCGCCAGACCTCATGGGGCTTTTTACTGCATGGTTGAACTTCCTATTGAAGATGCCGATGTTTTTGCCCAATGGTTGTTAGAAGAATTCCAGGTGAATGGAAAAACCGTTATGGTTGCTCCTGCAGCAGGATTTTATGCCACAGAAGGTTTGGGAAAAAATCAGATAAGAATAGCCTATGTTCTGGAGAAAGAACAGCTTATTACAGCTGTTGCTATTTTAAAGGAAGCACTTAATACTTATTCTAAGGCGTGAAAATTCAAGAACATGTCTCCTTACGACCCTATAATACCTTTGGCATAGACGTCAAAGCCCGCTATTTCGCTGAAGTTACGTCATTAGAGGAGTTAAGCTGGGTACTGCAGCAAAATTCCTATCCAAAAAAATTGATTTTAGGTGGTGGAAGCAATATGCTACTCACCGGTGATTTGGATTCACTGGTCATCCTAATAAGCCTTAAGGGAAAAGAGGTGGTAAGCAGCGATGATACTCACACCGAGATTCGTATTATGGCCGGGGAAAATTGGCACGATCTGGTGCTGTGGACATTAGAACACGACTTAGGTGGTTTGGAAAATCTCTCTTTGATCCCGGGAAGTGTTGGCAGTGCACCTATTCAAAATATTGGCGCCTACGGCGTTGAACTAAAAGATCATTTTGTTTCCTGCGAACTTATGGATATAGCCACGCAAACCCTTCACACGTTTTCTCTGGAGGATTGCAAATTTGGATACAGGGATTCGTACTTTAAACATGAGGGCAAAGGAAAGTATGTCATCACTTCAGTAACTTTCAGGCTAACTTCCCAAAATCATAACTTGCGCACGGGCTACGGAACAATTGCGACAGAATTAGAAAAAGCTAAAGTATTACATCCAACCATACAGGACATTTCCAGAGTGGTAATAAGAATTAGACAACAAAAACTTCCGGATCCTGCAATTTTAGGCAATAGCGGCAGCTTTTTTAAGAATCCGGTGGTCAGTAAAAAATCCTTCGAAAAACTTCAGCAGATCTATCCGACCATTCCCTCCTACAAAGTAGCAGAGGATGAAATAAAGATCCCGGCTGCATGGCTAATTGATTCCTGCGGATTTAAAGGCCTTAGACAAGGTGATGCAGGAGTTCACGAACACCAGGCTCTGGTACTGGTAAATTATGGGAATGCTACAGGAGCAGAAATACTGAGCCTCGCTAAACAAATACAGGAGACCGTAAAAAACACCTTCGGAATAGCTATTGTACCGGAGGTTAATGTTCTTTGAAGCTCCTTAATCTTCGGACTAATTCAAGTAATTTATTATTAGTAACTTATCAATTATTCCTCGCCTATTTCTTACCCCTGGGAGTAAAAAATAACCCCCGAATAGTAACTATCCGAGGGTAATTTCAAACCAAACTAACCAAAAACTAAATGCACAATAACCAGTTGTACATTTTTCTAATTAAAAATTAGATAACGTTAATTTAAGAATCAATTTTATAAATTAGCGTTTCCACTATATACGCAACAAATGATATTTTTGGATGCCCTGGGGGTATTTTTTAATATCTCGATCCAATCATGAGCATACTCCTTGAAAAACATATTGTTGAATTATTGCAGGAACGCAATGACAAAGCAATTTCGCTACTGTATGATCATTATGGAGATACGCTATTTGGTGTTGCTTATAAGGTAGTAAAGGATGAGGAATTGGCTCAGGACGTAGTTCAGGAGAGCTTTGTGAAAATTTGGAAGAAATCTGATTCCTACGACCCTGCGAAGGCCAAACTCTTTACCTGGCTGTTCCGAATAACAAGAAACACAGCTATTGATAAATTACGTAGTGTAAAAACCAAAAGCGACAAAGAAATCCAAATAGACGTTTCAAACGTATATCAAATAGGAGTTGACAGTATAAGGCCCGAATTTATAGACATAGAAGAAAACCTTGCGAAGATTGAAAGTAAGTATCAAATAGTTCTAGATGCACTTTTCTTTCAGGGAATGACCCAACAAGAGGCCAGCGATGAATTAGACATTCCCTTGGGGACCATTAAATCCAGATTAAAAATTGGATTGCGGGAACTAAAGAAAATATATGGCAGTTCGTATTTAGTGTTAGCCCTATTAACTTTAATATCATGAAAGACAAAATAAAAATATTTTTAGAATCGGATCTTTTGGAGAAATACCTTTTAGGTACTACCAGCATTGAAGAAACCTCTAAAGTTGAACGATATATTGTAATGTATCCTGAGGTGAGAAAAAACTTCGAAGAACTCCAGGAAAATCTGGAAATATTTGCTCGTTTACATTCCCTTAGGTCACCGGAAGGACTTAAAGCGAAGATCTTAAATCGCATTAGGACTCAGGATCTTGGCAGGAGAAAGTTCAGGAGATTTGCTATTGCGGCCAGTATCACGGCTTTTATCTTTGCAGGCTCCTCTTATTTCTTCTGGAACCAGAACATAAGTTTAATGAATGAAAATACCATTGTAAACAATCGTATCCAGAATTTAGAAGCTGATATGAAGGAGCAGTTGGAAGATGTGAGAAATCAGTTCATTGTTTTAAACAACCCACAAACCAAGAAATTCTATGTAAATGGCAATGCCAAGGCAAAAGACCTAAAAGCAGTGGCCTATGTAAATCCGGTTAAGAAATTATCTTATATCAATGTAAGAAGTCTTCCCAATCTGCCAGAAGATAAAGTCTATCAGATGTGGGCAGAGGTAAATGGAGAAATGGTAAATCTGGGGATCATCAAGAAAATTGAAGATAGAGACCGCTTATTACCACTTCCTTACGGTAAGAATGCCATCAGTTATATCACCATTGAGCCTACCGGAGGTAACAATAGCCCTACGGTACAAAACATAGTTGCCAATATTAAATACTGATCGTATACTCTTAGATAATCTTTGTAAGCCCCTTTGTTGGGGCTTATTTTTTATATCTTTGTACAAAGTTGTAACATGAAATTAGTATTATTAACCATAGGGCTGTTAGCACTGGCATTTGCGGGAATCGCCATCAAGATCTGGGCCCAAAAAGATGGTAAATTTGCTGGTACCTGCGCAAGCCAAAGTCCATTTTTAAACAAAAGTGGAGAAGCCTGTGGTATGTGCGGAAAACTTCCCGACGAACAAGATTGTAAGAACGAATCCATCGGGTAGTTTTCTACATCTTTATACAATTACGCTTACCTTAGTTAACAACACATTCTGGAAACCTCATCCCACTAAATGAAGGAAACCATTGAAAAAGCCAAAGCCGGTAGTCAAATTGCGTTTAGTAATCTGCTAGATGCCTATTGGAATGAAGTTTATGGGTTTCAACTTGTCCGTACAAAAAACGAGAATGATGCAGAAGACATAACCATACAGACATTTTCCAAGGCTTTTGATAAAATTCACAGCTATGACAATGACTATGAGTTTAAAACCTGGTTATTTACCATTTCCAAAAACCTGCACGTAGATCTTATAAGAAAAAGGAAAAAAAATGTACTTCAACATAATTCGCCTAGAAATCAGGATGTGATCAAAGAAGTATTAGATGATGCCCCCACTGCCGAAGACCGTTTAATCACCGAGCAAAACCTGGCAAATCTCCTATCGCACATTAAAAAATTAAAACCGCATTACCAGGAGGTCATCAACCTCCGATATTTCCGAGAACTCTCTTATGCAGCAATTGCAGAAGAATTGGGCGAGCCTATAAATAATATTAAGGTTAAAATTCTCAGAGCCAAAAAACTTCTGGCAGAGATCATTAAATCCCATTAGGTGCCCCCAAGAAGCCCGCAGATTTCGATTATTTTTGTTCGTATATTTGTCTAAAATTTTTCTATGAGCCTAGAAACCGTAGCTAGTACAACGGCCCCTAAAGGAAAACCTAAGTGGTTGAGGGTAAAGCTTCCAACAGGTAAAAAGTACACTCAATTACGAAGTTTGGTTGATAAGTACGATCTTCATACGATCTGTACCTCAGGTAGTTGCCCTAACATGGGTGAATGCTGGGGGGAAGGAACTGCAACCTTTATGATCCTGGGAAATATTTGTACTCGCTCCTGTGGCTTTTGTGGTGTTAAAACAGGAAGGCCCGAACAGGTTGACTGGGAAGAACCGGAAAAGGTAGCCAGATCTATCAAGATAATGGGGATAAAGCATGCCGTGGTCACTTCTGTTGATCGCGATGATCTTAAGGATATGGGCTCTATAATTTGGGCTGAAACAGTGAAAGCCATCCGAAGAATGAATCCTGAGACCACCTTAGAAACACTGATCCCCGATTTTCAAGGAATAGAACGGCACCTGGACAGAATTGTAGACGTAGCTCCGGAAGTAGTGTCTCATAATATGGAAACCGTTAAGAGATTAACAAGAGAAGTAAGGATCCAAGCTAAATATGAGCGCAGTTTAGAGGTTTTAAGGTACCTAAAAGAAGCAGGTGTGAAAAGAACAAAATCTGGCATAATGTTGGGCCTTGGAGAATTAGAGGAAGAGGTGTTAGACACCATGCGAGAACTAAGAGAAGCCAAGGTAGATGTAGTAACCATTGGGCAATACCTTCAACCTTCTAAGAAACATTTGCCTGTAAAGGAGTTTATAACACCCGAACAATTCAAAAAGTACGAAACGCTGGGATTAGAAATGGGCTTCAGGCATGTAGAAAGTGGTGCTCTGGTGCGATCTTCTTATAAAGCACACAAGCATATACTCTAACATACGAACGCTTATTTTTCCAGACTTGTGTTAGATTTAGCATGGTCAGTGCGATTTAATAGCTTATGAGAACTATAAATATCGGCATCAATGGTTTTGGTCGCATTGGCAGAACGCTATTTCGTCTCTTGCAAGGACATCCTTACATCAAAGTTACCGCTATAAATGACCTTGCCGATAGCAGAACCATGGCGCATTTACTGAAGTACGACAGCATACATGGTCAATTTCAACAAGAAGTGAATTTTGAGGAGAATGCAATTGTGGTCAATGGAGAGGTTATTGGCATGCAACAACAAGAACATCCAAAAGATATAGACTGGAAGGCAGGAAAGGTAGATATTGTGGTAGAAGCTACAGGAAAATTCAGATCAAAGCCTTCCCTGGATTACCATTTAAAAAATGGCGCTAAAAAGGTGATCCTTACAGTTCCTCCAATCGATGAGGAAATAAAAATGGTCGTATTTGGCGTTAATGATAATATTATAACTGCTACAGACCATATCATCTCCAACGCTTCCTGTACTACCAATAATGCGGCACCAATGATCAAAGTATTGCATGAACACTGGGGAGTGGAACAAGCCTACATTACCACTGTACATTCTTACACCTCCGATCAAAGCCTGCATGACAGGCCGCATAGAGATCTGCGACGAGCCAGGGCGGCAAGCCAATCTATTATTCCTACAACAACAGGAGCAGCTAAAGCTCTGACACGAATATTTCCCGATCTGGCCAATGTAATAGGAGGTTGCGGGATACGAGTTCCTGTCCCAAATGGCTCATTGACAGACATTACGCTTAACTTAAAAAAAGATACTTCCATTCAGGAAATTAATGATACTTTTGAAAATGCTGCTGAAAATGAGCTAAAAAACGTACTTTTTTATACGAAAGACCCTATAGTTTCTATAGATATAAACAATAGTTATTATTCCTGTACGTTTGATTCTCAGATGACTTCTGTTCTTGGTAAAATGGTAAAGGTTATAGGATGGTATGACAATGAAACCGGGTATAGCAGCAGAATTATTGATGTAATACAATTGTTGGAACATAAAAAGTACCTTTGATATTTTTAAGACCACAAAAAAAACGTATTCGATTACTAGTCCTTTTAGGGCTTTTTTGGTGTGTAAGCCCCTTGTGGTCACAAAATTCCGACACCATAGATGAAAAGCTATCACAATACTTCAAGGAATATACTACATACAAAAACGAGAATAAGTTAGAACAGGCATTCGACGTCCTTGATGAAGCACGGCAACTAGCAGAAAGCAGCCTAAATGAAAAAGGAATCATAGATACCTATCATCGCTTTGCTTTATTAAACCTGCAGCGGGGAGATAAAAATAATGCGGAGTTTTTCTTAGCGCGCGCAGCCAAATTGCTTGAAAGTTATAATTCATATCCACGTGGAGAGGGGTTCTATAAATTTGTAGAAGCAAAACTTCTTTTTAGTTCTGATCTGAATTTTGCCGCTATGAGAAGACTAGCGGATGCAAAGACCCTGAGTAATGATCGCAACCTTCTAAACAACATGTTGTTGTTAGAGGGATTTATTTTTATGAGCATTGAAGATTATGAAAAGGCGGCTGTAAGTTTTAATTCGCTTCTGGTTAACACAGATGATATTGAAAAGGCTTATTTAACTACCAGAGCCCATTTGGGTCTGGCAGACCTTTATATTCGTACCGAAGATTACGAGGAAAGTATAAAGAATGGTTTAAGTGCCATGGCGCTTGCCAAAGCCAATAATTTTGGAATTGAATTACTTCAGGCCAATGAATTTCTGGCCATAGCCAATGAATTAAGGTCAAATTATAAACTGGCTCTACAATACAAAGCGGATATTGTACAAATTAAAGATTCCATCTTTACCCTAGAAAAGATAAAAGCTGAAACCAATAAGGCAGATAAATTGGCAATGGAGGAGGCCAAGACCGAGATCAACAGACAGGATCAACGAATTGAAGCCTTAAGCGAATCTGCCAACCGATCCGAAATTACGGCTATCCTTACCTCCGCATTCCTTACCATCATTTCCTTACTAGCAGTATCGCTTTACAGGAACAATCAGATCAAATTAAAAACCAACGACCTGCTACAAACTAAAAATAAGGAATTGCAGGCCGCAAGGGATGCAGCTGTACAGGCAATGGAAGCAAAGACTAATTTCTTGTCTACTGTTAGCCATGAACTGAGAACACCACTATACGCTGTTACCGGGCTCACTCACCTCCTACTCGAAGAAAATCCCAGTGAAAATCAGAGAGAACACCTAAAGTCCCTGAAGTTTTCCGGAGACTATCTTTTAAATTTCATCAATGATATCTTACAGATCAACAAAATTGATGCTCATAAATTAGAACCTTCGAGTATTGATTTTTTCCTGAAGAAGATCCTCAGTGAAGTGATCGATTCCTTACAACAAAGCGCCAAGGAGAATAAAACAAAAATTATACTCGAATATGATGATGAGATTCCTCAGCATTTGATGAGTGACCCATTGAAACTATCTCAGATCTTTATCAATCTTATAGGCAACTCTATAAAGTTCACTAAGAATGGACAAGTAACCCTTATCACCAAATTAGTGAAAAAGGAAGAGGAAAATGTAACCATCTATTTTGAAGTAAAAGACACCGGTATAGGTATCTCTCAGGAACAGCAGCAACACATCTTTGACAGCTTTGAACAGGGTTCTATACAAATAAACCGAGAATACGGCGGTACCGGATTAGGACTCACTATTGTGAAAAGTTTACTTGGGCTGTTCGACAGTAAAATTCAATTGAAAAGTGAGGAAGGCAAGGGAAGTTCATTTTTCTTTGAATTAGTTCTAAAATGCAAAGACAGTATAGTAGATGACATTCCATTTGAATTAGAACAGAAAGAATATGATCTAACTGGTATGCATGTCCTGGTGGTAGAAGACAACAAAATAAACCAGGTAATCACCAAGAAAATGCTCCACAAACGCGGCATAAGTTGTGATATAGCGGAGAACGGTTTGGAAGCAATAGATCAGGCAAACAGAAATCAGTTCGACGGAATTTTAATGGACATTCATATGCCCGGAATCAGTGGGGTGGAAGCTACTATTGAGATCCGTAAGTTCGATAGAGAAACACCTATCATTGCCTTGACCGCTATCTCTCTTGATGACAGTTTGGAAACTTTCTATGCGGCTGGCTGTAATGACGTAGTTACCAAGCCATTTAAGCCTGAGGTTTTCTATCAAAAAATAGGAGAGAATTTCCTTGAAAACAAGGAGAGGAAATCAGCCTTATAATTTTTTGATCGCCTGGCTAAGCAGCTCCTTCCCATTTCCCAAGAATACATGTTTTACAGACAAAAAGTACGCATTAGGTACATTCCCATCCATTCTAGTAAAATCTTTTTCAGTAGTTAGGATCAAAGAAAATGATCTAAACTCATCGTATTCCTTCTCAGTAAAAAAATGATGATCAGGAAATCTGCGATGGGTAAAACGAATTCCATTGGCCTTTAAAAAAAGAAGTAAGGGTTCCGGATTTGCGATACCGGTAACCAACAAGATCTCATCCCCCAGATCATTCAGACTTTTAGAACCCTGAAGGCCATATACCTCTTTTCCATATTCGAACCCACAGAACAAGAGTTCTTGCTGTGGTAGTGGCTTTAAACGACTCCTGATAGCCTCCTGTGCCTCGTGACTTAAATTGAGTGGACATTTTGTAACAATGATCAAATCTGCCCTGCGTGCTTCTTTTTTATGATCTCTTAAATTCCCGGTAGGCAAATACCAATCATCTATGTACAAGTCGTTATAAGCAGTAAGTAAAAAATACATACTGGCCTTTACTTTTCTATGCTGAAAGGCGTCGTCTAAGAGTATAAGACCCGGAGAAAACTGTTTTTCTAGCTGCTGAATGCCTCGCTGCCTGTTACCATCAACCGCTACAATATTTTGAGGAAATTTTTTGGAGATCTGTAAGGGTTCATCCCCCACTTCTCTGGCGCTAAGCTGTGGTGTGACTTGTATAAATCCACTCGATTCTCGTCTGTACCCCCTGCTTAATACAGCTATTTTGCCGGGCGTGGAAATATGTTGCAACAACCATTCTATCATGGGCGTTTTTCCCGTACCCCCTGTGCTAAGATTCCCTACACAGATAGTGGGGGTTTTAAACGTTTTGGATGAAAATATCCCAAGATCATAACAAACATTCCTCATGTAAACGACCATGGCGTAGAGCAGGGAAAAAGGAAACGCTATTTTTCTCAGGAGTTGCATCGGAACGAAAATATAATATTTTATCTTTGAACCTTGGTATTTTTAAAATGATTGTACAGGAAGTTGCAGATATACTGGAAGAATTGGCTCCTTTGGCTAACGCCGAGGATTTCGACAATGTCGGACTCCTGGTTGGCGACCCCAAGGCTCAGGTTACCGGAATATTGGTAACCCTGGATACTTTAGAAAATGTTGTGGAGGAAGCCATAGCAAAGAAATACAACCTCATAGTTAGTTTTCATCCTATTCTTTTTAAAGGACTTACGAAGATCACTGGAAAAAACTATGTAGAACGTGTCGTTATTAAAGCTATACAACACGGGATAAACATCTATAGCATGCACACTGCTTTAGATAATGTTTTCCAGGGCGTAAACGGAAGAATTTGTGAGGTGCTGGGTATTTTAGATCCCCGTATCCTAATTCCTAAAACAGATAGTTTACAAAAATTAACCACCTATGTCCCCAAAGCGGCATTAGAACAAGTAAAAGGAGCTCTCTTTGCGGCAGGTGGCGGGAGCATAGGAAATTATAGTCATTGCAGCTTTACCCTGGAAGGCACCGGGAGTTTCAGACCGGAAAGTGGGGCTCAGCCAACGATAGGGAAACTTGGTGAAACACATTTTGAAAAGGAAATACAAGTGCACATGACCTTTCCTAAAGCTGTTAAGAATCAACTTTTAAAAGCCTTGTTTAAGAGTCATCCATATGAGGAGGTAGCATACGAAATAACAACGCTCGATAATGAGCAGCAACATCTGGGCATGGGGATGATAGGAAACTTAGCAGCACCCATGGAAGAGCTTGCTTTCTTCGAACATCTTAAAAAATGTATGAAAGTGCCTTGTATTCGGCATTCTGGCTTGCTCAATAAACCAGTTCAAAAGGTAGCTGTATTGGGAGGTAGTGGTGCTTTTGCCATCTCGGCGGCCAAGGCTCAGGGAGCAGATGTTTTTGTAACTGCCGATGTAAAATACCATCAGTTCTTTGAGGCTGAAAATAAGATGATAATTGCTGATATAGGTCATTATGAATCAGAACAATACACAAAAAACCTATTGGTAGATTATCTTACAAAAAAAATCCCTAATTTTGCAGTCGCTTTATCAGAAAGCATAACCAATCCCATTAAGTATTATTAACATATGGCAGCAAAGAAAGAAGCTACGGTTGAGAATAAATTAAGAGCCCTCTACGATCTACAACTTATTGATTCTAGGGTAGATGAGATCCGGAATGTTCGTGGTGAATTACCTTTAGAGGTAGAAGACCTTGAAGATGATGTATTAGGACTCAAAACAAGGATGGATAAGCTAAAAACAGATTTGGAGACCATCAACTACGAGATCACCGCCAAGAAAAATCTAATTGACGAGGCAAAGGTCCTTATCAAAAAATACGCAGAGCAACAGAAGAATGTGCGAAATAGTCGCGAATTCAATTCTCTTGCCAAAGAAGTAGAATTTCAGGAATTGGAAATTCAACTGGCTGAAAAAAATATAAAGGAATTCAAAGTTCAGATCGAGCAGAAAAAAGAAGTTATCGCAGAAACCAAGGAAAGGTTATCTGAACGAGAATCTCATTTAAAACACAAGAAAAGCGAACTAAACGCAATTCTTGCCGAAACCGAAAAAGAAGAAAAAGCACTTTTAAAACAATCTGATATTTACGAAAAGCAAATAGAAGAGCGTTTGGTAAAGGCTTATAAAAGAATACGTACCAATGTTAAAAACGGTCTTGCCGTTGTTGCTATCGAAAGAGGAGCTTCTGGTGGATCTTTCTTTACCATTCCGCCTCAGGTTCAGGTAGAAATTGCTTCCAGGAAAAAGATCATCACAGATGAGCATAGTGGTCGTATCCTGGTAGATCCGGCTCTAGCAGAAGAAGAGCAGCAGAAAATGCACAAAATGTTCGATAAGATCTAGTAAGATTCTTTAAATAATATTCCAAGCCATCTGATTCAGATGGCTTTTTTTATACACATAAGGCAACGAAAAAATTAAAGACGACTTTCACTGGTACAAGTCCGGTGATAGAAATCATTTAACCTTAGGAGCTGGTGTCTTTTGAAGTAGTTGTATTATGCGTTCCTCCACCTTTTTACTATTCCATTGATCTTCAATATTAGGAAGCTTCATGATCTCCTGCATAATACTTTCCTGAAAATCTCCAATGGCCAGTGCTTCTGCATATGCCCTGTGCGAAAACGTAACTCTGGAGTAGGTTGGCTCCCACAGCGAAGGGTGTTTCTCCGCAAACCACTTCTCAATTCTCTTTTGCAATAAGAAAGACGGATTGGCTGTTTTGCTGCTCATTTCAATAAAATTGCGATAGCTTAATTCTGCAATAGCGTCCGCATTGGGTTTTCGTTCCTTCTGAAATGTCCGAAAGATCTTTTCCCAATCATCGCCAAACTTCTCCATAATGCGAGAGAGGGAATATATATCTTCGAACCCTGCATTCATCCCTTGCCCATAAAAAGGCACTATGGCATGGGCAGAATCGCCAACTAAAGCTACTTTGTCCCAATAGGTCCATGGATAACATTTCATGGTGACCATGGCACTCGTAGGATTCTTGAAAAAATCTTCGGTCAGATTTTCAATATCCTGCATCACGTTTGGAAAATAGGTGGAAAAAAATGTATTGGCTTCCTTTTTATTGGTGATCTTTTCAAAAGAAATCTCACCTTCAAAAGGGAGGAAAAGGGTACAGGTAAAACTCCCATCTAAGTTGGGCATAGCAATGAACATAAACTTGCCTCTGGGCCAGATATGAAAAGAGTGTTTATCTAATTTATGGGATCCATCCGGATTGGCGGGGATAGTTAGTTCTTTATATCCTACCTCCAAAAAATCCTGAGAATAATTAAATCGACTTCGTCGTTGCATTTTATGACGCACCCTGGAAAAAGCACCATCGCATCCAAATACGATATCATGATGATAGGCCTTCCATTCGCTTTTCTCCGAATCTCCTGTATACAATGTAGCCGTTGGGAGATCTACGTCCCAAACTTTTTCATTAAATCTAAATACAACCCCTGCTTCTTCAGCCAGATCGATCATTTTACGATTGAGTACGCCTCTTGAAATAGACCAGATGGCCTCACCTTCTTTCCCATACTTCTGATAATACTCAGGCTGATCGAGAACATGCATGGCACGTTTATTCAAAGGAATGGCGATCTTTTTTATCTGATCCTCTATTGCTACTTCCCGTAACGCCTTCCAACCCCGGTCACTCATAGCTAAATTAATAGACCTGCCCGAAAATTCTATGGTGCGAATATCCGGTCGCCTGTCAAAAACAGTAATATGATGTCCAAAACGTTGAAGGTAGATAGCCAGTAAAGAGCCCACAAGTCCCGATCCTACAATGGCAATGTTCTTTGGGCTTTGCGTCATGGTTCTCGCTGCAGGATTTATTACGTTAATGTATAAAAGTAAGAAATTTATCGATCAGAGCTGTTTTTAGCTTATTTTTCAAATGCCTTTGATCCAATACTGGTAACAGCATACGTATATAGAATTCTTCCGCCTTAGGCGTCAATATATATTCAAAAAGTCCGGTGACAAAATTCACCGGACTTTTTCTTTTATGGAGGAGTAAATGTTTACTTAAGTATCCCGTCTACAATGCCGTATTTTACAGACTCCTCAGCTCCCATCCAATAATCGCGGTTAAAGTCCTTCATGATCTTATCGAAGGTTTGTCCACAGTTCTCGGCAAGTATTTTGGCACCCAACTCTTTGGTTTTAATAATCTCTTTGGCCTGGATCTCAATATTCGATGCTTGCCCTCTGGCACCTCCACTGGGTTGATGTATCATAACCCGTGCATGTGGTTGTATAAATCGTCTTCCTTTTTTACCAACAGATAACAAAATAGAGCCCATAGAGGCAGCCAATCCTGTGCAGATTGTAGACACCGGACTTTTCAAAGATTTGATGGTGTCGTAAATGGCAAATCCGGAGGTAACATAGCCCCCCGGACTGTTAATATATAATTGAATTTCTTTGTTGTTTTGCATGTCTAAATACAACAATCTATCGATGACATGTTTGGCAGAATCATCATCTACCATACCCCAAAGAAATACTTTTCTTTCCTCCAATAGTTTCTCGTCAATAGCTTCTTGTACTTTTCCTTTTTTAGAACCCATAGTATCATTTATTTGCTTTCAAAGGTACGCATTTAACCTACATTTTGCCAAGCCTCTTTTGGTCAAAATATAAGTAAATCAAACTGCTTAAAAATCAGTTATTTACACATAGTTACATACATTAAGCGTATTTCATTAACGGAAGAATTGGTGTCATTCGTCGGATATCTCCCATTTACAGGGCAAAATACTCGTCTGATAAAAATGATCCTTTCATCGAAGGTCTTGTTATTACATCGATTAAACATTCTTTGTTAATCGCAGTCGTACTGCTTACTACCTATCCTTGCGTTATTTTGTCAAAGCTTAACCTTTTAAAATTTACGTGGTCGTCCCAGAGATCTGAAAATTTACATGAACGAACAATCTTCAATTTTTTTCATTCTCCGGGTAACCCTTCAAATTTTAATAAGGCAGTTTCAAAAAATTGACCTTATGCCAAATTCTACTCTCGCAATTTAATCTCTACCAGCTTGCTTACGGTGGCAATGTTGTTCCTTGGAACCATAAGTGCCTTCGGACAGGTAAAGAAAGTTTTTACTCCACGTTACGATGAAACTATTAAGGGTGATGTTACCATCATTGCAAACAATATGTTGTCTGCACATCCCACGAATAATTTCAATTCAACTGGAGATAACCAGGATAACAACAACAGAGTCTATGTTGACATTGACAGTGACCCTACCACTTTCAATTCGAGTAGTGCAACATTAAATGATCCTAATCCCGGTCTTGCATTGTAAAGAGTTTGTAAGGGCATATTTATACTGGGCAGCTTCTGATAAAGAGGCAGGAGGAGTTTCACAAAATGCAGATTCCTGGAATCACAATCAGGTAAAATTAATGCTTCCCGGTTCTTCAACTTATACAACCATAACCGCAGACGAAGTTTTATATCGTGGGCGGAGTGAACATTTTCATAACGACCCTTATATAAGTGTAAAGGATATCACCAGTCGAGGTAGTAGGTCTTTCTGATCCTTATGGTAAATACCAGGTGGGTAATGTAAAAGCTACTTATGGCGGACTAGAACCACATGGTGGAGGTAACTATGGAGTAGCCGGCGGATGGCAAATAGTATTTGTGTATCAGTCGACCGAACTTCTAACAAGAAATATTACCCTTTTTGATGGATATGCTCACGTTGATAATGGAGCCACAACCGATTTTAATGTAGATGGGTTTCTTTCCATCCCTTCTGGCCCGGTTAAAGCAGACATCATTCTGGGATCCATTGAAGGTGACCGTGTTTTAAGTGGTGATAGTTTTCAGATCAAAAAACCAGATGGTAACTGGCAAAAAATAACTACCCCTTTAAGAGGGCAAGATAATTTCTTCTCCAGTACGATCTCAATTGATGGTGCCCATTTTACCAGCAGGGTTCCGGCAAGTACAAATACGCTGGGATATGATGCTTCTATATTTGAATTATCAAATCCTTCGAATACACTTATCGCGAATAATCAGACCAGTACTACTTTAAGGGCTACCTCCGGACAGGAATCTTATGGATTGTATTTAGTTGGTTTTTCCATAGAAGTATATGAACCCAGTCTTGGGGCTTTAGAGTTTACAACTTCTCCTTTAGATACAAGTTATGATCCAGGGGAAACCGCTACCTTAACTATGAGTATTGAAAACTCAGGAAATGACAATATCCGAAATCTTGAAATTTCAACCATTCTTCCTATTGAAGTAAATTTTAATTCTACACAACCACTTCCAGCCGGAGTAAGCTACACTTTCGATGGCCCTAGCAGAGAGCTTAAGTTCTTTGTAGAAGATGGCTATATTGATACAGGTGATACTTTTAATGTTGACTTTAATGTAGATGTTTTGGAGCAGTGTTACTTTTTGGAAACGGCATGTTCTGCCAGTTTTTCCATTCAGGCAACAGCGACATTCAATGGTGAAATAAATACTACCCAACAAACGACCAATAGTTCCGGGACCGTTGATGAATGTGGTTTTGGAAATCATGATCCCAGTATTGTAGATATTAACCAACCACAAGAAGTAAACTGGACAACCGGCAGCAATGATCTGAATGTGACCATTGCTTGTGATGATGCAACTGCCCTGGCCAATGCTCAGAATTTAGAGCCAGCAACAGAGTTTTGTGATTTTACTTTGGACAAGACCTCAGGTCCTTTTGTTGCTGATCCGGATTGTGAAGCAGAAGGAACCTATACCAATACATGGACCTTTACAGATGCCTGCGGCAGAATAAGCGAAACCTTTACACAGGTAATTTCTATAGTTGATACTACAGTACCAAGCTTTAATGAAGCCTTACCCGCAGATACCGTGGCGGCTTATGACAATATACCAAGTCCTGAGACCTTAACAGCTTCTGACAGTTGTGATAGTAACCCTCAGGTTACTTTTGTTGAAGATTACGATGGTGATGAGACGAGTACTACCTATACCATCTTAAGAACCTGGACCGCTGAAGACTGTGCAGGAAATACCACAGAACACACACAAAAGATATTTGTTACCGAAAATGGTGATCCTATAGGTTTGGCAATCGATGATATTTCAATTGACGAAGATGCAGGAACAGCAACCTTTACAGTTTCAAACACAGGTGAAGTACCCGGTGGTTTTACAGTGAATTTTGCCTCTGCCAATGGAACAGCTATTGCCCCTAATGATTATATATCAACTTCTGGATCCTTATCCTTTAATGGGGATCATGGAGTGGCGAAAACGATCAATGTAACCATTAACGATGATCTTATCGTTGAAGAAGAAGAAGCGTTTACTGCCAGCCTATCAGCAGGTACAAACACTCCGGTTATTAATAAAGCCGAAGGAACAGCTACTATTGTTGATAATGATTCCGCTACTATAACTATCACAGATGTTGACGTAAACGAAGGAGCCGGGAACGCAACTATTGTGGTTACCTTAAATGGTGCTGTAGAAGAAGCCTTCGATATTGATTATACAACTACAGATGGCACTGCAGAAGCTGGAACAGATTATACGGCTATAACATCACAGATCAACTGGCCTGCAAATGCAACCAGTGGTTCTACACAAAATATTCTTGTACCGATCACGGATGACACCTTCCTGGAATTTACCGAGAATTTTCTGGTAGATCTTACCAACATCTTAGCTAGTGGTGACATTACGATTGCCGACGATCAGGCAAATGTGAATATCCTTGATAATGATTCTGGTGTAGGCACCGGACTTAGCTTTGATGCTACTTCCGTAACCGTGAGTGAGGCAGCTGGAACAGCTACCTTTACAGTTCGTCTTTCAGGTAACGTACAAGGAGGGTTTAGTGTTGATTATGCAACATCGAATGGAACTGCCGCTCAGCCTGGTGATTATACATCCACTGGAGGTACTTTGAATTTTGCAGGTAATGATGGAGAATCCTATGATATTACTGTGCCAATCATTGATGATAGTCTGATAGAGAACACCGAAGATTTCTTTGTAGATCTTTCGAACATTTCCAATATCCTGGTCCTAAATAATACACCTCAGGCAACCGGGAACATTACCGATAACGATGCTGTTGTTGGAACCGGGATCGATTTTGATGCTACTTCTGTAACCGTTGATGAATCAGCCGGTACTGCTACCTTTACTGTGATCCTTACTGGTGACGTACAAGGTGGATTTACACTGGACTATGCCACTGCCGATGGTAGTGCCGCTCAGCCTGGTGACTATACAACTACCTCTGGTACTCTGACTTTTGCAGGTACCGATGGGGAGTCTTATGATATTACTGTTCCGATTATTGATGATTCATTAATTGAGAACACCGAGGATTTCTTTGTGAATCTTTCTAACCTGTCTACTACCCTTAATCGGGATCAATACACCTCAGGCAACCGGGAACATTACCGATAACGATGCGGTTGTTGGAACTGGGATCGATTTTGATGCTACTTCTGTAACCGTTGATGAATCAGCCGGTACTGCAACCTTTACTGTGATCCTTACTGGTGATGTACAAGGTGGATTTACCCTGGACTATGCCACTGCCGATGGTAGTGCTGGTGCAGCCTGGTGATTATACTACTACCTCTGGTACTCTGACTTTTGCAGGTACCGATGGAGAGTCTTATGATATTACTGTTCCGATTATTGATGATAGTCTGATAGAGAACACCGAAGATTTCTTTGTAAATCTTTCGAACCTGTCAACTACCCTTATCGGGATCAATACACCACAGGCTACCGGGAACATTACCGATAACGATGCTGTTGTTGGAACTGGGATCGATTTTGATGCTACTTCTGTAACCGTGGATGAATCAGCAGGTACTGCAACCTTTACTGTGATCCTTACTGGTGACGTACAAGGTGGATTTACACTGGACTATGCCACTGCCGATGGTAGTGCTGCTCAGCCTGGTGACTATACTACTACCTCTGGTACTCTTACATTCGTAGGTACCGATGGGGAGTCTTATGATATTACTGTTCCGATTATTGATGATAGTCTGATAGAGAACACCGAGGATTTCTTTGTGAATCTTTCTAACCTGTCAACTACCTTAATTGGAATCAATACACCTCAGGCAACCGGGAACATTACCGATAACGATGCGGTTGTTGGAACTGGGATCGATTTTGATGCTACCTCTGTAACCGTGGATGAATCAGCCGGTACTGCAACCTTTACTGTGATCCTTACTGGTGACGTACAAGGTGGATTTACCCTGGACTATGCCACTGCCGATGGTAGTGCTGCTCAGCCTGGTGATTATACAACTACCGCTGGTACACTTACATTCGTAGGTACCGATGGAGAGTCTTATGATATTACTGTTCCGATTATTGATGATAGTCATTGATAGAGAACACCGAAGATTTCTTTGTAAATCTTTCTAACCTGTCAACTACCTTAATCGGGATCAATACACCACAGGCTACCGGGAACATTACCGATAACGATGCTGTTGTTGGAACTGGGATCGATTTTGATGCTACTTCTGTAACCGTGGATGAATCAGCAGGTACTGCAACCTTTACTGTGATCCTTACTGGTGACGTACAAGGTGGATTTACCCTGGACTATGCCACTGCCGATGGTAGTGCTGCTCAGCCTGGTGACTATACAACTACCGCTGGTACACTTACATTCGTAGGTACCGATGGAGAGTCTTATGATATTACGGTGCCGATTATTGATGATTCATTGATAGAGAACACCGAGGATTTCTTTGTGAATCTTTCTAACCTGTCAACTACCTTAATTGGGATCAATACACCTCAGGCAACCGGGAACATTACCGATAACGATGCGGTTGTTGGAACTGGGATCGATTTTGATGCTACCTCTGTAACCGTGGATGAATCAGCCGGTACTGCAACCTTTACTGTGATCCTTACTGGTGACGTACAAGGTGGATTTACCCTGGACTATGCCACTGCCGATGGTAGTGCTGCTCAGCCTGGTGATTATACAACTACCTCTGGTACACTTACTTTCGTAGGTACCGATGGAGAGTCTTATGATATTACTGTTCCGATCATTGATGATAGTCTGATAGAGAACACCGAGGATTTCTTTGTAAATCTTTCGAACCTGTCAACTACCCTTATCGGGATCAATACACCACAGGCTACCGGGAACATTACCGATAACGATGCTGTTGTTGGAACTGGGATCGATTTTGATGCTACTTCTGTAACCGTGGATGAATCAGCCGGTACTGCAACCTTTACTGTGATCCTTACTGGTGACGTACAAGGTGGATTTACCCTGGACTATGCCACTGCCGATGGTAGTGCTGCTCAGCCTGGTGATTATTCAACTACCTCTGGTACACTTACATTCGTAGGTACCGATGGAGAGTCTTATGATATTACGGTGCCGATTATTGATGATATCATTGATAGAGAACACCGAAGATTTCTTTGTAAATCTTTCTAACCTGTCAACTACCTTAATTGGGATCAATACACCTCAGGCAACCGGGAACATTACCGATAACGATGCTGTTGTTGGAACTGGGATCGATTTTGATGCTACCTCTGTAACCGTGGATGAATCAGCCGGTACTGCAACCTTTACTGTGATCCTTACTGGTGACGTACAAGGTGGATTTACCCTTGACTATGCCACTGCCGATGGTAGTGCTGCTCAGCCTGGTGACTATACAACTACCTCTGGTACTCTGACTTTTGTAGGTACCGATGGGGAGTCTTATGATATTACTGTGCCGATTATTGATGATTCATTAATTGAGAACACCGAGGATTTCTTTGTGAATCTTTCTAACCTGTCAACTACCTTAATTGGGATCAATACACCTCAGGCAACCGGGAACATTACCGATAACGATGCGGTTGTTGGAACTGGGATCGATTTCGATGCTACCTCTGTAACCGTGGATGAATCAGCCGGTACTGCAACCTTTACTGTGATCCTTACTGGTGATGTACAAGGTGGATTTACACTGGACTATGCCACTGCCGATGGTAGTGCTGCTCAGCCTGGTGACTATACTACTACCTCTGGTACTCTTACTTTCGTAGGTACCGATGGGGAGTCTTATGATATTACTGTTCCGATTATTGATGATAGTCTGATAGAGAACACCGAGGATTTCTTTGTGAATCTTTCTAACCTGTCAACTACCTTAATCGGGATCAATACACCTCAGGCAACCGGGAACATTACCGATAACGATGCTGTTGTTGGAACTGGGATCGATTTTGATGCTACCTCTGTAACCGTGGATGAATCAGCAGGTACTGCAACCTTTACTGTGATCCTTACTGGTGACGTACAAGGTGGATTTACACTGGACTATGCCACTGCCGATGGTAGTGCTGCTCAGCCTGGTGACTATACAACTACCGCTGGTACACTTACATTCGTAGGTACCGATGGAGAGTCTTATGATATTACTGTTCCGATTATTGATGATTCATTGATAGAGAACACCGAAGATTTCTTTGTGAATCTTTCTAACCTGTCTACTACCTTAATCGGGATCAATACACCACAGGCAACCGGGAACATTACCGATAACGATGCTGTTGTTGGAACCGGGATCGATTTTGATGCTACTTCTGTAACCGTTGATGAAGCAGCCGGTACTGCAACCTTTACTGTGATCCTTACTGGTGATGTACAAGGTGGATTTACACTGGACTATGCCACTGCCGATGGTAGTGCTGCTCAGCCTGGTGACTATACAACTACCTCTGGTACCTTACTTTTGCAGGTACCGATGGGGAGTCTTATGATATTACGGTGCCAATTATTGATGATTCATTGATAGAGAACACCGAGGATTTCTTTGTAAATCTTTCGAACCTGTCAACTACCCTTATCGGGATCAATACACCACAGGCAACCGGGAACATTACCGATAACGATGCTGTTGTTGGAACCGGGATCGATTTTGATGCTACTTCTGTAACCGTTGATGAAGCAGCCGGTACTGCAACCTTTACTGTGATCCTTACTGGTGATGTGCAAGGTGGATTTACCCTGGACTATGCAACTGCCGATGGTAGTGCTGCTCAGCCTGGTGACTATACTACTACCTCTGGTACTTTGACTTTTGCAGGTACCGATGGAGAGTCTTATGATATTACTGTTCCGATCATTGATGATGTGATCATAGAAGACAGTGAACTGTTTACAGTAAACTTATCTAATCTATCGCATACTGCGATCAGTATTAATACGCCAACAGCGACCGGAACTATTCTGGACAATGACAGTGAAGATGATTTTCCTTCAGATACTACTATGCAGTGTGAGGAAGTGCCAGTATTAGATGATATCATTTATATAGGTGAAGGTGAAATTACATTGAATGCAAGTGGTTGTGATTATGTACAGGAATACACCGAGGTAATTTCTGGACAAGATGACGAATGTGCCACAGAATATACCATAACCAGAACATGGACAATTACGGACTGTGTTGATAATGTTCGTACACATACGCAGGTTATTACAGTACTTGATACCACGGCACCCGTATTTGTAGAGAGTTTACCTGCAGACATGACAGTTTCTTGTGATGCAGTTCCAACAGCAGCAGATATGACTGCCATGGATAATTGTGATACAGATGTTTCGGTGACTTTTACTGAATCTATTACTGGTCAGGATGATGAATGTGCTTCAGAATATACTATCACAAGAACTTGGGTAGCCCAGGATTGTGCCGGGAATTCTACGAGCCATACACAGGTTATTATTGTGGAAGATGTAATTGCACCAATCTTTGTAGAAGAATTACCTGCAGACCTTACTACCACATGTAGTGAAGTCCCGGATGCGGCAACCTTAACTGCGATTGATAATTGTGATCCGAACATAACTGTTGCCTTTGAGGAAGTCATTACAAATGATGCAAATTGTGCAATGGGATACACTATCACAAGAACCTGGAGTGCCAGTGATTGTGCCGGAAATGCTATTTCACATACTCAGGTGATCACCATCCCTGCAACCGGACCTATCACAAGTAGTGACTATGAAGAAGAGGTTATGATCATATGTGGTAATGACATTCCAGAGGTGCCTGAATTGACCTTTATGGGGGGATGTGGCGACTATACGGTAGTGTTCAACGAAGAAACACAATTTTCAGACGATTCTGATGATTATATGATCATAAGAACCTGGGATGTAACCGATGCCTGTGGCAATACGGAATCCTTTGAGCAGCTCATCTTTGTGATGCAGCCGCAATTAGAAACAGTATTTATTGATATATGTGTAGAAGATCCAACCATTGATCTGGTAAATTATTTACCAGCGTCATTTGACACTAACGGCACCTTTGAAATATTGACTGCCGGAATGGTCTTAAATGGAAGTATCCTGGATCCTTTGGCTGTGCCTGTAGGTGAATATCAGATCGCCTATAGCTCAACAGAAGGAACATGTAAATACTATGTTGATTTTACCATAACGGTAAATGCTGATTGTGTGCCTTGTGGCGTGGCAAATATTACGCCTTCTAAAACCGTAACGCCAAACGGTGACGGTGTAAATGACGTATTTGAAATTAAGGGCGTGGAGTTCTGCGACTTTAATTTCGACCTGATGATCTTCAACAGATGGGGAGCTAAGGTATATGAAATACAAGATTATCAGAACAATTGGGGAGGTAACTCTCCGAACAATTCCTTCGGGAATTCGGGTATGCTACCGGCAGGTACTTATTACTATATCATTAAAGTAACTAATAAGGACTTTAAACCGGTGAATGGATATATCTATCTCGGATCTAATTAAAACCTACTAGTATGAAAACGGCAAAAAAGATTTTATTCCTGTTCATTTTTTCCTTGAGCAGTTTGATGACCGCGCAACAGTTACCGCAGTTCACTCAGTATATGTTCAACACCATATCTGTAAACCCTGCCTATGCAGGTAGCAGAGAGACTCTGAACGTTACTGCATTGCATAGAAATCAGTGGGTTGGGATCGATGGAAATCCAAGGACAAGCACCTTTTCATTGCACGCTCCTTTGCGAAATGACCGGGTTGGCCTGGGACTTTCTTACATCAGTGACAGATTGGGCTTTGAAAGTACCAATTACATATATGGTGATTTTTCATATACCATACCTGTGAGTCTGAAAGCAAAACTTTCGTTTGGATTAAAAGCTGGGTTTACAAACTATCAATTAGAAACTCCTGACAGTAACGATACATTTTTTGCATCGAGTTTTAACCAGTGGTCTCCTAATGTAGGTGCCGGTGTTTATTTAAGTACCAATAGATGGTACGTAGGGGTATCATCTCCCAGAATACTTACAACAGATTTAAATCAAGGGGAGTTTGAAGCCTTGGAACGTCCTAGTTATTATTCTATCGCCGGATTGGTTCTTGATCTATCTCCTACAGTTAAGTTCAGACCCTCTGTGTTAGCCAAAATAACAAATGGAGCACCTACCAGTATGGATGTTTCTGCACACTTTTTATTTTATGACAAACTTTGGCTGGGAGCTTCCTATCGCTTTAATAATGCGGATGGTTTTGGAGCACTACTCGACTTTCAGGTCTCAAAAGACTTTAGACTGGGTTATGCTTATGATATGCCAACTGGAGAGATAAGGCCTTACTCTACCGGGACCCATGAGATCATATTGATCTATGAGACATTATTCAAACAAAAAGGTCCGGCTAAATCACCTAGATACTTCTAAAAAACAATTTCCATGAGACACCTAACATACATAGTATTCACTCTACTTTTTTCCTTGGTCATTACCACGGGTCAGGCTCAATACGGAGCACAGAAACGTGGCGATTATTACTTCGGCCAGTTTCAATACAGCAAAGCCATCAAAGAGTATGAAAAGATGGTAGAAGGTAAGTTCAATAGCGACTATGCTCACCAGCGTCTGGCGGAGTGCTACCTGCTGATACGCGACTTTAAAAAGTCATTGCCTCATTTTGAGGTTGTGATCAATAAGACCAGCATCCCTACGGATTACTATTTCAAATACGGCATGGCCCTGTATAGTGACGGTCAGTTAGACGAAGCAGCAACCTGGTTAAAGAAATACAAGAAATACAATAAGAACGATTCACGGGTTAAACGATTTCTAAAGGATGGGAATTTGGCCTCGGTAGTTTTCAATAGTAGAGAGCGTTATGAAGTTAAAACTGTTCCTTTTAATACAAGCGAAAGTGATTTTGGTGCTTTTGTGAATGGGGAATATCTATACTTTTCTTCTTCCAGAAAAGATCTGGTTGATGGTGATGAATACGGTTGGAACGATGAACCCTGGCTCGATATTTTTATGGTAAAGGAAGATAATCCTGAATCTATTCCTGAAAAAATTAAAGGCGACATCAATACAAAGTTTCATGAAAGTTCGCCTGTCTTCTCCACAGATTACAAAAATGATACTGTTATCTATTTTACCCGTAACAATTACTTTAAGAACAAAAAAGCCTATGGAGCAGAAGATGAACTGAATCTTAAAATTTTCAGTGCCATAAAAGTGAAAGGTGTTTGGAAAGAAAACAGAAACTTACGAATAAATAGTGATTACTACTCTACGGGTCACCCTTACGTGAGTCCGGGTCGTAGTCGTTTGTACTATACTTCAGACAGACCTGGAGGATATGGCGGAACAGATATTTATTATTCCGATATCCACCCCAGAGGAGGTATTGGTGCGCCGGTCAATGCTGGCCCAGTAGTTAATACCGAAGGAAATGAAATGTTTCCCTTTATCAACAGTGAAGGAGTCTTGTTCTTTGCTTCAGACGGACATGTTGGTTTTGGACAACTAGATATCTTCTCTACAATCAGTAATGAAAATGAGGAAATAGTAGACGTTGTGAATCTAGGAACACCAGTAAACTCTCCTAGTGATGATTTTGCTTTTTATGCTCATGATGATGGTATTACCGGATATTTAAGCTCTAACAGAGAAGGAGGATTGGGTGGAGACGACATTTATAAGTTTAAGTTTACTCCGGAACTTTCTTTGGAGGGTATAGTAATAGATGGTGTAAATTTAAGACCGCTAGACAGTGTGAAGATCGCGATCTTTAATCAAAAGACCGGAACACAGGAAGGTGAAGCGCTGACAGATGCCAATGGATATTACCGTATGTATATAAACAGGGAAAGGAATTATGTGATAGAAGCATCACGTAGAACACACCCCACCAAGAACGTTTATTTTAATACCTATACAACTCCGCTTACCACCAAAATAATATCTCAAAATATTACGTTGGAACCTGTGATGGATGTAAAATTACTGGCAAATCTCGATAAGATCTACTTCGATTTTAACAAGAGTGACATCCGCCCCGATGCAGCCAAAGAATTGGATAAAGTAGTAAAATTAATGACCGTAACATATCCGGATATGATAATCCATCTGGAAGCTCACACTGATCCTATTGGGAGTCATGCTTATAATGACAATCTTTCTGAAAGAAGGGCAAAGTCGACCTATGATTATTTAATTGAACATGGTGTCCCAAAAGAGCATATTCTTTCATATAAAGGATATGGTGAAAGAAAATTGATCAATCATTGTACAAGCAGAAAGGATTGTACAGATGAAGAATTGGAGCTCAATAGAAGGACTGAATTTCCTATCGTACAGATCAAAAAACCAAAAGACTTGATTGTAAAAAGTAAATAATGATTAATACCATTCAACCAAACCAAAATCCTGAGATCCTTTTCTCAGGATTTTTTTTATGGGATAATGCCCTACCCCAGGCTTGAGGCTTTTAAAATAAAAACAAAGTATATTTGGCAAAATATTTTACAATGAACAAGTCATTTATTTCTCTTTTTACCCTGTTAATCCTTTTGGTAAGTTGTAAATCTGAAAAGAAGACCACGCCGGTCATAGAAGATACTATTCTTGAAAAAGTCGCCAAAGCTCATGGATATGACGAATGGAATAAGGTTAAAGAAATCAGATTTACCTTTAATGTGGATCGAGATACTACCCACTTTGAAAGATCCTGGGTCTGGAACACCAAAAGTCAGGAGGTTCAGGGAATATCTAATGGAGACACCATAAACTATAATAGAAATGCAGTAGACAGCCTGGCTATAAAAGCAGATGGTGCATTTATCAATGACAAATATTGGTTGTTGGCACCCATTAACATATTATGGGATCAGAATAGCTTAAGCTATACTTTTGACGAGGCTGCCCTTGCCCCCATTAGCAATGATTCGCTACCAAAACTAACGGTAGTGTACGGAAATGATGGTGGCTATACCCCTGGTGACGCATATGACTTTTATTTGGGCGATGATTACACAATCAAAGAATGGGTCTTCCGCAGAGGTAATAGCCTTGAACCTGGAAGCGTTGCAACCTGGGAAGGATATGAATCTATCAATGGACTAAACATCTCAAAGATGCATAAGAACAAAGAGGGCAATTTCTCGTTGTATTTTACGGGAGTGGAAGTTCTAAAATAGGCTCAGCTTGCCTTTTTAGTATTTCTTTTAAGGAGAAAGGTAGTAGCCAAGACAGCAATAACACCCCCCAGCAGCACCATAAAACTGGTATTGAGTGAAAATTGTTCTGCCAGAAATCCAAGGATTACCGGACCCATAAGAAAGCCCGAATAACCCGTGCCCGCAATAAACGCAACACCCTGTGAAGATTCAACTCCCTTTACGTTCCCGCCAATCCTGAAGAGCTCGGGAATTATCACCGAAAAACCAAGACCTGTTAAGGCAAAACCAGCGATCGCTAAGTAGGTATTGCTCATTAAGACTAATACATAACCCAAAATGGCAATGGAAGATCCCAGTGCCACTATCTTAACTGAGCCAATACGAGCACTGATGGCGTCTCCCAGAAATCGGCCGAGGGTCATCATAATTTGAAATCCTAAGAATCCGGCACCCCATATAACCTCCGGAGCCATGGATACTTCTTTTAAAAATAGTCCGCTCCAATCAACAATGGCACCTTCACTCCCCATGATCACAAAGGATACTACCCCAAGGAGAAGTAACGGTTTAAAATTCCGAAGACTAAAAGGTTCTTTTTCTATAGGTGCAGCTACTATATGCTTATACTGCTTATGAAATATGAAATTAATACCAAAAACAAGAGCAATTGCCAAGAGCATATGCAACATTCTATTTCCAAATGTCAGGATCAAAAAACTTCCCAATCCGGCGATCACCCCACCTAAACTAAAAAAGCCGTGAGAAGCCGACATAAAATTTTGTTTATCCTCCTTCTCAATCTCGGTAACAAGTGTATTCATTGAGATATCCAAAAATCCATTTGCAGAACCAAAAAAGAACAAAGCTATAGCCAGAGTTACAAAACTAGTGGCCATCAGCGGAAAGATGGCGGTAATACATAGTAGAATTAGACCTAGCCATGTGGCCTTTCCTACCCCTAAGCGATTAATGATCCGGGAAGCTACGGGGAATACAGTGAACACCCCAAACGAAAGGAAAAACAAGGCAATACCAAGTGTCGCTTTGTCAATTCCCAGGTCATCTTTAACAGTTGGTATATAAATTGCCCAGGTACCAAAGAGAATATTTAGACTGGCAAATGCCCATGCAGGACCAAAATATCTGGAGTTAGATAAAATTAGCCGTAAAGATCTCATATTGATCAGGAATTAGAGGTCGGGTAAGATAGCTACTTTTTTGTAATGCCCTCCTTTAATATTTGTCCGAAGCGATAGATGTCTTCATAGGAGCAATAGAAAGGTGCCGGGGCCAAGCGTATTACATTAGGTTCCCTCCAATCGGTAATTACACCTTTTTCCATCAGATAGTCAAAAAGGGGCCGTCCTTCGCCATGCAGAAAAACCGATAATTGGGTCCCGCGATCTGCAGGAGTAATAATTTCAAATGAGCTTTCTACTTCCTTATCAATTTCCTGCAGGATAAATTCCAAATAGGAGACTATAAGATTTCGTTTCTTGATCAATGCCGGCATACCCACTTCCTCAAACATTTCAAGAGAGGCGAGATAGGGAGCTACTGCCAAAACAGGGGCATTACTTATTTGCCAGGCATCTGCCGTTTCCATTGGATCGAACTCTGGCTGCATTAAGAAACGTGTTTCTTTCTTTGTTCCCCACCACCCTTCAAATCGAGGAATGTCCTTCCTATTTAGATAGCGTTCATGCACGTAGATGCCAGAGGCATTTCCGGGCCCGCTGTTCATGTATTTATAACTGCACCAGGCAGCAAAATCTACATCCCAATCGTGTAGCTTAAGTTCAATGTTTCCCGCTGCATGCGCCAGATCCCACCCTACCATAGCTCCGGCCTTCTTACCGGCACTTGTAATCGTCTTCATATCAAAGACCTGCCCATTGTAATAATTGACACCTCCGAGTAAGACCAGGGCCAACTCATCTCCAACTTCATTTATTTTGGCCAATACATCTTCAGTACGCCAAAAATTTTCGCCTTCACGCTTATTGATCTCTACAAGGGTATCAGAAATATCAAGTTTATGGAACTTAATCTGACTTTGAAACATATACTGATCAGATGGAAAAGCCTTTTCCTCACATATGATCTTATATCGTTTCTTAGTAGGTCTGTAAAAAGAAACCATGAGTAGATGAAGATTAACTGTCAGAGTATTCATGACGGATATCTCAGCAGGTTTTGCACCTACAACTTTTGCCAGGGGTTTGGCAAGGCGTTCGTGATAATCCCACCATGATTTCTCTGCATAGAAATGCCCTTCCACTGCCAACTCCCGCCAATCTTTCATGATCTCATCTACAAAGGCCTGTGTTCTTTTGGGTTGTAATCCCAGGGAGTTACCTGTAAAATAAATTACCTTCGAACCCTTTACCTTCGGAAAATAAAACTCGTTCCTGTAAGGCGCCAAAGAATCTTGCGCATCGAGCTCACGGGCAAAGGACAAGGTGTTCTGAAACTTCATGGTCTTCTTTTCGGCAAAAATACAACACTCCTCTTAAACTAACTGTTTATGCTTGTGATTCATGGTTATCCGAAGACAATCGCATCTCAATTATATGTTTCTTGAACCCAACTTTTTCATAGGCAGCAATGGCCGGGACATTATCTTGATATACAGTAAGTCGGACCTCTGATAACCCCCTACTCTTTGCCCAGTTGACAAGATCTTCTACAATCTTCCCATTGATACCTTTCCCACGATATGCCGGGAGGGTATACATAAACCCCAGATAAGCGTATTGCTCATGATTCAGATATGTTCTTGCGTCTTTGGCGATGCCGAATCCTGAACTGACAATTTGCCCATTTACCATGGCAACCACCACCTTTGCTTCTTTATTAGCTATAAACTCTTTAAGGTCATAGTAATGCAAACGGCCATTTCGTATAGTAGGATCAAAGGGCCGTTCGGCTTCAATAAGTGCCTGTTCAAATTGCAACAGTATTGGCAGATCGGCCTCAACAGCTTCCCGAATACGGACATCTTTCATAATTGATAAGGTATTAATGAAGAAAACAAAGTAGGTCAAAAAGCCTATTTTTGCAAAAAGAATAGCATGCATTTTTTATCGGAAACATTGCAGGAGTACATCACCGCTCATTCAGAGAATGAACCCTCCTATTTATCCGAACTTAGTAGGGAGACTCATTTGAAAGTGATACAGCCAAGGATGATCACAGGCCATTACCAGGGCAGAGTGCTCAGCATGCTTTCTAAAATTATCGGTCCAACCAATATCCTGGAAATTGGAACCTATACGGGTTATTCGGCCTTATGCCTCGCAGAAGGCCTTGCGCCTAAAGGCCAACTTCACACCATAGACATCAACGAAGAATTGGCTGGGATCCAAAAGAAGTATTTTGATAAGTCAGGGTTTTCCAACCAGATTTACCAACATACGGGGGATGCCCTTAAAATTATTCCTACTCTCGAGCTGCAATTCGATCTTGTATTTATTGATGCAGAGAAAAAGGAGTATTCCCGTTATTTTGAAACAGTATTACCCAAGACCCGCAAAGGTGGTATCATCTTATCAGACAATGTACTCTGGTCTGGCAAGGTGATAGAAACCATAGAAGCCAGTGACAAGGCCACCAAAGCTCTTCTGGAATACAACCAGATGCTAAAGGAAGACTCAAGGGTGGAGACGGTAATGCTACCTATCAGGGACGGTCTAACCCTAAGTAGGGTATTATAAATCGAAGGTAGATCCTGTAAAATGTCACGGCCATTAAGAGTCCAACCACGGCACCTACGATAAGATCTAAAGGGTAATGCACCCCTACATAGATTCTGCTCAGAGAAAAAAGTAGCGGCCAGAGATAAAAGAGATATACCCATCTCAATTTTTTTCGAAGAAACAGAACGATCAAGGTAGTAATGGCAAAAGAGCTTGCCGCATGACCCGAGAAAAAACTATAGTCATTGGGGTAAACAAGGATCCGAATAAGGGCACTGATCTCCTCATTGTTATTGGGCCGAAGCCTGGCAATAAGGTTTTTAGTGATTCCCATAAAGGCAATTACAAAACCAAATAACAACACTGTCATAAGGATCTTGGCGATCGCCTCTTTCTTGGGAAATTTTAATAGAAGTAGCAGGAAGAATAGTATAAATAATGGGATCCATGTAGTTGTATGGGTTACCAGAGACCAAAACCCATCATATTCTTCTATTCCAAGGCTATTTAAGTAGATAAAGGTATCGCGGTCCCATTGTAATAGCCTTTCCCACATACGCGTACTTACTTTCTTTTAATGGTGCCGGAAACATCCTCAATATTCTTTTTCACCTGATTCATTTCCTTTTTAATATCGTCCGCTATACTGGTATCTATTCCCTGTTTCTCAGCACTTTTCTGTATCTCTTGCTTAATATCTTCCGTGGCATCTTTTAATTGGCGCATACCTTTTCCAAGCCCTTTGGCGATACCCGGAATCTTATCGGCGCCAAAGACCATGACGACAATAAACATGATGAAGAAGATCTCCGCACCACTAATAAATAAAATTACCATCGATTGCATACTACAAATATAATCAAGTTTAGAACCCTTTTATAAAATAAAAAAGTCCCGACCAAAAATAGTCAGGACCATTTTATAATTACATAACGAAAATTATTCGCCTTTAATACTTTCCTTAAATTGATTGAATTCTGAAGGAGCTTCTGTCCTTGGCCAGCTATTGTTGGTTACGTCTATATCTGCCGTTTCTCTCTTTGGATCCACTACGATCCCAACGATCTCCTGCTCAGAGGAGACTACTCTTTTAAATTCAGCATCGTTTTTCCTCCATATTTCAGGGGGATAAGTGATTGTTTCCGAACTGCCATCTGCATACGTATACTCCACAATTAAAGGCATTGGGATACCACCCGGTTTATTAAAGGTTATTTCATAAAAGAATTTTGGTTCTCTTACTGCAGTCCTTTCTTCAACGGACATGTTGTCCATCATAAATTCCTTCAATGGTACCGAAATTTCGCTGGGCGCCTTACCGCTCATCTCTGGGTCGAATTCCTCGACGTCAGCATCAAGCAAGTATACTAGAGGACGTAGGTCGGCCTGCGTTAAATTCCTGGCGGTCATATATTCCTGCATTTTCTTACCAGGTTTATTGCTTACATAATATTTTTTTACTCCTTTCACCCCAATATCCACATAATCCGTTGTGTAGAACCAGCTTCTCCAGAACCAATCCAGATCCACGGCAGACGCATCTTCCATAGTGCGAAAGAAATCTTCGGGAGTAGGGTGTTTAAACATCCAACGTTTAGAATACGTCTTAAATGCATGATCGAACAATTCTCTTCCCATAACAGTTTCCCTCAGGATATTTAATGCCGTAGCCGGCTTAGCATACGCATTTGGTCCCAGTTGATATACGTTTTCAGGATTTGCCATGATAGGAGAAATGGTGCTTTGATCGCCACTCATATAGGGAACTATTTTGGAAGGATCCCCTCTTCTTGAAGGGTATTTTTCATTAGGCGCAATCACTTCCGGGAAAGCCTCACCAAATTCCTGCTCTGCCAAATACTGCACAAAAGTGTCAAGACCTTCGTCCATCCAGGCCCATTGACGTTCATCAGAATTCACGATCATTGGAAAGAAGTTATGCCCTACTTCATGGATGATAACACTGATCATTCCATATTTGGTTCTTTCAGAATAAGTCCCATCTTCATTAGGTCTGCCGTAGTTCCAGCAGATCATAGGATATTCCATTCCCTGATTCTTTGCATGCACAGAGATAGCCTTGTGGTATGGATAATCAAAAGTATGGGATGAATATGATTTTAAAGTACTGGCAACGGCTTTAGTAGATAGTTCTTCCCATAATGGATTCCCTTCTTTAGGATATAGAGATACGGCCATCACATCTTTATTTCCGATCTTAACGGCCTGCATATCCCAGATAAACTTCCGTGAGGTTGCAAAGCCGTAATCTCGTACATTCTCAGCTCTGAACTTCCAGGTCTTTTTCTTCTCAGAAAATCCTTTTTCGGCAATTTCTGCTTCTGCCTGGGTCACAATAAGAACAGGTTTGTCATACGACTTCTTTGCCTGCTCATAACGTTTTATCATTTCCTTGCTGAAAACTTCCTTGCGATTTATCAGGACTCCAGTTGCATCAAGGGTATGGTCTGCAGGAACGGTAATGTTCACATCGTAATTTCCAAAAGGAAGAGCAAACTCTCCACTGCCCCAGAATTGGTGATTTTGCCACCCTTCCACGTCACTGTATACGGCCATTCTCGGGAAGAACTGGGCTATTACATAGGCTCTGTTTCCATCTTTTTCGAAATATTCATATCCGGAGCGGGCACGGTCTATAGTATGATCAGGGATATTATACCACCATTTTAGATCAAATGACACCTTCTCTCCGCTTTTCAATGGACTGGCCAGGTCTACCCTCATCATGGTTTGGTTAATGGTATAAGGAAGAGGATTCCCACTAGCGTCTTTTACATACTCAATCTTAAAGCCCCCATCAAACTTTTCATTTATAAATTCCTTTGAAAAAGCGTCCGCTACATAGCCATCCTTAATATCATTTCCGTTTCTCAAGGGTGACTTTGAATCTTTGGCTCTAACATTTTGGTCTAATTGCAACCAGAGAAATTCGAGTGCCTCCGGAGCATTGTTATGATAGGTGATAGTTTCTTTCCCATAAATCCTGGCCTTTTTATCATCGAGTTCAATATCCATCTTATAATCAGCTTGTTGCTGATAATAGTTAGGACCCGGTGTTCCGGAAGCCGATCTGTACATATTGGGGGTAGCAAATTCTTCATACATCTGCTTGAATTTGCTTTGATTTAGATGTCCAGGGGCACGTTCTTTGGCAGTCTCCACTTGTGCAAAAAGGACCGAAACAAACAGGATTAAACCTGCTGTTGTATAAAATCTTAATTTGTTCATGAATAAGTATTGATTTGATAATTTTCCGTCGCGGAAATTAGGATTTTTTAAGGAGATTATGTCCTGTGGCTTAGAAGTTTAACATTCCTTTATTACTTTCCCTGATGAGTACAAAACTCTTTTTCTTTTCAAGGATCTTGAAATGGAGAATATTCTTTTGTTCTTCAAAAATATCCATCAAAAGTTCATTCTGAATTTCAATAGAATTTAATTGATCTAAAGAAATTTCCGGGATCTCCAGAAAACATATCATGATATCATTATCATACTTCTTTCCAAGGAATTGATACCGAGATGGCTTCCCGTTGATTTTCACCAGGAATTTGGCATTCAAATATTTCGTAATATACTCATCTGCATTTAAAACCTCTTCAGGAGTCCCTAACAAAGCCTTCACCTCATAGCGTTCTTCCAGGGCTTTTTCAAAATCATCGATAAAAACCCGACTGGTTATCTGCAATGCCTTCCCTTTATCATAGTACTCTATGTTGGTAACACTTACATAGAACTTATGAACGCCAATGGCCATAATTAACGGCAAAAACAATAAGAAAAGTCCTTTTATTCCAACTTGCATATTAGTTGTTTTAATATATTAAAAGCAATTCGCGTGCCATATAAATTTACTCCAGGTCATTATTTTTGCGATAGTCCTTGCTCTTAATAACCAGCAGATTAAGGATCTTTATATGGTCTTCCGTTGCCACAATAGAATCGAAGTGTTCATCTACCTCGCAATAGTACATAAAATCGGCTATGCTTTCTTCCGGGATTCCCAGTCGTTTAACAAAAATGCTATCGGGATAATAATTTCGAACTCGTTGTGAAAGTAAATACTTCTTATCGCGGGCCACCCTTTTCTTAAGCATTTTCGTTCTACCCGAAATGGCGTTGATCAAAGGATTAAAAGGGATACTGGTTAACATTCCAATAGAGAATGGTCCTAAGGAGGCTTCCCGCAGCAAACGTTCGCTTTGCATCATTGGTTTCACATAGGCGTTGGGCAAACCTAATGTAGAAGCGGTAACTACCGGATCTATCTTCATTTGTTGCATGTCCCGAATAAGGTCACCGCTGAGATTATAAGGTCTTACCACCACCTCATCTAACTCGTTTACAAATTCTTCCAACCTGATATAAGCGATTTTACTTTTGAGGATTGAAGCAGAGATTACAAGGCTTTTACGCTTGTATTGCACAGCCGAAAACAATAGTGTATCACCCAGGGTTACGTCGATGGCAAATCTACCTTCTTCGTCCGAAATGGTCGCCTTCCCGGCGGTGGTATTCATAATATGTACGTCTGTTATCCCTTTGGCATCAAATAGAACTTTGCCTTCAAGAGATTTAATGAAGTAAGACTGTGCCGTTAGCAGATGAAAAGCTAAAAAGAAACACAGGAATAAACAATTATTCTTCCACATTGAGTCCTTTTCTGAATTCCATACTTTGGGTCACGAGAAATTCAATGAGCTGAAATTCATTATCCTTGCGCAGTAATGATTGCGTCGGTAGCTGATCATCACAGTACAAGAGAAAAGCATCGATCTTATCCTGAGGCAATTGCAGGTCCTGAACGAAAAAATCGTCATCGTAGACTTGCCTGAGAACTTCACTTACTTTTAGCGGTGTTCTGGTTGCATCGGAATCTTTGGATTTAGACAGGAAGAGTGCTTTAAAAATATTGACGAAATTAACACCGTCCTGCATTCCCCTTACCGTAGGGTCTAGCGCTATGTTTTGTACCTCTCCGGTAGCATCGGTCTCATAGGTGTATTGCTTAAATTCTTCATTCTGTAATTGCAGGAATTTTTTCTGGTTTTCAGGGCTCACTGTAACCTCATCGAGTTCCGTTACTTTTTCATTCACTTCAACCACCAGGCGGTTCTTTGCTAATATTTCAGCAGTCACTTTCAGGATCTCAATTTGGTAGTTGATAGCCGTAAAAACTAATTCATCACCCTCCTTTACGTTGATCCGGAACTCTCCTTTTTCATTAGTGATCGTAGCCTTCTCGGTAGTAGTATTGATGACATTTTCATTTGGTACAGGGACGTTTCTATACATGACCTGGCCTAGTAAGGGTCGTCTGTCATCTGTTTGAGAATATCCTAAGGTGATCAGGAATAAAGCAGGCAATAAAACAGCAAGAGTTTTCATAGGCATAATTAGTATGGTGTACCGTTATTTTTTGGCCATATTTGTGGGAATCACCATGTTTTGATAAAGAAAAAATAAGTTGGCCGCATAAAAAAATAATCAGCCATTAAACTTATGTTAAAAAGCGGAGGAATCAAGTTTTTAATGAGCTAAATAATCAATAATATTGCAAAAAAACAGGAAATCTATCTCTGTAATGGGACTTAAAGAGTGGTTTATCTTATTATTTCGTATTTCGGGGTATATGTTTAGTAGAATACCGATATAATCCTATTTTTGTTGGTCCTGAAATGTCCTGCTAAAACTTGTTTCATGCACATAAGCAAACTATTATTTTTATTTCCTGTTGATTTGTGGTTTTTCTGTAAATTCACAGATCAAGATTGGTGATAATCCCCAAAATATTGATGCCTCCTCTATTTTGGAGCTGGAGAGTACTACCAGGGCTTTTGTGATCAACAGGGTTACTACTGCTCAGATGAATGCTATAGTACCCATTGAAGGTGCTATGGTCTACAATACGGATATTCAGTGCCTGCATTATTACGATGGCCAGAATTGGCTCAATGTGTGTGAGGCTTTGGGACTTACCATTACCAATAACCCGATTGTTCATGCAGATACAACTATTGCCATCACCAGAGCAGGTAATAATATCAATATTAGAGGTGGATTCAATTACAGGATTGCAGATCATTGATCGAAGTATTAGAGGAGATGATATTGCCGGTTCTGCCAATTAATGGCAATTTTCATATTCAAAATAGATCAATACCTGTAGTTAAATTAATTCCCGGGGCTATCCAAATCAAATTCTAAAAACAAATGCGGCAGGCACTGACGCCATTTGGGCCCCACCTCCTATTTCTCCTGTTGCTTTTGGCAAAATTAATGGGCGCTCAATATTTTGAAAAGTTTTGGTATATCTATCAGTTACGGGAGTCTGCCGGAGGTACCTATACAGTCAATTTAACTACCCCAAGCGCCAGATGACAATTATACTATTCAACTAACTGTATCTGGTGATAATAGGATTAATGTCATTTTTCAAACCAATAATGCCTTTATAGTTCAAATTAGGGAATGCAATTCAAGTGCTGTAAGTTAGTAGATGCAGATTGGTATTTCACCGTTTTTGACAACTAACTATTGAAGAATTTATTCTACATACTACTGGGAATAGGGCTTGTGGCCAATGGTCAGACAGCCCTGTATAACAGTGGTAATTTACGGATACATGAAGAAGGGCAATTAGGCTTTCATACCAACCTGATCAATGACGGACCATTTGATGAAAATGTGGGCCTGGCCGGATTTTACGGCACAGATCTCATAACGGTTTCTGGCGCCCTTACGCCTATTTTGTACGATGTTGAACTTTTAAATGACAGCGGGGTACAACTCAATACGACCCTGGCAGTAGCCAATAATACCAGTTTTATGGTGGGCGACTTTATAACGCCCAGGGCAAATTCAGCAATTCATTATAGTTTTTTACAGGATGCCATCTATGCAGGAGAGAACGATGTCTCCAAGGTAGAAGGATATGCCTTGTTATCGGGGCAACAGAACTTTACTTTTCCTGTGGGCGATGTCTCCCAACTGAGACCCCTGATACTAAATTCTAATGGGATCAATAGTGTAGCCTTGTGTGCCTATTTTTTTGAAGATCCCAATAGTCCATCCACTTTCCCAGGGTTTAATACAGCCATAAAACCAAGGAATATTTTTGGAATAAGTACCACCGAATTCTGGCGTTTGGAAGGATCTGTCCTTTCTCGTGTAACCCTAAGCTGGAATCCCAGAAGTAATTTAGCGGCACTTACAGCAGATGTAAATTCAATTACTATTATGGGTTGGAGTAAATCTGCGAATCAATGGGTAAATTTAGGAAGGGAATCCTTAGCAGGAGATATTTCTCAGGGTATTGTAAGTTCGGCACCCTTTGTCCCTGATGATTATGAGGTCCTAACTTTTGGAAGTGCTGATGAACCGGAGGAATTTCTAACGTCTGGACAACTTCTATCTTTCACCAAATGGTGACGGGATCAATGATTTCTTAGAGATCACCGAATTGGAACAATCACCCAATAATACCCTCGAAATTTATGATCGCAGAGGTCTAAAAGTCTTTCGAAATGCACCAATTATCAGAACGAATTTACTGGTATTTCCAATGTGGATAATATGGTCCTAAACCGCGAAATTGGCCTCCCGGAAGGACTCTATTATTACATAATTTCCATGGAAGATCTAGGGTTAGAATTTCAGGGGTTTTTGTTCCTTGAACGCTAAATGTAAGAGGTCTCCTACCCGTTGAACTACCATATTTTACGACGATTCTCACCAACTTTTCCATTCACAACATCTTTCTGCTCATACACAACAATTATTCCCATTCCGGGCCTTTCAGCGCTATTTTTACTTCACTTTTAAAATTGCGCAATTTTTTAAAGATGAATTCAAAGAAAATTATTTTTTCTATTCCTTTTCCTGGTTACCCAATTTGTGGTTTCCCAGGTTAAAATTGGTGAAAATCCCAATCAGATCGATTCGGCCTCTATCATTGAATTGGAATCTACCAACAAAGCTTTTGTACTCACTAGAGTAACTACGGCACAAATGCAGGCCATTAAACCCCTGCGAGGAGCACTTGTTTATAACACTGAAGATGATTGTGTTTTTTACTACACCGGAACAACTGGTTAGATCTCTGCAATGGCACAGCCACTAAAGGTAGTTTTACTTTTGTGGACAATAACGATGGAACCTTTACGGTCAATTATTCCGACGGTACCTCTTTTACTTCTTCAGATCTTACCGGACCACAAGGTCCAGCTGGACCAGCCGGTGCAGACGGAGCTGACGGTTTAGATGGTGCCCAAGGACCACAAGGAATACAAGGACCAGTTGGACCTGCACGGAGCTGATGGTGCTGGACCGGGACCACAAGGTACACAGGGACCGGGAGCAGACCGGAGAACGACGGAGTAGACGGAACAAATGGTATAGATGGTGCTGACGGAGCCGATGGTGCCCAAGGCCCACAAGGAGATCCGGGACCACAAGGTATACAAGGACCAGTTGGACCTGCCGGACCACAAGGACCTGTTGGACCAGCCGGACCGCAAGGACCAGCCGGGAACGACGGAGTTGATGGAACAAATGGTGTAGATGGCGCTGATGGTGCCGACGGAGCTGACGGTGCCCAAGGCCCACAAGGAGATCCGGGACCACAAGGAATACAAGGACCAGTTGGACCTGCCGGTGCTGATGGTGCTGCCGGACCGCAAGGACCAGCCGGGAACGACGGAGTAGACGGAACAAATGGTATAGATGGTGCCGACGGAGCCGATGGTGCCCAAGGACCCGGACATAGGACGATGCCGGGACCACAAGGTATACAAGGACCAGTTGGACCGCAAGGACCAGCCGGGAACGACGGAGCAGATGGAACAAATGGTGTAGATGGTGCTGACGGAGCACAAGGACCACAAGGAGTCGGGACCACAAGGACCTATTGGACCAGCCGGACCGCAAGGGCCAGCCGGGAACGACGGAGCTGATGGAACAAATGGTATAGATGGTGCTGACGGACCGATGGGACCCAAGGACCTGTTGGACCAGCCGGACCGCAAGGAATTACCAGGTGCTGACGGAAATGATGGTGCAGATGGAGCTCAGGGACCACAAGGACCTCAGGGAATACCAGGAAACGATGGTGTTGACGGTGTTGACGGAAATGACGGTGCAGACGGATGCAGCTAGGACCACAGGGTCCAGCCGGACCACAAGGACCGCCGGGAACGATGGTGCTGATGGCGCTGACGGAACACGATGGAGTTGATGGAACAAATGGTATAGATGGTGCCCAGGGACCACAAGGACCTCAGGGAGATCCGGGACCACAAGGAATACAAGGACCTGTTGGACCTGCCGGACCACAAGGACCAGCCGGAAACGACGGTGCTGATGGACCACAAGGATACAGGGGCCAGCAGGAGCTGACGGTACCAATGGTGCCGCAAGGACCACAAGGACCTGCCGGGAACGATGGTGTTGACGGTGTTGACGGAAATGACGGTGCAGTTGGACCACAGGGTCCACGGACCACAAGGACCGCTGGAAACAATGGCGCTGATGGTGCCGATGGTGCAGACGGAGCAGTTGGGCCACAGGGTCCAGCCGGACCGCAAGGACCAGCCGGGAACGACGGAGCTGATGGAACAAATGGTATAGATGGTGTTGACGGAAACGATGGGGCTGACGGAGCACAAGGACCACAAGGAGATCCGGGACCACAAGGAATACAAGGACCTGTTGGACCAGTCGGACCGCAAGGACCTGCCGGGAACGATGGAGTTGATGGAACAAATGGTGTAGATGGTGCCCAGGGACCGCAAGGAGATCCGGGACCACAAGGACCTGCTGGACCAGCCGGACCGCAAGGACCTGCCGGAAACGACGGAGCTGACGGAACAAATGGTATAGATGGTGCCCAGGGCCACAGGAACAAGGACCTCCGGTGGACCTGCTGCGGACCGCAAGGACTACCGGTGCAGACGGTGCTGACGGAGCCGATGGTGCCAAGGCCTACAAGGAGATCCGGGACCACAAGGAATACAAGGACCTGTTGGACCTGCCGGACCTCAAGGACCGCAGGACCGAAGGAATTCGATGGTGTTGACGGAAATGATGGTGCAGACGGAGCCAGGGACCACAAGGACCTCAGGGAATACCAGGAAACGATGGTGTTGACGGTGTTGACGGAAATGACGGTGCAGACGGTGCAGTTGGGCCACAGGGTCCAGCCGGACCACAAGGACCCGCCGGGAACGATGGTGCTGATGGCGCTGACGGAAATGACGGTGCAGACGGCATGCTCAGGGACCTGCCGGACCACAAGGATTACCAGGAGCGATGGTGCTGACGGAACCAATGGAATACGATGGTGCCCAAGGACCGCAAGGGCCTGCTGGAGACCGGCCAAGGACTGCAAGGACCCTGCAGGAAAGCAATGGTGCTGACGGAAATGATGGGGCAGACGGGGCAGATGGAGCCAAGGACCGCAAGGACCAGAGGGACCTGCCGGTGCTGAGGCCAGACGGAACTGACGGTACTAATGGTGTAGATGGAGCCACAAGGGCCCGCCGGAAACGATGGTGCTGATGGCGCTGACGGAGACCTGCAGTGGACCACAAGGTCCGCCGGACTACAAGGACCCGCGGACCGCAAGGACCTCAGGGAATACCATGGAAACGATGGTACTGACGGTGCTGACGGCGCTGATGGATGACAGGGCACACAAGGAGATCCGGGACCACAAGGTATACAAGGACCTGTTGGACCTGCCGGACCACAAGGACCACAAGGATTACCCGGAGCCGATGGAACAAATGGTATAGATGGCGCTGATGGTGCTGATGGGCACAAGGACCTGTTGGACCTGCCGGACCGCAAGGACCTCAGGGAGTTCCAGGTGCTGATGGTGCCGACGGAGCCGATGGTGCTCAGGGACCTCAGGGAGATCCTGCCACAGATGACCAAACACTTTCAACAGATAACAGTGCTGGTAACATAAGTATCACCGGAGGGAATACAATTACCCTCAATGTAAATGATGCAGATGCTAACCCTTCTAACGAAATTCAAACCTTATCACTTGCAGGAAGAGATCTAACTATTTCAGGAACAGGTGGCAATACAGTTACCTTACCGGTACTCGTAAATCTGGCTACAGATAATCTAACGCAGGATGCCGAAACCAGAACCTATGATATGAATACCCAAAACCTTGGTTTTACCAATGGCAAAATAGGAGTAGGAAATACCACACCTAATTCAACCGTGCAAATCTCAGGATCTTTTTCTGTACCAATACGTTCTACCGCAGTAAACACCACTTTGGGAGTTAACGATCATACCCTTATCATGACTGCGAAGGATCTAATCATTAGCCTGCCTGTAGCAAGTTCTTGTTCTGGAAGGGTTTATGTCCTTAAGAATGTTGCAAACGGGGATAATTTTACAAGTTTGCCCTTCCTTGATAAAAAAGGAGATCCTCAACTTAAATTGGATAAGGAGAAGATATTCTGGTTACAAAGTGACGGAACCAGCTGGCATTTAATAAACATGCTTTAATTTCTTGTATTCTCAGGAACACCTCTATGAAAACTAAAGTATACATAGTGATTATCATAACCTTCCTATTAAAAGGTTCAATGTTCGCCCAGGATGCGGTCCATAACTATGGTACCATTCAGGTCCATGGTAATGCTGATGTTGGCTTCCATCTGGATCTTATTAACGATGGTACTTTTGATCAAACTACAGGGTTGGTTGGTTTTTATAGTGACCAGGATCCTTTGACCATTTCAGGGGCCTATATGCCTGTACTTTTTGATACAGAAGTAGACGTTGGAGGTGGCCTTATTTTGGAAACTTCTGTGAATGTCTATAACAATGTAAATCTTATCACTGGAGATATCATTACAGAAAAATCGGCCACTGCCGTATATTCCAATTTTCTTGACAACTCCTTTTATATCGGAGAAAGTAGTGTATCCAAGATTAATGGGTACGGTGCAATGACCAACAAAGAATCATTTATGTTTCCGGTAGGGAATGAAGATAGATTGCGCCCTTTAACCATAGAATCTGTGGCAATCAATGCCATGGCCAAATGTGCCTATTTTTTCGAAGATCCCAATAACTCAAAAACATTAAATGTTGATTTTAGCACCAATAAAAAAGCCACAGAATTTATTTCAGTGAGTGATAAGGAATTCTGGCGTCTGGAAAGCGATGTTCCTTCTAAAATAACCCTAACCTGGGATGAATACAGCAATGTTCGGGTCCTGGGAGAATATTTGAACGAGCTAAAAGTTGTAGGCTGGAGCAAGACTGAAAACCAATGGGTGAATCTTGGGAATTCAGCCTATGAAGGCGGTATGACTTATGGGTCCGTTACCTCAGAAACTGTTGTACCGAACGATTATGAAATATTTACCATAGGGGGTAATGATAGCAGGCTTGAAACCTACACTACAATGGATCTGGATAATTACTTTATGACCCCAAATGGGGACGGGGCCAATGATATGCTGGTATTAGAAGGCATTGAGAATTCTCCCAATAATGTGTTAGAGATCTTTAACCGCTATGGAGTTTTAGTTTATTCTAAAGCGAACTACCAAAACGATTTCAATGGACAGTCTAACCGGAAAGCAGTTGTTAAAAAAGGCACCGGACTTTCTTCGGGGATCTACTTCTATATCATTACCATGCATGACCTGCGGCAAAAACATCAGGGGTATCTCTACATCTCAAATTAGGTTAACCAATTATAAGAATCTAGTTTCAAAGCCATGAATGCGAACTTTGATGGAGAGGCACTTTCAATATTATATGATGTTATCTGCCAATAACTCTTGAATTTATTTTAATTTAGTAATCGTAAATACGTGGCTCTGAAGTCCTGTTTTATAAACTCTTAAGGAATTAATTGTATGCTTAGAAGATCTTTTATTTTAAAAATCAGTTTGATTATGATAATGGTTATGACCGTTCAAACTGTTACCTGGGCTCAAGCCGAAGAGTACAATATTTCGGAATTGATGGGCAAAGCAGAAATTGAATTGTACGGGGAGGGAATCAACCTTCGTAAAGAAGCACACGATGCCTTTATTGAAATGAAAAAAGCCGCCTACCAGGATGGAATATCAATTGAGATCGTATCCAGCTTTAGGAGTTTTGACCGCCAACTGGCCATTTTCGAAAGAAAATACCTGCAGTATACAGAAGATGATGGTATGGAACCATTACAGGCTATAGATAAGATCATTGAATACTCTACGATACCGGGCACCAGCAGACATCATTGGGGTACTGACATTGATATTATTGATTCCAGTAAAAATACCGAAGGAGACGTGTTGGTTCCATCTAAATTCGAAGAAGGCGGGCCATTTGCGGACCTGAAGGTTTGGATGGATGAACATGCACGGGAGTACGGTTTTTACTTGGTCTATACAAATGAGTCGAAACGCCGGGGATTTAAATACGAGCCATGGCATTATAGCTATGCGCCTCTTTCTGTCCCAATGCTCGAGATCTTTCGCAAGAAGAACATTCTTCAATTATTGATAAAAGAAGATTTCATTGGAAGCGAATTTCTTACCACCGGATTCATCAAAACCTATATAAGGGATAATATATTGGATATAAACAGAGTACTTTTGTAGATAATCCATGATATATCATTCAAGTATACTTGTTCCATGAGAAGAGCCAATTGGAAAATTAGAATTTTTATTGGCTTGGCGATTGTAGCCTTCGCTTTTGTACAGCGTTGCAGTAACAAGGAAAAGAATCCCTATACGGGTAGGGTTCAAAATATTAATATGACGGCAGAACAGGAGATCGCCATCGGACTTCAAAGTACTCCTCAAATTGCACAGCAATACGGTGGCTTATACCCAGATGAACGTATGCAGTCTTATGTAGATGCGGTAGGAAACAAACTTGTACAAAATAGTATTGCCAGAGAAACGCCCTACAAATACGAATTTCATTTACTGGCAGACGATAAGACCATTAACGCCTTTGCACTCCCCGGAGGACAGATCTTTATCACCTATGCCCTTTTTTCTCAATTAAATGAAGCACAATTAGCTGGGGTCCTGGGTCATGAAATAGGCCATGTTATCGGAAGACATTCTGCAGAACGAATTGCCGAAAGTAATTTCTGGAAAACTGTAAGTATGGGCGCTCAAGTTGGTGCAGATGCTGGTAATATTGTTGGTAGCATAGGACAAAATACCCTCTTAACAAATGGGCGCAGTGATGAATTAGAAAGTGATGATCTGGGCGTTTTATTTATGATACGTTCTCACTACCAACCCAATGAAATGATCCGTGTTATGGAGATCCTTAAAAGTGCCGCCGGACCAAACAGGGTCCCTGAATTTCAAAGTACGCATCCAGACCCCGATAACAGGATCGAAAAGATCAGAGAATCCATTCGTAAGTATAAGGGCAGCTAAGAATTGCAATACATCGACCAAAATTAGGTTGGTATCCATTTTTTTCTATCTTTGGATTTATCCCATTTCTACTATTACCTTTAATTTAACCCTTATAGCTTTATGAACACTAAAACTATATGGGAACATTTATACATTTTAAAAATTTATACCTGGAAGCCTTTGATGACTGCAAACCAGAATTTGTCGTGCTGTTATTAAAAGTATATTCAGTTTTTTGCGTCTTAATGTTAGGGATGGCAGTCTATGCTTTTCTATACAGAGCCTTCACAGGTTTTCAATTTTAAGGACCCTTTTGCGAGAACACTTGGGCTACTCAAAATACGCCTTGATCCCCGGATAGTTCCGGGGTTTTTGTTTTTAAGATATACTTACCAGGGGCCCTTGAATTAGTTTTAATCTCTATCTATTTTCATTGCCAAATGAAAAAGGAAAGGGAAATGTGGTAATCCCCATAAAATCATACTATTTTTGATAGATAATTTGAATCTTGCCTATGGAAATGCATAAAAAAGTGATCTTGATGATCCTGGATGGCTGGGGGAAATCTCCAGATCCCAAGGTCTCTGCCATCGATCAGGCTAAAACACCTTTTATCAGCTCCCTTTATAAAAAATACCCTAACAGCAATCTTCTAACCGATGGCATGAACGTAGGTCTTCCGGAAGGCCAAATGGGGAACAGTGAAGTAGGCCATATGAATTTAGGTGCAGGCAGAATCGTTTATCAGGATCTGGCCAAGATCAATAAGGCGGTTAAAGAGGATACACTTAAAGATGAGAAAGTCATAAAGGAAGCTTTTCTCTATGCAAAAGAACATCAAAAAGACGTTCATTTGCTCGGCTTGGTAAGCGATGGAGGTGTTCATAGTCATATTACACACTTAAAAGGACTAATAGCTGCTGCAGAAGATCATGCGCTTACAAATGTATTTGTCCACGCCTTTACCGATGGCAGGGATGTAGATCCAAAAAGTGGTAAAGGATTTTTAGAAGACCTGATGCAATTTTGTAAGAATAAGAAAGCAAAACTCGCAAGTGTTATTGGGCGTTATTACGCCATGGACCGCGATAAACGATGGGAAAGAGTTCAATTGGCTTACGACCTGGTGGTAAAGGGCAAAGGAGAAAAGACCACAGATGTTCTCAGCAGTATCCAAAAAGATTATGATAAAGGTCTTACGGACGAATTCCTGAAACCTATTGTTGTTACCAATGAACAGGGATCTCCTCTTGCCACTATAAAAGAAGACGACGTAGTGATTTTCTTTAATTTCAGAACAGACAGGGGTCGTGAATTAACTGAAGTACTCTCACAAAAGGATCATCCGGATTTAAATATGAAGGCCCTTAAACTCTACTATGTTACTATGACCAACTATGATGATTCTTTTAAAGGGATCAAAGTGGTCTATGACAAAGAGAACCTTCATGATACCCTGGGCGAAATCCTTGCTAACAATGGTAAAAAACAAATACGGATTGCCGAAACAGAAAAATACCCGCATGTTACTTTCTTCTTTAATGGAGGCAGGGAAATCCCATTTGAAGGTGAATCTCGCATAATGTGCCCCTCCCCAAAAGTAGCCACTTATGATCTTCAACCCGAAATGAGCGCTTATGAAATCAGAGACGCTATCATTCCGGAACTAAAAAAAGGTGAAGCAGATTTTGTCTGTCTAAATTTTGCAAATCCGGATATGGTTGGTCACACCGGTGTAATGGAAGCTGCCATAAAAGCAGTGGAAACTGTAGACAGTTGTGCAGAAGCTGTGGTAACCGCCGGGTTAGAAAATGGCTATAGCACCATCATCATTGCAGATCATGGGAATTGTGATACCATGATGAATCCGGATGGAAGTCCTAATACGGCTCATACCACCAACCCGGTACCACTGATAGTTGTAGACAAGGATATTAAAACGGTAAAAAACGGCGTCTTAGGTGATATAGCACCAACCATCCTTCATATGATGGGTCTGCAACAACCGAATGCCATGACTCAAAAATCACTGGTATAAAAGTATAGGAAGCAGATATAATATGATTGTAGTAAAAACATCGGAAGAAATTGAACTAATGCGCGAAAGCGCACTTATAGTTTCCAAAACATTGGGAATGTTGGCATCCGAGATCAAACCTGGGGTTACAGGATTATATCTGGATCAACTGGCCGAAGCCTTCATTAGAGATCACGGGGCAGAACCCGGATTTTTGGGAATGTACGATTTTCCAAATACGTTGAATTTAAGTCCTAATGCACAGGTAGTACATGGGATACCAAGTGATGAACCTTTGAAAGATGGGGATATACTTTCCGTGGATTGCGGATCCTTAAAAAATGGATTCTATGGCGATCATGCCTATACCTTTGAAGTTGGTGAAGTGGCACCCGAAACCAAAAAACTTTTAAAGATCACCAAGGAATCTCTCTATGTTGGGATAGAACAATTTAGGATAGGCAATCGTGTAGGTGATGTTGGCTTTGCTATACAACAGTATTGTGAAGCTCAAGGTTATGGCATTGTGCGCGAACTGGTAGGTCACGGTTTGGGTAAAAAACTGCATGAAGCCCCTGAAATGCCTAATTATGGAAAAAGAGGTAGAGGAAAGAAATTTGTGGAAGGAATGGTAGTGGCCATAGAACCTATGGTGAACATGGGAACCAGAAGAATAAAACAATTACGGGATGGGTGGACCATCCTGACCGCAGATGGGAAACCCAGTGCCCATTTTGAACATGATATTGCCTTGATCAACGGCAAGCCCGAACTCCTTTCTACCTTTCATTATATTTATGATGCACTAGGAATAAAGAGTGATGAGGAAGACGCATACAGAACTTCCAGGTTGCAACTTTAACACTTAAATAAAGAGGTGAAACAGATATTTAAATTTGTATTAAAGTTGTTTCCCAGGCCTTTGTTGATTCAATTAAGCTATGTGGTGCGACCTCTGCTGGCCCTTACACTCAAAGGAAATAAGTATACCGATCCCATTGACGGTAAAGAATTTAGAAAGTTCCTACCCTACGGCTATGAACATCCACGAGAAAATGTACTATCCCCTTCTACTCTATCGCTTGAAAGGCATAGATTACTTTGGCTGTTTTTAAAGAATGAAACTAATTTTTTTACTGCCCAACATAAGGTATTGCACTTTGCGCCGGAACAAGCTTTTTATAAACGATTTCGGAAACTTAAAAACCTGGATTATACCACTACAGATCTCAATTCACCCCTCGCAGATGTAAAAGCTGATATTTGTGACCTCCCCTTTGAAGACAATAGTTTTGATGTAATTCTTTGCAATCACGTGCTTGAGCATATCCCGGATGATGCCAGGGCCATGTCAGAATTATGGAGGGTTATGAAACCCGGTGGCTGGGGCATTTTTCAGATCCCGCAAGATCTAAACAGAGAAACCACCTATGAAGATAATAGCATCACCGACAAAAAACAACGTGCAAAGGTCTTTGGACAGTATGACCATGTGCGTATTTATGGCCGCGATTATTTTAAAACTTTGGAAAAGGCTGGATTTATTGTAAATCCTGTTCCCTACTCCTCCCAACTTTCAAAAGAAGAAGTGGACCGGTATCGGCTGTCACAAAGCGAGATCATTCCACTGGTCAAAAAGGCCTAATTATCGCCTAACTTTTTCACTAAAACCGGGTGTCATAAATTCGGTTACTTTTCCCTCCGCATCCAGATAGATCAAATAGCCTTCCAATATCTCGTTCTGGTTTAACAACGCAATAGAGGCTTCGAGATCCATGGCCATAAAGGCTGTTGCATAGGCATCTGCCACCGCACATGAAGGGGCTATTACACTAGCTGCCAAAACGTTCGAATTCTTCGTAAATCCGGTTTTGGGATCTATTGTATGCACGTATTTCTGACCCGTAAGTGAATCGATTCTGTATTTGCGATAATTCCCTGAAGAAGCCAAAGCTTCGTCCTTAAGATTCAGGGTGATCTTTAATTGGCGACCCAGGGTTACCTGAGGATCGTCTATCCCCACAACCCATTCCTGAGATTTGATCCTATTCTCTCCTTTAGCCACGATCTCTCCCCCTACTTCAACTAAATAATTTTCGAGGTCTTTATTATCCAAAAATGCAGCAAGGCGATCAATGGCATATCCTTTCGCTATGGCATTAAAATCGATCTGTATCTCCGGGGATTCTTTTTTAATCCTGAAATCATCCGTCACCTTAATTTTATCCAGGCCCACAAAAGATCTGAGGGTCTCTACAGTAGCGCTATCCATTGATGTTTCCTCTCCAGGGCCAAAACCCCAGGCATTGACGAGAATCCCTACAGTGGGATCAAAATAACCATTGGTTTCCTTATAAACCTTTCTTGATATTGCCATCACCTCTCTGAACATAGCATCTATAACTACCGTAGAGTCACCCTTGTTTATTCTGGAAATATCCGAATCTGGGATATATGTAGACATGGAGGCGTTCACAACCTGAAATACAGAATCTATGCCTTGCTTCAGATCTAAGGAATCCTTGGCTAAGTATATGATACTATAGGAGGTTCCAAGCGCATCCCCGGTGTTGAAATTTTTGATCCAAGGATCTTGTTGCTGACATGAGACCAGCAAAATGGATAGTAAAGGGAATAATAAGAATGTGCGTTTAAATCTCAACAAGACCTTCATATTCTACTATATAATCTTCATTTAGAAAAACCGGCTGTGTACGATCGGCTGCATTGGAAAGTCCGACCCCCGCAAAATAGGTCCTGGCCTCGTGTTTCAATGCATGTTCCTTAATCTTTATCATTAGGGAAGTATCGTATTTGCTCGGATCCTCAGGAAATGGAATACTACGTACCACAATAAAATGCAATTCCTTTTCCTTAAGACAGACAAATTGAGGATTTTTCTTGAGCTTGCTATTAACCCCCATAAACTCAAAACCTTCAGCTTCTAATTCCTTTCCCACAATATTCATGGCAAGGTTATGCAGTTCTTGTTCCGTTAGTGCTTTCATAATTTTCTGGATCAAAAAAACCGATACGTGCTGATATCGGTTTTTATAGATAAATTATAAGGAATACTACCCTCCAAAATCATCAAAACGTATATTCTCATCTGGAATTCCGAAATCTTCTCCCATCTTTTGCACCGCCTTATTCATTAAAGGTGGGCCACAAAAATAGAGTTCTATATCTTCCGGACTTTCGTGCTTGCTCAGATAATTATCGATCACACAGTTGTGAATAAACCCAACAAAACCATCACCGGGACCATCGAGGTCTTCCTTCACTTTCCAATTATCTTCTTCCATTGGTTCCGATAGGGCCATATAGAATTTGAAATTTGAGAATTCCTTTTCAAGGCTTTTAAAGTGATCTAAATAGAATAATTCCCTTTTCGATCTACCTCCATACCAGTAGGTCACCTTTCTGTTTGTCTTTAAGGTTTTGAACAAATGATACAGATGCGATCTCATTGGTGCCATACCGGCTCCTCCACCTACGTAAAGCATTTCGGCATCGGACTCATTTATAAAGAATTCGCCGTAAGGGCCCGAAATGGTAACCTTATCTCCTTTTTTCTGACCGAAAATATAGGATGAAGCTATTCCCGGATTAACATCCATCCAGCCATTCTTAGAACGATCCCATGGTGGTGTGGCGATCCTTACATTCAGCATGATCTCCCTTCCTTCTGCAGGGTAGGAAGCCATGGAATAGGCGCGCTCAACAACCTCATTATTTTTCATTACCAAAGGCCACAGGTTGAATTTATCCCATTCTGTCTGGAATTTATCAGGAGTTTCGTGTTCTTCAGGGTGTGCTGTAATATCGATATCTGAAAACTTGATCTCACATGGAGGGATCTCAATTTGAATATACCCACCTGCTTTGTAGTTCATATCTTCTGGGATCTGCACTACAAACTCTTTGATAAAGGAAGCCACATTGTAATTTCGAACTACGGTTCCTTCCCATTTCTTGATTCCAAATACTTCTTCCGGAATGGTAATGTCCATATCCTGCTTCACCTTTACCTGACAGGCCAGACGAGCTCCATGGTTCAATTCCTTTTTAGAAAAATGTGGCGTTTCAGTAGGCAAAGCTTCTCCGCCACCAGCTAGAACGTGACATTCGCATTGAATGCATGTTCCTCCACCTCCGCAAGCAGAAGGAAGAAAGATCTTTTGGTTACCCAGTGTAGACAACAGAGAATTCCCTGAGGCTACTTCTATCTTTTTTTCTCCATTGATGGTAATGGTCACCGGACCTGAGGGAGATAATTTTTCCTTTGTAAAAAGTAAAAGGGCTACCAAAAGAAGTAAGAGCACCATAAATGCTATTACTGTGATTAGAACGGTACCAAGAGTACTTGTAGCTAAAATCATGCTTATTCTTTTACGATTGTGTTATAAGAGACTGCTTTTTCTTGCTTCTCTTTTTCCAATGTTGTTTTTTCAATTTCGGATTCTTGAGCAGTAGTAGGTTCCGGAGCAGGAGCTTCATCTCCTCCTGTCAGCATTCCTCCAAAACTCATAAATCCAATCGCCATAAGTCCCGTAATTATAAAAGTGATACCTAAGCCCCTTAGTGGTGGTGGCACGTTAGAATACCTGATCTTTTCTCTTATCGCTGCTATGGCTAGAATTGCCAGAAACCAGCCAATTCCAGAACTAAGTCCGTAGTTAAATGCCAAGCCTAGTGTTGCAATCTCTCTGGCCTGCATAAAAAGAGAACCTCCAAGGATGGCACAGTTTACTGCAATCAAGGGAAGAAAAATTCCTAAAGAGTTATACAGCGCTGGAGAAAATTTTTCCACTACTATCTCAACCAGTTGTACCATGGTAGCGATGGTTGCTATAAATAGGATAAAAGAAAGGAAACTTAAATTATAGTCGGCATATTCTGGTCCTAGCCAGGCTAAAGCGCCATCCCGTAAAATGTACTGATCTAACAACCAGTTCAGTGGAACCGTAACCGCCAGCACAAAAATAACTGCTGCTCCTAGTCCTACAGCCGTAGCTACTTTCTTCGATACTGCCAAATAGGAACACATTCCCAGGAAAGTGGCAAATACCATGTTATCTATGAAAATAGACTTAAAAAATAATTCTACATGTTCTAACATATTGTGTGTTTAAGATCTATTCTAATTCTCTTCAATTAATGCTGCGTTTCGGGAACGTTGTACCCATATTAAAATTCCTACGACTATCAGGGCCATTGGAGAGAGCAACATAAAACCATTATTCTCATACCCTATAGAATACAGTCCTGTTTTATCAATAGGATTGCCCAATACAGGAATTCCCAATAAAGTACCTGAGCCAAGTAATTCCCTAAAGAATCCCACAATGATCAAAATAATTCCATATCCAGCGGCATTACCTATCCCGTCCAGAAAAGAGCGCCATACCCCATTTCCAAGTGCAAAGGCCTCAAACCTTCCCATGATGATACAATTGGTAATGATAAGTCCAACAAACACTGCCAGAGTCTTACTCAATTCATAGGCATAGGCCTTTAAAACCTGATCCACAATGATCACCAGGGCGGCCACTACCACCAACTGAACAATGATCCTGATCTTGGATGGAATGATATTGCGCATCAAGGAAATTACCACATTACCAAGGCCGAGTACGAATATCACTGACAAGGCCATTACAATAGATGCCTTTAACTCCGCAGTGATCGCCAGGGCAGAACAGATCCCGAGTACCTGAATAGTAATAGGGTTGTTATCCGCTAATGGATCTAATATTAGTTTGGTATCTTTTTTAGAAAGTATTGCCATGTTATTCTTTATTTCTTATTGATTCAAAATAATCCTTGTACAGGCGAACTGTTTTGGAGATCATCGCAGATACTCCGTTCCCGGTGATAGTTGCGCCGGCTAGGGCATCTACCTCGTTATCGTCCTTAATATTATTTACAGGGTCATTATTTCCTTTGGCGACTTGAATTCCGGCATACTGAGACCCATTCATAATGGATTCTCCTTTAAAATCATCCATAAAGTAGCGCTGCTTGATATTGGCACCCAAGCCCGGAGTTTCCGCTTTATGATCAAAATAAACACCTTGTACTATCATGTTTTTATCCAAGGCCATAAATCCCGAAATAGCATCCCAAAGACCTTTGCCGATCATGGGTACTATGTAAAAAGTCTCACCGTCCTTCTCTCCTATAAAAACAGGTAGTTTTGGTGTTTTACCTTCTTTTAAAAGATCCAGTTGTTTTTTAATGTTTATTAAGTAGGCCTGATCATCCGAAGTGATCTTATCGCCTTCAATAACAAGCTGTTCTGTAATAAAAGTTGAAAACTCTTGCTCTACCTTGTCCGTGGGCACAAAATCAACACTGCCTTCGCCCTCATTTTGGTTCACCCCCATGGCATACAAGATATTCTGCTGCTTTTCAAAGCGTTCGTTCTCTTTGATTTTTGCACTCAGAGCTGAGGCCAGATAAGCCAAAATACTCCCAACCACAATCACCATTGAAGCGGCAAAAAGAACCGTATATATGTTACTTTCTTTATTCATAAGTTATATGGTTTCAACTTTTACTGCTGCCTCCTTAGAATCTGTATCCTTTGGAAGTATCACCGCATTTTTAAACCGTTTCATTCGTCTGCTGATATTTCCTCTCACAACGTAATGATCTATTGTAGGTGCAAAAACGTTCATAAGCAATATGGCAAGGAATACACCTTCTGGATATGCCGGGTTAAATACCCGTATCATCACAGATATAAATCCGATAAGGAAGCCGTAGATCCATTTCCCTCTATTGGTCTGTGACCCTGTAACCGGATCTGTGGCCATATAAACAATACCAAAGGCCAGGCCACCTACAATGAGATGTTTCCAGAATTCAAAACTCATCAAACCGTAGAATTTGCTGGTTTCAGAGATCCAACCCGCATCTACAACCCCATTAAAAATAAGTCCCATGACCAAGGCGCCTGCAACAGCGCTCACCATGATACGCCAACTGGCGATCTTGCTAAAGACAAGGAATAAACCACCAAGTAAAATTAGGAAAGCGGAAGTTTCCCCTACAGAACCCGGTATAAAACCGAAGAACATATCTGAAACCGAATATGAAAATTCACTGGCATTGTTCTGTGCTAAATACCCTAATATGGTTTCTCCTGAGATGGCATCTGGTGTTCCAGCTCTTTCAACAGCCTCGTAGACCCATACCTTATCTCCACTCATCCAGGTGGGATATGCAAAGAATAAAAATGCTCTTATGGTAAGTGCAGGATTCAGGATATTCATCCCGGTTCCTCCAAATACTTCCTTTCCTATTACTACTCCGAATACAACGGCAACAGCCAACATCCAAAGAGGTGTATCAATCGGCACTATCAATGGTACCAGCATCCCGGTTACCAGATATCCTTCTTCTACTTCATGACCTTTAATGACGGCAAAAATAAATTCAACCAACAAGCCAACGCCATAGGATACAACAACAAGAGGCAAGACTTTAATAATTCCAATCCAGAAATTATCCCAGGTAAGGAAGTCGTTCCAAACCGAAAAATTTTCCGGGAATCCGTTTATGGCAGAATAATATTGATACCCTGCATTGAACATAGAGAACAACAATACCGGGATCAAAGCCATGATCACTGTATTCATGGTTCTCTTAAGATCATCGGCTCCTCTGATATGACTTCCGGAATGGGTGGTCTCATCTGGAGAGAACAAAAAAGTATGAAAGGCATTAAATGCCGGTGCTAACTTTTTGTCCCTGTAATGATGCTTCAGGATATGCAGTCTTTTCTTAAACGTTAGTCTTTTATTACTCATCCTTATCCTATTTCTTTATAAAGTAAATCCAATCCTTCTCTAATTATCTTTTGATGGGGTTGTTTTGAAATGCAAACAAATTCGGTAAGGGCAAAATCCTCCGGAATAACCTCATATAATCCCAATTGTTCCATCTCATCCAGATCCTGCACCATACATGCCTTTAACAATTGTAGTGGGTAAATGTCTAGCGGGAAGACTTCCTCGTATTGACCAGTGACTACAAAAGCCCTGTGTTCCCCATTGGTATTGGTGTTTAAGTCATATTTCTTCTTGGGCTGTAACCATGAAAATGTAAGTGCCCTTGTTGTAGAAACTTTGTCGAATACCGGCTTATTCCATCCAAAAAATTCATAATCGTCTCCTTCGGGAATAGCCGAAACTGTGGTATTATAAAACCCTAGGTGTCCGTCTGGGCGGGTCTTTAAACCTGTGAGTACATCACCATTAATTACCCTGAAATTCTTATCATTTACGCCGCTTGCATATAGGAAAGTAGCAATCTCAGCTCCAATTTTTGTCTTGAAATAGTGAGGCTTCTTTATGGAAGAACCTGCCAATGCTATTAATCTTTCAGCATTAAATTTACCGGTTAGTAAAGCTTCCCCAATAATTACCAGGTCTTGAGGGCTAATGGTCCAAACCAGTTCCCCTTTATTTATGGGGTCTATCTTATTTATTTGGGTTCCTACAAGTCCGGCCGGATGAGGCCCAGATACTTTATGCAGAACTACACCTGCCATTGTAGCCAGTGGTGAATTGGAAGAAGAACTCAAAGAAACGTGAACGCTACCTGGAGTTAATTTTGAAAGAGCCGTTAATGCGACCTGTAATTCTTTTTCTTTGCCCTGAAGCACATAATCCATATCGGCTGCCAAAGGCGCAGAACTAAATCCGGAGACAAAGATAGCCTTAGGCGTTGTCTCAGGGTTTGCAATTAGGTCATAGGGCCGTTGTTTTATAAAGGGCCAGCATCCCGATTTCAAAAGAAATTTTTTGATCTCAGCAGCGGAGGCTTTTCCAAGGTCCATCGTATTATGGGTAAGTTGCTCTTGCGTCTTATCTGCCAGGATCTTAATTGTAAGAATCCTTCTACGCGCTCCACGTTCTATCTCAATTAGTTCACCGCTTACAGGCGAAACAAACATCATATTCTCAATCTTCTTGTTGAAGAACAAGGGTTCTCCTGCTTTTACCTCAGCTCCTTCCTTAACCAACATCTTTGGCGTAAGCCCATGAAAATCGGACAAGTTGATAGCATATACATTACTTAAAGCGGCTTTGGAGGTGGTAAGCTCCGCAGCGCCTACCAGGTTGATGTTTAACCCTTTTTTAATTCGAATGTCTTTTGACATGAAATGGAAACCTTTTATGGTTATAAAAATTTGCCCAAAAATACCAATTAAAAGAAAGTATTCATAATTATTGACTAGAAATTTGGGCATTACAGCGAAGGGAATTTGCAGGGCATAGTTTTTGTTTACCTTTGACTTAAAAATAGCCCTTTAATGCGCCTAAATCTTAAACAGTTTATTTTGTGTTGCTTTGTCTTCCAGACCTTTGCGCAGGTTCAGGAGGAGATAAATCCTCCCGAAAATATTAAATCGGTCATCTTTAAAGGAGGTACTGAGGACCAATTTCCGGTGATACAATTGGGGGATAACATTTACCTTGAATTTGACGATCTCCTTGCCGCAGAACAAGACTATTATTATACTATTATTCATTGCGATTATGATTGGACGCCTTCAGACTTATTGAAATCGCAGTACCTGGTTGGGATAGATAATCAACGGATCATAAATTATGAGAATAGTTATTCTACGCTACAGCCCTATTCTAACTATCAACTTACCATTCCCAATGATAATGTCCGACTAAAAGTAAGTGGGAATTATATATTGGAAATCTATAACAGTTCTTACGAACTTCAATTCTCAAGACGTTTTGTGGTGTATCAGAATCTGGTGAGTGTAGCTGCTGTTGTTCGCCGTTCAAGAGATTTCAACTATCTGGATGAGAAACAGTCTGTTCAATTCACAATAAATTCTGCCGGATTTCCTTGGGTGAATCCTAAAAAAGAGATAAAGGTTGCTTTGATTAAAAATTACCAATGGAATCTAGTGATCAATTCAATACCTCCACAATATACCCTGGGGAATCAATTAGTATATAAATATGATCAGGAAACCAGTTTTTTTGGAGGAAACGAATTTTTAAATTTTGATACCAGTGATCTCAGAGCTCCAACAGCAGCCATTTCACATATTGAATTCCAGGATATATATCAGCACTATCTCTTTCCGGATATCTATAGATACAACAGACCGTATACCTACTTCCCGGATATCAATGGTGATTTCGTTATAAGAACTTTACAAGGAACCGACGGATCTAGAGAAGCAGAATACACAGGAGTTCATTTTACCCTTCCGTATACTGCGCGTATAGGACTAGACGAAGTCTATATTTATGGGAAATACAATAATTATGCGCTCGATGAATCCAACAAGTTGACCTATAATGAAAAAACCGGCAATCTGGAGGCTACCCTGCTTCTTAAGCAAGGTTTCTATAATTACAACTATGCCCTGAAAAAAAGTGATGGCAGTATTGATCTTAATGCCATTGGAGGTAATTTCCATTTTACAGAAAACAACTATTTGATCCTTGTTTATTATCGAAATTTTGGAGATCTATACGATGGAATCATAGGTATAGGAACTGCCAATTCCAGGACCATAAGCAATTAAATAAAAGGTTACAGCAGAAAAAAATATCGCTACACCGAATATCTTTTCCAATACTACTTCTTTATAGTCATTATTATTATCTTGCTCAAGGAAAGGTATTTAGGACAACATTATTGGGCCTCTAATTATCCCAAAAGTGTGTCAAAACTTATGTTTAACTAAGATTAAACTAAAATTTATACCTTAACGCACATTATTTCCTTTTTTTGAAAGATTGATTTAAGCTGGTTATAGAAGACATGAAAATGATTACACAAGTTACCAAAGGAATTAAAATTTCAGTTGCAACAAGTTTTGAAGGAACCTTTTTCAAAAATTATAAAACACATTTTGCTTTTGGCTATACTATTACGATAGAAAACCAAAGCAAAAATTCGGTACAACTAACCTCTCGCCATTGGCAGATCTACGATGCCCTTAATGAGATGGAGATACTGGATGGAGAAGGAGTCATTGGAAAAAAACCCGTTATAAAACCGGGACAGTCGCACACCTATAGTTCTGGCTGTTTATTATCATCTCCCATTGGATCAATGAAAGGGTATTATAATATGGTTAATTTTTCTACTACCGAAAAATTCAGGGTCTATGTTCCTTCCTTCAAATTTAGTGCCCCCTTCGCTTTAAATTAGTATATTTTTTAGAGGACAAGTATTTTCTAAACCTTCCTTCTTTTAGTACCTTTGCATGATTTTTAACCAAAAAAAGCATGTCATGGGTAAAGGGTTTTTTCAAGTACCAGTCGCAGTCAATGAACCTATAAAGAGCTTTGCTCCGGGATCTCCTGAAAGAGAGGCCGTTTTACAGCAATACAAGGCATATTATAAAGGAACGGTAGACATTCCCTTATTTATCGGTTCAAAAGAGATCAGGACCGGGAATACAAAACCCCTTTCACCTCCCCATGACCACAAGCACAAAGTTGGTCAGTATCATATAGCAGAAAAGAAACACGTAACAGAGGCCATCAATGTAGCATTAGAGGCAAGAAGTGAGTGGGCAGATCTTGCCTGGGAACAACGCGCTGCGATCTTTTTAAAGGCAGCCGAACTGGTAGCGGGCCCATACAGGTCAAAAATCAATGCAGCTACCATGATAGCTCAATCCAAGACTATTCACCAGGCGGAAATAGATGCAGCTTGTGAATTTATAGACTTCCTTCGATTCAATGTGGAATATATGTCACAGATCTATCAGGAACAACCAGATTCTGCAGAAGGAATTTGGAACCGAGTAGAGTACAGACCTTTGGAAGGGTTTGTTTATGCCATTACCCCATTTAATTTTACGGCAATTGCAGGGAATTTACCTGCAAGTGCAGCCATGATGGGTAATGTAGTAGTTTGGAAGCCAAGTGACAGTCAGATATTTTCGGCAAAGATCCTCGTAGATGTTTTTAAAGAGGCCGGTCTACCCGATGGAGTTATCAATGTGATCTATGGTGATCCTGTGATGATCACTGAGACCCTTCTGGCGCACCCGGATTTTTCCGGTATTCACTTTACAGGCTCAACAGATGTCTTCAAGAGTTTATGGACCCAAATAGGAAACAATATCCACACATATAAGACCTACCCAAGGATCGTAGGGGAAACCGGAGGTAAAGATTTTATTCTAGCACATCCCACGGCTAAGCCCAAGCAGGTAGCTACGGCTATTGTACGCGGAGCATTTGAATTCCAGGGACAAAAATGTAGTGCGGCATCACGGGTTTATTTGCCAAAATCCACGGCCGATGAGATTTTATCTGAAGCAAAGAAAGACCTCGCTTCATTCAATGCCCCCGGATCACCTGAGGATATGAGCAATTTTATTACAGCCGTGATCCATGAAGGTTCTTTTGACAAATTAGTTAGCTATATTGAAAGAGCGAAGAAGGATAAAGAAGCTACGATTGTGGCCGGTGGAGGATATGATAAATCTAAAGGATATTTTGTTGAACCCACTATTATTCTTACCACAGATCCCCATTACGTAACCATGGAAACTGAATTATTTGGACCTGTGGTGACAATCTATGTTTATAATGATAAGGAATGGAGCAAGGTATTGCAATTAGTAGACAGCACTTCTCCCTATGCCTTAACAGGTGCAGTGATGGCTACGGACAGATATGCCATAGAAGAAGCTACTAAAGCATTGCAGAATTGTGCGGGAAATTTTTATATCAATGATAAACCAACCGGAGCAGTAGTTGGACAACAACCCTTTGGAGGCGCCAGGGCATCTGGCACCAATGACAAAGCAGGATCAGCTCAAAACTTAATGCGGTGGGTATCCCCCAGATTGATCAAAGAAACTTTTGTGACTCCTGAAGATTACAGATATCCATTCTTAGGATAAGTCACCTTTCCACATACCTTTAATAAAACCCTTAAGAAAATACTCTTAGGGGTTTTTTACGCTCTTATCTAGCACTTTTACTACCATCTTAAGGGGTATGATTCCAGGCTTCGGATACTATTAATGTAAATTTAACGTTAAATTATTGTAATTTTTGCGTAAATTTGAATATTGAAAATCTAAATTCCTATGGAAGTAAGAAAAAATTCGGAGAATATGATGCGTCAAGAAAAGGGACTTTGGAGTACTATGCATTTGGCAGTAGTAGAATACGCACGTAAGTGCCGACGCTCTTATCTATCTATGTTTAGTTTTTAATTGTCCTTGATATTTTAAAGGCAGATACACCACCTTTTTGGTTTCAAAAAACTCTTCCGAAAAGTGTTTGGATAAGTCATAAATTTCTGCATTCTTGTAGATCTTCAACTCCTCGGTTAAATCACCTCCTTTTAGGTAGAGTATCCCATTTTTCATAAGATGGGTAGAGTGTTTATTAATCTTTCCCTTTACCCAGTGAACAAAGGTGGGCATAGCTGCCACCGCCCTGCTTACAATAAAATCGAATTGTTCCTCCAAATCCTCCACCCGGGTATGTATAGCCCTTGTATTTGTTATTCCCAATCCCTCTACAACTTCTTGTACAACCCGTATTTTTTTCCCAATTGCATCTACCATAGTTACATGGATTTCCGGAAAGAGAATGGCAAGAGGTATACCGGGAAATCCACCACCTGTACCAACATCCAAAACACGAGTTCCGGGTTGAAACGCTATCACCTTGGCAATTCCCAGACTATGTAATACATGTCTGAGGTACAATTCATCGATATCCTTTCGGGAGACAACATTGATCTTCTTATTCCAGTCTTGATACAACTCACCCAGCAGCCTAAACTGTTCCTTCTGTATTTCGGTGAGCTCCGGAAAGTAATTATAAATGATCTCTGCGTTCATTACTGTATTTTATTCGAGCAAAAATACCATAATTAGTGGCATATTTTAATCATATTTTATGAGTTAGCGGGCATTAAAAAGCAAGATAATACGTTATCTTTACGGCTTTGAATCCTATTATATGGAGAAGACTACAATTAAATTTTCTAGGAAAGACTCTGCAAATTTCTTTCGAACCCTCAATAAACGAGTGAATGATTACTTTGCAGATAACAATTTAAAGAAGACAGGCAACTGGAAGCTGCATCTAAAAACAGCAATAATGTTCTCTCTTTTTCTAGCACCTTACTTTTTGATCCTTACCCTCAATTTGCCTAACTGGGCAAATTTATTACTATCCATAACAATGGGTGTTGGGATGGCCGGAGTAGGGATGAATGTAATGCACGATGGTAACCATGGCTCTTATTCTACCAAAAAATGGGTAAATAAACTTATGGGGAGCAGCATATACATTCTTGCAGGCAATGTATATAACTGGCAGGTACAACACAATGTTTTACACCACACCTATACCAATATTCACAACCATGATGAAGATCTGGAAGCAGGAAGGGTATTACGATTCTCCAAACATGCCAAGTGGCATCGTTTTCATAAGTTCCAGCATTATTACTCTGTTTTCTTGTATGGCTTGCTGACATTCAATTGGGCCATTACGACAGATTTTCAGCAGATGTACCGATATACAAAACGAAAGCTTTCCTATGGTAAATTTCCTAATCCATTCCTTAACTGGAGTGTACTTTTAGGCACCAAGGCAATTTACTTGAGCATATGGATTGTTTTACCCATGCTAGTGCTAAGTATCTCCTGGTGGAAAATACTTTTGGGCTTTTTTATTATGCACTATGTGGCTGGGGTAATTTTAAGTGTTGTTTTTCAATTGGCACATGTAGTGGATGAGGCAGAAACGCCGCTTCCTGAAAAAGATGGTACTATGAAAAACACCTGGGCCATTCACCAGTTGTTTACCACAGTTAATTTTGGCACTAAAAACCGAATTGTAAATTGGTTTACAGGTGGTTTGAACCATCAGGTAGAACACCATATATTTCCAAACATCAGTCATATTCATTACACAAAAATCTCCAAAATTGTGAAAGAGACGGCCAAAGAATTTAATTTGCCGTACAATGAATATAAAACTACAAGAAAAGCTATAATTTCGCACTTCAGACATTTAAAAGAACTGGGGAAAAATCCCGGTTTACAGTATCAATAAACCTTAGCAGGCATGAGTAACCAATTATCCGATAGAATTAACAAATTGTCTACTTCGGCCACCTTAGCTATGGCCGCAAAGGCCAGAGAATTAAGAAATGAAGGCAAAGACATTATAGGTCTAAGCCTTGGAGAACCCGATTTTAACATTCCGGATTTTATCAAAGAGTCCGCTAAACAAGCCGTAGACGACAATTACAGCAGTTATTCCCCGGTGGATGGGTATGCTGATCTGAAACAGGCTATTGCTGCAAAATTTAAAAGAGACAATCATCTTACTTATAACCTCAACCAAATTGTAGTATCTACCGGAGCTAAACAGTCGCTCGCGAATGTAGCCATGGTAATGCTCAATAAAGGAGACGAGGTTATCTTGCCTGCCCCATACTGGGTTAGCTATAGAGACATTGTTCAATTGGCAGAGGGAACACCGGTTGAAGTACCAACATCTATCGAAACTGATTTTAAAATGACTCCGGCCCAACTGGAGGCCGCCATAACACCCAAAACCAAAATGCTTTGGTTCAGTTCACCTTGCAACCCAAGTGGATCTGTCTATAGCGAAGAAGAACTCAAAGGACTTGCTGAGGTCCTCAAGAAATATCCAAACATCTTTATAGTCTCAGATGAGATCTATGAACATATTAACTTTAGAGGGAAACATGCCAGTATTGCGGCAATTGACGGTATGTATGACCGAACCATTACAGTAAATGGTGTATCTAAAGCCTTTGCTATGACCGGATGGCGTATTGGATATATAGGTGCGGCAGACTGGATCGCTAAAGCCTGCACAAAATATCAGGGGCAGATCACTAGCGGAGCAAATGCTATTGGTCAGCGCGCTACCATTACCGCCTTGGAAGCCCCGGTTAGTAAGATCCAGTTTATGATCGATAAATTCAAAGAACGCAGAGATCTTATTCTTGGATTATTAGGCACCATTGATGGATTTAAGCTTAATGTACCCGAAGGTGCTTTTTATGTATTCCCGGATGTTTCCAGTTATTTTGGTAAAGATTTGCATGGCACGCGAATCAACAACGCATCCGATTTTGCCATGTACCTGCTGGAGAAAGCCAATGTGGCAACCGTAACGGGCGAGGCTTTTGGTAATCCCAATTGTATCCGTATTTCATATGCAGCCTCTGAAGCTGACATAAAAGAGGCCGTTGCAAGGATCAAAAAGGTTCTTTAAATTTTCTTAGGTTTTCTTCCAGAAATAAGGGGTCATCAGGATTAGAACGGTAAATAATTCCAGTCTTCCGGCGAGCATTAGAAACCCACACCACCACTTCCCTAAAGCAGGTAAGCTGTTAAAATTATTAAGGGGGCTAAGTGATCCAAATGCTGGTCCTACATTGCCCAAGGCAGACGCTGCGCCTCCAATGGAAGAATCAAAATCGAGTCCCAGAAACCCAAGTACCAAGGCACCGATTATAAAAAGAAGCATGTATAGGACAAAAAATCCTATCACATTGTAAACTACATGTTCGGTAACAGTTTTATTATTAAATCTAACCGGGATTATTGCGTTTGGATGGAGGGTTCGCTTAAACTCTAACAATCCATTTTTTATAATCAGAATATGACGCATTATTTTGATCCCTCCTGCAGTAGAACCCGCCGATCCTCCGGCAAACATCAAACCAAAAAAGAATACAGTTATAAAAGGTGTCCATGCAGTAAAATCGGCCGTTACAAAACCCGTTGTGGTCACAACTGCCACTACCTGGAACAATGAATGTCTAAAAGAGCTTTCCGCATTTCCCAGAACCATTGGGTGATATTCAGTTAGCGGCACATTGGCCTTATAGAAGATCACCAGAGCCACAACAATCGAAAAGATTACAATAAGAGCTGTATAGTATTTAAATTCTTCATCTCTTATGATTTTTTGCACCTTTCCTTTAAAGGCGAAATAGCTCAGAACAAAATTGCTTCCAGCTAAAAACATAAAAAAGATGACGATATATTGAATAAGCGGTTCATTATTCCAATAGGCTAAACTTGCGTTCTTCGTAGAAAAACCACCTGTTGATAATGTCGCCAGCGAATGATTCATTGCATCAAAAAAGGACATCCCTGCCAGTTTTAGCAGGATTGTTTCTGCAACTGTATATCCAAAATAGATTAACCAAAGTCGTTTAGCAGTATCCGTTATCCTTGGATGTAATTTATCTGCATTTGGACCAGGAGCCTCTGCGGCAAACAATTGCATCCCACCAATGCCCAGTAAGGGTAAAATGGCAATGGCCAGAACAATGATCCCCATTCCTCCTATCCAATGGGTTAAACTTCTCCAAAATAATATTCCTTCAGGAAGTATTTCAATATCATCAATGATGGAGGCACCCGTAGTGGTGTACCCGGACATGGTTTCGAAAAATGCATTGGTAATATTCGGGATAGCACCCGAGAATAGGTATGGAAGCACCCCGGAGGCAGCCATAATGATCCATCCGAAGGTTACTATGATATACCCTTCTTTTCTGTTTACCTCTTTATCATGCCCCCTTGTAAAAAACATGGCCAAAACCCCAATAAACATTGTTACTATGGCCGCCAAAGTAATCTCGAGGGTAACCCCGTCCTGATAGATACCACTCACCAGAGCAGCCAGAACCATAAAGCCCCCATTGAAAAGCAGGAGCAATCCCATGAGGTGAATAATTATTTTGGCATTGAACCCCATATTATAAAAATAACCTTTCTATTTTCTGAATGGCCTGCGGCAAACAGCAAACAACAATCCTATCCCCCTCGTCTATTTTAAAATCGCCCAGGGCTACCATCCCTTTCCCATTACGTATAATACCACCAATGATGGCATTTCGTGGGAAGTCTAATTCTTTTATGATCTGACCATTCATTTTGGAAGAGGGTTTTACCTCAAACTCAAGAATCTCTGCATTGAGGTTATTGAGCCTTGTCATAGCCACTACCTCTCCTCTTCGGATATATCGAAATATGTTGTTGGCTGCCAGAAGTTTTTTGTTGATAAGCGTATCAATACCTATAGATTGTGATAACTGAAAGTAATCCATGTTCTCAACGAGGGCGATTGTCTTTTTTATGTGCTTGGATTTTGCCACCAAACAAGACATGATATTGGTCTCAGAATTTCCTGTGACCGCAATAAAGGCATCCATAGATTCCAGACTCTCTTCCTCCAATAATTCCACGTTTCTACCATCCCCATTTATCACCAGGGCATTGGGGAGGATATCTGCCAGGTCAAAGGCCTTTTCTTTGTTCTTTTCAATTAGTTTTACATTGAATTTCTTTGCACACAGATCGCGAGCCGCTTTGAATCCTACCTTACTCCCTCCAAGGATCATGACATTCTTTAAGTCTTCCCTCTTTTTTCCAATGAGTTTGTAAAGTTCATCAACTCCCTTTTTATCGGTAATAAAATACACCTGATCATCTGCCTTAAAAATAGTATCACCTCTGGGGATCAGCGTAAATTGAGTACCTCCACGTTGCATGGCAATTGGCATAAAATGCAATTCCGGAAAGATGGAAGCAGCTTCTTTAACCGATTTCCCAATAAAAGGAGCACTCTTTGGTAAGGAAACACCTACCATGATAAGTGCACCATTTTCAAATTCATAAGTATCGTGAAATGCTGATTGATTTAGGAGCAATTGTATTTCGGAAGCTGCCAATTCTTCCGGAGAGATCAACTCATCTATTCCCAGTTCGGAGAATTTTATCACTTCCCTGTGATCTAAAAACTCAGTGTTGGAGATCCTCGCAATGGTTTTCTTTGAACCCATCTGTTTTGCCAACATACACAAGGTTATGTTAGTGGTTTCAGAAGAAGTTACCCCTATCACCAGATCGCACTTCTCTACCTGCGCCTCCTGCAGGATAGATATAGAGGTAGCGTCTCCTCTCAATACCCTGATATCTAAATGATTATCAGCATATATTAGACTCTCTTTATTGGTGTCTATTAGGGTGATATCCTGCGATTCATAGGATAGTAATTTTGCCAAATGAAATCCTACTTCACCTGCGCCAGCGATTATAATTTTCATGAGCTAAAAAGATCTTTTATCATATCGTACAGACCATCTAAGAAGTTCTATTCTGATCTATAAAGCCACGGCACTTACCTAAGAAAGAGTTGCATGGTTTTGCGCGTCAAAATTACGGAATTTTATTTCAAACCTTCTTCAAAAATCGAGGTTCTTTATTCTGGACAAGAAATTACATATAGTAAATTGCCCTCATGATTACGAAGGCATTGTAGTATCTTTGCCGCAAATTTGATAAAATGGCCAAGAACGTTAAACCTTATAAAGACTCTACAAAGGGCAAAAAAGAACAGGTTACCACTATGTTCGATGCAATTTCTGGAGAGTACGATGGTTTAAACCGCGTTATTTCTTTTGGAATTGATGTGAAATGGCGAAAGAGAGTTGTCAAAATTCTAAAAGAACGAGCACCAAAAAATATACTAGACATTGCAACAGGTACTGGTGATCTGGCGATTAATCTGGTAGAAACCGGTGCCGAGAAAATAGTAGGTCTGGACATTTCTACAGGGATGCTATCTGTAGGTAAGAAAAAGGTGATCCAAAAGAATTTGGAAGGCACTATTGAAATGGTCGTTGGAGATAGTGAAAACCTGCAATTTGAAGAGGCTAGTTTTGATGCCGTAACGGTAGCTTTTGGAGTTCGTAATTTTGAACACCTTGATAAAGGACTACAAGAGATCTACAGGGTCCTAAAACCGGGAGGAACACTGGTCATTCTTGAGACCTCGATCCCTTCTAAGACTCCCTTTAAACAGGGTTATGTCTTTTATACAAAATTCATCTTACCCGCTATTGGAAAACTCTTCTCCAAAGATCGTTCTGCCTATAGCTACTTAAGCGAATCTGCATCGGTTTTTCCGCACGGTATGGAATTCAACAATATTTTAAAGAAAATTGGGTTTATAGGTATGGAGAATAGGCCACAAACATTCGGAGTGGCGTCTATTTATATCGCCACAAAGTAAGCTTATGAGAAGATTTTTCTTCCTTTTGGTCCTGTTGTTTTTGATAAAAGGACAGGATTTACAGGCGCAATTTAATGAGAAGCCCATCATCAATCTGGAAAATGAGGATAAGGCTCTGTTAAATTGGGGCTACTTTTTGGGTTTTAACCAATACGATTTCAAGTTTAATTACAAAAACGATCTTCAAGACATTTTAGTAAATAAAACAGTAGGTTTCAATGTTGGTCTTATTGGTGAACTACGCCTAAATGAATTTTTTGATCTTCGATTTGAACCCGGTTTATATTATGGTTCCAGAACGCTTGGTTTTCCAGGTTTTTCTGAAGAAAATGATGCTATAAGGGAAGTAAAATCTACCTATATTAATTTTCCCTTGCTTTTAAAAGCAAGTACCAAGAGATTAGGCAACTGGAAACCATTTCTGGTAGGAGGTGTCTCGGCTTCCATGAACCTGGGTAGCAATGAAGCCAGCCTGGATGACAATAGCAGTGGTACGTTTCGGATGAAAAAGCAGGTATTTAATTACGAACTCGGGTTTGGAATTGATTTTTATACGGAATACTTTAAGTTTTCTCCTTCCATAAGAGGAGTCTTTGCCATTACCGATGAACTGATACCTGATAATGATCCCAGCAGTCCATGGACCGGCAATATTGATGCCTTAAGAACGCGTGGTGTTTTTGTAAATTTCACTTTTGAATAGCAACCACTCATTTTCTTCTTAATTCATTCAATAAAATAGCAGTTGCTGTAGCTACATTAAGACTTTCGGTGGTAGGCTTTCCAAATTGAGGAATACTTACTTTTTTATCTAACAGGGCTTCCAAACTTTTGGAAATCCCGTGCGCCTCATTTCCCATGATCAACATCCCCTTAGAAGGCCAACTATATTGGTAAACAGGGTCGCCTTCCATAAAAGCCCCTACTGATGGAATATCCGACTTTTTAACCAAGGTTTCTATATCCATATACACTGTGTTCACCCTTGCAATAGAACCCATCGTTGCCTGTAATACTTTAGGATTATAACAATCTACGGTGTCTTTAGAACACACAAGCTGTGGTATTCCAAACCAGTCGCACAACCTGATAATTGTACCCAAATTACCAGGATCCTTAATCCCATCTAATACAAGGATCCAATCATTGAAGCTAAGCGGAACTGTATTGGGGATATTAAAGATCGCAACTACCTTATTTGGAGATTTTAAACCACTTATTTTATGCAACTCTGCTTCACTGATCTTCTCAAATTTGAAGGCTTTAGATGGAAGGAGTTCAGGGTTTGTAGTGTAAAGACCATGTAGCTTTAGTTTTGTCTGTAGTAGCTCATTTACCATCTTCACCCCTTCAACCACAAACAGGCCGTTTAAGATCCGGTATTTTTTTTGTTGTAAGCTTTTTATAAACTTTATTTGACTTTTTACAACCATCCAAATAATGTATTTTTGATTCTTATGAATACCCCCTTGCATCTTAAAGGCTACACTGCTAAAATAGGTATCTTCTTGGTTATCGCCGTGCTTAGTTCTTGCAATGCATTAAAAAGAGTGGAAGAAGGTGAATTACTCCTCACAAAAAATAGCATTCATACGGATGGGGAAAAAGTATTGGATGAAGATATTAAGAGTCTTATTGTCCAGGAACCAAATACGCGTGTCCTTGGCTATCCATTGCGATTAAATTTATACAACCTTGCCAAAAAAGATCCTGATTCTCTATATCAGGCCTGGTTGCAAAGAAAACCAAAGAGAGAGGAGCGTCTGGCTTCTTTCTTATCCCAAAAACAAGTGGAAGCCCTGGGCGAATCCTTTATGGTAAAGGGCTATAGTGAATGGCTGAAGAAGATTGGTGAGGCTCCGGTAATCATAGATACTTCCAGAACCAGAAAATCACTTCGGCGACTAAGTGCCTACTACGGAAGTAAAGGCTATTTTAATAATTCTACCACTTTTGAGATTATTGAGGAAAAAAGAAGTCAGCGGGCAGCCATTGATTATATGATTACCCTGGGGAAACCATATATCATTGATTCCTTATCAAAAAATATAGCATCCCCCGCTATAGATTCTATCTACACTTTAAACAAGAAATCATCATTTATTAAGGAAAACAAACAATTTGATCTGGCCGACTTCAACAATGAGAGATCACGTTTAACAGAGCTTTTTAGGAACACCGGGGTCTATAATTTTCAGGAGAGCTCAATCACTTATGATATTCTTCGCGATACAACGGAAGTTGGAGATGATCAGAAAATGAAAGTTGAGCTCAATATTGAAAATCTGCGTAAACGTGGGGATAGTGCCGTAACAACATCAGAGTATAAGGTATTTTCCTTTGAGAAGATCAATGTATATGCCGACTATAATTTCGGAGATGAAGAAGGTGAACTCCAATCTCGGGAATTTGAAAATTACACCATATACTTTAAGGATAAGCTGCGTTACAAACCTAAGAGCCCTGACCGATGCCATTTTCCTTGAGAAGGATAGTGTATATCGTGATCTGGACAGACTGCGTACGTACCGTCAAATCACAAACCTGAATACCTTTAAATATCCCAATATCCAGATCCTTGAAGACAGTACACAAACTAAACTGATCTCTAATATTTATCTCACAGCCAGACCAAAATATTCTCTGGGTCTAAACCTCGATGTAACACATTCTAACATTCAACGTCTTGGAATTGGCTTTAGCAGTTCCTTAATTACCAGGAATGTTTTTGGGGGAGCAGAAACCCTAAGCCTGTCTGCACGGGGAACCTTTGGCTTGTTAAGTGACACCTCTCTCCCGGAAGATTTTTTCTCAGAGATTGGGGCCGATATTAATCTAACCTTCCCCCGGTTATGGTTTCCCCTGTTAAATACCAAAAAGATTGTTCCTTATTATATGTTGCCTCAAACAAGGATCTCAGCGGGAACCAGTTTTCAAAAGAACATTGGCCTGGACAAACAAACATTAAATACCATTCTGGGATACAATTGGGTTCCTGATAATTACAGAAAAAATGCTATTGAACTATTGAATATACTATATGTAAGAAATGTAAATCCTGATCGTTTTTTCAATGTATACGGCAGTAGTTATAAGCAATTAGATGATATTGCCAGTGCGGATATTTATGAGAACGATCCTACATTATCTGGTTTTTACGAGGCCACAGATGACCCAGATGACCCTCGACTAATAATTCCTGATGGCACTACCGGGTTTACTCAGGCAATTTTAGATGGAAGTATTACCTCCAGTTCTGACGACTTCATTGATATTAGCAGAATTGAAGAACGGCGCGAACGTCTTACCGAAAATAATTTGATCTTTTCCAGTAATTATACTTTTACTAAAAATAACAGACTTGGTATTAATGATAATAGTTTCTATCAGTTCCGTTTTAAGCTAGAAAGTGCAGGAAATCTTCTTTCGGCCTTGTCCTATCTTTTTCCTTTTAACGAAAACGATAACAATAACCTATTAGTCTTTGGGGTGCCCTATTCCCAATATGTAAAAACAGAGTTCGATTTTATAAAATACTGGGATCTGAGAAGGTCTAATGTGTTGGCATTTCACAGTTTTATTGGTGTAGCGGCCCCTTATGGAAACTCACAAAGTGTTCCCTTTGTACGTAGTTATTTTGCAGGAGGGTCTAATGATAACAGAGCCTGGTTTCCATACTCTTTGGGTCCCGGTAGTTCTAGCGATATAAATGATTTCAATGAAGCCAATTTAAAACTTGCTTTTAATCTTGAATACCGTTTTCCTATTGTAGGCAATATAAAAGGGGCCTTATTTGCAGATGCAGGAAATATTTGGAATATATGGGATAATGTAGACGACCCGGCAAAAACCTTTAGTGGTTTAAATTCTTTAGGCGATATTGCGCTAGGAACTGGTTTTGGTCTGCGCTATGATTTTACCTATTTTGTATTTAGGGTAGATGCCGGATTTAAAACTTATAATCCAGCTGAAGTACCTTCTAAAAGATGGTTTAGAGACTATAATTTCGGCAATGCAGTATTACAAATAGGGATCAATTATCCCTTTTAGACCTAATTATTTTATTACTTTTGCGCGAGTAACCATACTAACAAATCAAACAAAATATAATGTCACATACTATAAAACCGGGTGTTGCTACGGGTGATGAAGTTCAAGAGATCTTTAATTATGCCAAGGAAAAAGGCTTTGCCCTTCCCGCAGTAAATGTTACCGGTTCCAATACTATCAATGCAGTACTCGAAACTGCAGCAACACTTAATTCCCCGGTGATCATCCAATTTTCTAACGGAGGATCTCAGTTTAATGCAGGAAAAGGCCTTTCTAACGATGGACAACAGGCTGCCATTAGCAGGGGCTATTGCAGGTGCGAAACATATTCATGAATTAGCAGAGGCCTATGGTGCCACTGTAATCTTACATACAGATCATTGTGCCAAAAAACTACTTCCATGGATAGATGGACTGCTTGATGCGAGTGAAGCTCATTTTAAGGCAACAGGAAAATCGCTCTACAGCTCACATATGATAGATCTATCGGAAGAACCACTAGAAGAAAATATTGGGATCTGTAAGGAATATCTAGCCAGAATGAGTAAAATGGATATGACCCTTGAAATTGAACTCGGAATAACAGGAGGAGAAGAAGATGGAGTAGATAATACGGATGTAGATGATTCTAAGTTGTATACCCAACCCGAAGAAGTAGCCTATGCCTACGAAGAGTTATCCAAAGTTAGCCACAGATTTACCATCGCCGCAGCGTTTGGAAATGTACATGGGGTATACAAACCAGGGAATGTAAAACTTACTCCTAAGATCCTAAAAAATTCACAGGAGTACATTACAAAGAAATACGGGGTAGAACACAATCATATAGATTTTGTATTTCACGGTGGATCTGGTTCTACTGTAGAAGAAATTAGAGAAGGTATTGGGTACGGAGTTATAAAGATGAATATTGATACTGACCTGCAGTACGCTTTTATGGAAGGGATCAGGGATTATATTCAGGGGAAAGGAGCTTATTTACAAGCTCAGATCGGTAATCCTGATGGAGATGATCAACCAAATAAGAAATACTACGATCCCAGGGTTTGGTTACGCGAAGGAGAAAAAACCTTTGTAGCTCGACTAAAAAAGGCCTTTGAGGATCTAAATAATGTGAATACCCTATAAGTTTAATCTTGCACCTTAAATGTAGACACTATGACGGCTTGGTTTAAACGAACAGAAAAAGGAATTCAAACTGCCACGGAGCAGAAGAAAGATACCCCCAGAGGGCTTTGGTATAAGTCTCCAACGGGGAAGATCGTAGAATACGATGAGCTCGCAAAGAACTTTTACGTAAGTCCGGAAGATGATTACCATGTACGTATTGGTAGTAAGGAATATTTTGAAATTCTTTTTGACGACAACAAGTTCAGCGAATTAGACACAAAACTAACTTCCAAGGATCCACTAAAGTTTGAGGACACCAAGAAATACAGTGATCGTTTAAAGGCAGCACAAAAGAAGACAGGATTAAAGGATGCCGTACGGACTGCTATAGGCAAATCTATGGGCAAAGACCTGGTAGTGGCCTGTATGGATTTCACCTTTATAGGAGGATCTATGGGAAGTGTTGTGGGAGAAAAGATCGCACGTGCCATTGATGTAGCCATCAAAAAAAAGGTGCCCTTTGTAATGATATCAAAGTCGGGTGGTGCAAGGATGATGGAAGCCGCTCTTTCCCTGATGCAATTGGCCAAGACCTCTGCAAAACTGGCACAGCTGGCTGAAGCGCAGATCCCTTATATTTCATTGTGTACAGATCCTACTACAGGTGGAACTACAGCCTCTTATGCCATGTTGGGTGATATCAATATCTCAGAACCCGGTGCCTTAATAGGTTTTGCCGGACCTCGAGTAGTAAAAGAAGCTACTGGAAAAGATCTTCCTAAGGATTTCCAAACTGCCGAATTCTTAAAAGAGCATGGATTCCTTGACTTTATTGTGCACAGAAGTGAATTGAAAAAGAAGATCAATCTCTATATAGATCTGATCGAAAATAATCCGGTAAGATAAAAAAAAGGCCCTGATCAATTCAGGGCCTTTTCATTTAGTAACAAACAATTAGTTTTTAAATCTTCGAAGAAAGATCTCCTTTGTTGTACCGTCAGGATACGTCAGCATGCCTTTGGCATCGCAACTTCCATCACCAAAGTCGAGACTTGCAGTAGCATCATTTCTTGAAAAATTCAAAATTCCGCTAACAATAAATCGGCAAGATAGTTCTCTTCGCAATGGGGTAACCGTCTCTTTCATAAAGACATTCAACTGTGGACCAGTAAAGGTTCCTTTTCCGGAAATAAGATACACATTGTCTCCCCAATAACCGGTTCCAACTCCTTCTATCCATTCTCTTGTTCTGTTCCCGGAAAAGCTGGCGGTATCACCATTTGGCCAGGTGGCAGAATAGCTGGCGTTAGCATCCGATTGTGGATTACCGTTCTCATTAGAACGCATCCTTTCTATAGAAGCACCTCCTTCAATGGCTACGCCATTAAATGTAAAGTTCTCCAAAGAAAGACTTAGGGTATTAGTGGCTTGTTCCATGTCTTTGGCGTAGCTAAGAAAAATGATGCCACTAAGCACATTACCGTTGGGTAATTCACAGCCCTCACCAAAATCGATAGTACGTTCTTTGGTCGTTGAGGTCACAACTGTGGTAATGGTAACACAATCTGGCAAGAAATCTGAATTGTAAGAAAACTTGGAAGTGGTTAACACCTCATCTGAGGTATAGACATCTTCTGCGATATTCAAGATCTCTTCAGAGATCAATTCAGATTCATCACTGGCCTTCAGTTCGGCCACTTCAAATGTTTCTTGTTCCACAAATGGTGTGGATTCTTCTTTGTTACAGGAAAATAGCAAAGCAGCTGCCATAAGCATTCCTCCTGCGTAGTTCAATGTTTTGAGACTCTTTTTCATAATATAGTTATTAAAGATTACTCTCCTAGGACATATATCTTTAAGAAAGGTTTAACACAAGACCAAAAAAAAATTATCCCGGGGGTGTATTCTAAAAATATTCCTATCTTTGCCGCTCGATTGAAAATCAATCAGATACATAATAATCATTAAATAAAATATTGGCATGTATTTAACCAAAGAAGTGAAGAAGGAAATCTTCAAAAAGCATGGTGGAAACGAGAACAATACCGGTTCCACAGAAGGGCAGGTTGCATTGTTTACTCATAGGATCAACCACCTAACAGGTCATTTAAAGAAAAACCATAAGGATTACAATACAGAAAGATCTCTGGTAATGCTCGTAGGTAAGAGGAGAAGTCTTTTAGATTATTTAAAAAAGAAAGACATTCAAAAATACCGCGAACTAATAGTAGAATTGAATATCAGAAAATAAAAGGAAAGGGGAGGACGTGTCTTCCCCTTTTTTCATTCTCAAGTCCCTGTAAAGGGCAACATTAAAAAGCTTACACTCAGTTTTTCATTGGTCCACAACACAACAACACAACTTCGGCCGACCATGAGGGCGGCAGACCATTGTTTAACAACCCTGTATAAAGACAGGATTAATTAAAAAGTATGATTCCAAAAACATTTAAAGAGGTCATTGACCTTGGTGACGGTAGAACTATTTCTATCGAAACCGGAAAACTGGCAAAACAGGCCCACGGTTCTGTTGTTGTGCAATCGGGTAAATGTATGTTACTATGTACAGTAGTATCCAATTACGAACAAAAAGACCTTGGTTTTCTTCCGTTAACGGTAGATTACAGAGAAAAATTTGCTGCTGCAGGACGTTATCCTGGAGGTTTCTTTAAAAGAGAAGCAAGACCAAGCGACGGTGAAGTACTTACCATGCGTTTAGTAGACCGTGTGTTACGTCCATTATTCCCAAAAGATTATACCGCAGAAACACAAGTGATGATTCAATTAATGTCTCATGATGATGATGTGATGCCGGAAGCAATGGCTGGATTAGCAGCTTCAGCTGCAATTCAATTATCAGATTTCCCATTTGAATGCCCAATATCTGAAGCAAGAGTGGGTCGTGTTAATGGTGAATTTGTTATTAACCCAACACGTGCTCAATTAGAAGAATCTGATCTAGAGATGATGATTGGTGCTTCTGCTGATTCAGTAATGATGGTGGAAGGTGAAATGGATGAAATTTCTGAAGAAGAAATGGCTGATGCAATTAAGTTTGCTCATGAAGCGATTAAAGTACAATGTGCTGCTCAAGTTAGATTAGCTGAAGCATTCGGAAAGAAAGAGGTGCGTGAATATGAAGGGGAAAGAGAAGATGCCGATTTAGAGAAGAAAGTCTATGATATGGCTTATGATAAAGTATATGCGATTGCAAAAGCTGGATCTGCTAAACAAGAAAGAAGTGCTGCATTTCAAGAAATAAAAGAAAACATAAAAGCGACGTTTTCTGAAGAAGAATTAGAAGACTTTGGTGGTTTAGTTTCTGATTATTATCGCAAAGCTGAAAAAGCTGCAATTCGTGATTTAACCTTAAACGAAGGTTTACGTTTAGATGGCCGTAAGACCGATGAGATCAGACCAATTTGGTGTGAAGTAGATTACTTACCATCAACGCATGGCTCTTCAATCTTTACACGTGGCGAAACTCAAGCTTTAGCAACTGTAACATTAGGGACATCAAGAGATGCAAACCAAATAGATATGCCATCTCAAGAAGGTGAAGAGCGTTTCTATTTACATTATAACTTCCCTCCTTTTTGTACTGGAGAAGCAAGACCTATTCGTGGAACTTCACGTAGAGAAATTGGACATGGTAACTTAGCACAACGTGCTTTAAAAGGAATGATCCCAGCAGATTGTCCTTATACAGTAAGAATTGTATCTGAAGTTTTAGAATCTAACGGTTCTTCTTCTATGGCAACAGTTTGTGCTGGTACAATGGCGTTAATGGATGCAGGTGTACAAATGACAAAACCAGTTTCTGGTATCGCAATGGGATTAATTTCTGATGCTGATTCTGGAAAATATGCTGTATTATCTGATATTTTAGGTGATGAAGATCACTTAGGGGATATGGATTTTAAAGTAACTGGTACTGCAGATGGTATCACAGCTTGCCAGATGGATATTAAAGTAAAAGGATTATCGTACGAGATCCTGGTTAATGCATTGAAACAAGCACGTGATGGTCGTTTACATATCTTAGAGAAATTAACTGATACAATTGCTACACCAAATGCTGATGTAAAAGAGCATGCGCCTACAATGGTAACAAGACGTGTTCCTAACGAATTTATCGGCGCCTTAATTGGACCTGGTGGAAAAGTAATTCAGGAAATGCAAAAAGAAACTGAGACAACTATTGTTATTAACGAGGATCCAGTAACGGAAGAAGGAATAGTTGAAATTTTAGGTGTTGGTAAAAAAGGTATTGAAGCTGTAATGGCAAGAATAGATGCTATTTTATTCAAACCTGAAGTTGGAAGCATTTATGAAGTAAAAGTGATCAAGATGCTTGATTTTGGCGCAGTGGTAGAATATATGGATGCCCCCGGAAACGAGGTGTTGCTCCATGTTTCTGAACTAGCCTGGGAACGCACAGAGAATGTTTCCGATGTTGTAAACATGGGCGATGTTTTTGATGTGAAGTACTTTGGATTAGATCCAAGGACCAGAAAGGATAAAGTTTCCAAAAAGGCCCTTTTACCAAAACCTGAAGGCTACGTAGAAAGACCTCCAAGAAGCGATCGAAATGATCGTGGTAGAGGTAACGATAGAAGAGGCCCAAGACAACGTAGAGATTAATATTTTCCTAATAAAAGCCCTAAACCCTGACCATTGGTCGGGGTTTTTTGGTTTTTTTAACATTTTAATGAAAATTTCGTGTCCTAATTGTAACATTCCCTCTTTTTTTACGTATAAGTATATGCAGTCAATGCACATTGAACCTAAATAGAAAGGAACTTAACAGATGAGACAGTTAAAGATTACTAAACAGGTGACGAATAGGGAAACCGCGTCATTGGACAAATACTTACAAGAAATTGGAAAAGTAGATCTGATCACGGCTGATGAAGAAGTAGAATTGGCACAGAGAATCAAGGCAGGTGATCAAACAGCCCTGGAAAAACTTACCAAAGCTAACCTGAGGTTTGTAGTTTCTGTGGCGAAGCAGTATCAAAATCAGGGTCTTACCCTACCCGATTTGATAAATGAAGGAAACCTGGGACTTATAAAAGCGGCTCAACGTTTTGATGAAACCCGTGGGTTTAAGTTTATCTCCTATGCTGTATGGTGGATACGTCAATCCATACTGCAAGCATTGGCAGAACAATCCAGAATTGTTCGTTTACCATTAAATAAGATCGGATCTATAAATAAGATCAATAAAACCTTTGCGTTTCTAGAGCAAGCCCATGAGCGTATGCCGTCTGCTGAAGAAATAGCTAAGGAATTAGACATGACCGTGGAAGACGTGAAGCAGTCGCTAAAAAACTCTGGACGCCATGTATCCATGGATGCTCCTTTGATAGACGGTGAAGATTCTAATCTTTACGATGTTCTGCGCAGTGGTGAATCGCCTAATCCAGACAAAGATCTACTTCACGAATCCCTAAGAACAGAGATCGAAAGAGCCCTGGAAACCCTTACACCAAGAGAAGCAGATGTCATAAGGTTGTATTTTGGCCTTGCCGGACAACATTCTATGACCCTGGAAGAAATTGGCGAGACTTTCGAACTTACCAGAGAACGAGTACGTCAAATAAAAGAGAAGGCCATCAGAAGGTTAAAGCATACCTCCAGAAGCAAGATCTTAAAAACATACTTGGGATAAACATCCTTATAGCAATAAGTTAGATGTCTGGTAGCATAATTGGAATACTGGAGTTTTTAACTTAATTTGCATATAATAACAACAGTTTATCATGACTGTTCGTTTTTTGATTGATGAATAAACTCCGGCTGATTACCGGAGTTTTTTTATGCCACCTGAATAACCCTATTTCATTACCTTTGTTAGCAATTCGTAAGTGTAGACCCATGAGTACCGTTAAAATAGCCCCCTCCCTCCTGGCAGCCGATTTTGGCAATCTTCAAAGAGATGTTGAGATGGTGAACCAGAGTGAGGCAACATGGCACCATTTAGATATTATGGATGGTCTTTTTGTCCCAAACATTTCCTATGGGATGCCCCTGGTAAAGACCATTTCAAAATTTGCTACCAAACCATTGGATACACATTTGATGATCGTGGATCCGGATCGGTATATCCAAACCTTCGCAGATCTAGGCGTCTATTTGCTTACAGTGCACTATGAGGCATGCACACATTTACACAGAACCGTGCAAGCAATAAAGGCGACAGGGATGAAAGCAGGGGTGGCTCTAAATCCACATACAAATGTTGAGTTGTTGAAAAATATCATAGGAGATCTGGACCTGGTGCTTATTATGAGTGTCAACCCCGGATTTGGAGGCCAAAGTTTTATTCCAAATACCTATGAAAAGATCAGGACGCTAAAACAAATGATAAAAGAACACAAAGCTTCTGCCTTAATTGAAGTAGATGGTGGTGTAAGTATGGAAAATGCTGCGAAGCTAATTGAAGCCGGGGCAGATGTTTTGGTGGCAGGGAGCTACGTTTTTAAGTCGAAGAACCCCACAGCAACAATCGCCGAATTAGCACATACTGTTATTTCCTAAAACATGGAAAGGTAATATTTCAACAGATCGGTTGTAGTTAGCATCCCTACGATTTCTTCCCCGTCTACTACAGGTAGCGCATGAAACTTCCGATTAACCAGTAAGGAGGTTACCTCTCTTACCGTGTTTTTTGGGCTAATAGTTTCCGGTGTGCGAACCATAAGTTGTTTTATACTAAACATTTCGTAGATATCAGACTTTATATCTCCTTCCTCACGATAGGCCCCATCTGCAAAGCTAATTCGCAGTATATCATTTATACTGAGCATGCCCACGATCTTTTTGTGGTCCGTAACCGGCATATGCCTTATGTTGTGCTTTTTGAACAAATGTTCTGCTCTTTCTAAACCATCTTTGACATCAACAGAAATGATATGCTTGCTCATGATGGTTGTTACGGGTATATCTATTGTAATTGTCATGATACGAATCTTTTAGTTTGATATCTTAAATATCCGATTCTTTATCCCTTGAAAGAATGATAAATGTCAGGTTTATCTAACCCTTGTATTTTCTGGTATTTTATTAATTAATGCCTAGTTTTGTTATGAATTATTGCGAAAGTGGACTAAGAATTAAAAAATGATAAAGGAGTTAGACCTGATCATAGTTGGAGGCGGACCTATTGGTATCGCTTGTGGCCTGGAAGCAAAGAAAAAAGGAATAAGCTATCTTATATTAGAGAAGGGACCTATTGTGAATTCTCTATTTAATTATCCTGTGAATATGCAGTTCTTTTCATCTTCTGAGAAATTAGAAATAGATGAAATTCCCTTTATCAGTAAAGAGGCCAAGCCCAAGCGAAATGAAGCACTCGAGTATTATCGAAGGATCGTGACCTCCAATAATTTAAATATTCAACTTTTTGAAAAAGTTACTTCCATTGAAAAGAAAGAAGATGTTTTTGAATTAGAAACAGAGAAACAAACATACACGGCAAAGAACGTCATCATAGCTACGGGTTTTTACGATCTTCCAAATAAATTGAATGTTCCTGGTGAAGACTTGACAAAGGTTTCTCATTATTACAAGGATCCTCATTTTTATGCCAGTCAGAAATTGGCAGTGATCGGAGCCAGCAATTCAGCTGTAGATGCTGCCCTGGAATGCTGGCGTAAAGGGGCTGAGGTAAGTATGATCATCAGAGGACCAGAGGTTGGGCAACGTGTTAAATACTGGGTACGTCCCGATATTATAAATAGAATTAAAGAGGGAAGTATCAAGGCCTATTACAATACTACCGTCTCTGAAATACAGGAAAAGGATTTGATTCTCAATACCCCGAATGGAACTCAGAAAATTGACAATGACTTTGTACTGGCACTAACCGGGTACAAACCCAATTTTCATTTTCTGGAAGCTTTGGGAATTCACTTATCGGATGACGAAAAACGTTTGCCTTCGATATAATGAAGATTCTATGGAAACCAATATTAAAGGCTTATATCTGGCGGGGGTTATCTGTGGTGGCATGGAAACACACAAATGGTTTATTGAGAACTCTCGTATCCATGCGAAGATCATTATGGACCATATCGTTAAAAACCGTTCGGTTCCGGCTTAATAAAAGCACTCAACGCTCCACTAGCGCACTTGCGTCGATGATCCTCAACGCTCCACTTAGGATTACCGCACTTGCGTGCGATGATCCCTCAACGTTCCACTTAGGATTACCGCACTTGCGTGCGATGATCCCTCAACATTCCACTAAGGATTACCGCACTTGCGTGCGATGATCCCTCAACATTCCACTTAGGATTACCGCACTTGCGTGCGATGATCCCTCAACGCTCCACTAAGGATTACCGCACTTGCGTGCGATGATCCCTCAACATTCCACTTAGGATTACCGCACTTGCGTGCGATGATCCCTCAACATTCCACTAAGGATTACCGCACTTGCGTGCGATGATCCCTCAACATTCCACTTAGGATTACCGCACTTGCGTGCGATGATCCCTCAACATTCCACTTAGGATTACCGCACTTGCGTGCGATGATCCCTCAACATTCCACTTAGGATTACCGCACTTGCGTGCAATGATCCCTCAACATTCCACTTAGGATTACCGCACTTGCGTGCGATGATCCCTCAACGCTCCACTTAGGATTACCGCACTTGCGTGCGATGATCCCTCAACATTCCACTTAGGATTACCGCACTTGCGTGCGATGATCCCTCAACGCTCCACTTAGGATTACCGCACTTGCGTGCGATGATCCCTCAACGCTCCACTTAGGATTACCGCACTTGCGTGCGATGATCCCTCAACGCTCCACTTAGGATTACCGCACTTGCGTGCGATGATCCCTCAACGCTCCGCGTTGAAAACCAAAAAAAGGAAGCCTTCGCTATGCTTCAAAAAAGAAGCGAGCTTCTTTTTTGAAACTCGCTTCTCTTCTACTCTTTTTTTGGTT
>CAWCNT010000005.1:0-153384 GCA_963796935.1 uncultured Flavobacteriaceae bacterium
AAGATAATAAGTTAGAAGCCAAGTTTGGTGGAAAAGCCGAAATTGAAGATCTGCGTACTGTAAAAGGTGAAAACAGCGAAGGGAAACCTGTAGATATAGTTATTTCCAGAACTTCAGAGATTAAAGTAGTAGATAAGAAAACGGGGATCACCCTTAGTACAAATAATATTCCTTATGGATCGCAGCTGTTCGTTAAGAATGGTGGCATGGTTGAAAAAGATCAGATTGTTTGTCAGTGGGATCCTTACAACGGTGTAATTGTTTCAGAATTCCCAGGGAAGATCGCCTATGAGAATATTGAGCAAGGTATAACCTATCAGGTAGAGATTGATGAACAAACCGGATTCCAGGAGAAAGTGATCTCAGATTCCAGAAACAAAAAACTCATCCCTACCCTATTGATCATGAATACCAAGGATGAAGTGTTACGTTCGTATAACTTACCTGTTGGTTCACATATCATGGTAGATGACGGTGAAAAGATCAAGGAAGGTAAGATCCTGGTAAAAATTCCACGTAAGTCGGCCAAATCAGGAGATATTACAGGTGGTTTACCTAGGGTGACCGAATTGTTCGAAGCTCGTAATCCATCCAATCCGGCTGTTGTATCTGAAATAGACGGGGTAGTATCTTTTGGTAAGATCAAAAGAGGAAACCGTGAGATCATTATAGAATCTAAATTAGGAGAACAAAAGAAATATCTTGTAAAATTATCGAATCAGATCCTGGTACAAGAAAATGATTATGTTCGTGCGGGAATGCCATTATCTGATGGCTCCGTAACACCTGAGGATATTCTTGCAATCAAAGGTCCTTCTGCTGTACAACAATACCTGGTGAATGAAGTTCAGGAGGTATACCGTTTACAGGGGGTAAAGATCAACGATAAGCATTTTGAAGTAGTGGTACGTCAGATGATGCGTAAAGTACGTATACAGGATCCGGGAGATACTATTTTCCTTGAAAATCAATTGATTCACAAGGATGATTTTATTGAAGAGAATGATGAGATCTTCGGTAAGAAGGTTGTTCTGGAGCCGGGCGAATCTGAAAACCTAAAAGCTGGGCAGATCATTACTGCTCGTGAATTAAGGGATGAGAATTCCATTTTAAAACGTGCAGATAAGTCGCTCGTAACAGCCAGAGACGCTGTAGCGGCAACGGCAACTCCTGTACTTCAGGGAATCACAAGAGCATCATTGCAGACCAAATCGTTTATTTCGGCAGCTTCCTTCCAGGAAACTACCAAAGTGTTGAACGAAGCGGCAGTAAGTGGTAAGATTGATGACCTCGAAGGTTTAAAAGAGAACGTTATCGTAGGACATAAGATTCCTGCTGGTACCGGGATGCGCGACTATGAATCAATTATCGTAGGTTCCAAACAGGAATACGACGAGATCATGGCCCGCAAGGAAGAATTAAAATTCTAATTCAACAACCCTCAACCTGCCGGTTGGGGGTTTTTTATAATATATCCAGATAATATTCTTAGATCATGGCAGAGAAAGACAACAAACAAAAGCAGATCAATATAGAATTGGATGAAAAAACGGCAGAGGGGATTTATTCTAATCTCGCCATTATCAACCATTCTGTGTCAGAATTTGTGATCGATTTTATCAGTATGATGCCTGGTGCACCAAAGGCGAAGGTTAAAAGTAGAATTGTACTGACCCCTCAGCATGCCAAGAAATTCTTAAAGGCACTGAATGATAATGTGAATAGATTTGAGAAGGCTCATGGGAATATCAAGGACTACGAACAGCCGCCTATTCCATTAAATTTTGGACCAACTGGTGAAGCATAACTACAAGACCCGGAATATATTCCGGGTTTTTTTATGTCCAGTTACGAGAATTCGGAAGTAAAATGCAGGGTAACGTTAGGGTATTTCTGCTGTGTCATTTGCAAGGAGAACTGAGAATCTGCCAAAAAGACCAATTGCCCTCTTTTATCCTTGGCAAGAAATTTTTGTTTTACCCTTTTAAATTCCTGAAATTCAACACTTTTCGGATCTTTTGGTTCTACCCAACACGCTTTATAAACAGGGAAGTTCTCATAAGTACATTTTGCACCGTACTCGTGCTCCAGGCGGTATTGGATAACCTCGTATTGCAGGGCTCCTACCGTCCCAATTACTTTTCTTCCATTAAGCTCTAGCGTAAATAATTGCGCAACGCCTTCGTCCATAAGCTGATCGATCCCTTTATAGAGTTGTTTTGCCTTCATAGGATCGGCATTGTTGATATATCTGAAGTGTTCGGGCGAAAAACTTGGGATCCCTTTGTAATGTAGTACCTCTCCTTCCGTGAGGGTATCCCCAATCTTAAAATGCCCTGTATCGTGTAAGCCTACAATATCACCAGGAAACGAAATATCAACGATCTCTTTCTTTTCGGCAAAGAATGCATTGGGGCTCGAGAATTTTAAATTCTTAGCATGGCGGACATGTAAATAAGGTTTGTTCCTTTCAAAAGTTCCGGAAACGATCTTTACAAAAGCGAGACGATCCCGGTGTCTGGGATCCATATTGGCGTGGATCTTAAACACAAATCCGGTCATTTGTTTTTCATCTGCCTTCACCAGTCGCTCTTCCGACATCTTGTCTCTTGGAGGTGGAGCAATTTCAATAAAACAATCCAGTAGTTCGCGTACCCCAAAATTGTTGAGTGCCGATCCAAAAAAAACGGGTTGCTGCGCCCCGTCTAAATACGCTTGTTTATTAAAAGGTGGATAGACCCCCGTAATAAGTTCCAGATCATCTCTAAGAGTTTCTGCCGCTTTGTTTCCAATGATTTTTTCTAAATCAGGATTGCTTAGATCATCAAAGGCAATAGTCTCTTCTATGTTTTTTTTACTATTTCCGCTAAAGAGATTGATGTTTTTCTCGTAGATATTATAGATCCCCTTAAAATCGTATCCCATCCCAATGGGGAAACTTAATGGTGTAACGCGGAGGCCCAATTTTTGCTCTACCTCATCCAGAAGATCAAAGGCATCTTTCCCTTCCCGGTCCATTTTGTTGATAAAGACGATCATAGGGATCTTTCGCATCCTGCAAACTTCCACCAGTTTTTCGGTTTGTTCCTCCACCCCCTTGGCCACATCTATCACTACAATAACACTATCTACAGCGGTAAGGGTGCGAAAAGTATCTTCGGCAAAATCTTTGTGACCCGGTGTATCCAGGATGTTGATCTTTTTATCCTTATAAATAAAGGCCAGTACGGAAGTTGCTACCGAGATCCCACGTTGGCGTTCAATTTCCATAAAATCACTGGTGGCAGATTTTTTGATCTTGTTGTTTTTTACGGCACCAGCTTCCTGAATAGCTCCACCAAATAACAGCAATTTTTCGGTCAGGGTAGTCTTACCCGCATCGGGGTGAGAAATGATCCCGAAAGTTCTTCGTCTGGCAATTTCTTTCTTGAAATTCACGTAAAAAATTTTTGCAAAAGTAAGAGATTTTATCGGGACAGAAATTATCTGTTTGAGAGTTGAAATGCATAATTTATCGATGAATGGTATACGTCTTACATCGGAGATACTTTTCTGTGCATTGATACTGCGCTAAAAATCCTACTTTTTATCATTTTATCGATTAAAATGGTTGATTAAGGAGTGACTTCAAAGAAAGGGATTAAACAATTTGTGGTAACCTCATAATACTATATATTGCATCTTACTTTTTAGATTCCCAAAGTCTTACCAAAAGTACTTCCTACAGGCCATGGTGCTTAGTTTAATAATAACTAACCTATATGGAGAACTTTACTTTTAGTAAGATCCGAAAAGCATTTCAAGGTATTCTGACCGTTGCTTTTCTATTTGTTTTATCTACTCATTTATCTTTTGGAAGTACACTTCCTGTCACAGCCGTTGAAGTTCTTTATACAGATACGGATGGCGATGGTATTCCGAATGGTACCGATGTAGATGATGACAATGACGGTATAATAGATGAGATAGAAGATGGCAATGCTGATGGGGACAATGATCATACAACAAACCCAACAGATACTGATGGAGATGGTATTCCAAATTATCTGGATATAGATTCTGATAACGACGGTATTCTTGATAATGTGGAAGCTCAAACGACGGCTGGTTTTATAGCACCATGCGGTGTAGATACAGATGGAAATGGGTTAGACGATCATTACGAAGAAACACCCGGGAGTTGTGGTGGCCTTATTCCAATAGATACAGATGGTGATGGAGTTCCAGATTATTTGGATATTGATTCCGATAATGATGGGATCCTTGATAATGTAGAGGCACAAACTACAGCCGATTTTATCCCAGTTTGTACAAATGATAGTGACGGTAATGGTTTAGATGATCATTATGAAAGTCACCCGGGTTCTGGCGAAGGACTAACTCCGGTAGACACTGATAGTGATTCTCATCCTGATTTTCGGGATATTGATTCCGATAATGATGGGATTCTCGATAATGTAGAGGCACAAACTACGACCGGATTTATCGCACCATGTGGTGTGGATTCCGATGGAAATGGTTTAGATGATCATTATGAAAATTACCCAGGTTCTGGTGAAGGCATAACACCTGTAGATACTGATAACGACACTCATCCTGATTTTCGGGATATCGATTCTGATGATGATGGAATTCCGGATAATGTAGAAGCACAATCAACAGATGGGTATATTCCACCTAGTGGTCTGGACAGCGACAATGATGGTCTGGACAATGCCTATGAAGGTTCTGGCGATGAAGGGCTTACCCCTCAAAATACGGATGGTACTGATGAACCCGATTTTAGGGATCTTGATACCGATAACGACCTGGTACCTGATAATAACGAAGGAAACGATTTTAACTTCGATGGGGATCCCGATCAGATTTTTTCAGGAGTGGATACTGATGGAGATGGCCTGGACGATGCCTACGAAGGTTCGGATGTAAATGATGGTTTTGATGTCAATGACGAGATCGATGACCCGGCTAATGACCTGCCAGATACAGATGGTACCGAAGATGTAAACTATAGAGATTTTGATGATGATGGGGATGGACTCGACACGCCTGATGAAGATGTAAATGAAAATGGAGATCCGACAGATGATGATACCGATGGAGACGGTACCCCAGATTATCTGGATCCGGATAATAACCCAGATACCGATGGTGATGGTGTAACAGATGAAGACGAAGATAATGACGGTACAGATCCACTGGATCCATGTGATTTTGTTCTGGCAAATCAGACCGTAACACCAACATCCGATTGGGATGCATTAGACTGTGATGGCGATGGTGTAACTAATGAAGACGAAATAACCGACAATACTGATCCATTAGATCCTTGTTCTTATAATCCAGACAGTATTACTGTAGCCCAAAGCGGAGATTACCTGGCGGTAGACTGCGATGGCGATGGCGTAACTAACGGAGATGAAATTACAGACAACACAGATCCGCTGGATGCATGCGACTTTGTCCTGGCTAGTCAGACAGTGACTCCGTCAGAAGACTGGGATGCCACAGATTGCGATGGTGATGGAGTTGTCAATGATGATGAAGTAACTGATGGAACAGATCCACTAGATCCATGCTCCTTCAACCCTGATAGTATTACGGTAGCGCAAAGTGATGATTTCTTAGCGGCCGATTGTGATGGCGATGGAGTAACCAACGGCGATGAGAATACCGACGGTACAGATTCCTTAGATCCTTGTTCTTATAATCCTGATAGTATTACTGTAGCCCAAAGCGGAGATTACCTGGCGGTAGACTGCGATGGCGATGGAGTAACTAACGGAGATGAAATTACAGACAATACAGACCCGCTGGATGCATGCGACTTTGTCCTGGCTAGTCAGACAGTGACTCCGTCAGACGACTGGGATGCCACAGATTGTGATGGTGATGGAGTTGTCAATGATGATGAAGTAACTGATGGAACAGATCCACTAGATCCATGCTCCTTCAACCCTGATAGCATTACGGTTGCGCAAAGTGATGATTTCTTAGCGGCCGATTGTGATGGCGATGGAGTAACCAACGGCGATGAGAATACCGACGGTACAGATTCCTTAGATCCTTGTTCTTATAATCCTGATAGTATTACTGTAGCCCAAAGTGGAGATTACCTGGCGGTAGACTGCGATGGCGATGGAGTAACTAACGGAGATGAAATTACAGACAATACAGATCCGCTGGATGCATGCGACTTTGTCCTGGCAAGTCAGACAGTTACCCCGTCAGAAGACTGGGATGCCACAGATTGTGATGGTGATGGAGTTGTCAATGATGATGAAGTAACTGATGGTACAGATCCTTTAGATCCATGTTCTTACAACCCAGACAGCATTACCGTTGCACAAAGTGACGATTATTTGGCTACCGATTGTGATGGTGATGGCGTAACTAATGGCGATGAGAATACCGATGGTACAGACCCACAAGATTCATGCGACTTTGTACTGGCTAGTCAGACTGTTACAACGTCCAGCGACTGGGATGCACTCGATTGCGATGGCGATGGTGTTACTAATGATGATGAAGTTACCGATGGTACAGATCCTTTGGATCCTTGTTCCCTGGTATTGGAAAGTCAGACCCTTACCCCATCGAGTGATTGGGATATACTAGACTGTGATGATGACGGGAATCCAAATGGTACAGATCCTAATCCCCTTATTGCAACTGCAGTAGATGATGAAGGATCTACCCCGGCATTGACGGAAATTGTGATCAATATTCTGGCCAATGATGATTATTTACCAAACAACGATCCCAACAATTTGGGCACAACAAGTATTACCAGAATTGGTGGTAATGCCACAGGAACGGTAAGCATTGATCCAGAAACCGGGGAATTATCTTATATCCCTGATGTATCAGAATCTAATTCTACGATTACCATCATTTATGAGGTATGTAATACTATTCCGGATCCGGATGTATGTGCTTCGGCCACAGTTACTATTGAGGTTGGTGGCAATGTAATCAACGCAGTAGATGACGACTTTAGTGCTAATCCTGTAGATGGTATAGCGGGAGGTGAAGTTGCAAACAGCAATGTACTGGATAATGACACATTAAATGGAATAGTTGTAAATCCTGCAGATGTAGCCATTACTTCCACACCAACAGGCCCACTGACTGTAAATGCTGACGGGACAGTTAGTGTTGCTCAGAATACGGCAGCCGGCACATATACCATAGAATATACCATTTGTGAGGTAGCCAATCCTTCGAATTGTGATACCGGAACGGTCACCGTAGTGGTAGATCCCGGAGCGAATGTGATCGATGCTATGGATGACGACTTCAGTTCAGAACCCGTTGATGGCACAAGCGGTGGTGTTGTAGAGAATAGCAATGTATTGAATAATGATACTATAAATGAGTTAGCAGTGAATCCTGCGGATGTAATCCTTACTTCCACACCAACAGGACCTTTAACTGTGAATGCAGATGGTACCGTAAGTGTAGCTCCTAACACAGGTGGAGGAAGCTATACCATTGAATATACAATTTGTGAGGTAGCCAATCCTACTAATTGTGATACTGCTACTGTTACCGTTGTTGTTTCAGGAGGTCCGAATATTATTGTTCTAAAAGTAGATACGTTTAATGATGAAAATGGCGATGGATACGCACAGGTAGGTGAAACAATAAGTTATGCCTTTACCGTAACCAATACCGGTACTGTTCCTCTTGGGAATATTAGCATAACAGATCCATTAGTGACCGTTACTGGAGGTCCATTGGAAATTTTGGAACCCAACGAAACTGATACAACTACCTTTACGGCTACTTATATAATAACTCAGGCAGATATTGATGCCGGTAGTTTCCAGAACACTGCGACAGTAGAAGGATTTATCCCTGATAATGGTCCAATAAGCACGCTTTCTGACGATCCGGACGATCCTTCAGATATTGACAGTGATGGTGATGGAAATCCGGACGATCCAACGGTAACCGTATTGCCAGGGGCACCCGGAATTAATGCGGTAGATGATGATTTCAGGGCAAACCCTGTAGACGGAAGTACAGGTGGTATTGTTGCCAACAGTAACGTACTTGATAATGATACCCTGGATGGTGTCACCGTAGATCCAAATGATGTTGTAATAAGCTCTACACCAACCGGGCCATTGACCGTAAATGCGGATGGTACAGTAAGTGTGGCTGCAGATACAGCTCCCGGCAACTATACAATAGACTATACAATCTGTGAAGTAGCAGATCCTACGAATTGTGATACGGCTACAGTGATTGTAGAAGTAGGGGTTGGTCCTAATACAATAGATGCTGTAGATGATGACTTTACCTCAAATCCGTTTAGTGGAAATTCTGGAGGTATTGTTGCAAATAGCAATGTGTTGACTAATGATATGCTAAATGGAGAAATGGTAGCTCCTGAGGATGTGACCATTACTTCCACGCCCACAGGTCCATTGACAGTTAATACGGATGGTACTGTAAGTGTGGCGGCAGATACTGCTCCTGGAACATATACAATAGACTATACGATCTGTGAAGTAGCAGATCCTATGAATTGTGATACAGCTACAGTAACTGTTGAAGTGATCCCTGGCCCTAATATGATAGATGCCATAGATGATGACTTCAGAGGTATTATTGTAGATGGTGACCTAGGTGGGGTAGTTGCTGATGCTGATGGTAATGTCAATGTCTTGACCAACGATACCTTGAATGGAGAATCTGTTAATCCTTTAGATGTAACGATCAGTTCTGAGCCTACAGGTCCATTGACTGTTAATTCTGATGGTACCGTAAGTGTACTGGCAGGTACAGCTCCCGGAACATATACTATAGAATACACCATTTGTGAAAATGCGGATCCTACCAATTGTGATACTGCTACAGTAACTGTACTGGTCTCTGAGATCATTACTACCTTTAAGATTGAAGTAAACCAGATGGTAACTCCTAATAATGATGGTAGAAATGACTTCTTGTTTATCCGCGATGTAGAATTTGCTAAGAATAATACATTAAAGATCTACAACCGATGGGGAATTGCAGTTTTTGAAGGAGCGAACTACAATAATCAAAACAATGTATTTGATGGCCGCTCCAGAGGAAGATCAACCATGAGTGTAAACGATTATTTACCGGCAGGGGTTTATTTCTATATATTTGAATACGATTTAGATCAGGAGAGAATTACAGATAGTGGTTACCTGTATGTGAGTAAATAACAGATGATAAAAAATATGATACAAAATAAGTACCTGTTAGTTGTCTTTTTCTTGGTAGCTACATTGACCAGTACCGTACAGGGGCAACAAGATTCTCAGTATACGCAATATATGTACAATACAATGAGCGTAAATCCTGCCTATGCAGGCTCTAGAGGACAATTAAGTATTGCAGCCCTTTACAGGGCACAATGGGTGGGATTAGATGGTGCTCCAAAAACACAGACCCTCAATTTGCATTCACCAATCAGAAACAGCCGGTTGGGGTATGGCATTTCTGTTGTCAATGATAATATAGGGAATGGAGTAGTGCAGGAAACCTATTTCGATGCAGTTTTATCCTATACTATAGAATTATCGCGCTCAAACAAATTGTCTTTTGGTTTGAAAGCCGGCGGAAACTTGTTAAACCTCGATTTTCAGCAACTGAGAAATTTTGATCAGGAACCAATTACAGACGGGGCAGATATTACCAATAATTTTTCTCCCAACTTTGGTTTTGGGGTCTATTATCATACAGATCGATTCTATCTGGGGCTTTCAGCTCCCAATATGTTGGAAACCGATTACTTTGATAATTCCCAGCGCGCTGCCAATTCAGTTCAATTTCAGTCAACAGAACGACTTAATTTTTATTTTATCACCGGATACGTATTCGATCTGAATTACAATTTGAAATTTAAGCCTGCCTTTTTATTGAAAGCAGTGGGTGGAGCTCCGTTACAACTCGATTTCTCTGGTACCTTCTTGTTGAATGACAAGTTTTCCTTTGGTGCAGCTTATCGTTGGGATGCCGCAGCTAGCGCATTATTTGGCTTTCAACTATCAGAAAGATTAATGCTGGGCTTGGCATATGATAAAGAGATCACCGAATTAGGAGGTACTCGCTTCAATGACGGTTCTTTTGAAGTGTTTTTAAGATTTGAACTGGTACGTTCGTTCCAGGGATTGGTATCACCTAGATTCTTTTAAAAATGGATTACATGACAAAGCGCTTATTTATAGTAGGTATATTCTTTTTCTCACTCCTTGGCAACATTTTTGCCCAGGTGAAGCAGGAAAAGAAGAAAGAAAAGTATTCTTATACCCTATATACCAAGGTGTATCAAAAGCGCTTAATGGAAAAACCAGATAAGGTGAAGGATACGGCCTTAATGAAGCTGGCAAATTCATATTATGTTATAGCCGACTATGAGAATGCTGCCAAGGTTTATGAAATACTGTATAAAAGAGCAGAGAACAAGGCCGGGTTTACGGTACCGCAAGAGTACAATTTCAGATACGGTCAAAGCCTGAGAGCTATTGGGCAGGAGGAACTCGCTAAGGAAAAACTTGCCGCCTACATCAGTGAGTCGGGTGCAAATTTACCGGTGCAAAGTACAAGGGTCTACAAATTAAAAAATCTTCAGGAATATTTTTCAAATTTAAAGGACAGCATTAATCTTGATGAGTTTTCAGATTTTGCTCCTGCATTTTATAAAGAAGGGCTTATATTTTCTTCCGATCGCGATACCGGAAACCTGCACAGATACAGACATAGTGGAACAAACAAAGATTTTCTGGACCTCTATCAATTTAAAAAGGATGATGACTCTAGGGATATCATCGCTAAGGTCAATTTTTTTGGAAATGGGTTTACTACCCGAGATGCTGAATCTACTTCCATTAAGGTAGATGAGTCTACAGCCACATTCTCAAAAGATGGCAAGACCATGTATTTTACAGCTACCAATTTTAAGGACGGAGATCTTAATAGGGACCAAGAAAATATTGTACGTCTCAAAATTTATAAAGCTGTACAAGAGGCTGAAGGTTGGCGTATAGTAGACGATTCATGGTTTAGGAACGAAAGCGGAGACAAGGCTTTTAATACGGATAGTTACTCTTTTTCAAATCCGGCCTTGAGCCCGGATAATACAAAACTCTACTTTTCCTCAGACATGCCCGGATCAAAGGGCCTCTCAGACATCTTTGTTATTAATATCAATAGCAATGGAGTTTCAGGGCAGGTAACAAATTTAGGAGACCGAATAAATACACAATTCAGGGAAAGTTTTCCTTTTGTAAGTAAAGAAGGAAGGCTGTATTTCTCGTCAGACAGATTCGATGGTAAAGGTAGATTAGATGTGTATTCTGTAAACTTAAATGCAGATGGTCTGGTTGCCTCGGATCCTGAGAATTTAGGAGCACCGATTAATAGTGAAAGCGATGATTTTTCGTTTATTTATGACAGTGAAAAGGAATACGGTTTTTTTGCCTCAAATAGGAAAAGGCCCAATAATTCTGGCCGTCGAAATGCAACGGATTATATAGATGATAATATTTATGCCTTTACAGCAGAATGTATCAATCCAAAAACCTTAACGGGGATCGTCTATGATAAGACCACTCTATTACCTTTATCTGGAGCAACCATTGGGATTGTAAATGATGATAACGAAGTAATTGCCTCAACATTTACTAATGAACAAGGTGCGTATAGCATTACTATAGACAGAACAAAAAATAATTTTGTAAGAGCTTCAAGAGAAGGATATACTCCTGTTGAGGAGTATCTGGAGATAAATCCATGTGAACTGCGCATGGTAGACATTTATCTGGAAACTGACTGTGTAGAATATGGCACCGACCTGTCAAAACTTCTTGGATTAGACCCTACTATCTTCTTTGATTTCGACAAATCTGTTGTAAAAGATGAATATAAGGACGAACTCGATATCGTTGTTGCCGCAATGAAGTTGTATCCCAGTCTGAAAATACAGGTAAATTCTCATACAGACTCCAGAGGCCCTAATACGTATAATCAGCCATTGTCTGAACGCCGTGCAAAAGCTACGGTCGACTATATTGCTTCTAATGGCATTGACATAGGACGTTTAAAATACGTGGGCTATGGCGAGACCAAACTTGTAAATGAATGCGCAGATGGGGTTAGATGTTCTTCAGCCAAACACCAGCAAAACAGACGATCTGAGTTTTTGATTCTTTGTGAAGACGGCGAGAATTGTTGTTATTGATCTTTAAACTTTTTTATTAAATTTTACTCACCTCAGTAGGTAGAAAAGACACCTTTAGTTCTGCAGGTTTTGATCTGCCAAGGGGCCATGCAATATCTCCAGATACAGTTGATGAATTTCTATTTAATGATGTAGGGAAATACTCGTTAAATTCTATTCTTATTGGGTTGATCGACCAACGAACATCCCTAATTGTATCCTTTTATCATAGGAATTCTTCAATAATTATACCTTATACACTGTATTTAGGCCTATTCACAACATTATTTTATAGGGGCTGAAGGGTATAGCTACTTTTATACCTAATGACAGATATCCATAATTCATGATTCCTTCTCAACTTCAGAGGATTTTGATGCTGTGTTTTCTTTTAGGTCAGGGAGTATTCCTTTATGGCCAGGACACCTTTTTGGATAATTTCAATACCGTTTCCTATTCTAACAACAACGGAACAATGAGTTATTCCGCTGATTGGGTGGATGATGAAGACGGTGATCCTGCGAATGGCCGTATTTATATAAATGGCGGATCTAATAGATTGCGGATTCAGAATATGGATGGAACTGTCCTTAGCCGTACATTAAATTTAACTGGCGCAACAGGGGTAACTCTAACTATGAGTTATACCGAGATCTCCGGAAATGAACAGATCGATGTTGATCTTTGGAATGGTACAGGTTGGAATACTGTAGCAACCCTAAATGGCTCCGGTAATGTTAATTATAATCTTGCAGCCAATGAAATGTCTGCTTCCTCTCAAATTCGGTTTATTTCAAATAGTGGAGGTTGGGGTGGTACCGAAGCCTATGAAATAGATAATGTACAATTCAATGGGAATGTTCCTCCCGGAATTTCTATAGATGATATTGTTGTAAATGAAGATGATGGCACCGCCACCGCTACCGTTACCCTTAATAAGGCTTTCGCAGGTGGTTTTGATGTAGATTGGGCTACCAGTGATGGTACGGCAATTGATGGCGCTGATTATGATTCTGATAGTGGAACGCTAACCTTTGCGGGTACAGCAGGGGAAACACAGACAATAGTGATCAATTTGATCAATGATACTACGCCTGAGTTCAATAATGAAACTTTTACGATAAATCTTAGTAATATTTCCCAACCAGGAGTTATAATGGCAGATAGTCAGGGAGTTGGAACCATCGTCGATGATGAATATTCGTTTAATGCGCCTCTGGTGCTTACCCATGAATTTGATGGGTATATGGATTATACCAGTACGGCAGGTACACTTAGAACACAACCTAATACCGGGAATAACTGCGCAATTACGGCTACATCCAGCAATACACTTTCCGGAACAATTCCGGCCACAGCAACCATAGATCAGGCAATACTCTATTGGGCCCATTCCGGGGCCACCCCGGATACACAGGTAACCTTTGATGGAAATACCGTGAATGCAGAATTTTTATATGGCACATCTCTTACAAACCGTACTTTTTACGGTGGTAGAGCCGATGTAACCGCGATCGTTACGGCAGTGCCTAACCCATCTACCTACCTATGGACATTTGGAGGCCTTACGATAGATAATACCAATCCATACTGTAATACGGCTACAACCCTCGGTGGCTGGAGTTTGATGGTTTTTTATACGGAGAATAGCTTACCGGCATCCACAATCAATGTGTATGAAGGATTTAGCGGAGAGAGCAACTCTGCTTCCGCTTATACCCTTAGTGGGTTTTTTGCAATTGGAGCAACAGGATCCAAGACCACTGTACAGTCCTGGGAAGGTGATCAGACGCTCAGTAATAATGAAAGTTTAACCGTTACAACCGGACTAGGAACATTTAACCTAACAGGTGACGGAGACAATACAGGACTGCCTACGATAAACCCCTTTAACTCCACCCATTTTGATAATACCGTGGCGCCGGTAGTGAATAATACAAATTCCCATGGAGTCGATTTAGATACCTATGACGTTTCTCCTTTTGTTACTGCCGGGGAAACTTCGGTAACAACAAACGTAGGATCCGGACAAGATTTTGTGATCTTAAATACCGTGACCCTGAAAGTACCTTCCAACCTAACCACAGGGATCGTCTTTGAAGATGTTAATTACGGGGGAGGTGCAGGCCGTAATAGGGCAACAGCCTCCGGAGTTCCCATTCCGAACGTAAGGGTTGAATTATATGATGGAGGTGGGAGTCTAGTTGACAATACCACCACCAATGCTGCAGGTCGCTATGTTTTTGCAGGGATGGCCAATGGTTCGTATACCGTCCGTGTAGTCAACAATACTGTGCGTTCTACAAGAACCGGAGGAGCTGCATGCACCACATGTATTCCGGTACAAACCTTTAAAACAGATTTTATTGCCAGTATAGTAGTGGAAGATACCAATAGTGTTGGGGGGGAAGATCCTTCGGCAGCAGATCCTGGTCCTGGTACACTTGCAGGTGCTCAAACGGTCTCTGCCTTCACTATTTTAAATGAAGGGATCGCGGGTATGGATTTTGGGTTTAATTTTAATACCATCGTCAACACCAATGAAGATGGGCAAGGATCTCTGGAACAGTTTATTATAAATTCTAATGCGCTTGATGAATCCGGTTTGGATATAGAAGCCAATACCGTTTTTGATCCGGCAGCAGGGGAAGACACTTCCATTTTTATGATACCACCCACCGGGGATGCTTTGGGAAGGGCGGCAGATGCCAATTATGCTTCCGGTATTTTTGATATTGAAACAGACCCGCTAACTACCATTACAGGTGATAATACCCATATAGATGGGAGAACACAAACGGCTTATTCAGGAAATACCAATAGTGGAACTGCTGGTTCGGGAGGAACTGCAGTAGGAGTTAGTGGTAGCACTCTTCCTACCTACGATCTCCCTGAGATTCAGGTACATGACAAGAATAGAGATACTTTTATAGTAGACGCATCATCAACGGTGATTCGTAACCTGGCAATATTTGCTAAGGATGACGCGGGGATCATACTGAATAGTGGATCTCTACAACTTGTAGAAAATCTAATCGGTGTAGACGCAAGCGGTGTAAATGCTGAGAAAATCTTATTCGGTGTAGAAATTACAGGTGGTAGTGCTATAATAGATGGTAATTTTATAAGTACTAATGAGGAAGCAGGGGTCCTTGTAAACGGGGGAATTTCCACAGTAATTCAAAATAATCATATTACAACTAATGGAGCTGACAGTTGCTTCGATAATATTACCATCACCAGCGGAACAGGAATAGTGATTCAACAAAACCTAATTGAGCTCTCAGGGGCAATGGGAATAGACGGGAATGGCATTGCGGGCGGTGTAACTATTACCGAAAATTCTATTACAACAGCAGGTCAGGATGGGGGTAATTGCAGTGGCGAAGTTGAGAATGCAGGTATACATTTGGATGGCAGCAATTCTTCAATAACCAGCAATATTATTTACCAAAATGGAGGTGCAGGGATCGTATTAGGAGGAGGAAATACTTCGGGGAATCTGATTTCTCAAAACTCAATTTACGCAAATGGCACTTCAGCCGATGCCCTGGGAATAGATATTGACCAGGCAGATGGCATGGGAGATGGGATAACATTAAATGACACAGGGGATGCAGATACTGGACCTAATGGGGCTGCTAATTTTCCAATTATTACCGCAGCATTTATAGAAGGGCCAAATTTAATACTAAAAGGATGGTCGCGTCCCGGGGCAAACATAGAGGTATTTTTAACCGATACTAATGAAGGGACTGCTACAGAAGGTGACAATCAGCTTGGAATGAGCAATGATTATGGGGAAGGTCAAATATTTATAGGGTCTGCTGTAGAAGGTAGCGGGAGTGATCTGGATGCAGGATCGTCTGTCTATACAGATGCGGATGGCAATACAGACAATACCAATCAATTTCATCTTCAGATTCCTTATACACCAAGTTTGGATATAGGATTTAGGTTAACAGCGACTGCCACTCTGGCCAATACCACCTCCGAATTTTCACCTGTTTCTATCATCAAAATCAGATCGGTGATCACAAATAGGCGAATTACCTATCGCGTTAATCAGAATTAAAAAATCTAATTCCGTAATTCACATAGCAATATCTGGTATTAAAAGCCTCCTAATCAAATCAATACATTTAGTAAAACATCATAATTCTGGTCTTTGATGCCTTGTCGTCTGGTCTTCACAACAATTATTTTCCTACCCAATTATATAATGTGAAATTTGATTCTATGACACCATAAATGCTGCATTTTTGGGCATTTTATGTAAGCATAATTAAATGACCGGAACAACCACTTTTAGTTTTCAAAAAGTTGGGCAAATACTCCTTTTGGGGTTTTTGCTCCTATTTTCCGTGGTCATAACCGCACAAACTACAATTTGGTCCGAAGATTTTAATTCATATGCCAATGGTACCATAACCGGTACCGGTACGGGTACTTCCCCTGTTAATTGGAATTCACAGGCTGGTGCGGCTGTCTCAGGAGGTCTTATATTAGCAAGTAATACAAGAAATGTTGCCGGTTCTACCCTGGCCAACCCTCTAGTTTGGGTAACGGATCCTATTATTATAAATGGGTATCTGAATGTAACTTTTAGTATAGATACCGGTGCTTTCAATGTAGGCAATTTTGAGGACAGTGGAGGTGCTCAGGATAATTTTACCCTGGACTATAGAATTGATGGCGGGGCGTGGACCACGGTTGTGAATGCGTCGGGATCTGCAGCACAACCTATAAATCCATCGTATACAATTTCCGGATTAATAGGATCAACTCTGGAGATACGGGCAAGATTTCATAATACGGCGGGTAATGAAAATTATACCATAGACAATGTGCTTGTGCAGGGTACTCCGGCAACAGCAGATAGTGATGGGGACGGAGTTCCTGATCAATCTGATTTAGACAATGATAATGATGGTATACCGGATACGGCCGAGTTGAATACGGTTGCCAGTAATTCCCAACCCCCGTGTGGGGGAGAAACGGTCCTCGATTTTAGCGCAGCGGCTGTTCTAATAAGCGGGACCGCCTTAACACAAGGTGCAGTATACAGGATTTCCAATATTACGGCGGGTACTGATGCGCTGGTGACTATAGTACAAACTTTTAATGCCACCGTAGCCAACATAGATAATAATACGGCCGATCCTGCTTCATTTAAACCGCAGACAGCTTTTAATTTTCCCAATGTTGGAGATCAGGGTTATATAGAATACAAGATACAATTTGTTGCATCTGCCGGGTTTGCTCCTGTGATCATCAACCGGTTTTTTATGAATTTCAATGATATAGATGGAGGTGCCAATTATGGGGAGCAGAATTGGGCAAATAATCCCGCTACCTATACCACTTCGAATCCTACTGAACTAACCATGAGTACGGACGGTTCCTGGGTGATTGGTACAGCTGGTCCTAATGATTATCCCGGTGCAGGAAATACATTTCCACAGGTAAACTTTAGTGTGAACTACAATTCAAAATCTGAAATGTCTATTAGGGTAGGGGCCGTAGCGAGAGTTCCCGGAGCCTCATCAGGTGGCAGGCAACACGCTATCGAATTTGCGTGTATTACCAATTATGTGAATCCTGTTACCTATGGAATTGATACCGATTCTGATGGTGTGGCCAACCACCTCGATCTGGATGCTGATAATGATGGTATTTATGATGCCGTAGAAGCCGGTCATAATAGGGCACATGTAAATGGCGTTGTAATAAGTTCCTATGGACTAAATGGGTTGGCCGATCTGGTAGAAACCGCACCCGAAAGCGGGGCATTAAATTATGTTATCGCAGATACAGATGGTAATCCTCCACCCAATTATTTAGATACTGATAGTGATGATGATGGGTGTAGTGACGCCAATGAGGCTTATGCCGATGCCAATGCAGATGGTGGGGATGATGAATATTATGGGGTTGGGAGTCCACCGCCAGTAGATGTACAGGGACGCGTATCAGCAGCAGCCTATACGGTACCGGCCGATATTGGCCCTAATGGCACCCTGGATTATCTAGAAGCCGAATCACCTCCGGTGATAACAATACAACCTGCAGACACCACGGTTTGCCCGGGTTGCAATACGTCGCTTACAGTTGCAGCCACAGCTGCTGATACCTACCAATGGCAGCAATTTATTGGGGCAGTCTGGGTAGATATGACCGATACAGGGATCTACAGCGGAACCACTACTAACACACTGGTACTTACTAATGTTACTACCGCTGAAAATGGGACCCAGTATAGAGCAGTTTTAACCAATCTAAGTTACGTTTGTGGGAACTCCACTACCAATACAGCAACGGTAACAGTAAATGTTAGCACAGTAATTACCAACAAAAGAATCACCTACAGGGTCAATAAGAATTAATAATTGTGGTTAGATCTTTTAACTGTAAATAATTCTTATTCAGTTATTTATACATTCTTTATCTAAAATTCAACATCATATTTTACGTTCTAGATGCCTGAATTTGTTGACTTCACAACAATTTTTTCACTACACAATATAATAATGGCACATTTGAGTCTATGATACCATAAATGCTACATTTTGGGGCATTCTATGTAAGCATAATTAAATGACCAGAACAACCACTTTTAGTTTCCAAAAAGTTGGGCATATACTCCTATTGGGAGTAGTGTTCCTCTTTTCAATGGTCATTACAGCTCAAACTACGTTTACCGAAAGCGCTGCAGCATATGGACTTAATGTTGCCGGCACCAAAGATGGAGGCCATGCCTGGGCAGATTATGACCTGGATGGGGATTTCGATCTTGTGATCAACACTAATGGACGTGGGTATCTTATGCGTAATGATGGAGGAAGTTTCTCTGATCAAACAGCAGCCCTGGCACCAGATTTTATGGGGGGAAGCTTGGAACGAACAGCACTGTTTGTAGATTTTAATAATGACGGTTACCCGGATATTTTCAGAAATAAACACAACGACGTTCGTATATATCTGCAGCACCCGGCAACTAATGTTTTTGGGGATGGTTTGGGGGGTACGGCCCCAAGTCAACGTTTTACAGCTATGACAGACGGGATGAATGCTGAAGGGGCAGGGGCGCTAGACTATGATGGAGACGGAGACCTTGATCTGTTTATAGACAATCACAACTTTGGGATCGATATTTTTCAAAATGATGGAAATGGATTCTTTACCCATGTGACACGTAAAGCGGATAGTCCACTGCCACCTTACAATGTAGGTAATCCGGCTACATGGCCTTTAGGGCTGGTTCAGGATGCCACCGATGGGGATTATGGTTCAGCAACCGATTTTAATGATGATGGCTGGGTAGATATCGTTGTACGTAAAAGAGACCAGGTAGATTTATTCACAAATGTTGGAGGTACGTTTCAGAATGGGGTAGACATAGATCAGGCGCTAAATAGTAACAAAGGTGCCGTGGCCTTTTATGATTTTGATAATGACGGGGATTTTGACCTCTACTGGACGGAAAATGGAAATAATCAAATTCACAGAAATAATGGAGACGGTACCTGGACCCCCCTTGGTGCTGCTACAGGAATACCAGTAAATTTTGCCGGGCAGATTGAAGGGCTGGCCTGTGGGGATGTCGATAATGACGGAGATATCGATATTTTCCTTACGGGTAACAGTACCAGTAAGATGTACTTTAACCAGATCAATAACGGGGGCGGGCCCATGTCTTTTGTAGACTCCGGACTCACTTTTAACGCAGCTGCCGGCGAGGGCTGTACTTTTATAGATATTGATCAGGACGGGGATTTGGACTTATACACCAACCGAACCGGAAACAACCGATTGTATATCAACAATCTGGGATGGTTTCAACGCTTCAGTCACATATACATCGATGGTATGGAAGACAGAGATGCCCTGGGTTTAACTGGTACAGAGGAACGTTTTGGGGTAGGAGCTACCGCGAAGATTTTAGACTGTGATGGTAATGTTATCTCAGGAACCCGGGAAGTAAATGGAGGCTACGGACATGGAACCCAGGCCCCAGGTCGTATACACTTTGGCTTACCTAGTGGACCATTTGTACCTATTGTGGTTGAAGTGGCTTTTCCCAGAACGGCTTCGGGCCGGGTAGTAGTTAGAAAACAGCTACGCCCATTTGATTACCGCACCGGGTCTATAAATTTGGTGGATCTTTATCCGAATTCGGCTAATCAAGCTCCTACAGCACAAAACGACTATGTTACAACCGTTCAGGATAGCCCGGTTAACCTCGATCCCCTCGTGGATAATGGAGGCGGAGCCGATTCTGATCCGGAAGGCGAACCTTTGGAAGTGATTTCCGTTACCACTCCATCTAATGGTACGGCGGTCATAAATGGCGATGGTACAGTTACCTACACACCAAATCCGGGATTTTCGGGGGGTGATCAGTTTAATTATACCATACGAGATAATGCCAATTGTACCTTTACATCAGAGGAAGATACTGCAACAATATACATCACTGTTTATGCAGATTCTGACAACGACACCATCCCAGATAATGTGGATCTGGATGACGATAATGATGGTATTCCGGATACAGACGAATTAGATACTATAGCCAACTTTAACCAACCCGCTTGTGGGGGAGAAACCAATATGGATTTTAGTGCTGCAGCCTCATTAGAATCGGGTGTAGATAAAACACAGGGAGCGGTTTACAGAATAGCCAACGTTACCACCGGCACAGATGCATTGGTGACTATTGCACAAGTCTTTAATGCCACTGTTTACAATGTGGATAACAATGGTTCAGATGCCCCCAATTTTAAACCACAAACCGGTTTTAACCTACCGAATATCGGGGACAGGGCATATGTGGAATACAATATTCAATTTGTTACTTCCGGTGGGTCAACCCCGGTTGTGATCCCTAAATTTTTTATGAATTTTAATGATATTGATGGGGGTGCCAGTTATGGGGAAGAGAACTGGGTAGACAATCCATCTACCTATACCATTGATAATCCGACCGAATTAACGATTACGAATGAGGGATCCTGGGTAGTTGCTACAGCTGGATTTGTGGACCATCCCGGTTCCAGCAATGTAGATCCGGAGGTAAATCTAAGTGTTAATTACAACTCCAAATCGGAGATGTCATTACGCGTAGGAGCCGTTGCCCGGGTAGCCGGAGCTTCAGCTACCGGGAGACAGCATAGCATTGAATTTAATTGTATCACCAATTTTGTGAGTCCGGAAACCTATGGAATAGATAATGATTCGGACGGTTTTGCAAATCATTTGGACCTGGACAGCGATAATGATGGTATTTACGATGCAGTGGAATCAGGCCATGATCAGGCACATACAGATGGAATAGTCAATGGAACCTTTGGTCTAAATGGATTAGCAGACCTGGTGGAAACTACCCCTGAAAGTGGAACTATCAATTATATCATTAGTGATGCTGATGGCACAGATCCACCGGATTATTTAGACACAGACAGTGATGATGATGGCTGTAGTGATGCTAATGAGGCGTATAATGATCCCAATGCAGATGGGGGTGATAATGACTATTATGATACCGGAAACCCGCCTGCAACAGATGCAAAGGGTAGGGTGGTAGCAGCTTCCTATGCAGTACCAGCCGATATTAATACCAATTCCACCTATGATTTCAGGGAAGCAGATAACCCTCCGGTCATTACAACACAACCCGCAGATACCACTGCCTGTCCTGGATGTACTACTAGTATTGTTGTAATTGATACCGATTCCGATACTTTTCAGTGGCAAATTTTCAATGGTGTTTCCTGGATAGATCTATCCGATGGAGGACTGTATAGTGGCACCAATACGGATACCCTTACCATATCTAATATCACCACTGCAGAAAACGGAAATTTATACAGAGTTATTCTTGCAAATACCATGTACATATGCAGCACAGAAACCTCTTCTTCTGCACAACTTATTGTACAGGTAAATACGGTTATTTCCAACCGTAGAATCACCCATAGAGTGAACAAAAATTAAGGCCCCTTTGAACCCTCATTTTATACATAAATTGAAGAAAAAACTTACAAATCGATGCTCGGTAAGTAGCGCTATTATTGGGTTAATCGACCAACGAAACCATACTGTTTTTAAGGTTTTAATTGCACAATACCTCAATTATTGGGTGCTAGACCATGCATTTCATCGAGTACACAACAAATATTTTCCTAGGGGTAGCTTCGGGTTAAATTTGTTAGTTGATAATAAAATATCAGGTGTAAACAATTGAACCAACTATTGAAAAACGAGAAAAACATATTTAAGTTATTAGCTATGGATAAGAAGATCCTACTTCTTCTGTTTCTGGTATCCGGATTTGCTTTTTCACAGACCACCGTGACATTGCAAGACCAGTGTAATTGTGAGGTACTTAGCGGTACCGCAGTTACATCCCCCGGAACCACCACCCCAAGCGGTGCTGATACAGGAGACATTTATGTCAATACCAATACCGGAGTAATATACTTTTGGGATGGCGACAGCTGGGAGCTGACCTCTTCAGATGATCAGCTTTTACAGAATTTTAGCTTTAATTCTGGCACCAATATACTTTCACTAGATATTGAGGACGGAAATACAGTTAATGTAGACCTGTCTTCCCTTAGTGGAACAGGTACCGACGACCAGCTTATTAGCCTGGCCGGAAATATACTAACCTTAGAAGATGGAGGTACTGTAGACCTTTCTCCTTATTTAGACAATACAGACGACCAGACAATTACTGCTTTTAGTATTGACGCAAGTAACATACTTACGCTTACTCTGGAAGATGGAAATACACAGACAGTAGATCTTTCGGGATTAGTAGGAACAGATGACCAGCTTATTAGCCTGGCCGGAAATATACTTAGCTTAGAAGATGGAGGCAATGTTGACCTTTCTTCTTATTTAGATAATACAGACGACCAGATAATAACTGCTTTTAGTATTGACGCGAGTAATATACTTACACTTACCCTAGAAGATGGAAACACGCAAACGGTGGATCTTTCGGGATTAGTAGGAACTGATGATCAAACTGCTGCAGAAGTAACATATGATAATACCGTATCTCTTTTAACAGCTACCGATGTACAGGCCGCTATTGATGAGATCAACGCTTTGGCCGGAACAGTGGCCCTGGTAGATAATGGCGATGGCACCTATGATTTTACAGATGCCGCAGGAAATACTACTATCATTAGTGATACGTCTATCTCTACTATGGTAGATAATGCCGATGGCACGTATACCTATACAGATGAATCAGGAGTTACTCAGATCATTGACACCAATGCGAGCAGTAACCCATATGACAATACAACATCAGGCTTAACAGCTACGGATGTACAGGCAGCTATTGATGAGATCAATGCTTTGGCCGGAACAGTGGCCCTGGTAGATAATGGAGACGGTACCTATGATTTTACAGATGCCGCAGGAAATACCACTATCATTAGTGATACGTCTATCTCTACTATGGTAGATAATGCTGATGGTACCTATACCTATACAGATGAATCAGGCGTTACTCAGACCATTGACACCAATGCGAGCAGTAACCCATATGACAATACAGCATCTGGCTTAACAGCTACGGATGTACAGGCAGCAATTGATGAGATCAACGCTTTGGCCGGAACAGTGGCCCTGGTAGATAATGGAGATGGCACCTATGATTTTACAGATGCCGCAGGTAATACTACTATCATTAGTGATACTTCTATCTCTACTATGGTAGATAATGCCGATGGCACGTATACCTATACAGATGAATCAGGAGTTACTCAGATCATTGATACCAATGCAAGCAGTAACCCTTATGACAATACAACATCTGGCTTAACAGCTACGGATGTACAGGCAGCTATTGATGAGATCAATGCTTTGGCCGGAACAGTGGCTTTGGTTGATAATGGCGATGGCACCTATGATTTTACAGATGCCGCAGGAAATACTACTATCATTAGTGATACTTCTATCTCAACTATGGTAGATAATGCTGATGGTACCTATACCTATACAGATGAATCAGGCGTTACTCAGACCATTGACACCAATGCAAGCAGTAACCCTTATGACAATACAACATCTGGCTTAACAGCTACGGATGTACAGGCAGCTATTGATGAGATCAATGCTTTGGCCGGAACAGTGGCTTTGGTTGATAATGGCGATGGCACCTATGATTTTACAGATGCCGCAGGAAATACCACCATCATTAGTGATACTTCTATCTCTACCATGGTAGATAATGCTGATGGTACCTATACCTATACAGATGAATCAGGCGCTACTCAGACCATTGATACCAATGCGAGCAGTAACCCATATGATAACACTGCATCTGGCTTAACAGCTACAGATGTACAGGCGGCTTTAGACGAATTAGCTGCAGGAAGTACAGATGATCAGAATATAAGTGGGTCCGGACTTGCCGGAACTGACCTTACTATCGGGATTGAGAATGGAACAAACGAAGTTGTAGACCTCTCCAGCCTGGTTGAATCGGTAATAGCAGGAACAGGAGCCATTTCTGTTACAGATGATGGCAATGGAAATTACACTGTAAATTCTACGGATCCTGATGAGGACCTAACCAATGAACTTACCTTATTGGGTAGTGGTGCACCAGTTGTGGTACCAAGTAATGCTGGTGTTACTTATGTAGATACTGTAGCAGGACAATTATATGTTTGGGATGGTGCAGTATGGAATGTGGTTGGCGGTAACGCGTCACCCGACCTTGATGGTGATCCAACCAACGAATTGAATACAGCTTTTGCCGTAAATGCCGGCAACCTGGAAATTACAGATAACGGTAGCACTTTAGCAGTTCCTTTGACCTCTTTAGGTACAGATGACCAGACAGCTGCAGAAGTAACCTATGACAATACAGCATCAGGCTTAACAGCTATTGATGTTCAGGCAGCTATAGACGAATTAGACGCGGCGGCAGGAAATGTATCTCTGGTTGATAACCTGGATGGTACATATACTTTCATGGATGCTGCAGGTAATCCAACAACTATTAGTGATACTTCTATATCCACGATGGTGGATAATCTGGATGGTACTTATACCTATACCGATGAGGCGGGTGTAACCCAAACTATCGATACTAATGCCAGCTCAAACCCATATGATAATACCGCTTCAGGTCTTGTAGCTACTGATGTTCAGGCAGCAATAGACGAATTAGATGCTGCAGCAGGAAATGTATCCCTCGTTGATAATCTGGATGGTACCTATACCTTTACGGATGCTGCGGGTAATCCAACAACTATTAGTGATACTTCTATTTCTACTATGGTGGATAATCTGGATGGTACTTATACCTATACCGATGAGGCGGGTGTAACCCAAACTATCGATACTAATGCCAGCTCAAACCCATATGATAATACCGCTTCAAGTCTTGTAGCCACTGATGTTCAGGCAGCTATAGACGAATTAGATGCAGCAGCAGGAAATGTAGCCCTCGTTGATAATCTGGATGGTACATATACTTTTACAGATGCTGCCGGTAATCCAACAACTATTAGTGATACTTCTATTTCCACTATGGTGGATAATCTGGATGGTACATATACCTATACCGATGAGGCAGGTGTAACCCAAACTATCAATACTAATGCCAGCTCAAATCCATATGATAATACAGTATCTGGCTTAACGGCTATTGATGTACAAGATGCACTCGATGAGTTGGCCGCAGGTAGTACAGATGATCAGAATATAAGCGGATCCGGACTTGCCGGTACTGACCTTACCATTGGTATTGAAAATGGAGCAAGCGAAGTAGTCGATCTGTCCAGCCTTGTAGAGACAGTTGTCGCAGGAACAGGTGCCATTACAGTTACGGATGATGGAAATGGCAATTATACAGTTAATTCTACAGACCCGGATGAAGACTTAACAAACGAACTTACCTTAATAGGTGCCGGCGCACCAGCTGTAGTGCCAAGTAATGCTGGTGTTACTTATGTGGACAGTATAGCCGGACAATTATACATTTGGGATGGTGCAGCCTGGAATGCGGTTGGCGGCAATGCCAGCCCTGATCTTGATGGCGATCCTACCAATGAACAGAACACGGTTTTTGCTGTAAACGGAGGAAATCTGGAGATTACAGATAGTGGTGGAACTTTATCAGTACCTCTGGCTTCTTTAGGAACAGATGATCAGAATATAGACGTATTAACTCTTAATGCGGCCACCAACATATTAACTGTTGGTATCGAAAATGGTAGTGACCTTACGGTAGATCTTTCGGGATTAGTTGCTGATGGTTCTGAGACGGTAGTAACCGGAGCGGGTATCAATGTAGTTACCGGTACAGGTACTAGTGCAGATCCTTATGTGATCACTGCTACGGAAGTAGATGGTAGTATAACCAATGAGGTAAACACAGCCTTTGCGATCAATGCAGGGAACCTGGAGATCACGGACAGTAATGGAACCTTATCAGTCCCTCTGGCTTCTTTAGGAACAGATGATCAGAATATAGACGTATTAACTCTTAATGCGGCCACCAACATATTAACTGTTGGTATCGAAAATGGTAGTGACCTTACGGTAGATCTTTCGGGATTAGTTGCTGATGGTTCTGAGACGGTAGTAACCGGAGCGGGTATCAATGTAGTTACCGGTACAGGTACTAGTGCAGATCCTTATGTGATCACTGCTACGGAAGTAGATGGTAGTATAACCAATGAGGTAAACACAGCCTTTGCGATCAATGCAGGAAACCTGGAGATCACGGACAGTAATGGAACTTTATCAGTACCTCTGGCTTCTTTAGGAACAGATGATCAGAATATAGACGTATTAACTCTTAATGCGGCCACCAACATATTAACTGTTGGTATCGAAAATGGTAGTGACCTTACGGTAGATCTTTCGGGATTAGTTGCTGATGGTTCTGAGACGGTAGTAACCGGAGCGGGTATCAATGTAGTTACCGGTACAGGTACTAGTGCAGATCCTTATGTGATCACTGCTACGGAAGTAGATGGTAGTATAACCAATGAGGTAAACACAGCCTTTGCGATCAATGCAGGAAACCTGGAGATCACGGACAGTAATGGAACCTTATCAGTACCTCTGGCTTCTTTAGGAACAGATGATCAGAATATAGACGTATTAACTCTTAATGCGGCCACCAACATATTAACTGTTGGTATCGAAAATGGTAGTGACCTTACGGTAGATCTTTCGGGATTAGTAGCTGATGGTTCTGAGACGGTAGTAACCGGAGCGGGTATCAATGTAGTTACCGGTACAGGTACTAGTGCAGATCCTTATGTGATCACTGCTACTGAAGTAGATGGAGATATTACAAATGAACTTACCTTAATTGGTGCCGGCGGACCGGCGGGAGCGCCAAGTAATTCTGGTGTTACCTATGTAGATAATGTAGCTGGTCAATTATACATTTGGGATGGTGCAGCCTGGAATGCAGTAGGCGGAAGCGCTTCACCCGATCTTGATGGCGATCCTACCAATGAACAGAACACGGTTTTTGCTGTAAACGGAGGAAACCTGGAGATTACAGATAGTGGTGGAACTTTATCAGTACCTCTGGCTTCTTTAGGAACAGATGATCAGAATATAGACGTATTAACTCTTAATGCGGCCACCAACATATTAACTGTTGGTATCGAAAATGGTAGTGACCTTACGGTAGATCTTTCGGGATTAGTAGCTGATGGTTCTGAGACGGTAGTAACCGGAGCGGGTATCAATGTAGTTACCGGTACAGGTACTAGTGCAGATCCTTATGTGATCACTGCTACGGAAGTAGATGGTAGTATAACCAATGAGGTAAACACAGCCTTTGCGATCAATGCAGGAAACCTGGAGATCACGGACAGTAATGGAACTTTATCAGTACCTCTGGCTTCTTTAGGAACAGATGATCAGAATATAGACGTATTAACTCTTAATGCGGCCACCAACATATTAACTGTTGGTATCGAAAATGGTAGTGACCTTACGGTAGATCTTTCGGGATTAGTTGCTGATGGTTCTGAGACGGTAGTAACCGGAGCGGGTATCAATGTAGTTACCGGTACAGGTACTAGTGCAGATCCTTATGTGATCACTGCTACGGAAGTAGATGGTAGTATAACCAATGAGGTAAACACAGCCTTTGCGATCAATGCAGGGAACCTGGAGATCACGGACAGTAATGGAACCTTATCAGTCCCTCTGGCTTCTTTAGGAACAGATGATCAGAATATAGACGTATTAACTCTTAATGCGGCCACCAACATATTAACTGTTGGTATCGAAAATGGTAGTGACCTTACGGTAGATCTTTCGGGATTAGTTGCTGATGGTTCTGAGACGGTAGTAACCGGAGCGGGTATCAATGTAGTTACCGGTACAGGTACTAGTGCAGATCCTTATGTGATCACTGCTACGGAAGTAGATGGTAGTATAACCAATGAGGTAAACACAGCCTTTGCGATCAATGCAGGGAACCTGGAGATCACGGACAGTAATGGAACCTTATCAGTACCTCTGGCTTCTTTAGGAACAGATGATCAGAATATAGACGTATTAACTCTTAATGCGGCCACCAACATATTAACTGTTGGTATCGAAAATGGTAGTGACCTTACGGTAGATCTTTCGGGATTAGTTGCTGATGGTTCTGAGACGGTAGTAACCGGAGCGGGTATCAATGTAGTTACCGGTACAGGTACTAGTGCAGATCCTTATGTGATCACTGCTACGGAAGTAGATGGTAGTATAACCAATGAGGTAAACACAGCCTTTGCGATCAATGCAGGGAACCTGGAGATCACGGACAGTAATGGAACTTTATCAGTACCTCTGGCTTCTTTAGGAACAGATGATCAGAATATAGACGTATTAACTCTTAATGCGGCCACCAACATATTAACTGTTGGTATCGAAAATGGTAGTGACCTTACGGTAGATCTTTCGGGATTAGTAGCTGATGGTTCTGAGACGGTAGTAACCGGAGCGGGTATCAATGTAGTTACCGGTACAGGTACTAGTGCAGATCCTTATGTGATCACTGCTACGGAAGTCGATGGTAGTATAACCAATGAGGTAAACACAGCCTTTGCGATCAATGCAGGAAACCTGGAGATCACGGACAGTAATGGAACTTTATCAGTACCTCTGGCTTCTTTAGGAACAGATGATCAGAATATAGACGTATTAACTCTTAATGCGGCCACCAACATATTAACTGTTGGTATCGAAAATGGTAGTGACCTTACGGTAGATCTTTCGGGATTAGTTGCTGATGGTTCTGAGACGGTAGTAACCGGAGCGGGTATCAATGTAGTTACCGGTACAGGTACTAGTGCAGATCCTTATGTGATCACTGCTACGGAAGTAGATGGTAGTATAACCAATGAGGTAAACACAGCCTTTGCGATCAATGCAGGGAACCTGGAGATCACGGACAGTAATGGAACCTTATCAGTCCCTCTGGCTTCTTTAGGAACAGATGATCAGAATATAGACGTATTAACTCTTAATGCGGCCACCAACATATTAACTGTTGGTATCGAAAATGGTAGTGACCTTACGGTAGATCTTTCGGGATTAGTTGCTGATGGTTCTGAGACGGTAGTAACCGGAGCGGGTATCAATGTAGTTACCGGTACAGGTACTAGTGCAGATCCTTATGTGATCACTGCTACGGAAGTAGATGGTAGTATAACCAATGAGGTAAACACAGCCTTTGCGATCAATGCAGGGAACCTGGAGATCACGGACAGTAATGGAACCTTATCAGTCCCTCTGGCTTCTTTAGGAACAGATGATCAGAATATAGACGTATTAACTCTTAATGCGGCCACCAACATATTAACTGTTGGTATCGAAAATGGTAGTGACCTTACGGTAGATCTTTCGGGATTAGTTGCTGATGGTTCTGAGACGGTAGTAACCGGAGCGGGTATCAATGTAGTTACCGGTACAGGTACTAGTGCAGATCCTTATGTGATCACTGCTACGGAAGTAGATGGTAGTATAACCAATGAGGTAAACACAGCCTTTGCGATCAATGCAGGGAACCTGGAGATCACGGACAGTAATGGAACTTTATCAGTCCCTCTGGCTTCTTTAGGAACAGATGATCAGAATATAGACGTATTAACTCTTAATGCGGCCACCAACATATTAACTGTTGGTATCGAAAATGGTAGTGACCTTACGGTAGATCTTTCGGGATTAGTTGCTGATGGTTCTGAGACGGTAGTAACCGGAGCGGGTATCAATGTAGTTACCGGTACAGGTACTAGTGCAGATCCTTATGTGATCACTGCTACGGAAGTAGATGGTAGTATAACCAATGAGGTAAACACAGCCTTTGCGATCAATGCAGGGAACCTGGAGATCACGGACAGTAATGGAACCTTATCAGTCCCTCTGGCTTCTTTAGGAACAGATGATCAGAATATAGACGTATTAACTCTTAATGCGGCCACCAACATATTAACTGTTGGTATCGAAAATGGTAGTGACCTTACGGTAGATCTTTCGGGATTAGTAGCTGATGGTTCTGAGACGGTAGTAACCGGAGCGGGTATCAATGTAGTTACCGGTACAGGTACTAGTGCAGATCCTTATGTGATCACTGCTACGGAAGTAGATGGTAGTATAACCAATGAGGTAAACACAGCCTTTGCGATCAATGCAGGAAACCTGGAGATCACGGACAGTAATGGAACTTTATCAGTACCTCTGGCTTCTTTAGGAACAGATGATCAGAATATAGAAAGTTTAGCCGTTGATACAGGTACAAATATATTAACTGTAGGTATCGAGGACGGTACTAGTCAGACTGTAGACCTGTCTCATTTAGACGATGCCGGAACAGACGATCAATACGATGATGAAGTTCTTTTAAGAACACCTATCGATGTGGATGAAGGTGGAGTAGGATCGCCTACAAACGAAACTACGGTTGAGGAAGTGATACAGGCAATTGCTCCAATTACATCTAAAGCAGCCAGGATCTTTTATCCACCATCTATTGCTGTGGATGCATCAACTAACGGAAGTTTCTCAATTGATCTATATGCACAGTATACAGCGCAATTCGGAACACCTACAGTGGCCAGTGCAGGAGCACCTGCAGCGGTTCCAACCTACGGTGCCACTGAGCTATATTACTACGTAACCTATGCAGATCCTACTGTCTTTAATACGGCAACTATGGCCATTGACGGAAATGGGGTATTGAGTTATGATATCATAGGACAGCCTTCAGATTATAACTCATTGATCAATGTAGTGTTTGTAGTAAAATAATAACATAAACCGACCCCAAAAGGCTTGAAAACTGCTCGCATATATAAACTTTTCATCCTCAGCTTTGTTTTTACATTGCTGGGGATTGTTGCATCTAATGCACAGTTTCTACTGCAAGCTCCAAACAGTGGTGATGAGAGTAATTACCGTTGGTATGAGGCTTCCGATACAAGTACGGTATTAGGTACAAACTTCTTTTATGAGACCTCTACGCCTGGGATATATTTTGCAACCTATGATGGCACCCTATGCGGTTCTAATGCCACCGGCTATTTTATTCTCACAGATTGTGAAAACCCAGATAATCAGGTAACCTTAGATATTACTGCCAATGTTACTGGGAGTGCAACTGTTTCCTGGACCCCTGCCGTGGGTGGGGATCAGTTAAGGCCTGTTGTTACGGCAACAACAACCGTTACCAACTATACAGCAACGCTGACAAAAGCTGGAAATTCGATGGACCTGCCAATATTTACGGTGGTTTGTTTACAACAAGCAGCAACCCTGCTAGATGATTTCGTAACACTTGATGAGGATACATCCATTTTGGTGCCTATTTATGATAATGACAGTGGTATACCAGGAACAGGGACCTTAACAACTACAGATCCTACCAATGGAACTGTAGTCGTAGATAATAACGGCACCCCTAATGATCCTTCTGATGATATTGTACAGTATACGCCAATTGCAGATTATAATGGACCGGATTCATTTACCTATACTGTTTGTAATACTTTGGGCGACTGTAGTACTGCTACTGTTACCATTGACGTTTTACCGGTAATAGACACTGCAGATGATGCAGTAGCCACAATAATAGATACGCCTGTAGATATTGGTTTTTGGACAAACAACGATAATGACCTTCCTACCACAGGAACTATAACAAATACAATCCCAACTGATGGTACCTTAACCAGGGATGATAATGGAACTCCTAATGATCCTACGGATGACATGTATACCTATGTTCCAAACCCAGGATTTTTGGGAGCAGACGACTTTATTTATACGGTATGTGATATGATGGGAGTATGTAGCTCGGCAACCATTTATATCTATATCAATGAAATGGATGTAGATCTGGATAGTGATGATGATGGCATCGTAGATGCATTTGAAGACCTTAATCTGGATGGGGATGATGATCCTTTTACAAATCCAACCGATACAGACGGAGATGGCATTGCGGATTATCTGGATATAGACAGTGATGATGACGGAATACCAGATAATGTGGAAGCTCAAAGTACCGATGGATATATTTCTCCAACCGGTGTTGATCTTAATGACAATGGTCTGGATGATGCCTATGAAGATGGTGGTAGTCTTGGAATAATTCCGGTAGATACAGATGGTGATGGTCTGCCAGATTACGTAGATCCGGACAGTGATAATGATGGTGTTCCAGATTCAATTGAAGGACATGACCATAATCAGGATGGAATTCCGGATGTAACTTTTATTGGTTCCGATAAGGACAATGATGGTTTAGACGATGGCTATGAAGGAAGTTCAACCATAGATGATGATAAGAATGATGAGATAGACGATCCGTATAATGATCTGCCTAACACAGATGGGGATAATGAATCTGATTATCGTGATACGGATGATGATGATGACAGAATTCCTACGGTAGACGAAGACTATAACGGTGATGGCAATTACGCTAATGATGATTCTGATAATGACGGCACTCCAGATTACCTTGAACCTAACGCCATTGAGGCAGATATTGAAGTATTCAATGTGGTTACTCCTAACGATGATGGTATCCATGATGTATTAGCTATCCGAGGATTGGAAGCCTATCCAAATAACACCATTCGTATTTATAACCGTTGGGGTGTGCAGGTATACGTTACCAAGGCATATGACACTCAAGGAAATGTATTCGATGGCAGCTCTGAAGGTAGAGTGACGATTGATCAGGAAAGCAAACTACCTGTAGGAACTTATTTCTATATACTAGATTATGAGGACAATACCGGCGCCATGAAATCAATGACCGGCTATATTTACCTTAACCGATAAACAAATGAGACAGAAACCAGGCTTTTCAATTATTTCGCAGGTCCTACAGAATATAGGGATACTGTTCCTTCTGTTCTCTGTGACCGATATTGTGGCACAACAAGATGCTCAGTATACTCAGTATATGTACAATACCGTAAGTGTTAATCCGGGTTATGCCGGATCCAGAGGGCAACTGAGTGTTGCTGCCCTGTATAGGGCACAATGGGTAGGTCTCGAAGGTGCTCCTAAAACACAGACCTTTAATTTCCATACCCCCGTAGGATATCGTGGTGTTGGGATGGGACTGTCTATTGTAAATGATCAGATAGGTCCTACTTCTGAAACCTATTTCGACATGGATTTTTCATATACCATACAGCTGGCTGCAGAAAAGAGGCTGAGTTTTGGATTAAAGGGAAGTGTGCATTTACTTGATATTCGATTTTCAGAACTCAATCAGGATTATACAAATCCCGGAGGCCCGGATCCTACCTTACAGCAAGATATACAGAACAAACTTTCACCCAATATTGGTGCTGGTATTTATTACCATACCAATAATTATTACCTGGGATTGTCGGTGCCGCGTTTTCTGCAGACTTCTCATTTTGATGAATCTTCGCTCTCTACAGCTGCCGAACAAATGAACTTATATTTTATTACCGGCTATGTATTTGATATGAATCCCCTGTGGAAGTTTAAACCAACAATACTTGCCAAAGTTGTGCAGGGTGCTCCACTACAGATAGATGGCTCAGTGAACTTTATGTACAATGAGAAGTTTATTCTAGGTGCTGCCTACCGCTGGGATGCTGCGGTTAGTGGTATGGCAGGTTTTCAGCTTTCCCCAGAATTTATGATCGGGATCGCCTATGATAGGGAAATTACAGAATTGGGGACTGCCAGATTCAATGACGGTTCCTTCGAGGTGATCATCAGGTACGATTTTATAAAAGTAAAAGACAACTTAAAGTCGCCCCGATTCTTCTAAACACAACCTTTCAAAATCTCATCTTCTTTTAAGATTTAAGATAGACTTAACCCTAATAATAGGGGAAACGTATTATTTTTACGATGTGAAAGAAGAAAATGTAATCCTTGTAAACCAGAATGACGAGGTAATTGGGACCATGCCAAAAATGGAGGCCCATGAAAAAGCAGTCCTGCATAGGGCTTTTTCTGTTTTTATTATGAATACCAAAGGGGAGACTATGTTGCAGCAAAGAGCAGCAGAAAAATATCATTCGCCCCTCTTATGGACCAATACCTGTTGTAGTCATCAACGCCATGGAGAAACTAACATTGAAGCCGGAAAGCGCAGGCTCCGGGAAGAGATGGGCTTTAAAACAGATCTCAAAGAACTTTTTAGTTTTATCTACAAGGCACCATTCGACAATGGCCTTACCGAGCATGAACTAGACCACGTGATGATGGGATTCTTTGAAGGAGATCCTCAGATCAATAAGGAAGAAGTTGCCAGTTGGAAATGGATGAGACCAGAAGATATTAAGCAAGATATCCAAACATATCCACAAAAGTATACGGCCTGGTTTAAGATCATCTTTGAAAAATTCTACGACCACTTAATTCAAAATAAATAAGTATTATGAGTGTCAAAGTAAGCCGCCGTGCCCATTTTAATGCTGCCCATAGACTCTACAGACCAGACTGGAGCAATGAAAAGAACGATGCAATCTTTGGAAAATGCAACAACCCAAATTTTCACGGTCATAACTATGAATTGATCGTAAGTGTCATTGGAGAGATAGACCCTGTTACAGGTTTTGTGATGGATATGAAACTTCTAAAGGACTTAATTAAATCTGAAATAGAAGAGGCTCTGGATCATAAGAACTTAAATCTGGAAGTTCCGGAATTTAAAGACCTCAATCCCACCGCAGAAAATATAGCTGTTGTGATATGGAACAAATTAAGATCACATATCGAAAAAAGTAAAGACCTGGAAGTAGTGTTATACGAAACTCCCAGAAATTTTGTAACCTACTCCGGATAGATTATGGGCCTAGCCGTTGGAGATGCTGCTCCACATTTTACTTTAATTGATCAAGATGGTAATGTGTTTGATAGCAAAGATCATATAGGGAATAAATCGTTGGTCTTATTTTTTTATCCCAAAGATTATACCCCGGGCTGTACAAAAGAAGCTTGTTCGTTCAGAGACAGTTATGAGGAATTCACCGAACGAGGAGCGGAAGTCATCGGGATCAGCTCAGATTCTGAATCTTCTCATCGTAAATTTGCTTCCACATATAAATTGCCTTTTATATTATTGGCCGATACTCGAAACAAGGTGAGGAAATTATTTAAGGTAGAAAAGGCCTTATTTAACCTGCTTCCTGGAAGAGAGACCTATGTGATAAACAAAGAGGGAAAGGTGATCATGGTTTTTAACAGCATGAGCGCATCCAAACACATAGCCAAGGCATTGAAGGCTTTAAAGAAATAGCAATGACGAATTTGTATCCGCTTAAATTTCACCCCATCCTAAAAGAACGCCTATGGGGAGGCACTAAATTAGGAACACAACTCAATAAGCCTATCAGCAGTGATATCACCGGAGAGAGCTGGGAATTATCTGGTGTTGAGGGGGATGTGTCTGTAGTTTCCAATGGAGCATTAAAAGGAACTTCATTGAATACACTCATAGAAAACAGGGCAGATGAATTGTTAGGCTCCTCTGTTGTTCAAAGGTTTGGAAAGGAATTTCCTATACTGATAAAATTTATAGATGCGAAACAAGACCTGTCTATTCAACTCCACCCTAACGATGAATTGGCCAAGGAACGGCACAATTCCTTTGGCAAGACCGAAATGTGGTACATCATGGATGCTGAGAAGGATGCTAACCTAATTGTTGGGTTTAACCAAGCTGTTACCAAAGAACAGTATGTGCAAAGTTTAGCAAACAATACACTTCTAGATTATATGAACTACGAAAAAGTGCAGTCTGGTGACACTTTTTTTATTAATACTGGAAAGATACATGCCATAGGAGCCGGTGTCTTGCTCGCCGAAATTCAACAAACCTCAGATGTGACCTATCGCGTCTTCGATTTTAACAGACGTGATAAGGAAGGCAACTTAAGGGAGTTACATACAGATCTGGCCCTGGAAGCCATAGACTTCGATCAAAAAGACGATTTTAAGGTATCGTATGAGAAAAAGAAAGATAGGATTAACCCTATGGTAGCCTGTCCTTATTTTAACACCAACTTTCTACACTTGCAAGGCGATCTTATACAGGATACAACCCATAGAGACACATTCACCATTTATATGTGCGTTGAAGGAGAAGCTCAGATTGGTAATGAACACGGAGATACCACTATTCAAAAAGGAGAAACGGTTTTACTACCTGCAAGTTCAAATACAATAGCTCTGAAAACAGGAGGTTGCAAGCTTCTGGAGATCACGCTGTAAAAGAAAAACAGCTTTTTTCTTTAAAGAGGCTAACTAAAGGTTATTTTTGCAAAAAAATAAGTGAGATGGCAAACGTACGCGACTTAAAGAAAGATATCAATTATGTCCTTGGAGACATTATTGAAGCAGTCTATATTATAGAAGAATCAAATAAAACTACAGGCTCAAAAGAAGGAAATGCCATTATTGATCAGGCCATCGTTACTTTTGATGATTTAATTGGTAAGGTGAACAAAAAAGATGTAGAGAATAGAAAAGCTCATCTTAAAGCTGTTCGCAAGGAATTGGAAAAAGAAGCTACCACCTTAATTGGAAAGCTTAATAAATTGGGATAAAACCTTCTTAGTTCTCTCGAACTTTATTCAAGTGTTTTTTCAATGCCTGTCCATATGTGCCATTGGCAACCTCAGGGGACAGGGAATTATAGATTGAATCCAAATACTTTATGTTGGCATCTGCCACTTCTGTTAAGGCAATATATGGTGCTATATGCGACTCTGTATTGCTCAGAGCAAAATTGAGTGCGTAGAGATAGCTTCTGCGTATATTCTTCTCGTAGGCTTCTTGTAGTGAATCTACGGCCTGTGGATCATTGATTAGATCCGGATCTGCAGAGGCCTGAACCTGTTCCAGGTTTTGGGTGTTAAAACGACTCATTATCTTAAGATATTCTTCTAATTTCTTTTGAGTACCAGAGCCTTCAATGACGGCTTTATTCTCAAAAGTATTCCAGGACGTCTGTATTGTGATGGTACCTGGTTCACCAAAAAAGGTGATCCTGTCATTCATCTCATTATTATCCTCTTTTTTTAAGTATAAATAGAAGATCTGAGGGCTGTCCAAAGAGGTTGTAAATTCAAAGTTGCCATCGCCTTTCACTTCCAGAGAATCTATGGTAACTAAGGTGGTATCCGACACTTTTTGAAGATAAAGAACGCCTTTTTTTAATCCTTTAACCGACCCGGTTACCAGCATGGTGTTTTCCGAGGTATCTGCACAGGCAGTGAATAAGATCACAAAAAGAAAGGAGATTACAAGCTGCTTCATGCCATTTATATTTTGGCGCAAATATCTACAATCTTAACCGTTATTCTAAACTTTAGAGGCAATTTCCATCAGTAGTCCGCAGATATATGCACCGGCGGTACCAACTACATAACCTAGCACAGCCAATAAGATTCCTACGGAGGTAAGAGAAGGATGAAACTCTGCAGCTACAATTGGTGCAGAGGCAGCTCCGCCTACATTTGCCTGACTCCCAACGGCCAGGAAGAAGAATGGTGCTTTAATTAGCTTTGCCACCAGTATTAAAAGTCCGGCGTGGATAGCAATCCAAATGACCCCTATCAAAATAAGCCCCGGATTTTCTAATACCTTACTTAGGTCCATTTTCATCCCAATGGTGGCCACGAGGATATAAATAAAAAGTCCACCTATTTTGCTCGCGCCTGCTCCTTCAAAACTCTTGGCCTTTGTAAAAGAAAGAAGTATTCCTACAGTGGTCGCAAAAACTACCATCCAAAGGAATTCTGATCCCAGGGAAGAAAGCGCTTTTTCTTTATTGCGGATCATTTCAAAATTAGATTCCAGGAAATCTGCAAAATGAAAGCCAAGGAAATGGGCAAGACCAACCCCGGCAAAGGCCAGACATGTTAGGACAACAAAATCCTGTAAAGAAGTAATACGTGCTATTTTTGCGGTATGGGCAGTTACTTTTGCTTTCAGAGTATCAATAGAACTGGTATCTGCTTTTAGCCAACGGTCTATTCGATCTGTTTTACCAACTCCCAATAAAATAATGGCCATCCAAATATTAGCTACAACAATGTCTATAAGGACCATGCCTCCAAAATTCGCCGGATTATACTCAAAAACCTCCAGCATTGCGGCCTGGTTGGCACCTCCACCAATCCAACTCCCGGCAATGGTAGCCAGGCCTCTCCAAACGGCATCAAATCCCGCACCACCAACAGTCTCGGGTGAGAATATGGAGACTATTAGGATAGCAATAGGTCCGCCTATTATAATTCCCACTGTGCCCGTTAAAAACATGATCAGTGCCTTGGATCCAAGATTCATGATAGCTTTAAGATCTATGCTCAGCGTCATTAGAATTAAGGCAGCTGGTAATAAGTATCTGCTGGCGATATAATACAAATTGGAAGATTCTTCAGAAATAAGACCAATACTGGTGAGTACAGCTGGCAGCATATAACACATAAGCAGGGTGGGAACAACTTTATAAAATTTGTTCCAAAAGCCTGTTTTAATAGAGGAAGTTAAGAATACAAATCCCAGGCACACGCATAATAATCCCAGAATAACGGTGTCTTCCGTAAGAGGTAACTGATTCATAAAGTCTGTTCGATTGGTAGCTAGATGCTCAAATATAAAATAAAAAGATCCACCTCCGGGAATTCCAGACTAGATATTAAGCCAGTATGAAAGTTTTAAATTGATTGAACGCAATCTGGGAGCAAATTCATTGACGTAGTAATTGTCATTATATACAAGGAACAGATCAGATAAAGGAGCGAAGCGCCATTGTAGCCTTGAATTGATGCCTAAATTATCTCGTTGATTACTGTACTGGATCAGGGTAGACCAAAAGAGCGATTTGCTAAAAGTGATGTCTATTTTAGGACTGATCAACCAAATATCGGCACTGGGATAGGGATCCGGAAGGCTTATTTGGTCGTAATTGACTTGAATAGACAGCAGTGCTTTGGGTTGAAAACGGAGAGACATTCTACCTTGTAAGCTAAATTGGTTCCCATTGTAAAAGCGACCTATGGTTGGTTCAATGGAATAAGAAAAGATCTTGCGCCGATCTGAACGATATTCAAATTTTACACTGTTGTAATGATAACCTAAATTCCCGGGTATAGGGATACCACCATCTGTATTGGTAGGATCAAAATCTTCAAAAAGATAGGTGTATTGGTTGGAAAGTTCAATTTGTACTTGTGACTGATCCTGAAATTTAGCTTCCCAGCGACTCATTAGGTTGTAATCTGTGTTCTGGAAATTATTTTCCGGACTCCAGATCACAATTGGAAAGAATGTAAAACTATGGCTATTGATAAAACTATCTCTTGGCCAGTAAACACGTTCCAGGTTTGTAACACCTTTAACAATATCATTTCGGCGAATAAATCCCAGATCGGATCTGAAATCTTCTCCCACATAGGCCCAATCCGTAAAAAATTTAAATTTCCTGGAATTATAACCAATATTGAGTCCTGAGGAAAGGTCCTTACCACCGCCTTGTGGCTCAAAGGATTTGTGGACATACATTTTTCCACTCCAGATGTTATCTTCAGAGATGAGATTGTAATCTATCCCCAACACCCTGTTGAATTTGTCTTCTTCAGCCACAAAATCATAGTCCTTTAAAGATTCCCGGTTGATAAAGAACAAGCCCACGTTAGAGCGGGAAAATACCTTTTGCTGCAAGGCCAGCATAGTGTTGTTATTGGATGGAATTTCGTTAACAAGGTCTTCTTCCGTTTGTATACTAAAAAAGCCCAGACGTAGATCTTTGGTAAGCTTACCGCTTAGACGAGCCCCTGCAATGATTTTATTTTCAATTGTATTACCAGCAGTATCTTTTGCGATCCCAATTCTTCTGGAGAAGAACGGGTTTGCATCTCTTCCGCCACCGAAATCTGAAAACAGGTCGCTATTGTCGATAAAGAATTGTCGTTTTTCAGGTAAGCCAACTTCAAACCTCGTAAGATTGGTCACCTGGTCGTCTACCTCCACCTGTGAAAAGTCGGGATTAATGGTGACATCCAGATTCATACTGTTCCCTATAGAGATCTTAGCATCCCCTCCAAACTTAAAATCAGAGGATGATTCATTATTTTCAAAATCCTTTACGGCACTGGTATTTATATAAGGAATTATTGCCAGGGGTGTTTTGGATTTTCCAAGGGGTTTTTCAAAGATCATATCTCCCATAAAAGTGAGCCCGAAAATGTTCTGATTCTGTGGAATGCGCATCCAGGTGCTGCTTTCATTAGATTGAGTGTCGAACCTATAACTATTAAAACGCCATTTGGTTTGTCCCTCCTTAAACTTGAAAGAGGTAAGGGGAATGATAAGCTCAGAGGTATAATAATTTTCGTATATCTTAGATTCTGCCCTCCATTTTACATCCCACGAAATGGTAAATCCTCTTAGGTCTAATCCCCCACCCGATACAAGACCTTCTCTCATTACTCCATATGGATTTGTACCAAAGAGAAAGGCATTATTGCCATCGTTGAAGGTGTCAAAAAGAAGGGTAATATTGTCACTGTTTCCTGCCCTGAAATCTCGTTTCAAAGATTCTATGGCGTACTTAGAACCCTTCGTATTAACGGTGATCCCGATATACAAATTCTTGTCATCATAGAGCATTTTGATGTCTGACTGTTCCATGGCCTGCAGAGAATCTACAGGGAAATATTCCCAAAAATTATTGGCGCTTTCGGCTTCTTCCCAAATAGCTTCATCCAATATTCCATCTAGTTTGATAAAATCCTGAATGTATTTTACTTTAAATGATTTTTGTTTGGAAGAAAAGTTATTCTGGGCCCAAACAGCCTGTAAACACAGAATCAAGAGAATAGCCAGTGGCCCCCACTTTTTAGTTATGGTATTTGTGTTTAACATCCGGGCAAATTTAACGGATTAAATCGTTAAAGAAATCCCAAAATTAGCATAGATTTTACCTTTATCGATAAACTCTTAATATTTAACAAGGCCTTTAAGGGTGATTCTCTATTTTTGAAAAAAATATAAGAGATGAAGAGAGGATTACTTTTGTTGTTTTTCGCATCACAAATGGCGCTGGCCAATCCGCCCATATGGGGCAAAACGGGACATAGGGTGGTAGGTGAAGTTGCTCAAAAGCATCTGAGCAGGAAAGCTAAAAAGATGATTCATAGTATTCTGCAAGGAAAAAGCCTTGCGTCTGTCGCCAATTTTGCAGATGACATTAAGTCGGATACCTTATACAATAAGTACTATCCATGGCATTACGTCAACTACCCGGCCAATAAGAATTACGGTGAAGAAACACCCAGTCCGGAAGGTGATATAGTTATGGCAATTCAGAACTGTATAGTAAAAGTGCAAAGCTCAATTACCCCTCCTGCAGAAAAAGCGTTTTTTCTAAAAATGCTTGTACATTTTATTGGGGATCTTCATCAGCCCTTACATGCCGGCCTGGAAGAAAACAGGGGAGGAAATGATATTCAAATACAATGGTTTGGGAACGGCAGTAACCTGCATAGATTATGGGATACAAATCTTATTGATCAGAATGGAATGAGCTATACTGAGCTTGCTGATAACATGTCTTGCCTGTCCAGAAAAGAACTAATTGAATTACAAAAAGGTACTGTTTTTGATTGGGTGGAAGAATCCCATACCCTGGCTAATCAGATTTATGCTTCTGTAGAAAACGGAGAGAAATTAGGATATAGATACAGCTATATCTATTGGACAACCGTAGAAGATCAACTACTTAAGGGAGGGGTAAGGCTGGCTGCAGTCTTAAATGATCTTTTTGATTAACGTTTAGAAATTTTATTTCCCGAAATATTCCGCTGCCGGCTACTTTTAAAACGGTCTATGGTACCGCTCCTTAATTTGGCATGTTTGGTTGATCTGCCCTGTACCCGTTTACGCCACATTTTAAAACTGCTGGGTTTCATTTCCTTCCGCATTATCTTAATGGTCTCTTGTTCAGAGATCTCAAATTGAAAGCTAATGGCGTCAAAAGGTGTTCTGTCTTCCCAGGCCATTTCAATGATACGGTCTAATTCCTGTTCTGTAAATTCTTTTTTCATAGCGCTGCAAAGATATTAAAATGTCTTTGCGTTAAAGAATAACGCGAAAGGTAAGGTTGATTCGCTCTTCTATCATTCTGCTGGTCTTTGGGATCTGATGAAGCCAATTATGTTGAGTACTTCCCTTCATAATAAGAAGGCTACCATGTTTTAAGAGCATTTTGTGTTTCAAGGTCTTATCATTCTTATGTTTGAAATGAAAAAACCGTTCCTGCCCTAATGAGACAGACGCAATCACCGGATTTTTACCCAAAGATGCTTCGTCATCCGCATGCCAGCCATTGCTGTCCTTTCCATTTCTATAGAGATTCAACAAACAGCTGGTGAACACTATCGGAGAAATAATTGATTCTATATTGGTTTTAATTTCCTTCAATTCTTTTGTAAAGGGTTGAGGATGCATGGTGATATTTGAGTACGAATATGGCTTCCTATTATTGCCATAAAGTGCCGTAAGACGGGGTTGGGGATGCGTTTTTCCGTAAACGGTAATAGTGTCTTGTTGCCAGGAAATAGTTGTCCTAAGGATGCGCATTAATTGTGTAGCATTCTCTGAGGTAAGAAAGCTAGGATAATACGTTATATCGCTTTCCGGAAGGTTAATTTTTAAGGCATCCTGAGTCATTTATTTCAGGTCATTACATTTTTAAGCTCGTTTCTATATTCGGAAGGATTACGCCCTGTGAAGGCTTTGAATGATTTATTAAAGTGAGAAAAATTATTAAATCCACTTTCAAAGCAAACTTCTGTAATGCTCATTGGCTGTTCGGCTAATAGTTTTGAAGCGTGGACCAATCGGCATTCGTTCACGAATTGCACAAAGGTCTTGTTGGTGATCTTTTTAAAATATCGGCAGAAGGAAGGCACTGTCATACTTACCATATCTGCCATATCATTCAAGGGAATATCTTCTTTAAAATGCTGCTTAACATGATTGAAAACTACATTGATGCGGTCGTTGTCTTTTACTTCTGTTTTTAATGAGAAACCAGCCGCATTCAATATTTTGTATTCTTCAGAGGAGGCTAGTTCATTAAGGATATTTAGGATAGACAACAGGCGTTGAAAATCGGTTTGATATTCCAATACCTCCATCTTATCGCCAATATTTCTCTTGGTTTTACCTGAAAAAGCAATGCCACCGGCAGCAAGGGTAAAAAGCGACTGTATTTGTTTCATTTCAGGAATGTTAAAGAAATCGTTCCCCAAAAAGTCTTGCTTCATTTGGATCACGGTTTCGCTTTTGTTTCCTGTTAATTTATCGGTGAGGCCGCAATGCGGAAGATTACTTCCAATAAGGATAAGGTCGCCTTTTGTATAATAGGAGACATGACTACCAATTTGGCGCTTTCCGGCTCCCCCATTTACATAGACAAGTTCTATTTCCGGGTGGTAATGCCAAACATTGTTCTTATTTAGCTTATCCTCATCAAATTTCTGATAAGTGAATGAGTTGCCAAAATCTGGGGCAATTGCTTCAAAAGTAGGTTTCTGTTGAATCATATTAATTGTAAATCATTGTAAAATTACTACTCCTTCAAAGGATGTAACTTTACAAAATTACCCAAAATATATGGTATTTTACCATTTAATATATTATTAACTCTGATTATGGTTAAAATAGAGCAGAAATAAGAAAAATATGCAGTAGTGCAGCTGTTATTGCAGGCGTAAGTTTGTCCTGAGTTTAATTAGTAACTAAAAAAAAAGTCAGATGAAAACATTTAAAAGTATTACTGCAATTGCTTTATTATTTGCAACTGCCTTGAGTTTTGCCAATACTACACCATCCGTATTACCAGTTAATAACAACGGAATAAGTGTGTTAGCGGAAGGGGATCACAAGCCCTTTTTCAGAAAAACATCAAACAAGCTTTTTATGAACTTCTTCAACGAGAAGATGGGTGATGTTCAGATCAGGGTGATGGATAGTGATAACCGTGTAATCTTTAAGGAAACCCTAAAGGATAAATTGATTGTTGAAAAGGCATTTAATTTTAGCACTGCCGTAAAAGACAGTTACAAAGTAATTGTTGTAGACGGAAACGAAACGTATTATGAGTATTTTGTAGTTAAGTAAGTTTAGTTTAATTCAGCGAAAAGGGGCCTTAGGGCCTCTTTTTTTATACCTGCTTATTTTATCTCTGGTACGCTCCGGAATGGCATCTAATCTTAAGGCCGTATTCAGCAGATCCTGGTCTTTTTCTTTGGCATATAGCATTCTGTAAAAATCGGCGATACTTAGATTGTGAATTGGCCTTTTCTTGTAATGAGAAGGTGTCACCATTTTTGAACAGCTCCTTCTTTTATTACCTTAACATAAGTGCCGGGATGACCGTGATCCACAAAGGCTTTTATGATCTCCTGATCCTGAAAGCGCACTCCAAGCTTATAACATGGTTCCCTGGGGATTGTTATTTGCACTAAGGCATTGCCCAGGCGATATACAGATCCTATGATCAATTCTGATTCCTCCATCTTATCTATGGTAATATTTTCACCAAACATACCCCAGTCCCAATCTAGTAATTGGTAGCGTTCTTGCCAATAGGGATAGTGGGTTGAAGAAAACAGATAGCAGGCCTTAAAAGTACCTCCGTGGTGTTTGCGATCTGTTATGGTATCCTTCTCTACTTTGGTAGTTCCAAGAAAAATAGGCTCTGCTACGGGGTATTTAAAGATCCCGGTTTGTTCTTCCTTACCGTTCCATAGAATGGTTGTGGGCCGGGCCAGGTTGGTAGAGATTACTTTCATGCCCTAAAGATAGAAAACCAACTCGTACAATCAGTAATTACGAGTTGGCCTCATCCACTTATTTCTCAATATGGTAAAATTTGGTAAAATTATAGGTTTCGGGGGGAATTTCGTTTTATACCTTCCTCAATTCTTTCTTTAACAAATAGTTGCTCGCCTTTATATTGGGTCATTTGAAAAATGAGAGTGTCTTGTCCAACGTTTTCCAGATCATAAATCGCGTGTTTATTCTCATGTTCTAAAAACTCAGAATCTCCTTTTTCTAAATGCATTAGCACAATTTTTCCATCAGAAAATCGAGAAATCATCATACCCTCTGAGGCAGCTAACCAACAATAGTCTAAGTCAATTTTCCGAAATGGAAGTCGCTCTTTAGGCAATAATACAACTTCCCAAATACGTAGATATTCGTTTTCGAATAGTATTCTCTGGCCAAGATCCGCACTAATTTCATTATTTTTTAATTCTGTTATATGTGCAGGATTCCAGGTATTGAAATTTCCTGCATCATTGATAGTGACGTATTTAAGTATTTTGGCTTTTTGATTTTCTTTATTGGTCATAGCATAATGTATTTAGAAGCATTTCAAGAATTTATAATCCATGAGTTTTATTTCTTGACAGTAATTTAACTCAAAGCTTTCATAAATATTTTCCTGGGACAAACTATCTATATGGCAAATGCGTATGGATTTCGGAAATCAGAACAAAATGCCTGTTTAATTACCCATATTGCTCCGAATTCAGGAATCAATACTAGTAAATACGTGGTATTTCAATAAGATGCAGGTCTTAATAGTTTTAAGTAAGTAGAAGAGTATTTTACTTAAACAGTGATTCTTTCCTTGTATTTGTTAGGGGTTGTACCGGTAACTTTCTTAAAGGCAGCATAAAAAGCACTTTTACTATGAAATCCTACTTCTTTGCTTATTCCTTCAATACTAAAATAACTTGAAGATTGGTCGGTTAATAAGTTTTCTGCTTTTTTAATGCGAAGCTCATTAACATAAGAATTAAAGTTTTGATCGAAGATTGTATTGATACATGAGGAAATTTTTTTTGGATGGATATTCAATTTTTCAGCTAAGTCAATGATCGTGAGTTCGCTTTGTAAAAAAACCTCAGTGGTTTGCATATAGGAGTCTATTTCTTCCATTAAAGTTCTAAGGTCTTCGCTATTGGTAATTTTTCTTTGGTCATTTTCCAAAGCGGGGACGTATTGAGGAGTAATACCAGATCCATTTTTGGCAAGAAGTGATAAAACATTTTGCTGTATTACGCCATTGACCGATACCCAGTAAATGGCTATTAGATCAAAAATTGAAAAGATGATCTTAAAGTAGTAATTTTCAGGGGCAACATAGTAAAGTATATGTATTAACATGGAAGTTGACAAACTGTAAATCAGAAAAATCCGAACCCATTGCAATGCCTTGTTGTCTAAAAAAGAAAATGTATTCTGAACTTCAGTTCTGTGCTTGTTCAGTAGCTTTAAATTCCAAATACCGATGGCCCATGAATAAGATATGCCCAGAATAGTAAAAACCAGTTCGTGCCAAAAACTTTGGGCGATAGTCAATTTAGTAGAGTATGGGAGGAAATAAATAATTACTTGAAGCGCAATTGATAAAATTCCCGGATAGAGTACCCAATATTTTATCTTTTGATCAGAAAATATTGAAACTTTCTGTGTATAGATAAAGAAAATAGGAAAAAGCAGCCAGGAAAAATTAAAGGGTAAAAGAAACAAGGCTGGATATGTCTGATCAATATTTAATCCATCTGGAATAAAAATCGCCAATTTTAAGGAAAACAGTAATAAGAATAACCCAAGAAAATAAGTACTCCTAAAGTGCTTATAATTCAATATTAATAACAGAATACCCAAAGTAAGACCTTGTACTAATCCCAGGATATCTAAGATAGATTGAAGGTCATAAGTAAGATCTGTTGTTTCAATCAAAATTTATTGTGAGTAAATTCTTGCTGAAGATATGTAGGATTTTAAAGAATTAAAAGTTTGATTATCAAAAAACATGAGAGATTGTAAAATATGAAGTTTTTGAAAATTAATTATTAAGCTAACTACAGATGGAGAGGACAATGAATTTGAGAGAAGTTGGTACTTGAATTTTTACTATCAGAAGCATACCATAGATCTTATTATTGAATCCTGAATTTATTCTAATCCATTCTAAGGTTAAATTCTCTGTACTTACGTCTTAGAAAGGGTTATTACACAGTATCTGTAAGTGGGAGTGAGTTCAGGTATTAATTCAGTGATCGGAAGATTCTGTATTTTCAAATGTTATTTATTATTCGTGTCTTTTTTTACTATTAAAATATAAATAGCAAACACAGTGAATAAAATTAAAAATGGAAGTAACAAATGATCATAGCGTGTCATTCTATCAGGGAAAGTTCTTATTGAAGATTGTACATCAAATGCCCAAGCCGCATATACAGACCAGATAAATAACAAAAACAGAATAAAACTTGTCTTTTTGGAATTCAAGTTTTTTTATAAATATGCAACTACAAACAAGAGTGACCTACATAATTATCAGAAATTATGTTCTGATTTCCGAATTTAGAACCATTTTCCCTTAATACCATTAATAAATCCTTAGCGTCGGAATTGGGAATACGGAATCTATGCCGCGTGGTTTCCCTTAAAGCTTGTAGGAGTTGTACCGGTGAATTTTTTAAATGCCGAATAAAAGGCACTCTTACTTTTAAAACCAACTTCAATACCTATCCCTTCCACACTTAAATTTATGGTCTTATCATTTTTAAGCAAGACCTCTGCTTTTTTGATCCGATATTGATTAATATATGAATTGAAGTTTTGTTTACCTACCGTATTTATAGCTTCTGATACAAGTTTTGGATGTTTATTTATTCCTTCAGCAAGATCCATGATGGTGAGTTCCGGATTGATAAAACTTTCTGTATCAATCATAAAGTCGGTAATAGCTCCCATGACTTCTTCTAGTCTTTCCGATATCATTTCTGGGGAGTAAACTTTATCTGTTGCTTGGTCTTTTGAATTATCCGCGGTCCAATTATTTGTGATCAAAGAGCGTACATTTCTTTGAGTAATGCCAAAATAAGACACCCAGTAAATTGCAATTAGGTCCATTACCGAAAAAATGGTATTGTCTTCTACTATAGTGGGGAAACCATAAGCGATAACATGGCCGAAAACGGAGGTAATTAAAAGATAGATCAGAAAGAAACGCGCCCATTGCAGCTCTTTAAAAGAGATATATGAATAGGTGTTTAGAACTTCTATCCTATGTCTATATAGCAAACGCAAATTCCAAACACCGATAATCCAGGAATAATAATTACCAAGAACCCAGAAAATAACCACATGCCAGGTACTTTCTTCAATTTCTTGTTTTGTTTCGAAGGGAAGCCAAAAAATAATTAATTGAGCTAAAATCGAAACAATTCCCGGATAGAGTAACCAATATTTGATCTTGGTATTTGAAAAAACAGATACTTGTTGGGTATAGATGTAGAACAATGGGAAAAGTATCCATGAAAAATTAAAGGGTAAAAGAAAAAAATTCGGATAACTTTCTGATACTATGCTGCTTGTTGATAGCCAAATGGCTAATTCCAAAGAGTAGAATAGTAAAAAGAGTCCCAGATAAAAAGTACTCTTGAATTTTCGTGTGCTCATTGCGATAAGTAAGATTCCCACGGTCACACCCTGAACCAACCCTATGGCATCTAAAAGAATCTGGAGATCGAAGTTCAAATTAAAACTCATACTTAAGGAATAAGCTTTATCAACTGACTTATATAAGGGGTAGTATATGAAAATTTTAGAGAAATTAGTAAAAAAAACCGTTTTCAATACTAAAGAGAATATAAAAACGAAGAAAACCAAGGTATAACCTTGGTTTTCATTTATTCTACTAATTAACTATTTAAATCCTAATCTTGCTTTTCCAGCTTCTTGGTTAACGTAAAGCCTGCATATAAACCCAAACCTGCCATTAAGAAGATGGTCCCCGGATAGGCTACTTCTGCATTCATCCCAAGGGCATTATCCAGGAATGAGGCAATGAAAATGGCTAGTCCTATACCCATCAACAGCAGTGCTAAATTTACAATAAGAACTTTCCAAAAAGGGGCTGCTCCATCTTGCTTTCCTTTAACAAAAATACTGGCTTCGGCGCCTTTCTCTATCAATGCCAACCGTTCTTTATTCCGTGTTGTAAAATAAAGATAACAGATACCAAAGACCACCAGAAATAAACTAATAAATACTATAACTTCTCCTCCCATGTTGATGTGTATTAATTAAACATTGTTTTAGAGGTATGACGGCATAAATATAGGATGGGTTACATAAATACCGTAATTTATTGTAAGATTCCTGTAACCTGGCATGGAAGCAAACCGTCTTATAGAACAAATGGTGCAACTAGAGGACTCAAATTTAGTTAGCAAAAGCCTTCATGGTGATATGAAGGCTTTTGGAGTGCTTATAGATCGCTACAAGCAAATGGTTTTTACCTTGGCTTGTAGAATACTTAGAAATAAGGAAGATGCAGAGGAAATAACACAGGATACATTTCTAAAGGCGTATAAAGCATTAGATTCCTATAAAGGGGAGGCTAAATTCTCCACATGGTTGTATAAGATAGCTTATTACCAAAGCCTGGATCAGCTCAAGAAAAAGAAGCGGCAAATGGCCTCTGTTTCGTTAGATCAGTACAGGCCAACAGATTTAAAGGTGATGAGTGGGGTTTTAGATGAGCTGGAACGGCAAGACCGTGCTCGAATAGTAAAGTGGGCCATAGACAAATTGAATGAGGAAGATGCTGCCATTGTGACCTTGTTTTATTTTGAAGAATTATCTATCCGTGAGATCGCAGAAATTGTTTCATTGAGTCCACAAGTATTAAAAGTCAGGTTATTTCGAAGTAGAAAACAATTGGCAATACTTTTAAGCAGTACCTTATTAAAAGAAAAAGTAACAAATTATGAGCACTGAGAACGAAAGAGCATTAGATGCCTTTATCAGGCAACTCACAAAAGAGATCCCTTTGGAGGAACCCAATGAGCAATTTACAGATACCGTACTGGATAAATTAAAAGCTTCCAGAGAACCAGGCATAAAATCTGTTTATACTCCAGTATTTTCATTGACTTCATGGGTTGCTGTGGCTTTCTTAGCTGTTGCCTTATTGATTATTGGATACTTTACCGGGGAACAAGGAACGGCGCTTTCCGGTTTTTTATCATCCATAACGGAGGGTTCAAGAACTATTTTCAGCGGTAATTTACCATCTATTTCAAGCAGTAAAATATTACTTTTTTCTTCCTTGGCCTTAATCAGTTGTGTTGCCATCCAAATAATATGGCTAAAAAAAAGCTGGGAAAATAAGCAGGTTATGTTTTAGGTAATAACATCCAAAGATCTCAAAAAAGTTGATCAGATCTTAGAGATACCAATAGGCCCAATACATCAACCCAAATTGAAGAGGAATCCTGAGTAAAAGGATATATCTGGGAATGCCTGCTCCTTCTTTTTCTCCTTTTAGCATATAGAAATGAACCATTAAAAAGACTATCAACATCAAGATGATACCTATAATGGCTATATTTTTTAGTTGAGGTATACACAAACCGATCCCAAGCGCTATCTCAGCTACACCACTTGCATACACCAGTTCCCTGTGGTTAGGAAGGTATTTGGGCATGATCCGCATATACGCTTTGGGTTTTACAAAATGTAAAACGCCTGCGATTATATACATCCCAGCCATCAGATAAAGGTCCCATGAATACGTCATGGTATAAATATAAAAAGGTGATTGCATCTATAAACTATTTCCGTTCTTTTTTTCATAAAAAACAACACCTCCTGTATATAAAAAATTAATTAGTTGAGTTTATTATTGAAATTTCATAAGGAAGAGGTAACACGAATTTCAATTTAAATACCAATAATGGTTAAATTTATCTACAATGGCTTTCATTACTTTTATATTGTTTACCGGATTTGTTGCATTTTATGCAACCTGGAAACTGCGAAAGGACAAACTGAGCACTAAGGATGGATACTTCCTGGGTGGTCGCTCCCTTACAGGTATCATTATAGCCGGATCTCTTTTATTGACAAATATCTCCACGGAACATTTGGTAGGAATGAATGGTTCTTCCTATAGGAATGGAGCTATCATTATTGCCTGGGAAGTAACTTCGGCTTTAGCACTGGTGGTCGCCGCACTTTATTTTGCTCCTCGCTATCTTAAAATGGGACTAACCACCATCCCTGAGTTTCTTGAAAATCGTTTTGATGGCCTAACCCGAACGCTGGTGGCTCTGCTCCTTATTATCTCTTTTGTGGTAACCCTGCTTCCTATAGTCCTATATACTGGCGCACTCAATATAGAAGCTATTTTTAATATTTCCGGCGTACTAAATGTGAGTCAGGAAGACGGCATTAGGTTAACTATTTTTATAGTGGGGGTCATAGGGGCTTTATATGCCATTTTTGGGGGCCTTAAGATGGTAGCCTATACGGATACAATCAATGGTTTTGGATTACTCGTGGCAGGTCTGCTGGTACCTATATTGGCCTTACTGAGTATTGGTCAAGGAGATGTCATAAACGGTCTCGGGAAAGTGTTTGAGAACAGCCCAGAGAAGTTTAATGTTGTGAGCAGGGAATCTGGCATCGGTATTGGTTCACGAACTGCTATTCTGCCATTTGAAGTGCTATTTACTGGCTTGATGATCAATCAGATTTACTTTTGGGCCATGCACCAATCCATTATTCAACGAGTACTGGGCGCAGTGAATCTAAAGGAAGCCCAAAAAGGCTTATTGTACGCCGGACTTCTTAAGATTTTGGTTCCTTTGATCATAGTACTACCCGGCCTAATTGGCTTTTATTATTTTGGGGATAGCCTATACAATACCCCAGACCATGTATACCCGCTTTTAGTAAAAAAAGTGTTGCCCTTATGGCTTACGGGCTTTTTTGTTGCAGTGATGATGGGAGCTATTTTAAGCACCTTTAACAGTGCCTTAAACAGTGCCGCCACCGTTTTTAGTCTGGATATATTCAAAAGATATATTAATAAGAAAACCAGCGAGAGAGGCCTGGTTATTATTGGGAAATGGACCTCCTTGATTCTTGCTATTTTTGCAATTGGGGTTGCCCCTTATGTGGCTAATGCCCCAGAAGGTATTTACCAACTTTTGCAGCAACTTAATGGGATATTTTTTGTACCCATTGCTAGTGTAATTATAGCAGGCTTCCTATTTCCCAGAGTGTCTGCCGCCGGTGCCAGGATTGGGCTTCTATTCGGTTTACTTTTTTATATAATCACATATTTTGTATTGGAACTACAGTTGCATTTTGTCCATATATGGGGTATAGAATTTGTGCTCAACATTTTGGTGATGCATGTTGCTTCAGCTTTGCTGCCAAAGGATACTCCCTTCGTAATGAAAGATGCGGGCATACTAGATCTTACACAATGGAAATACGCACGTGCGTTCAGCACTTTTTTGGTGGTGTTTACCATTATTTTGTACCTTTTCCTTGGAAATGTCTAGTTATGGAAAATACTTTTAGAAATTACAACAAGTTGGATGTTACCTCGGCTGTTCGCCAACACTATCGTAAAATGAGACAGCATCAGACACTGGCTTATGTAAAAAGGATGCAAAAGAAATATTTAACCTTTGACAAGCCTATGCAGCTGTGGGAGGCCATGGAACATTTAAACAGCCTTATAGATGTTAGTGATCCGGATCTGGACTTGCCCAATGTTCAACATCTTATTCAAAGTGCAGAGGCCATCCGTCTAGATGGCAGGCCAGATTGGATGCAATTAACCGGACTTATTCATGATTTGGGTAAAGTTATGTATTTATGGGGAAGTGATGAAGATGGTACCAGTCAGGCAGAACAATGGGGATTAGTTGGCGATGTTTTCGTCCTGGGCTGTGCCCTTCCCGAAACATGCGTCTATCCGGAATTCAACGCTTTGAATCCAGATATGAAGGATGAGCGCTATAATACTTCCAACGGAATTTATGAAAAAGGATGTGGACTAGACAAGTTGAATCTTGCATGGGGCCATGACGAGTATTTATATCAGGTGCTATCGCATCACAAAGAAAATAAACTCCCGGAGGAAGCCATGGTTATGATAAGATACCATTCCTTCTATCCTTGGCATACAGGAGGCAGTTATTCGGATTTGCTCCATGAAAAAGATCAAAATTATTTGGAAATTATACGCGACTTTAACAGATACGATCTTTATACCAAGAGTGATATTATGTACGAGTTGGAAGAGGTTAAAGGCTACTACCAACCCATTGCGGAGAAATACCTTGGCAATGGTCCTATTTATTGGTAGATGGAGGGCAAATTGCAAAAAGTAAAAGACCGCTCCTATATGGGTAGCGGTCTTTATTTTGGGTGATAAGTGAAGAGAGAGGTAACTCCTCCACTTTTTTCCATAATTACTTTATTTTACCATCTCGTAACTTCGTTTAATGAAGTTGGTAAGGGCTTCACCTTTTAAAAGGCCTTTGGAGAGTCTCGCAAGATCGAGCGACTGATTAATGAGTCGTTCCCTTTTCTTTGCAGTTTTAGTATTCAATATTTCTCCAACAAGTTCATGATTCGTATTTACAACCAGATTGAACATGTCTGGCATATTACCCATACCCATCATTCCTCCACCGGTTTGCTGCATCTCCTTCATTCTTCGCATAAATTCCGGTTCAGTAATAATAAACGGAGCAGCCTGGCTATCCATAGGTTCTAGTTGAACTGTATACCCTTTTTCGCCAACTGCTTCTTCTATTTGTGTCTTGAGTTTCTCATTTTCTTCTTCTGAGAGTTTGCTGATCTGAGTATCCTCTTTTTTGATCAGATTATCCAGATGATCAGCATCTACCCTGGCGAAGGATACTTTTTCCTTGGAGGTTTCAAGTTTTTGAAGCAGGTGCCCTACAATTGGAGAATCCATTAGTAACACCTCATAACCTTTGGCTTTCGCGGCTTCAATATAACTGTGTTGCGCTTCTTTGTCGGAAGCATACAACACAACCAACTTATCATCTTTATCCGTTTGCAAAGCCGAGGTCTTTTCCTTTAGCTCCTCAAAGGTGAAATAACTGCCATCTACGGTAGGGTAAAGTGCAAAAGTTTCTGCTTTTTCAAAGAATTTATCGTCAGAAAGCATTCCATATTCAATAACGATCTTAATGTCATTCCATTTGGCTTCAAAATCTTCACGATTCTCTTTAAAAAGGGAGGCAAGTTTATCTGCCACTTTTCTTGAGATATAAGATGAGATCTTTTTTACAGCTCCATCGGCCTGCAAATACGAGCGGGAAACATTTAAAGGAATATCAGGAGAGTCGATCACTCCTCGTAGCATTGTAAGGAATTCAGGAACAATGCCTTCTACATTATCTGTAACAAATACCTGATTCTGATAGAGTTGTATCCTGTCCTTCTGTATATTCAGATCGTTGGTTAGCTTCGGAAAGTATAGGATCCCTGTTAGATTAAAAGGATAATCTACATTGAGATGTATATTAAAAAGCGGTTCTTCGAACTGCATTGGATAAAGTTCCCTGTAAAAAGACTTATAATCCTCCTCTTTTAGTTCAGTCGGTTTTTTGGTCCAGGCTGGGTTTGGATTATTTATGATATCATCTACCTCTTTGGTAGGAGCCGGATCTTCTTCTTTAGCTCCCTTAGGTTTTGGGAGGGTTTCGGTACGGGTCCCAAACTTGATAGGGATGGGCATAAATTTATTGTACTTGCTAAGCAGCTCCCGGATACGCTGCTCTTCCAGGAATTCTGTGGAATCATCTGCAATATGCAGGATGATCTCGGTGCCACGGGTTTCCTTTTTTCCTTTCTTTAGGCTGAATTCCGGAGAACCATCACAGCTCCAATGTGCCGCTGGTTCATCTTTATAACTCTTGGTTAGGATCTCAACCTTTTTGGCAACCATAAAGGAGGAATAGAATCCAAGGCCAAAATGTCCGATGATCCCGGAATCTTTTCCTGCTTCCTTGTATTTATCCAAAAATTCTTCGGCACCTGAAAAGGCTACCTCGTTGATATATTTTTTTACCTCTTCCTGGGTCATCCCAATCCCCTCATCAATGAAATGCAGTTTTTTGCCCTTCTTGTCTATCTTCACTTCTATTTTCGGATTGCCGTATTCTACTTTTACTTCGCCAATAGAGCTGAGGTGTTTTAGTTTCAGCGTTGCATCTGTTGCATTCGATATTAATTCTCTTAGGAATATTTCATGGTCACTGTACAAGAATTTTTTAATAAGCGGAAAAATATTCTCTACAGAAACATTGATCTTACCTGTTGCCATTTTTTATTTTTTTTAGTTAACTCCTTTGTAAGGTCAAAAAAAGTACCATAGCTCACTATTGTGACAAACTGGCACATATTTTAATGATACATCCGATCGCAGTAAACTTTAACAATATTTTTTGTTTAAATATTACGTATTATAATTAAACATTAATTATATTTGATGTAAGTTTACAAAAAGATCAATGCTATGAAAAAGATTAATTGATTTTAGTAAACAGTTTGTTTATTAATTGGTTAGGTTGTTGAAAAGCGTGTTTTCATTTGAGAACACGCTTTTTTAATTTCCGTACATTATTCGCATATATTTAACAGTTAAATGTTTATAAAATAGTAAATTTACATAAACAAAAAGTAACGATATGGCAGTTAAAAAAGCTAAAGCTAATTCTTTAAAGGATCAGATTATTTCAGGGTACATGACATATGTCCTGGAACATGAAAAGGTGCCTGCTTCAGTCTACAAGTTTTGTAAGTCTATTAAAGTCACAGAAGACCAATTCTATGGTCACTTTGGTTCTATAGAGAATCTTCAGAAAAGTATCTGGGACACTTTTTTTATAAACACCATAGAACTCATGGAAAAGAATAAGGAGTTTGATGGTTTTTCCAACAAAGACAAGATGCTTACCTTCTTTTTTACCTTCTTTGAAATGTTGACGCTAAATAGAAGTTATGTTTTGTTCACTCTTAATCAACAAGGTTTTATGCTCAAGAAAATGGGGCAATTAAAGAGTTTACGAAAGCATATCAAAGGTTTTGCTGCAAAACTCATTGATGAGGGCAATGAATCTAAGTCCTTTAAGATCTCCAAATACAATCCTTCCTTCTTCTCGGAAGGTGCCTGGTTGCAATTCCTGTTTCTTTTGAAATTTTGGTGTGACGATTCTTCACCTTCATTTGAAAAAACAGACATGGCCATAGAAAAGTCGGTTCAAACAATTTTTGATGTATTTGATAATACGCCCCTGGACAGTATAATCGACTTTGGTAAATTTCTCTATAAAGAAAACATGGGGTAGAAATTAAATTTTAAGTAGTACCAATTCATATGAAAACACTGGATAAGATCCCTACAGGAAAAATTGAGAGAGCAGGTAAATTAGTTAAGACAGGTGTGAAAGTTGGGGGTAATTATGTAAAATATTACAGTAAAAAGCTCGTGAATTCTGAGCTTACGCGAGATGAACTCAACGAGAATAATGCCACAGATATTTATGACGGATTAAAAAGCCTGAAAGGAAGTGCCCTAAAAGTGGCTCAAATGCTCAGTATGGAAAAAAACCTGCTGCCCAGAGCTTATGTAGAGCGTTTTTCCCTGGCACAATTTTCGGTACCACCATTGTCCGCCCCCCTTGTGAGAAAGACATTTAAGAAATATCAGGGATCCTTTCCGGAAGAAGTGTTCGATACCTTCGAAAAAGATTCCATCAACGCAGCCAGTATAGGTCAGGTTCACAAAGCCGAGAAAAACGGAAAAATACTTGCTGTAAAAATCCAGTATCCTGGAGTGGCGCAGAGTATTTCTTCAGATCTGGCCCTGGTTAAGCCCATAGCTACCCGCATGTTTAACCTTCAGGGGAAAGATTCCGAAAAATACTTCCAGGAAGTAGAGAATAAGTTGCTCGAAGAGACCAACTATGTTCTTGAACTCCAACAAAGCAAAGAAATTTCGGATGCTTGCGCACACCTCCCTAATCTTGAATTTCCTCGATACTATGAGGACCTTTCCAGTGAACGGATCATTACAATGGACTGGATGAATGGCACACATTTAAGCGAGTTCACCCAAAGACCGTTTTCGAAGGATGTTGGAGATAATTTAGGACAGACCTTATGGGATTTTTATATGTATCAAATGCATGGACTGCGTAAGGTTCATGCAGATCCGCATCCGGGAAATTTTTTAGTGAGTGAAAACAATACGCTTATAGCGATCGATTTTGGTTGTATCAAAGAGGTGCCAGATGAGTTTTATATTCCCTACTTCGAATTAGCAAGGACAGAAGTAATTGAGAATGACGCCTTGTTTGAAGAGAAACTGTATGAATTAGAGATCCTAAGCCCTCGTGATACCGAAGAAGAACGAATATTTTTTAAAGCCTTGTTCAAGGAATTACTTACGCTTTTTACCTTGCCATTTAATCAGGAGCATTTCAATTTTGGATCCGATACTTTTTGGGAGCGCATTGCAGATCTCAGTCAGCGGTATTCCAAGGATGAACACATTCGAAAGATGAATGGAAACAGGGGGTCTCGCCACTTTCTATATATCAACAGGACATTTTTTGGCTTGTATAACCTTCTTCACGATCTTAAGGCGGAAGTAGTGGTTAACGCTTATAAGAAATATCTATAATTATTTTTTATTCAGTGCCTTCTTTGTCACTAACCGTTTTGTTTTTTACATATTTATCGAGCCATTGATCTTGTTCCCATAAGAGGTGCAAAATACTCTCTTTGGCTCTGTATCCATGGCTTTCTTTTGGAAGCATAACCAGTCGTACCGTTGCTCCAAGTCCTTTTAAGGCATTAAAATATCGTTCGCTCTGCATAGGATAGGTACCCGAATTATTATCAGCTATACCATGTACCATCAACAGAGGTGTTTTCATTTTATCGGCATGCATAAAAGGAGACATGGTGTAATAAATCTCAGGAGCTTCCCAGTAGTTTCGTTCTTCACTTTGAAATCCGAAAGGAGTGAGTGTTCGGTTATAAGCACCACTTCGGGCTATCCCAGCGGCAAAAAGGTTGGAGTGAGATAACAAATTCGCCACCATAAATGCCCCATAGCTATGACCTCCAACGGCCACACGTTCACGGTCTATATACCCCATGGCATCTACTGCATCTATGGCAGCTTTGGCATTGGCGACCAATTGATCTCTAAATGTGTCATTGGGTTGCTCTTCCTCTTCACCAATTATGGGAAAGGCCGCATCGTCCAGAACCACATATCCTTTGGTAACCCAGTACACCGGTGAACCCCAGTACGGATAGGTAAACTCATTCGGATTTTGTGTATTCTGAGAAGCACTGTTCTTATCTTTAAATTCCCTGGGATATGCCCAAAGTATCATTGGCATTTTCTTCCCGGAATTTTTATCATATCCAACTGGTAGATACAAAGTTCCATTCAATTCAAGGCCATCTTCACGTGTATAGGTGATCACTTCTTTATGCACATCCTCAATACTTTTGAATGGGTTCTCAAAAGAAGTTAATTGGGTAGGTCCTTTTCGTTTCTTAAGGTGTTTGAAATAATAGTTAGGGTAACTGCTCTTAGATTCTATACGGACCAGCAATTCATCCTTGGCAACATTGTAGTCTCGCAGATCTTCTTTTTTGTCGGTCAGTTTTGACTGGTATAATCTTCTAGTTTTTAGCGACTCAAGATTGAGTTGATCCACAAAAGGAAACTGACCTTTTTCCGAGTACCCGTCACCCAACAGATATGCATTGTTCTTTGAGTCTAAGGATAACACCATACTGCCATTTTCGTTGCGTTTCAGCACAAAAGATCCCGGATTACTATATACGTCCTGATAATTTCTGTCATATAAAATTGATGGCTGTTTTTCAGGACTGGAAGGGTCAAAGACATAGGTCTTGGTATTCCGGGTATTCCACCAATAATCAGTGGCTACAGCCACATTTTCAGTTCCCCAGTTTATGGAGTTGTATCGGTTAATAGTTTTAAGGATGAGTTTACCTTCACCTGTAAACGGGGGATTAAGAATATATACAGCATCCCTGAAAGGGACTTCAATAGCGGGATCGCCTTCATCCAATGCCTCCACATACATCAAGGTGGCATCATGGTCTTTACGCCAGCTAATTTCTCTCATCCCTTTTCTTTCGGCCATAAAACCCTTTGGAAGATCTTCGATCAACGGAACTTCTAGCAGGGTGTTAACCAGATCGCCTTCCTGGGTATAAATTGAAGTTGTAGAAGGAAATCGGTAATAAGGAACCAGATAGGAGAAGGGCTGCTCTACAGTGAGGACCATGACATAAGTTCCATCCGGTGAAAAGCTAATGTTTCTGTGCATAGCTGCAGGTTTCCACAGTGTTTTGGTACCATTAAGTGATACTCTATACAATTCAGATAAGGCAAGTTGCTGAAAGTTGAATTCGTCTGTAGGATTGGTCAAAAGATCCTGATAGGTTCTGTTTTGGGCTTTCTTTCCTTCATTTGTGGAGATAGTAGGGCCTTCCGGTACTGCTTCTGTCTGATCTATGAGTCCTTGTCTGGAAGTGGGAAGCATTTTAACCAGAAGGGCATCGCCGTCTTTGAACCAGTTAATGACGTCCCCAAGATTAGCATTCACCCGGGCATCAGTGATCTTTTGTACCCTGGCAGTGGCAATATCTAGTACCCATACTTCAACGCCTTCAGCGGTGGTGTTTGTGACGGCCACTTTGGATTCATCCGGGGAGAAACTTAAATTAGCCAGGCGTGGGTTATCGGGTAGTCCTGTCACTTGTATTATTTCCTTCCCGGAAGTCGATTTGATTTTGATGTTGTTGTAATAATTCGTTCGGCTTCCAATATTGGTCACAGGGTTAATTCGCAAGCCTGCGAGTCGTAATTCCGCTTCAGACAATTCCTGTATACTTTTATAGGCATCTCTATAAAGCAATAGCATATAATCTCCATTATCAGTTACCCTAACGGATGGAGCCAGGGGTGCGTTGACCAACGCCAGGATTTCCTGTGAAGGCTGCTGATAGCTCAGCTTTTCCTGAGCCGACCCGAAAGTACAGACCATGGTGAATAACAAAAGGAATTGGATTCTCGCAATGGAATAAAATAGTTTCATTTTTATGAATTTGTGTAAGGGTAAGTTACTACAATTACTCCTTAAAAACCAAGTACCTTCTGTGATTTGGATGGACAGGGAGTTACAGAGCTTAAACTTTTGTAGATTTACTAGGCTGGCTACCTAAGATTGGGTATTTTAGGATTACGAAACTAAACATAGGTCAAAGGAGTACTCCCTGGCCTTAGCAGAAAATCTACCATTTATGTATAACTCAAGAATATCGGGTCTTGGCTTTTATGTTCCCGAAAATGTGGTGACTAACGACGACCTGTCCAAACTAATGGATACCAACGATGCCTGGATACAGGAACGCACGGGTATCAAAGAACGAAGGCACGTAATTAAAGGGGAAGATACCACAACTATTATGGGCGTAAAAGCGGCCAAAATTGCTATTAAAAGAGCGGGTATTGATAAGGACGACATCGATTTTATAGTCTTTGCTACTCTAAGTCCTGACTATTATTTTCCAGGGGGCGGGGTTTTGGTGCAACGAGATCTTGATATCAAAACTGTAGGAGCTCTGGACATAAGAAATCAATGTTCTGGTTTTATATATGCTGTTTCCGTGGCCGACCAATATATCAAAAGTGGGATGTACAAAAATATTTTGGTGATAGGATCAGAATTACATTCCGGCGGACTCGACTTTACAACACGCGGTAGGGGAGTGTCAGTAATTTTTGGTGATGGAGCAGGGGCAGCAATACTTACGCGAGAAGAGGATCCTAAAAAAGGGATCCTGTCTACACATTTACATTCGGAAGGACAGTTTGCAGAAGAACTCTCGCTTTTGGCGCCTGGTATTGGGCATAGATGGGTATCGGATATTTTGAGGGACAACGATCCTGAGGATGTTTCTTATTACCCTTATATGAATGGACAATTGGTATTTAAAAATGCAGTGGTGCGGTTCTCAGAGGTTATTATGGAAGGGCTTAAAAAGAATCAATTAGATGTGAAGGATATTGATATGCTGATCCCTCATCAGGCCAATCTTCGTATCTCTCAATTTATCCAAAGGAAGTTTGGGCTAACCGATGATCAGGTATATAATAATATCATGAAGTACGGTAATACTACTGCGGCCTCTATTCCTATTGCCTTAACTGAAGCCTGGGAAAAAGATAAAATTAAAGAAGGTGATTTGGTAGTGCTGGCAGCCTTTGGTAGTGGATTTACCTGGGGAAGTGTTGTAATACGTTGGTAACAATGTACCAATAGATTACTCTGGTGGAAACAAATTCTAATAGAAAACATGGTCCAATTGACTATTGCATGTTGAAATATTCACTTAGAACCATCAGTCTTAAATACGAAACCCCGATGGTTACATCGAGGTTTCTATCATTGTTAAGCCGTACTAAACACTAACCATTAACTAAAATACAGCGTCCCAATGAATGAGTTATAATCTAATACAAGAGACGAGAATTATTGTAATTCGTTACAGTACTTAACACACTTTAACACCACTTTCACCTTATGAAAAAGACATTGGTATTCGGAGCATCATTAAAACCATCCAGATATAGCTATATAGCTATTAAAAGACTGGTGGACGCCGCTCAGAAAACTGTAGCCTTCGGAGCTAAAGAAGGTACTGTGGCAGGAGTTAAAATTTTAAAGGGGTTCGATACTTTTGGTGAGATAGACACTATTACCATGTATTTAAACCCGGTAAGGCAAAAAGCTTATTACAAAACGATCCTTGCCCTTAAACCCAGAAGGGTCATCTTTAATCCCGGCACAGAGAATCCTGAATTTTATGAGTTACTTCGAAATGAAGGGATTGAAGTGGAAATTGCATGCACGCTTGTGCTGCTGGCTACAGGGCAGTATAATTAGTTAACTTTTATTTTTGCTTTATCACCAACTTTTATATCGCATTTATAAACTTCTTTGATTTGTTTTCTAATCTCAGAAATTTTATTCATAGTGGCTGCCATACGTTCTATCCCACCAGCTCTATTGTCCCGAAATATTTTAAAAAGCACAATATTTGAATGGTCTTCAAAGAAACTTTTAGAATCAACAGGCACACAATAATTTCGCCATTTAAAATCTAAAAATTGGGTTTTAATAATAGGATGCCAGTCGGTTTTAAATGAGAATTCTACATCCTTTAAGCTTTCGTATAGACGGAATAGATATTCATCATAATAAGATATTAGATCTAATTGTAACTGGTTGTCTGTAACACTTTCTATCCCCTTAGCTTTTAGTACTTCGAAAGCACTGGATTGAGCTTGAAATCGTTCAAAACAGATTATTTTTCCCATCCATTCATTTAAGTTGTCATCATAATTCTTATTTGCTACCTGGGCAATTAAACTATCTGTTAAGTGGTTGCCTTGTTTGGCCTCAAATAATCTCACTGACAAGGCTATAGAGTCTTGTTCGAGGTTTTGATTGATTAAGGATATGATCTCTCGCTCAAATTGGATTGTTTTGCGAGTTTCATTTTGATTATTGAGCTGTAGAGCTATGAGAATGCCTATGACGACGAGAATAATTTCGCCTAAGGCATATGCAAGGTATTTACCAGTCTTATTCTTTTCCATATGGTCGTAGCGGATTTTTCGAAAAAATTTGATCAATTTTTGTTATTGTTTTTAGTTGGCTAATTCATTTTCAATTTCAATGATAAGCGCATTGACACTTGCATTAATATTCATTAATAACATTAATGCATTTCGTGTCATAGGCCCCAAGTTTTTACATTCCAATTGTAATTCCTCATAATGATTATAGAATTGAATTACATCCAACTTTTGAAATGACAAATCTGTATTAAGATAAAAGCCAATTTCTCTTTGGACAAATGGAATGTAGTCATTCATGTATTTTTCGTCTAATGCCTTATCAACAAATTGATATCGTGTGCATTGGTAATCATATAAATCAATGAGCTTAGATTTAATGGTTTCGGATTTAATGATGTCTATTCCTTTATTAGAAACTATAGAGTTATAGGTGCCGTATTTTGGAAAGAAACTCCGTGCTCCATCATAAATTTTAAAAATTATAATGTTAAGGCTGTCAACAGAATCGATTTTTTTGATTTCTGAAATTGAAGTGCTAATAAGGTGTTGCTGCATCTCACTACTAGCCTTTTGAAATTCGAGGATTTCAGATAATTCCTTTTGATCTTTCTTTAATGTTGAAAGCAAGTCTCCATAGGCCTTTAACTCTATTTGTCGCTCCTTTCGTTCTTCATTCCAATTATTAATGGACAAGGCAATTAGAATTCCAATGACCACCAGAATTATTTCGCCAATTGCGTAAGTAATGTATTTGGATGTTTTGTTTTCCATAAGCATATTTTGACGAATGTTTCGAAAGAATTTTATCATTTGGTTAGTAGTTGGTCATAGAAGAGTAAGGTGCGTGTGAATTGTATATGGGCATCAAGATAATAATTCAAGGTCTATGTGTAGTATTCCTACATATTTAATTCGCCTACTTTAAAATATTACTATTAGTTGGGAGCTTTATAAATAGTTCACTTCTTAGGTTTGCGGATCAGCCACAGCCCTAAAAAGGTTAACAGTCCATTGACAGGTAAGAGTTCATAGCCCACCTCATAACCCCCAAGTGCTTCAGCCGGCAGGTTAGAAATAAACATGATGATCAAGACACAGGCAATGGCCACTACCCAGCTCAATTTGTCTTTTATCTTGTATTTGGTGCAGATCCCAAAGGCAAACAAGCCTAATAAAGGGCCATAGGTATAGGTTGCTACCGTTAGCAAACCATCTATTACATTCCGGTCCAAAATGTATTTAAAGCTTATCACCACCAGCACCAGAAGTACGCTCATGCCAATGTGCACTCTTTTTCGAAGTTGCTTTTGTATTTTTTGATCCTTTTTCTCAATACCCAGAAAGTCTACACAAAATGAGGTAGTGAGTGAGGTTAAGGCACTGTCTGCACTGCTATAGGCAGCCGCAATTAGCCCAAGAATAAAGGTAATGGCAACAACACTTCCCAATCCACTATTGAGGGCGATCTCAGGAAATAGGAGGTCAGATTTTGGTGCTCCATCCATCAAAGGGATGGCCACCTCAAAGCGCTGAGCATAAATGAACAATAAGGCTCCAAGCAATAAAAAGACAAAGTTTACCAGGATCAGGATCACACTAAACGAAACCATGTTTTTTTGAGCATCTTTTAAGTTCCTGCAGGTTAGATTTTTCTGCATCATATCCTGGTCGAGCCCCGTCATACAGATGGTGATAAACATGCCACCCAGGAAGGATTTTACAAAATGATTCTTGGCATAGAAATCATCCGTAAAAAAAATAGTGCTGTACTCTTTTAGTTCTTCAGAACTGAGGAATTCGGTAAAACTCCATCCTAATTTTTCATTGATAAAGTAGATAGATAAACCCACTGAGACCAGCATAAAGAGGGTTTGCAAGGTATCTGTCCAGACAATGGTCTTAATGCCTCCTCTAAAAGTGTAGATCCAGATCAATAGGATAGAAAGAACAACCGTGAGTTCAAAAGGTACGTTCCATGCGTCAAAGACAAACTGTTGTAAGACTATGGCCACCAGGAACAGCCTAAAAGAAGCACCAAGGACCCTGGAAATAAAGAAAGAAAGTGCACCAATTTTATAACTAACAGGACCAAAACGATCTTGTAAGTATTCGTAAATAGAAGTGACATTAAGGCGATAATATATAGGTAAAAGAACAAAGGCAATGATAAAATACCCAAATAAGTAGCCGAAAACTACCTGCATATAACTGAAATCTGAAGATTCTACCCAGCCGGGAACAGAAATAAACGTAACACCAGATAGGGAGGCTCCTATCATTCCAAAGGCCACTACAAACCAGGGTGATTGTTTTCCTGCCTTAAAAAAATCGGCATTGGAATCATTTCGCCCGGTGAAGTAAGAAATAAGAACCAGGACCAGGAAATAGGCGCCTATAAGTAGCAGAATATGGGAGGCTGTCATTCAAATAAATTTCCCGTGCAAAGTACAAAAAGTAAAAATAGTACGTAATTTTGCTCGTATGGAATTTTCTTCAAAGCTTCTGGAAAACGCGGTATACGAAATGTCTCAATTACCCGGGATAGGGAAAAGAACGGCCTTGAGATTGGTACTGCATCTATTGAAGCAACCTGCTTCTCAGACAGATAGGTTGGCACGCTCCTTAGAATCTTTGCGTAATCAAATAAAGTTTTGCAGCAATTGTCATAATATCTCAGATGTTGCCCTTTGCGAGATCTGTGGGAACCCTAAAAGAGATACAAGTTTGGTTTGTGTGGTTGAGGACATTCGCGATGTTATGGCCATTGAGAACACAAGTCAATACAATGGGTTGTATCATGTGCTGGGAGGTAAGATCTCACCTATGGAGGGAATAGGTCCACAAGACCTCACCATTCATTCACTTGTTGAAAAAGTAAAAAGCGGTGCCGTCAAGGAGCTTATCTTTGCCATGAGTTCAACCATGGAAGGAGACACCACAAATTTTTATATTTATAAACAAATACAGGACCTGGAAGTAAATACTTCAACCATAGCAAGAGGAATTTCAGTTGGTGATGAGCTGGAATACGCTGATGAGATTACCCTTGGGCGAAGCATCATCAATAGAATCCCTTTTGAGAATTCCCTAAAAGCACATTGATAGAACTGTATGGAAAATTTAAAAAATAGTCCATAAATTTAGTATTTTTGCAAAAATATAGTACTTAACAAGGCGGTTAATAAGAATATGTCAAAATTTGAATTGAAATTACCTCAGATGGGTGAAAGCGTTGCGGAAGCGACCTTAACTTCTTGGCTAAAAGAAGTAGGAGATACTATTGAATTGGATGAGGCAGTTTTTGAAATTGCGACCGATAAAGTAGATTCTGAAGTGCCAAGTGAGGTGGAAGGTGTTCTTTTAGAAAGACTTTTTGAAGTAGATGATGTCATTAAAGTAGGCCAGACAGTTGCTGTTATTGAGGTTGAGGGATCTGAATCTTCTTCTCCGGAACCTGTTGCGGAGGTAAAGCAGACAGATGAGGTTGTTCCCGAAGCTGCCTCGGCCACCATTGAAAAGCAAATGGTAACCGCCAAAGAAACGGTTGCAGCGCCAGTTGCAGATTACGGGGCATCAGAACGTTTTTATTCCCCACTGGTTAAGAACATAGCAAAACAAGAACAAATACCCTTTGAGGAACTGGAGTCTATTGAAGGTTCTGGTCTGGAGGGAAGAGTTACCAAGAATGATATTCTGGCATATCTGGAAAAAAGAAGGAATGGTGGGGTAGAGAAACAACCCACGATAGCTCCTGTCATTGAGGAAAAAGAGATCGCTAAAACCTCTGCTCCAACGATCACAGAAACTCCTCATAAAGTTACCACTGCTCAGTCTGCCACAGGGGATGAGGTAATCCCAATGACCCGTATGGGTAAGCTGGTTGCACAACATATGATCAATAGTGTTGCAACCTCGGCACATGTTCAGAGTTTTATTGAAGTAGATGTGACCAAAGTTGTTAGCTGGAGAAATAAAGTGAAGGATGTCTTTGAGAAACGGGAAGGGGAGAAGTTAACTTTTACACCTATTTTTATTGAAGCAGTGGCAAAGGCCCTAAAGAAATTCCCAATGGTGAATATTTCTGTAGAGGGCGATACTGTAATTAAAAAGAAGAATATCAATATCGGGATGGCTGCCGCCCTTCCGGATGGCAACCTTATTGTACCTGTCATAAAGAATGCGGACCAGTTGAATTTGGTGGGCATGGCCAAAGTTGTAAACGACCTTGCCAATAGATCACGAAACAATGCCTTAAAACCAGATGAAATAAAAGACGGGACCTATACGGTGACAAACGTAGGTACCTTTGGAAGTGTTTTTGGCACCCCTATCATTAATCAGCCGCAAGTTGCGATCCTGGCATTGGGAGCCATTCGTAAAGTACCCGCCGTCATTGAGACATCTGAAGGTGATTTCATAGGGATTCGCTCTAAAATGTTTCTCTCGCATAGCTATGATCATCGTGTTGTAAATGGTGCGTTGGGAGGTATGTTTGTAAAAGCAGTAGCCGATTATCTGGAGAACTGGGACATTAACAGGGATATTTAGTCTTTATAATCAAGGCCTCTTATTTACCACACCTGCTGTATATAATTGTTTAAAATGGAATTAAACCTTAGCAAGCCTATTTGCTTTTTCGATCTGGAAACTACAGGAACTAACGTTGCTAAAGACAGGATCGTTGAAATATCTATACTTAAAATATTACCTAACGGCGAAAAGGATCACCGTACCTGGCTGGTAAATCCAGAATGTGAGATCCCGGCAGTAGTTGTGGCTATTCATGGCATATCTAACGAAATGGTGGCTAATGAACCAACTTTCAAGGCCTTGTCCAAAGAGATCTATCAGTTTATAAAAGACAGTGATCTGGCAGGTTTTAATTCTGATCGTTTTGATATTCCTCTGCTCGCCGAAGAAATGCTAAGAGCCGATATAGATTTTGATATGAAAAGTATGGTATCTGTAGATGTTCAGACTATTTTCCATAAAATGGAACAACGAACGCTCTCTGCTGCTTACAAATTTTATTGTGACAAAGATCTGACCGATGCGCACAGTGCCAAGGCAGATACCGAAGCTACCTATGAAGTTTTGTTATCTCAGTTAGAACGTTATCCGGAGCTGGAAAACAACATAAAAAAGCTTGCCGAATTTTCTACACACAAACGGAGCGTAGATTTTGCCGGCTTTATTGGATTGGATGAAGATGAGGAAGAGATCTTCACCTTTGGGAAACACAAAGGAAAAAAAGTGAGACTTGTATTAGAAGAAGAGCCAGGGTATTTTGGTTGGATACTGAATGCCGATTTTCCCTTGTATACAAAAAAGGTCCTCACACAAATAAAATTGAGCAAGCTCAATAACAAACTGTAATAGAAAATTTAGGTATAGGCAATGAAAATTATCTGTATTGGACGCAATTATGCGGAGCATATAAAGGAATTGTCAAATGAACGACCAACAGACCCCGTCGTTTTTATTAAGCCAGATTCTGCTGTACTGCCAAAAGATCAGGATTTTTATATTCCGGAATTCTCGGATGATATCCATTATGAGGTTGAAGTTTTGGTAAAGATCAAAAAAGTGGGGAAGCATATTGATCCTAAGTTTGCCCATAAATATTACGATGAAATAGGTCTGGGAATCGATTTTACTGCCAGGGATCTTCAGGCTCAGTTAAAGGAGAAAGGACTGCCCTGGGAAAAGGCAAAAGGATTTGATGGTGCTGCAGTTATTGGTAAATGGCTTCCTAAAACAGATCTTAAGGACTTAAAAAACCTCCATTTTACATTAACCAAGAACGATAAGGTAGTTCAGAACGGTGATACATCAAAAATGCTTTGGTCTGTAGATGAACTGATTGGGTATGTATCCAAGTTCTTTACTTTAAAAAAAGGGGATATACTCTTTACTGGTACCCCGGCTGGTGTTGGCAGAGTAAGTCCAAATGATTACCTTTCGGGAAGTTTGGAAGGGAAAGAATTATTGCGTTTAAAAATAAAATAAATGATCTATAGTCTTGATAAATTAAAGGAGATGGCAGATGGGGACGAAGACTTCGTACTATCTGTGATTACGGTATTCCTGGAAGAAGTTCCGCAGGACCTCGAAGATCTTGAAAAGGCCATTGAGGTAGGAGATTATGAAAACGTGTATCAGCTTGCTCATAAAATAAAGCCCAATGTAGATCTGCTTGGGATGGAACAAACCAGGGCCATTGCGTTGGAAATAGAAACACTTGGAAAAAGTGCTGAGAATAAAGATCAGATAGAAACCAAATTCCCGGTATTAAAACAAGATATCCTTCAGGTCATTTCTGAGCTTGGAAAAGATTTTGACGTCTAATGTTTGCTGAAATTATTACTATTGGCGATGAGATCCTCATTGGTCAGATCATAGATACCAATTCCGCTTTTATTGCAAGTGAACTCAACAATATTGGCGTTTCTGTATATCAGATTACTTCTGTACAAGATGAAAAGGCTCATATTCTGGATGCTTTGAAAGAGGCGCGCTCCAGGGCCCAGATAGTGATTATTACAGGGGGTCTTGGTCCTACCAAGGATGATATTACCAAACATACGTTTTGTGAATTCTTTAATGATACCCTCAAACAGGATAGGGAGGTGTTAGCACATATAGAAACGCTTTTTAAAAAATATATTTCAACTCCAATTTCAGATATCAACAGAGAACAAGCTCTTGTTCCTTCCAAAGCGCAGGTTTTGCATAATAGTTTCGGAACTGCCCCCGGCATGTGGATGGAAGAAGATGACAGTGTTTTTATTTCCATGCCAGGCGTACCCTATGAGATGAAAAATCTGATGACCAACCAGGTGCTTCCGAAACTCATAAAGAAATTTAAAAGACCCTTTATTATTCATAAGACCATAATGACGTATGGGCTAGGGGAGAGCGCTATTGCTGAACGCATTGCCACCGTGGAAGATAGTCTGCCAAGCTTTATTAAACTCGCGTATTTACCTAATTTGGGAAAGGTGAGGTTGCGCCTTACTGCAAAAGGACAAGACAAAGAAGTACTGAAAAATGGAATCAAAGCCGTTTCTTCAGAACTCTATAAACTCATTGGAGATATAATAACAGGTGAAGAGGAAGAAGGTACCATAGAAGCCGTTGTCGGAAAATTGCTGGCGGCCAAAAATCTTACAATGGCCACCGCGGAGAGTTTTACGGGGGGCAAGATCGCTGAACAGATCACTTCCGTTCCTGGGGCTTCGGCATATTTTGTTGGAAGTTTAGTATGCTATGCAACCAGGACCAAGGTCGACATTCTCAAGGTTCCTGAGAAATTAATAAAACAACACTCCGTGGTAAGTCCTGAAGTGGCGGCGGCCATGGCTAGCAATATTCGGGAAATCATGAAGGCCGATTTTGGAGTGGCCACTACAGGAAATGCCGGGCCAACTAAAGGCGACTCTAATGCGCCAATAGGAACGGTTTACATTGCCATAGCTTCTGAAAAGGGGGTAGATGTTCAGGAATTTTCAATGGGAAACCATCGTGTAAGGATCGTGCAAAAAGGGGTTCATAAGGCATTGGAAATGCTGCAAAAAGAAATTTTAAAATTCTAAAAAAGATTTTTGTGCTTCCGTTAAAATGACGTAAATTTGCATCCTGTTTAAAACAAAGTAAATAAGAGCACCATGTCTAAAGTTTGCGAAATTACTGGAAAGAGGGCGATGTTCGGAAATAACGTTTCCTTTTCGATGAATAAAACGAGAAGGAGATTTGACGTAAATCTTTCTAAGAAGAGGTTTTATATTCCTGAGGAAGATCGTTGGATTACCTTGAAAGTTTCTGCAAGGGCTCTTAAAAGCATCCACAAAAAAGGAATTTCTGCCGTGTTGAAAGATGCACGTAAGAATGGAATACTGAAGTAAGCCAAATAAATAATAGATCATGGCAAAAAAAGGAAATAGGGTTCAGGTAATTTTGGAGTGCACAGAGCACAAAGAATCTGGTATGCCAGGTACCTCAAGGTATATTACCACCAAGAACAAAAAGAATACTCCCGATAGATTGGAGATTAAAAAGTTTAATCCCATTCTGAAAAGAATGACTGTTCATAAAGAGATAAAGTAAGAAAACATGGCAAAGAAGACCGTAGCAACCCTTCAGGGAAGTTCAAAAAGACTGACAAAGGCTATCAAAATGGTAAAATCGCCTAAAAGTGGTGCTTATACCTTTGTTGAATCAGTTATGTCACCGGAAATGGTAAACGAGTGGTTAGCTAAAAAATAGCAACTCTTTTTCACAAATAATAAGCCGCTCTCCCTGGATAGCGGCTTTTTTTATTTCTTATATTTGAGCCGCCAAGCAAACACCACCCATGAGTATCTTTAAGAAAATATTTTCTTCCGAAAAAAAAGAAAGCCTGGACAAAGGTCTAGAGAAATCGAAAACCAGCTTTTTTTCAAAATTAGGTAAGGCAGTTGCAGGAAAATCGAAAGTAGATGATGACGTCCTGGATAACCTGGAGGAAGTCCTGGTAACTTCCGATGTTGGGGTAGAAACAACACTTAAGATCATTGATCGAATTGAAAAACGTGTCTCAGCAGACAAATACCTTGGTACAGATGAGCTCAATGTCATTCTTAGGGAAGAAATTGCGGGGCTACTTTCTGAGACCCATGTTGGGGAGGCAACAGATTTTGATATTCCAAAAGACAAAAAACCATATGTAATCATGGTAGTTGGGGTGAATGGTGTTGGGAAGACCACTACCATAGGGAAATTAGCACATCAATTAAAAAATAACGGATATTCTGTCATCTTAGGTGCAGCAGACACTTTTCGCGCTGCGGCCATCGATCAGCTACAGGTTTGGGCAGACCGGGTAGATGTTCCTATCATTAAACAGAAGATGGGGAGTGATCCGGCCTCCGTGGCATTCGACACCCTTAGTGCTTCATTAGCCCAGGACGCAGATGTAGTGCTTATTGATACCGCCGGACGCCTGCACAACAAGGTTAATTTAATGAATGAGCTAACCAAGGTAAAGAGGGTAATGCAGAAAGTAGTTCCTGATGCTCCTCATGAGGTACTGCTTGTTCTCGATGGCTCTACAGGCCAGAATGCCTTTGAACAGGCCAAGCAATTCACCAAGGCTACAGAAGTAACTTCCCTGGCGGTGACAAAGCTAGATGGAACAGCAAAAGGAGGTGTGGTCATTGGTATTTCAGATCAGTTCCAAATTCCGGTGAAATATATTGGAGTAGGGGAGAAAATTGAAGATCTACAGGTGTTTAATAAGTACGAATTTGTTGACTCCTTCTTCAGTTGAAAACACTAAAGATCATATCTTTTATTTTTGTATTGATGCTGATCTCTACAGTTCAAAGTCAGCTTATTCACCCAAAGGCCAGCCCGTTCTCAAAAATTCAACAAGATATAGGGTTAACTACTGTGATAGTAGAGTATTCTCGCCCGGCTGTGCGAGGAAGAAAGCTATTCGACGGACTAGTTCCTTACGGCCGTATCTGGCGGGTTGGAGCTAATGAATCCACAAAATTTACAGTAAATAGTGAGATTGAAGTATTGGGAAATACCCTCCTCCCGGGAACCTATGCACTTTACGCCTTTCCGGAAGAATTTTCCTGGGAAGTGGTCTTTCATAAAAATACTTCTCATTGGGGCGATGGCCGCACGGCATACGATCCTTCAGAAGACGCTTTTAGGGTGCATATTGAACCGGAAGAAAATTCAGAATGGCAGGAAAATTTTTTAATTTCCTTCGATTCTATTTCTCATAATGGTGCCATAATGCACTGGAAATGGGGCAATACCAGTGTCTCTATTCCTCTTGAAGTGGATACACAAAAAGTGATGATGCAAGCTATTGAGAAAAGCCTGGTTGGCAACCCAAGCGCACAAACCTATTACGAAGCGGCAAGATACCTTCAGGAAGAAGGAATAGAATCTGCCAAGGCATTACACTACCTGGAAAAAGCAATAGCTATTGGAGGAGATACCTATTATTTTTATAGGGTTAAATCATTGGTAGAGGCTTCCATGAAAAATTATGAGGGAGCCATTAAATCAGCACAACGCTCTTTGGTCCTCGCCCAGGCAGAGGGGAAGGATGAATTTGTGCGTATGAATCAAGAAAAAATTGCCAGATGGAAAAAATTAAAGTAATGCCCCGAAGTATCACTGTTTTCATGATCTTAATTGTTTCACTCATTTGGATGGGAGGTTGCAGGAATGAATCAACGGTAGATGAAAACCTTGTCTTATGGACTCCCTACAATGATTCTACAGAGGTATTGGCCAATAAGGAGCATGCAAATAAACGCATGCGTTATAAGTTGATACAATCCAAGGTATTAGATAAAAATGAAGTTTTCCGACCCTTATATCATGAAGTATCTCAAGTTTCAGAGGAGGAGTATGAGCGACTAAAACCGATGATCCTTGAGCAGGAGATCCCCAATATACAGGCCTTTGTTCAAGATGGTAAATTAACATATGAGGAATTGGTCTTATTCTATTTATACAGGATCTACAAATATGAGTTGAATAATGAAACTACCTTAAATACTATTATAGCTCTGAATAAAGAAGTGGTAAATGAGGCACGTAAAAGGGATAAGGAAAGAAAAGAAGAACACCACCCTATTTATGGAATGCCCATACTATTAAAGGACAACATAGATACTGAGGGTATGAATACTACGGCAGGAGCATTGGTATTCACAAAAAATAATACAGATGATGCTTTTATTGTAGAACAACTCAAGGCAAAAGGTGCGCTTATTCTGGGGAAGGTAAACCTCAGTGAATGGGCATATTACCTCTGCGATGGCTGCCCGGTAGGCTATAGCGCCTTTGGGGGGCAAACATTAAATCCTTATGGACGAAAGGTCTTTGAAACCGGTGGTTCTAGCGCAGGGAGTGGTACCTCTATGGCAGCTAATTATGCAGTAGCAGCTGTTGGAACAGAAACTTCAGGTTCTATTCTATCACCATCGAGTCAAAACTCAGTCGTAGGTTTAAAACCAACCATAGGTCTGTTGAGCAGAACCGGCATAGTACCTATTTCAAGTACCCTGGATACACCAGGGCCTATGACCCGAAATGTTACCGATAATGCGATTGTATTGGATGCATTGATGGGGAAAGATACCGATGATCCCAGCTCTGTAGGTATAGACTTTGGAAAGAACTGGTTTCAAGATCTATCATCCTCGGAAATAAATGGTAAGCGTTTTGGAGCTTTTTCCAATTTGCTCGAAAGTGATAGCATTTACAAATTGACCCTTGATAAGATGAAGGCGGCAGGTGCAGAAATTGTAGTGATAGACCCGCCTAATATGCCGCTTGATGGCTTTATCAGTATCCTTAACCTGGATATGAAAGTAGATCTCCCGGCGTATATTGCCAGCCATGTAGAGAATAAGAAGGACATTGGTGTACAGGAAGTCGCGGATATCATAGATTACAATTTACAGGATAGTTTGCTTCGTATTCCATACGGACAGGGAAGATTTAATGCCATTGTTTCTGACACAATCTCTATGAAACAATTGGCCATCATTAAAAGTAACTTAGAAGAGCAGACCAGAAACTTTTTTAATGATGCTATAGATAACAATCAACTAGATGCCATTCTTTCTATAAATAATTATCATGCAGCCTATGCAGCTGTTGCCAAATATCCGGCTTTGACCATACCTATGGGGTATAAAACCAGCGGAGAACCCATCAGCCTAACCTTTATTGGAAAACAGTTTGAGGAGGCGAGGTTACTACAACTGGGTGCGGGGTATGAAAAGATAAATAGTATTCGGAAAATTCCGGAAGGGTATCGTTAAAAAGAATGTTTTTAATATCCAATAAGATCTCTTAGAATGCCCCAAAGTTCATTATCAAAACTGGAAGGGCCTGCCTGGTCTTCGCCAGCATCTTCACCTAATCTAACCACCACCAGTCCTTGTTCCGGAACGATATAGAGTTTTTGGTCGTTCTTTCCTAAGCCGGCATAGGTATCAGAGGGGGCATTTGGAATGAGGAAACCGGGGAATTGTATTTGTGAACCGGGCACTCTGTAACTGTCTTTACCATTTAACCACCATAAATATCCATAGGATAGATTTAGATCTTGCGAGGAAGTGCTCATGGATGTCATATAATCCATATCTCCAAGCAAAACGGTATTTTCCCAGGATCCCATATTTAAATTCAGCAATCCAAAACGTGCCATACTTCTGGCGTTACTGAAATAGACATTGTTAGATCCATTGGTACTAAGCCAAAATCCATTCATTCCTATCTTATCGCGTAGCTCAGTATTAAAATAGGAGGTGAACCCAGTACCTGCTGCAGCACTTACAACATTTTGCAACAAAGTATACGGACCATTGTGATAGGCCCATCGCGTCCCCGCGTCTGCAGTATATCGCAGGCAATCGGGGCTTACACAATCAAAGAAAAGATCGTTTAAACCGGAGGTCATCGTCAGTTGGTTACGCACGGTAATGGCATTTTCCTTCTCCAGATCGGCAGAGGTCCATCCTTCTCCAAGATATTCGGAGCTGGGATCATCAATATTGAGCAGGTTGTTTTCCTGAGCAATACCCACGGTAAAAGCCGTAAGCGTTTTTCCTGCCGAGGCCCAATACCAAATACTATCGCGGGTAAAAGAACCAAAATAGGTTTCCATCGCTATTCTGCCGTTTTTTAGGATTATAAAGGCCTTGGTATTCTTTTCTTCCAATAAGGTGTTCAAAGCTGTAGTAGCATCTGTATTCCAATCAAGTTCTTCCGGTGAAATAGTTTCCCAGGTAGTGGAAGATAGTGGGGGGAAGTAAAGTTCCGTTGGATCATCTACAATAGGGCCCCCCGTTGTCATCATCACTATTTGAAGAGCAACCCAGCAGCATAGAAATGGCCAGAAATATTGTGATGTAATAGGATTGTTGTGTCATAGATAGCTAACATTTAGATCGTTATAAGCTCTAAGGGTTTAACGAAAAAAGGAAAGAAATCGTGCAAAGCAGGAAAATATGTTATGCCTTGTCGTATTTTTGCACCTCAATTAAAATGAATGCGCACAAAATCACTAAAAAAGAATAGGATCAACGTAGTAACCCTGGGGTGTTCCAAGAATGTGTACGACTCAGAAGTACTCATGGGGCAACTGCGTGCCAATGACAAAGAGGTGGTGCACGAAGAAGACGGCAATATTGTGGTGATCAATACCTGTGGATTTATTGCCAATGCAAAAGAAGAGAGCGTAAATACTATTCTGGAATACGTACAGCAAAAAGAGGCAGGGGTTGTAGATAAGGTCTTTGTAACAGGCTGTTTAAGTGAGCGATATAAACCGGACCTGCAAAAGGAGATCCCCAATGTGGATGCTTATTTTGGCACCAGTGATCTTCCTAATCTGCTAAAAGCATTGGAAGCAGATTATAAGCATGAGCTGCTAGGGGAGCGTTTAACTACAACTCCAAAGAACTATGCCTATCTCAAGATAGCTGAGGGGTGTGACAGGCCTTGTTCCTTTTGTGCTATTCCCCTGATGCGCGGGAAACACCGAAGTAAGCCAATTGAAGAATTGGTCCTAGAGGCAGAAAAATTGGCAGCCAAAGGTGTAAAAGAGTTGGTTCTTATTGCGCAGGACTTGACCTATTATGGCCTGGATCTTTATAAAAAACGGAATTTGGCTGAATTGCTCAAGGCCCTGGTGAAGGTAGAAGGCATTGAATGGATCCGCCTGCATTATGCATTTCCTACCGGGTTTCCTATGGATGTCCTGGAAGTAATGCGGCAAGAACCCAAGGTTTGTAATTACATTGACATCCCCTTACAGCATATTTCTGATCCTATCCTTAAAAGTATGCGCAGAGGCACCACCAAACAAAAAACAACCAAATTGCTGGAAGATTTCAGAAAGGCAGTTCCTGATATGACCATCCGAACTACTTTGATCGTTGGGTATCCTGGTGAGACGGAAGAAGATTATCAAACACTAAAGGAATGGGTTGGGGAGATGCGATTTGAACGCCTGGGATGTTTTACGTATAGTCATGAGGAAAACACACATGCATATGCGCTTAAGGATGATGTTCCTGAGGATGTTAAACAAGCGAGGGCGAATGAGATCATGGAAATTCAGTCACAGATCTCCTGGGAACTAAATCAGCAAAAGATAGGAAAGACCTTTAGATGTATTATTGATCGCAAGGAAGGCAACTATTTTGTAGGACGAACAGAATTCGACTCCCCCGATGTGGATAATGAAGTACTCATTGATGCCTCTAAATATTACTTAAAACAAGGCGATTTTACTACAATAACCATCACAGAGGCCGCGGATTTTGATCTGTATGGAATACCGGCAGAGAATGAAGAAAACTAGGCCATTCTAATGGGTCTATAAATAAACATTTGAAATAAGACGTTCTACCGTAGGATGATCATTTCCTCCCTTGGGTTCTATGGTAATATTCAAAGATGCTGCCTTATCAATATATGTTAGTGCAATTAGATCCTTATCTGTGGGTAGTAGTCCCATATTGATCATTTCCCCATCTACATCGGCCCACATCTGATACGTTTCCTCTTCGGAAAGTTTCGGTAACGCTTGCGGATTTACCCATACGGATCTGTTTTTATGATTTACATATGCCACTGCCCTTGCTTCAGGTGCCAATCGATTGCCTTTTAAAATAAATGGGATAGCGTCTTTACTATTAAGTATAGTATTAATTGCTTGAGTCTCCTTTATTTCGTTCGAAAGATTCTGTAGCTCTTCTTGTAATTGCTTTTGTTCTTGCTTAGCAATGGTGTAATTCTCCTGGGCAGATTGCCAACGAGTGTAAAATAAGTAAGAGGTTAGCGCAAATACGGCCGCCAAACTAGCTGCTACAAGCAATCGCGCTGGGTTAAAGGCGTTTTTGGCAGGTTTTTTTTGAAGAGATATAGGCGTATTTTCAGTGTCTTTGTCTAATGCTATTTCCAGGGAAGTGCGTATGCTCACCGGAGGGGTAATGGCATTTTCCATAGCCATTTGTTCAAAATCGGATTCTAATTGTTGAAACTTTTCTTTTAAGACGGAATCTTTTTGAATAGCCTTTTCAATCAACAACTCTTCCTCCTGTGATAGTTCTCCAAGCAGGTATTGTGTTAAAAGTCCTTTTTCTAAAATGTTCTTCCTATCCATATTCAATTACTTCAAAACATATCCAGATAAATGCAAGAGGAAGCTGATAATTTGTTCTTAATTGAATAATTGCTTGTCTTACATACGATTTAAAAGTTCCCAGAGGAACACCCATTATCTTGTGAGCTTCCCTATGTGTATACCCTTTAAAATAGACCAGCTCTATTACTTTCTGATGGTGATCTTCTAATTTTTTAAGAACACCATTCAATTCATTATAATCCAGAGGTAATTCCTCTTTTATATCATTATATACACTAATATCTTCAATTTGGATGAGGGTATCTTTTTTTCGTAAGGCATTGAGGGTTTTATTCTTTGCAATACGATATGCCCAGGTGTAAAATTTGCCTTTAGATGCATCGTATTGACCAATTTTCTCCCAGATTGTCAGGAATATTTCTTGTAAAAGATCTTGTGATAATTCCTTATCCCTGCACATGCGAAGTACAACTCCATAGAGCGCGCCTGAATACTTATCGTACAAGGCGTAAAGCGCATTTTTATCACCCTTTTTAAGGAGTTCTATGTGGTCGTCGTCATTCATAGCAAGTGTTAAAGATATGATAAAAATCTGCTTTTGTCATCCATACAGTCTGTCCTGGTGTAATTAATAGGGAAGAGTGCACTAAAATAAGTTTAACACAAAATCTAAAAAAACAAATCATGAAAAAAGTAATCTTTATTATTTCCGCCATTGCCTTAATGGCAATGACACCAAAAGTAAATGCTCAAAACAATTCTCAGGATATCGTGGACATCGCGGTCTCTGTAGATGATTTTTCAACATTAGTAACTGCTTTAAAGGCAGCAGACCTGGTTGGTGCTTTACAAGGTGACGGACCGTTTACAGTATTTGCCCCAGTCAATGCTGGATTTGCTAAAATTGATGCTAATACATTAAATTCTTTATTACAACCAGAGAACAAGGAAAAGTTAGCTGCTATCTTAACCTATCATGTAGTAGCTGGAAGAATCACAGCTACAGACGTTGTTAATGCCTTGGCAAAGGGTAATGGAAAAGCTTCTCTCACTACTCTGAACGGAGGAACAGTTACTGCTGTCAAAAAAGACGGTGGTATCTTCTTAATGGATGCTAATGGAAACTACAGCAAAATTGCTAAGACAGATGTGATGGCCTCAAACGGGGTGATTCATATAATCGAAGATGTGGTTATGCCACAATAATTGGTTGGTTGTTGAAGGAAAGCACCGTTCTCACGGTGCTTTTTTTGTTTACACACATTGATAAAATGTACAATGGATGCTATGTATAGTAAATGTGGCTCCTATTGTCTAAAGAGGCCACCAGCTAACTAAAGCTGCCTGCACAATAAAGAGAATAAAAAATGGGACCACCAGATACCCCATGATATCCCTCGCTTGTATTTTTATTCCTACTGCCATTATCGGAATGATCAGTAATAAAAAAAATGGTTGCATAAGGTTGGTAAGACTTTCTCCATAGGCTACAGACATTGATGCACGTGAGATAAGAGCAGTCATTTCTTCCGGGGGAAGGCCTGCCCCAATTTCCTGCACGGCTTTTATGATTGCGGGTCCAATGACCGCAAACTCACCGCCCGCCGAGGGGATGGCAAAATTAACGACCCCTCCTGCCAAAAAGGAAAAAAACGGTATAGTATCCACAGTGGCCACTGAAGCCATCCAGTAGGCAAGTTGTTCTCCTAATCCGGTATAGATCATAATACCCATTATTCCGGCATAGAAGGGATACTGAAACAAAATCCCGGAAACATTTCCGCTGGCTCTTTTCATGGCGAGCACATAGCGCATAGGCGTTCGATGAAGAAATAAACCCAACATCAGGAACAAAAAGATCATGATATTTAGATTCAGGTCGAAGCCATTGCTACTAAAATGAGATACCAGGTAGATAATCCCCAGGGTGGCAATAATATATTGCAGGAGGCTACTATTATTCATGAGATCTGAGACCGCTTTATAGGGCAGTTTTAGTAAACGAGCTTCTTCATGAATAGAAACTGAGTTTTGTAGAGCCTCCGGCTCAAGCATATTTTCAAGGGTTCGTATATCTTTTGTTTTTGGCAGGAGAAAGCGCATTAAAACGGGCGCAATAAGCACAAAACTTACCAATATGGCAATATTTAGTCCGGATCCGAGAGTTAGAACAGTAGGGATGGTGGTTTCCAATATGCCGGCCTCTATTATAAAATTCCCCTCAGTGTTCAACAACAGCGGAATAGAGCTCGATAATCCGGTAACCCATCCTATATGTGAAAAATAGACACATGCAATTAGAAAAGGATAGTTGATCCCTTTTATCCTAAGGGCCAGTTCTCTGCCCAGGACGGCAGTAATAACTACCCATCCCCAGCTTATCATACATAGTAGTGAACCAACAAAGACCACCAGAAGATAAACTTGTCCTGGAGTATTTAACTTTTTTGCCAAAAAATCGATCCCTCTTTTGATCAGGGGAGACAAGGCAATAGAATAGCCTGTGATCACCAATAAAACCATTTGCATACCAAACTCTAGCAACATCCAGAATCCGTCATACCACGACTCTAAGACCTTGAAGGGCGTTACATCTACCCAAAGCAATGCCAGGATACCGGTAATAAGGGTTAAGGTTAGAGCAAAAACAAAAGCATCTGGCATATTCCTTTGAAAAATATCCGTAAACTTCTTCCCTAATTTGTGGATCATCTTATAACTTTTTATGGACTACAAAAGATCTAACAAACTCGCTGTATCTAAAATAGTGGCAAATTCATTTTTTAGATTCGCAAGACAAATATCATGCACAAGCGCTGCTTCATACCGTTGACCATCGCTTCCTAAGGTATCAAAAGTTGCTGTAGCATCTGAAATAATATAGGTGTCATACCCAAAATTCCCGGCCATGCGGGCAGTGGAGGAGACGCAATGGGCAGTTGTTAAGCCAACCATGACCAAATGCCTGATCCCTTCTTTTTTAAGGAACGCATCTAGTTCAGTTCCAATAAAAGCACTGTTCACTTCCTTTTCAAATATGGGTTCTCCCTTATTAGGTTTAATGATCTCTTTAAAATCGTTTCCGGGAGTACCTTTAGCCAGGGGCGATGGCGGAGTTCCGTTGTGTTTCACATAAATCACAGGGAGTTGATGTGCTCTCCAAAAGGCAAGAAGTTCAGCAGCCTGCTCCTCTGCCTGGGGGTTGTTTCTATGTCCGCCGTAATAAGCCAAATCATTCAACCCTAATTGTATGTCAATTAGCAAAAGTGCCGGGTTATCACTTAGTGTCATTGCATTATTTTTTTAAACTCCTTCTGAAACCTTATAGATCACAGGATTAAATGCTTTGGATGCCACCACAACACGGTCCCCATTATGGAGATCCTTTATTTCTGTAGCATCGGCTACTACCTTAATTATAGTATTATGAATAAGGACGGTTACTACATAAATGACATCTTGTTTTTCTATGGACAATACTGTTCCTGTAAATTGAAATTTACCACTTAATTCCTTTTTCATAAAAATATCCTGGGGCACCCCCGCTTTGCTTATTCTCCCTTGCTCCAATACGACCACGGTATCTGTAAGCTTCATTATTTCTCCAAGATCATGGCTCACAAGGATGGTAGTAAGGCCATAAGTATTATGTGCTTGCAGAATATAGTCCTGCAGTTTAGTACTAATTTGTGCATCTAAGGCCGCCAGGGGCTCATCCAGAAGAAGTATCTCTGGCTGTTGTACGAGTGCTCTGGCCAATGCAGCCCTTTGTTTCTGACCACCGGAAAGGGTATCCGGAGATCTATTTTCCAGTTTGGATAGTTCCATAACTTCCATAAGCTCAGGAATCAGATCCTTTGTTTGGTCTTTTCTTTGTGCGAATTTCAAATTCTCTATCACAGTCATATTAGGAAACAAGGCATAATCCTGAAAAACATAGCCTATATTTCGTTTTTGTGGGGATAGATTGATCTTTCTTTCTGAATGGTACCACAGGTTATCATTTACCATGATACTCCCTTTGTCTGGGACCAATAAGCCAGCCAGAATCCTTAGAATGGAGGTTTTACCTGCACCTGAAGGCCCGTATAAAGTAACAAAAGTACCTTTTGGGATATCGAGATCGATGCTGAGCTCGAAGGATCCCTCTGTGGTCTTTAGATGCTTTTGAAAGCTTAGGTTGATCATTTCCAAAATCTTTTTAAATACCCTCCATTAATAAGGTATACCACCAGCAACATCCCAAAAGTAATAGCAAATAATGTCAGGGAATAGAAATTTGCTGCTTCATAGTTTAGAGCTTCCACTTCATCATAGATAGCAATAGAGGCCACTCTTGTTTTTCCCGGAATATTTCCGCCTATCATAAGAACTACACCAAACTCCCCAACAGTGTGGGCGAAAGCCAATACGATGCCCGTTAAAAGAGACTTTTTGATATTGGGAAGCAAGACCTTTAGCAAGGTGATATTTCGGGATTTCCCCATAACGGCAGCCGCTTCTGATAATGATGAAGGGAGCGATGCCAATCCCGCCTGTATGGGCTGTACCATAAAAGGCAGACTATAGATCATAGAGGCAAGCACAAGACCTCCAAAGGAAAATACCAATTGCAGGCCTAACCAGGAATTTAACCATTCACCAAAGGCATTATTAGGACTAAAGGCCACTAAAAAATAGAAACCAAGTACTGTTGGAGGTAGTACCAAGGGCATACTAACCAGGGTTTCTATGATCGGTTTAATTCTGGAGGTGGTTTTGGAAAGCCAATAGGCCAACGGAATGGAAACTACCAACAAGGCAAGGGTGGTAGTAAATGCCAGTTCAAAGGTTAAAAGCAGTGGTTCCCAATTCATAATGGCGATAACATTACTTCATTTAATTTTACCATGGCTATGATTTGCATACCAGGCTTTAATTTTAATGATAAAACGGCAGCGGAACTAATGGTTGAACGAATAGTTCCTGCAGCGGTTTGTACCGTAAGACAACTTAGCAGCTGACCTTGTTCTAAGGATTCGAGGGTGCCTGGCATTCTGTTTTGTAAACTCACCTTATGATCGCTGTGATCCCCGATCACAACTTCTGTTTCTTTAAAAAGAATAACTACCTTTTTCTTTTTTTCCAGATAGGGTGCACTTTTAGGAGTATCAATCACAATTGCCTTTATTCTAATATCTCCTGTTACCAGAACAGTGACCAGGGTAAGATCGCCCCAAACTTCAAGATACTCAATATGCCCCTCTATTCTATTCATGCACCGAATATCCAAATTTTTGTAAGATGTCTTTACCTTCTGAAGAAAAAAGATACTCATAAAAGGCCTGAGCCCCTTGCTTTTTGGGTATTTTACTTTTTATTATTACCACTCCTTGTGGCATAGGCGTGTAGGCTGACTCGTTGATCCGTATCCACCGACCTTTCTTATTCATTGCCTCGCTCACAACAACAGATTGGGCAGTAAATCCAATGTCTGCAGCTCCTGAGGTGATAAATTGGTTTGTCTGCCCAATACTTTCACCAAATACCAATTTATCTTGTAAGGATGTAGATAATCCATAGTAATTAAGCACTTCTATGGCCGCCTTGCCATAAGGCGCGGTCTTAGGATTGGCCAGGGCAATATGCCGAACACTGTCTGTTTGTAAAACTTCCAGAGAAGGATTTAATGATGGGCTATAGCTCCAAAGTACCAAGGTTCCATAGGCATATATCTTGGGAGGTTCGTAGGTTAGATTCATAGCGTGAAGTGCTTCAGGATATGTTAGATCGGCCGAAAGGAACAGGTCATAGGGAGCGCCTTCCTTGATCTGAGCAAATAACTTCCCGGAAGAACCTAAGATCACCTCGCATGTATAGCCTGTATCTTTCTCAAACTGAACAGCCAATTCTTTTATTGCGTACTGCATATTGGCAGCAACTGCTATTCGTACTAGGGCCTCATCCTCCTTTTTATTTTTACAACCAAATGCAATAATTGCAGCAACTAAACAACAAATAAGGACCCTTCTATTCCCGCTCATAGAACTCGCAGGGTTTGCATTGCATGAGGTGGTATATTTATCATGGTAGCTTCTGATCCAACATAGTACTGATATGAGATTGCCTGATCTCCCGGATTCATCACAACAGTAATCAGGGAGGAATCCTCGTTGATAAATGAAGTGCTTAGCAAGACACTTCTGCTGCTAACAGTGCTTACGCGCAATGCATTTGGTCTGACAAATTTTGAAAAGTGACCAATATAATAGTAGGATGGTGTATAGATCAAATTCGCCGTTACATCTCCATGAATAGGTGCAAAACAGAAATTACCAACGTGATTGGGCCCACCCTTTTCGTTTAACAAGATATTCCAATCTGTCCAACCAACTGTTCCATTATTGAAATCATTGATCATAGATCGGCCATAACGTTCTGCGTTTGCCAATACTGGTATCTGTCTGATCTAAATCCTTCCTGACATCCTTCGGTGAATAAAAGATTTTTAGTAGGAAAAGATTCTTTTATGTTCTCCCAGATTCGAGAACATTGGCTCACCTCCAGCCCACGTTTCGTACCAGTGAAAACCTATTCCCCATGCATATTTTGCTGCATCAGGGTCTTCAAAAATTGTATTCGCCCGATGGTTAATTAGGTCTCTGTTATGATCCCAAACTACAATTTTTTTATCGCCCAGTCCTTCTCGTTCCATGATGGGTCCAAGGTGATTCTTTAAGAAATCACGTTCTTCTTCTGCCGTATAAATACAAGACTCCCAGCGTTGTACCGCCATTGGCTCATTTTGAATGGTAATTCCCCAAATCGGCATTCCTTCTGCCTCATATGCTTTGATAAACTTAGTATAGTAAAGAGCCCAAGCATCGAAATATTCCGGAAGTAGTTTTCCACCTTGCAGCATATTATTATTGTCCTTCATAAAGGCAGGAGGACTCCAGGGACTGGCATAAAGCAATAAGCTCCTCCAGCAGCTTCAATCGCTTTTTTTATCATTGGGATTCTATATGTTTGATCATGATCAATGATAAAGGTCTTCAAGTCTTTATCACCTTCTTCAATATAGGTAAAACTTCCACTACTAAAATCGCAACTGTGAATGGTGTTCGACAAGGGAATATCCAATTCCTTTTTCTTTATCATAATATGCGTTTAAAAATTCTTCTTGCTTCTCATCAGGCAATTTAGCAAATACCTCTGCGGAAGCATCTGTAATTGCTCCTCCAATTCCCAGGAATGTTTGAAATGTTTTATTCGGATTGACAAAAATGGAAACTTCATTTTCTAGCGGCTGCCTGGCATGCTGCAAAAGATAGATTTTCTGTCTTGCTGAGACGTAAATCGGTTTCACTTGCTGTGGTGTACACCTCCAGTTTTTTATCCTTTGCGGAATACGGATTGGAAATAGAATCTACTGTTTCGGGCTCCAGGGTTTTTGTTTCTTTATCATTTCCACAGCTACTTAGTAAAAAGACCAGGATGATGATCGCACAGATATTCTTCATAGTATTAAAGTTTAGAAATTATATTTTAAAGGTCACATATTTACGAATTGAAAGCTCGCCAATGGGATCTTTTTTAGATCCATTTTTGTTTCATTCAACAAGATACCGTGTTCTAAAAAGGCCTTGAGATTCGCCAGCCAAAAGCTCCAGCCATTACTGCAACCTACATGAATGTTCATTTTGTTTTTTTCATCTGTCGGTATATTGCTTTGTTTCAATATCACCAGTACATTATTTTCTTCTTCTTGCAGGGTAACGGTTACCTTACAATGACCTGCAAATGAAAATTCGATCTGATCTGTGCCATTGGCCATTAGTATCTTACCCTGTTTCTTCTCCGTCCCAGTTATGCCATTTCCAGGTATAGGTGTCTCCGGCCTCTATCAAAGAATTAGAAGCTCGCTGTACTCCTTTTTTGGTTTTGTACAAAGCACTGCTTAAAAACCAGGAAGAAATTCCGTCTGCGGTTCCCCAGCACCAGTATATCTTTTCTCTTGGGGCATTTATAAAGATCTTTTTAGTAAAAGCATCAAAGCCGAGCGATTCCATTGTTCTATCGTTTTCTGTTCTTCTCTATTTTATAAAGTTCATCTCCCAGAGCATCCAGAAAGGGGATCCCAATCTCGTCATACTCATAGACATTATCATTGAATATTCCATCAGAATTTACCAGAATGGTAGCGGTTACCATAAATTCTACCTTGTTCTTTTCATCATGGATATAGGCGCATTCGGTAAGGGTACCATAGGCATACCCTACCTTATTATAGATCTTAATATTGGAAGGTATAGCCTCTTTTGAATCTCCAAATAGCAGAAATTTACCATAACTATCATAGTATTCCTCCTGGTTGTAGCCGGCCTCTTTTGGGAGTATCTTCATAGCATTCAGCAAAAACTGTCGCTGCGATGGACTAATATTAAATCGTTCTTTTTCCGGGAAACTCATTGGAAAGATGATCCTTTTTAAAACCCCGTGTTGGGTCTCTATAGGATAGTAGTTCTTAAGACTAAAATTAAAGGGTTGATCAATAAGTGAATCACCTTCATAGTAGCCAATTCCTTTCGTAATTCCGTTCAATGTAAGTGGTTCGGCAGGAGTGTTTGTACTTCCTTCAAGACTAGTGGTGGTGCTGTCATTCAGATAGATCACCAGAGGTTTGGTAGTCACATCATCTGCATTGGGTACCGAAAGCCGATGCGCAATTCTGGCATGACCAATGCTCTTAGAAATAAATCCCTTATTAATGGCATCTTGCCCAAGAAATTCTAACAAACGATTGTTGGCGTCATTATCACTTATTGCAAAAATTTTTATTATTTCCTTGCCAAATGTGGTTTCAAGTGTATCTCCTTCTACATAAAATTTGGTTTGGGTAGTAAGGCCATCAGAGCCATTCAGTTTTTCCAGAGCCATCACTGCGATGGGAAATTTCACTGTGCTAGCCGGATAAAAATACCTTTTGCGATCTATTTGAAAATCATAATCGGTAAAGCTCACACTATTCTTTTCCCGGAAGATCCTGGTAAACCGGATCTGCAGTTCGTGCGGTTCAGGATGATCCATTACATTTCGTATCCTTGGGTCTTTAGATGCCAAAGCTCTGTCTAAAGGATCAATTTCCACAATGGTGCTGGCACAACTCAAAAAGAGGAAGCAAATAATTACTACTGGCAAGATAGAGGTCCTAGCCTTACGTATTTTCACTCCTATACTTAGAAAAGATGTCATTGCTTAATTAGGTAATTTCTTCCTCATATACCTCTCCTCTATGAGGCAAAAGTGCGTCTCGTATCTGGATCATTTTTATTTCTTCTACCACCATATAGGCTACAGAGTGCATTTCCGTTAGATCCTTATATCCGGTGATGTTCAATGCCAAGGATTCTTTTTTAACAAAGTCGGCCAAATGGCGTGCGTGATGCTTGGCAGTTTCACTGGCGTCTGGCCCGCGAAAATCCCATAATAATTTAATTTTTCGACTCAATGTAGTTCAATTTAAGATTGCGACAAGGAAGTTCCCTCCTCCGCAAAGGCTTTAAAGTCCTTTAAATACTTTAATGATTGCTTTTTAAACGTGCCGGGCAAAAAGAATGCCATTAATTTCATAAAAGTCCCGTTAAACTGGAATTGCGATTCTGAGATCCATTTGGTTGTATTCTCATCTATGGCTTTAAAATAGTTCCTCTGAATATTATGTACGCCTTTTGCATCATAGGTTGCGTGGAACTCATGGGGCATATTTCGTTTTAAGATCGTTTCTATGAGGATCAATTCACGTTTGCCCATTTTGTAAATAAGTTCCATTTGCGCCCCTTCCTCCCCCGGGTTCCCTATAAGTTGCTTATAGGATATCAGATCTTTTTGCCAGTGCTTCATATTGTCCGGATTGTCTAATTTCCTAACAAATTCGGAAAGAGGCAAGTGTATGGTAATTTCTGTGATATATTTCATGACTCTACAAGAATGACACCCTCTAAGGTACTAAAATAACAGAACTGCCTATTAAAAATCTGTTAATCAATCAGTGTATTACTTGTTCAGGAAATTCGAATTCTTAATTTTGCGGAATGATTTCTCCCTTAAAGAATCTATTTAGAGTTTCCGCACTTAGTGGAACCTTACTTCTAGTAGTATTGGTTAGTTCCTGTGACGGTCTCTTTAAGAAGGAACCAGATTCTGAGCCGCTGGCCAGGGTAGGAGATGCTTTTCTGTACAAAGAAGATATTGAATCCTTACTAAGCTCTCCCTTAAATCAGCAAGACAGCACTTCTCTTGTGACAAATTACATCAATAATTGGGCGATCAAGCAATTGCTCTTTTCAAAGGCACAGATAAATCTGACCGAAGAAGAGATCGCAGTCTTTGAACGATTGGTAGCAAATTACAGAATAGATCTTTTCACGAGAGCTTACAAAGAAGCATTGGTTCTGAGAGGTGAGGATACCACCATAACAGATTCGCAACTTCAACGATTTTATGAGGAAGAAAAAGAGAATTTTATCTTAAAAGAAAAATTAGTTCAATTGCGTTTTGTACAGTTACCCAAGCAATTCTTAAATAAGAATGAGGTGATTGAAAGGTTAAAGCGCTTTGGCGAAGAAGATAAGGTCTTTCTGGATTCTATAGGCGTGCAATTCACCAAACTCAATTTTAATGATTCTTTGTGGATCACTGTTTCGAGAATTATACAAGAAATACCTCCTTTAACATTCGAAAATGAGGAACGATACTTAAAAAAATCACAATTTTTTGAATTGGAGGACTCTGTAGGGGTATATTTGGGGAAGATAGCTGAGGTGCGGAATATTAATGAAATAGCCCCTTTAACTTATATTAAACCCACTATCAGACAGGTACTACTAAACAGGAGGAAATTGGAGTTTATGCGCAGTCTGGAAACGGAGATCCTGGATGAGGCCGTAAAACGAAATGAATTTGAGATCTATGAGAAAGAGAAATAAAAATGTACTGGGCCTATTGCTTTTTACAGTGATGGCAATGGGTGTAAAGGCTCAGGAGGAAAATACTCCCGACCTGCCTGAAGAAACTATGCAGGCGGAAATGACGCCCAAGACAGATACGGTGAATAACTTTAAAAAAGTAAAGTTAGACGGCATTTCTGCCGTGGTCGGGGATTATGTTATCCTAGATTCTGATATTGAGAAAACCTTGATCGATCTTCGAAGTCAGGGAGCCTCTGTTGAAGATATCACTCATTGCAGTTTGCTTGGAAAACTAATGGAAGATAGATTATACGCGCATCAGGCGGTACAAGATAGTATTCTGGTATCCGATGATGAGGTGAATGCTACAAGTGATCGTCAAATTCAACAATTAGTGCAGCAAGTTGGTTCTATGGACAAGGTTTTGGAATTCTACAAAAAAGAAACCGTTGAAGACTTTAGGGAAGAACTCTATACCATTAACAAACTTCGTATGCTGTCTGAGAAAATGCAGCAGAAAATAGTAAGTGAGATCCAGGTGACACCAGAGGAAGTACGCCAATTTTTCAGAAATATTCCGGCAGATGAAAAACCTGTCTTCGGAGCTGAATTGGAGATCTCGCAGATAGTGAAGACCCCGGAGATCCCAGAGGAGGAAAAGCAAAAAGTGATCAATAAATTAGCTGAGATCAAGGCTGATGTGGAAGACAATGACGCAAGTTTTAGTGTGAAGGCCATCTTGTACTCACAAGACCCAGGCTCTAAATCGAAGGGAGGATTTTACAGCATGACACGGCAAACACCTTTTGTAAAAGAATTTAAGGATGTGGCCTTTAGTTTGCAGGAAGGTGAGATATCAGAACCCTTTGAAACTACTTTTGGTTACCATATTATTTTTGTTGAAAAAGTTAGGGGTCAGGAGCTAGATCTCAGACATATTCTCATACAACCTGAAATACCGCAAGCAGCTGTTGATGCTGCAAAAATCGAATTAGATTCCATTCGAAAACAGATCATTGAAGGTAAATATACATTTGCGGAGGCAGCGCTGAATTTTTCGGATGAAAAAGGAAACCAAATTTGATGGAGGCTTGTTGCGAAATCCTATTAATTTCGATTCGCGTTTTGAATTGACCAAAATGGATCCAACCCTATACAATCAGGTAAGGAACTTAAAAGATGAAGAGATTTCTTATCCTTTGTTAGAGGCCGACCCCAGAGGAGGCCCTCCTAAATACAAGATATTAAAGGTTACCAACAGGTATGATGAACACGAGGCAGATTTTGCCAAAGATTATCTCAAGATCCAGGAATTAGCACTCAGAGAAAAGCAGTACAACGCAATTAAAGAATGGATGGATGAGCATATAAAGGATACCTACGTTAGTGTCAATGCGGCTAATAAGTCGTGCGACTTTGCAAATAATTGGGTCAAGAAATAATATATGTCAGATGTAAAGGCCATTGAAGCGCTAGGGCAAAAACACCTTGCATTAAAAAAGGAAATAGCAAAGGTCATTATTGGCCAGCATGAGGTCGTAAACCAAATTCTATTATCAATTTATACAGGGGGGCATTCTTTGCTGATCGGGGTTCCCGGTCTAGCTAAAACCTTAATGGTAAACACCATTGCCCAGACATTGGGTCTCGATTTTAAGAGAATTCAATTCACCCCAGACCTAATGCCAAGCGATATATTGGGAAGCGAGGTCTTAAGATCAGAACCGCACTTTTAAATTCATCAAGGGACCTATTTTTGCGAATATTATTCTGGCAGATGAGATTAACCGAACCCCTCCAAAAACACAGGCCGCTTTATTGGAGGCAATGCAGGAAAAAGCAGTGACCATAGCCGGAGAGAGGCACCAGTTGGCTGCACCTTACTTTGTGTTGGCTACCCAAAACCCTATTGAGCAAGAAGGGACATATCCGCTTCCTGAGGCGCAATTAGATCGTTTTATGTTTGCCATAGAGTTGAAATACCCTTCCCTGGAAGAAGAAGTTCGAATTGTAAAGGAAACTACAAATGATGAAGAGGTGTCCATTAACGCACTTTTTAACGCAGAAGAAATACTTGCGGTACAACATTTGGTCCGAAGGATCCCTGTACCCAATAATGTAGTGGAGTATGCTGTTAAACTAGTAAATAGCACTCGACCCGGCACCCCAACATCGTCTGAATATATCAATCAGTTTCTGGATTGGGGAGCAGGCCCCAGAGCATCTCAAAATTTGGTTATGGGTGCAAAGGCACATGCTGCCGTTGGGGGTAAATTTTCTCCGGATATAGAAGATGTGCAAGCCGTCGCCATGGGTATTCTCCGTCATCGAATCATTAAAAACTACAAGGCAGAAGCTGAAGGAATTAGTGAGGAAGATATCATTAATCATTTGCTGTAAGGGATCTGGGAGCTATTTAGATGCCTTTGAAATTTGCTCCAATTATAGAATTAAATTAGACTTCAGTTTTCAATATTCTTATTTCAAGCAAATAATTATCCTTTTTTGATAATTAGGTATCTGCTCTTTTACGGTGTCGATAATACTTTTTAAGCCCCTCAAAAAGGTTTCATTAACCCTTTTAAATTTTCTATCTTTGGGAGATTAATAATTAATAAACAAGTATACGATGGCATTCGATATTGACATGATAAAAAGCGTCTATTCCAAGATGACAGAAAGGGTTGACAAAGCCCGTGAATTGGTCGGAAAGCCGCTTACCCTTTCGGAAAAAATACTCTATTCACATCTATGGGAAGAGATTCCCTCAACCGTTTTAAAGCGTGGAAAAGATTATGTGGATTTTGCTCCGGATCGGGTAGCTTGTCAGGATGCTACCGCTCAAATGGCCTTATTGCAGTTTATGCATGCAGGCAAGCCCAAAGTTGCCGTGCCAACAACTGTGCATTGCGATCATTTGATACAGGCAAAAGTAGGTGCAGTTGCAGATCTTAAAAGGGCCAATCAAACTAGTAATGAGGTTTTCGATTTTCTGGAATCAGTTTCCAATAAATATGGCATAGGCTTTTGGAAGCCGGGAGCCGGTATTATTCACCAGGTTGTTTTAGAGAATTATGCATTTCCTGGAGGGATGATGATAGGAACAGATTCTCATACTGTAAATGCTGGTGGATTAGGAATGGTAGCTATTGGTGTTGGCGGCGCAGATGCTGTTGACGTCATGGCCGGGATGGCATGGGAATTGAAATTCCCAAAACTCATTGGGATAAAACTAACAGGAAAATTATCTGGATGGACAGCTCCTAAGGATGTGATCCTTAAAGTGGCAGATATCCTCACAGTTAAAGGAGGAACAGGGGCCATCATAGAATACTTTGGCGAAGGGGCAACATCTATGTCCTGTACCGGAAAAGGAACCATTTGCAACATGGGTGCTGAAGTTGGAGCTACTACTTCAACTTTTGGATATGACGAATCTATGGATCGCTATTTAAGGGGTACAGATCGTGCAGATGTAGCCGATGCAGCAAATAAAGTGGCTGCGTATTTAACAGCAGACCCCCAAGTTTATCAGGAGCCTGAAAAGTACTTTGATCAGGTTATTGAGATCAATTTAACAGAACTAGAACCTCACTTAAACGGACCTTTTACGCCAGATTTATCTACACCTATCTCTAAGATGGCTGAGGCAGCAAAGGCTAACGACTGGCCTTTGAATGTAGAAGTAGGTCTAATTGGTTCATGTACAAACTCCTCCTACGAAGATATTTCCCGGGCAGCTTCTCTTGCCAAGCAGGTAACTGATAAGAATTTAAAAACAAAGTCTAAGTTTACTATTACTCCCGGTTCAGAATTGGTGCGTTACACCATTGAAAGGGATGGCTTAATTGATACATTTAATAAAATTGGAGCAACAGTTTTTGCCAATGCCTGCGGTCCATGTATAGGAATGTGGGATCGTTATGGGGACAAAGCGGCCAATGGCCCAAGGAATACTATTGTTCATTCATTTAATCGAAATTTTGCGAAAAGGGCAGATGGAAATCCCAATACCCTGGCTTTTGTAGGATCACCGGAATTAGTCACAGCTATTGCCATTGCAGGGAGATTAGATTTTAATCCCATCACAGATACATTGATCAATGAAGACGGCCAAGAGGTTAAGCTAGATGAACCAAGAGGCTATGAACTTCCCCCTGAAGGTTTTGCAGTGGAAGATGCCGGATATGTAGCACCAGATAGTGATGGAAGCAGTGTAGTAGTTAAGGTAGCAACAGATTCAGAAAGGCTGCAGTTGCTAGAACCTTTCTTGCCAATCACCAATGAAAGTCTGCAGGGAATGAAATTGTTGATCAAGGCTTTTGGGAAGTGCACTACAGACCATATATCTATGGCCGGACCATGGTTGCGCTACCGCGGACATTTAGACAATATTGCCAATAATACCCTTATTGGAGCGATAAATGCTTTCAATAAAAAAACCAATTTCGTTAAGAATCAGCTAACCGGAGAATACGGTGGGGTGCCAGATACACAAAGGGCTTATAAGGCCAAGGGAATCAAAACTATTGTTGTAGGCGACCATAATTACGGAGAGGGGTCATCTCGTGAGCACGCAGCTATGCAACCAAGGCATTTGGGTGTTGCCGCTGTGCTGGTAAAATCATTTGCCAGGATCCATGAGACCAATCTTAAGAAACAAGGGATGTTGGGGCTGACCTTTGCAAATGAAAATGATTATGATAAAATTCAGGAAGATGACACCTTTAATTTCATCGATATTCAGGATTTTGCTCCAGATACGCCATTGACCATCGAGTTAGTACATAAGGACGGCTCAAAAGAGGTCATCAAGGTAAACCACACTTATAATTTACAACAGATCGCCTGGTTTAGAGAAGGGTCTGCATTAAACGTCATAAAAAAGGAGAATGCCGCCTAGTGTAGGTCGTAAAAGACGTTGCTTAAAAAATCACAGAATATTGAATTGTAAAAAAGATCCTTACTAGATGGCCATTAAAAAAAAGACGGTTCTTAATCTCCTTATTATGGCTTTTATTCTTTCTTTTTTTGTCACTCCTCTGGGGTACCATAGTAAGATCTTATTAAACCGTATTTTTTCGGGGACCCCTTCTGAAATTCCGATAGGTAAAAGGAAACAAATAACAGACTATGACTGGCGTCTAAAAGATGCAGATTGGAATATTTTTAACTTTAGCCCTTCAAAAGGGAAGGTGGTTTTTATCAATTTTTGGGCTTCCTGGAGCCTGCCTTCAGATGCACAGCTGAATAGTATTCAAAACCTCTATGATACCTTTAAGGGAAAGGTAGATTTTTATATTATCACCAATGAGGAACAAGCGCCGGTAAGGGAATATATGGAGGAGAATGAGTACAATTTTCCTGTAACCTATCTTATTATTGGCGATAAATCTGCATTGCCGGTATTACCCCCACCAGGAACTTATATCGTTGATAAAAAGGGATTTGTGGTAGCAGAAGAACATGCCATAAAAGATTGGGATAACAAGACAGTTTTTACCTTGATGGAGAAACTATTAAATGAAAAATGAATTTAAAACGTTGGTCTTATATAATTATACTTGGTTTAGGCCTGTTTATGGCTCTAATCTTCTTTACGCCATTGGAATTCTATGTGATAAAATATTCCAACAGACTTTTATCTAACAACTCCGTTCCTTTAATACAACGAGAAAAGGAAATTGTTGATGAATACGATTGGACCCTGAAGTCATTTGAAGGCGAACTATTAAATCTGGAGTCTTATAAGGGTGATGTTATTTTTATTAACTTTTGGGCCACTTGGTGTCCTCCATGTGTTGAAGAAATGCCCGATCTCCAAAAATTATATAATGTATACGGTGATAAGGTTACGTTTCTATTTGTTGCACGAGATAAACAGAATAGGGTAGCCACATTTCTTACAAAGAAGGGCTATGATATTCCAGTCTACTTTGAACATGGACTAACTCCCAAACTCTTTTATCACGGTAGTATTCCCGCTACCTATATCATTAGCAAAAATGGTGTTATTGAAATGGCTAAAACTGGGTCTTACAATTGGAATAGTAACTCGGTAAGAGAATTACTTGATACTCTATTGAAAGAATAAAAGTGCAAGCTCAGATAAATATTATTTCTTGAAATATTTAAAAGGAACGAAAAGCATTCCAAAACATTCTCCTTTTTCCTTGCCAAGGTGCTTGTGATGAATTTTATGGGCTCGTCTTACTCCCCGCGCATACCAATTGTTAGCATTACGGAATATTTTGAATCGCTGATGTATAAAAATATCGTGTACCAAAAAATACGCAGCACCATAGGCCATAATACCAAAACCTATAGGATATCCAATCCAAAAATCACTGGTGTTTGCCAGCAATATAAAGCCCATGCTTACTACAGCATAAAAAATAAAAAAGGCATCATTCCTTTCAAACCAGGAATCGTGATCCTTTTTATGATGATCCTTGTGTAGACTCCATAAAAAACCATGCATGATATATTTATGGGTAAACCAGGCCATGAATTCCATAATGCTGAAAGTGGAAATAAAAATAAGGAACCAGAGTGCAATCTTCATCATAAAATATTTATACCAAATTTAATTTATAGTTTACATACGAGCTAGCAAGCAAGCCAAATTTCTGATAGTTGGGTACCCGTATTCTCGCATTTTTAATTTCCATAGAAGGAGTTTTTTCAAGTTTTCTCAGGAGTTGATAATAGTATTTATATGCGGTATACACCCCAAATTTAGCATCATTTGGCAAGTTTACTATTCCTTCATAACCCTTAAGAAAATCAGCTTTTATTTCTTCTACTATTCTGTTTTTTGAGGCCTCATCCAACTGCAGCAGATTAGTGTTTGGAAAATACGATCTATTCAAACATTCATAATCTGCTTTCAGGTCCCGTAAGAAATTCACTTTTTGGAAGGCAGATCCCAGAGCCATTGCCGATTGTTTTAGTGTTTCGTATTCTTCGTCATTTCCATTCACAAAAACACGTAGGCACATTAGTCCCACCACATCGGCTGAACCATAGATATACTCCTCGAATTCTGCCTGTGTGGCGTACACCTGTTTTTCCAGGTCCATACGCATGCTCTTCATAAAGGACTCTACCAGATGTCGTGGAAATGCATACTGATGATAGGTGTGCTGAAAAGAATTAAGAATTGGATTTAGGCTAATTTTGTTCTCCAGGCTATTATAGAGCTCTTTTTCAAAGGCGTTAAAAAGCTCTTTTTTATTGTATTCATGAAAGCTATCTACAATTTCATCAGCAAAACGCACAAATCCGTAGATGTTATAAATATCCTTGCGAATAGAAGGGGCAAGCATTTTTGTAGCCAGCGCAAATGAAGTACTGTAAGACTGTGTTACGATCTTACTGCATTCATATGAAACGTTGTCGAAAATAGTTTTCATAGGTTAATGGTTACTTTTTTTGTTCAATGAGTTCGGATACTAATTTTCCCGAAATCAGGGATGGCGGTACACCAGGCCCCGGAACAGTTAATTGTCCTGTAAAATACAGATCCTTTACTTTTTTACTTTTAAGACCCGGTCTTAGAAAGGCAGTTTGTAATAAGGTATTAGCCATTCCATACGCGTTGCCTTTATAGGAATTGTACTGTTCCTTAAAATCATTGACACAGAAGGACTCTCTAAATATAATATTATTTTCTACTTTTTGATTGGTACGCTGTTCGAGGCGCTTTAAGATGACATCAAAGTATTGTTGGCGCAGAGCAGGTGTATCATCCAAATCTGGAGCAATGGGTACCAGGAAGAAGCCGGTTTCGCACCCTTCAGGTGCCATACTCTTATCTGTGACCGAAGGAAAATTCGCATAGAACAAAGGTTCTGTGGGCCATTTGGGCCTATCATAGATCTCTTCGGCATGTCTTTCAAAATCAGTATCAAAGAAAAGGTTGTGATGCTCTATATTTTGTAATTTCTTATTGAAACCCACATAGAACAGGAGAGAGGACGGAGCAAATGTCTTGGAATCCCAATAGGCTTCTGAATACTGGCGATATTCAGGATCTAACAAGGTTTCTGAATGATGATAGTCTGCCCCCGAAAGAATGAAATCTGCTTTTATCGAGGTATTATTTACATTGATCCCGGTTGCGCGTCCCTTGTCAACAAAGATCTTTTCAACCGCCTGTCCCGTATGGATACCTACGCCTAGTTCTTCGGCCAGACTTTTCATTCCTTCAATGATCTTGTACATGCCACCTTTGGGGTGCCAGGTCCCAAGGCCAAAATCTGCAAAGTTCATAAAACTATAGAATGATGGGGTTTTGCTGGGCTTTGCACCAAGAAACAATACCGGAAACTCCAGAGTGGCTATCAGTTTAGGGTTTTTAAATTTTTTGCGAACCTGACCACTTATAGTTTTAAAGAACTGATCTACCCTTAGTGCTGTATCTTTAGTTATAAGTTCGAATGGAGATAATCCCGGCCGGTATACAATTTTATTGATTGCGATGTCATAATTATCCTGTGCCTTTGCAATGAATTTCCTTAAATAGACAGAACTCCCGGCTTCAATCCGTTCAAATTCCTCACAGATCTTATCCATACTGTCACCAATTGTGATCACATCATCTGAAAAGAAGATCTTATAGGCCGGACTCAGTTTATCCAACTCGTAGTAATCAGCGGTACTTTTACCAAAATCATTAAAAAAACGTTCAAAAATATCGGGCATCCAATACCAACTGGGGCCAATATCAAAAGTGAAGCCTTCTTTAACCAACTGTCCGGCTCTTCCACCCACTGTTTTGTTTTTTTCATATACAGCTACATCAAAACCCGCTTTGGCCAGATAACAAGCGGCCGACAGGGAGGAAAACCCAGATCCGATGATCACTACTTTTTTACTCATGATAGGAGGATATACCTTTTTATTTTAACTATTTAAAGAGCTGCTGAAAGATGTTCAACCGACTCAAAGGACCTGATATGTTCCGGCAAGCTCTTATTTTCTATAAATTCTGTTTGCCTGCCTAATATCCAGAGCTTGGAATTTCCGGATGGACTTAATAATGTATTAAAATCCTCAATATATTGTTCCAAACCATCTTTGGTTGGGTTTACGGTAAAATAGGAAAGGAAGTGCAGGTTTTTATAATACTTCTCAAGATCTGTAAGAGAATCTAAAGGCATGCTTGGACCCAGATAGATAGTCTTATAGCCACGTAATAATAACTCGTAATTTATAAATAATAGTCCTAATTCATGGACCTCATTTTCCGGAAGAAAGAGGACAAAAACCTTATCTTGCCTTGTTGGCTCAATGGCCTGTATCTTTTCAGTGCTCGTATAGATCTTTTGTTTGATTAGATTACTAATAAAGTGTTCATGTGCCGGACTTATGGTATCTGTCTGCCATAATAAACCCAATTCTGTCAATAAGGGAATAAAAACTTCCCAAAAAATCTCCCTAAAAGACCTATCGGTCAATAAACTTGTATATGTTTTCTGAAATAGGGAAAGATCAAAATTGATCATAGCAAGTTTAAATGCATTGATCGCATGGTTCTTTGTGCTGCTTTGGGCCACCAATTCCCTAACAACTACTGGTAATTCACCTTCTGGTATTTTAGCGATCTTGGAGATCTTATATCCACTATTATAGAGTAGTGTTATGTTTAACAGTTTTTGTAAACTCGCTAAACTATACGTCCGTATATTTGTTGAAGTGCGCTCAGGTGCCAAAAGATCGTATCTTTTTTCCCATATTCGTATGGTATGAGCCTTAATGCCAGATAGGTTCTCGAGATCCCGAATGCTAAAAAATTTCTTTACATTGTTCATTATATATCTATAAAGATTAAACAAATTTACAATTTTTGAAATGTAACATTCTAATAGGAACGTTAAAATTTTAGCTTATTTAGTGAAACCGGACTAAAAATATGAGGATAATACAAGTCTCAAGTGTCCATTTGCGAATAATAATAGATATACTTCATTTAGATATGAAGGATGTTGTGGGATACAAAAATATCCGCACAAAATAATCACTACTTAAAACCGTCTTTCGGGATGAAATCCCTCTATAGGCATTGATAAAGGTTTTTCTGAAATTATTTCAGATACCAGTTTGCCGGTGGCAGGTCCAAGGCTCCAGCCCATCATAGCATGGCCGGTGGCAATAGTCAGATTTTTTATTTTTGAAACCCTACCAATGTAGGGCAGACCATCTGGGGAAACAGGTCGCAACCCACACTGGGCCTCTTCAATTTCTTCATCTGTTATATGAATATTGTCATAATAATTTTCGGCTGCTTTGGCAATTGCTTTTACCCTCTCCTTACGAATGATATGATTAATTCCCGAAAGTTCCATGGTGCCGGCAAATCGCGTGAAATTTCGCATAGGTGTTACCGCTACCTTAGCTTCCATAAGGATGGCAGGAAGAGTAATTCCTATTGGTCTTTTTACATTTATCCGATATCCTTTGCCTGGCTCTAGAAGCAGACGCATCCCAAGAGCTTTTGCCAGACCGGAGGTCCAGGAACCACTTGCAAGGACAATCTCGTCCGGGGAATATATAGCATTGCTTGTGATCACCTTGGCGATCTTAGTTTTATTAAACTCAAATCGTAGCACTTCCTCCTTGGTCTGAATAACAACTCCAGCTTTTTTTAGGTAACCTTTAAGTTGTGCCATGATCTCATTGGGGGAGGTATGGGCATCACATTGATAGTGGACGGCACCTAGAATATCCTTGTTTAAATTGGGTTGGAGTTTATCTAAGGCTGCACGCGTAAGTTCTGTTACTTCGAGGCCTTCATCTGCTGCACGTCTGGCTACTTCTTTTTCATGATTTCCCTCCTTTTGCGTTTTGTATAACATGAGAAGACCTTTTTTTTCCAGCTGAAAATCTCCCAATTCTCCTGAATCGTGCATATCACTATAAAGTTCCTTGCTTAGAAGATTGATGTCTTTGATAAGAGGAATCGCTTTCTCCACATTAGCTTTGGTAGAGGATCGGTTAAAGGCCCAGGCCCATTTAATAAAATCGGGATCTAACCTGGGCTTCATATAAAAAGGACTACTGCTGTTGAACATCCATTTTAGACCCTTTGCCATCATACCGGGAGAAGCTAGTGGTATAATATGGCTGGGTGTTAGATATCCTGCGTTTACATATGACGCCCCACCGTCCATTGCGGATTTATCAATTACGGTAACCTGGTTTCCCTCTTTTTGTAGAAAGTAGGCGCAACTTAGCCCTACGATACCACCGCCAATAATTAGAATGCTTTTTCCCATAATTCAACTCAGGATCTAGGTAATGCTTGAAAGAACTAAAATAGGGAATTGAAGGCATCGCCAAAATAAAAAACCGCCAATCTTCGAAATGATCAAAGAAAAGCGGTTTTTGGTGCCCACGACTGGACTCGAACCAGCACGTCCTTGCGAACACTACCCCCTCAAGGTAGCGTGTCTGCCAATTTCACCACGTGGGCCTAATAGCATATTTTTAGGGCCGTAAAGATAGAAACCTTAATCCTTTCCACCAATACAATAAGATTTATTTATTCTGTTTCGTAAACAAATTCATCATTATAGTAGATCTCGCTGATTTCTAGCTGAAGCCATTGAAAATCACCTTCCGCAAGTTTCCAGGATACTTCCGATTTATTAGGTATCCTGATCCCGTTAAAAATTTTAAATGATGAATTGTGTATCTGCCAAATTTCCAGGCTTGTATTCTTTCCCTGACCCATATATCTTTTTGTCTCGAATGCTATAAGGTCTCCTTCCGGAGAAAAGGTAAACAGACCACTAACCGTTTTATCGTCAATGGTCATGCTTGCTTTTGCAGTTAGTTCGTCCAGTGATTCCCAGTGAAAGTAAGATTCCATCGCTGCTGAAGGAAACCAACATATTTCAGCCATATAGCGCTGCATAGTAGCTTCATCTATTTTAAGATCGTTCTCACTATTAACAACTTGTACTATTCCATTCAATTTAATCAGCATACTTCCTTTTCCTTCAAACAACTTGTCTCTTCCTAGAAAATATAGCGGTCCCCACATGGAAACGTCCGACTTCCATATAAAGGAAGGTGGTGAGCTATTGAACCATTGTTCTGCAGTAAATGGCATCCACTTCCCGGAAGGGGAAGTTTTAAGTTTCCCTTTTTGTTTTAAGAAAACCTTTTTAATTGGGCCGGATTTTATAGTACCGGAATTATAAAGCCATTTTTGGACGATAGGGGGTAATTTCTCTAATGTAGCAATAGATTGATCTGGGAATGCTGAGGTAGATGGTTCCCGGAAGATAAAAGCTACTTCATTTTTCACCATGTTGTCAAAATAAAAATTTCCTATTTCACTTATAGCTACGAATAAAAAAATAATGTTTAGGATTGTGCCAAACCTGGCATCTGTCCAACTGAGGATGATAAGGATTTGTGAGATTAATATAGCGGCTATTAGTACAAAAGGCCAAAACGACTGTCTATAATAAAAAAGAAAAACTGAAAGGAAGAAGAGTAGAAAAGAAATAAGCCAAAAACTACCCGCAGTAATACCAATGGTTTGGGTCATTGGTGAGGCTTTCATAAAACCATACGCTTTTAAAAACCCCAGGAGGTGAATGGTGCCATGTATTATTATTAGGATAGGAATAAGATGTTTCATCGGCCTGCCTAGTTAATTTAAGCCAAAGTGATACGTTTGGAATTTAGGAGTCAAGGATATTCCTTAATTCTTCACTATCCATAACGTATTCTGTTACTTTGAATACCTCTTTCCTACTTTCCCTAAATGTTTTCACAAACTCTGCAATTTCATTTTCAAGCTCACCATGGGTGGTGAAAAAGTCTTTTTTGGTCGTGTCATTTCCTCCTTTTACTATAACGGAGGCCATTTCCAGATGGGAAGACACTTTTTGGCGTAGTGCATCACAACTAAGGGTAAGTGCATGTTCTTTATTACGGATATTAGCTACCCTTTCAAGGTTCTCTTTCTTGGTGATCCAAATCAGATATTTCTCGATGAGATTATGAAGGAAACGCAAATCATCTTTATAAAATTCAAGATCAGATTTCCAATGTTTTGCAAGGAAATAGAGTTCTTCCCAATTAGATTTTCCGTAGTCACTTATGCTGGGTTTTGTGCTCAATTTGCTCATGACGAAAAGGTATTTGTGTGAGTAATAAAAGTACAAGGAGATCCAGACAATTCTTATGATTTATATCATATTTGAAGAATTTAGGAACCATCAGAAATGATTCGTCCATCCTCCATTTCTATGATCCGATCCGTTCTTTTCGCAAAATCGTAGTCGTGTGTAACAACAAGTAACGATAGCCCTTGTTCTTCCTTGAGTTTTTTAAAGATCTGAAACACATTCTCTGCATTAAAACTATCTAGGTTACCTGTGGGTTCATCACCCATTAGAATGGTCGGGTTATTAATGAGGGCCCTGGCAATCGCAACACGTTGTTTTTCGCCCCCTGAGATACGTGAAGCCCTCTTAGAACCCAAATGCCCAATATTGAGCATTTCTAGTTTTTCTTTCGCATCATTCTCAATTTCTTGATAGGTCTTTGCAGCTAATTTTTTGGCTGGTAACATAACATTCTCCAGAACAGTAAATTCTGATAGGAGGTAATGGAATTGAAAAACAAAGCCAATATGCTCGTTCCTTATCTTTGAAAGGGCTTGGTGCGAATTACCTGTTACCAATTCATTGTTCAGGAAAAGTTGTCCTTCATAGTCCGTGTCCATTGTAGATAAGATGTAAAGTAAGGTAGATTTTCCCGAACCCGACTTTCCCATGATGGAAGCAAATTCACCTTTTTTAATTGAAAAACTAATATCTTTCAATACGTGAAAATCCACGGGTTTCCGAAAATATTTGTTGATGTTCTTTGTTTCCAGGACAGGACTCATAATTGATATTTAGGTGCCTCTTATAATACGTACCGGATCTATTCGCTTTGCTTTATTAGAAGGAAGGTAACCCGCTATAAAAGTTGAGATCAGCGCGAATACAATTCCTATTACATAATATTGTACCTTAAAATTTACCGGAAAAGTCTTTATGGTAGGCAAGGCTTCCGTATCAAAGGGAAGCTGGTCTATGAAGACCGAGAGACCAAACCCTATGAACAGCCCCAGTATACCACCAACCAGTCCGATTATCATAGCCTGACTCATAAAAATAAGTTGTACATCCCGTCCGGAAAACCCTGTAGCCTTCAGTATAGCAATGTCGTTCATTTTTTCATAGATGAGCATATTCAGGATATTGTAAATACCAAATCCTGCCACAATAAGCAGGGTAATGGATACAGCATAGGTAATAAGGTTACGGATATCGGTTCCTGTTTCAAATTGTGCATTAGCCGTATTGATATCTGTAGCTTTAATATTGAACTGTTTTTCGAGTATTTGAGACATGGGAAGGGCCTTCTCTATATTGTTTAGTTTGATGTTTATATCGGTAATATAATTGGTAGCTTCCCCTAAGATTCTCTGCACGGTAGCCAAATTTGCGTAGCTCTGAATATTGTCTATTTCGGCAATACCACTTTGATAGATCCCTACGATCTTCAGAGGAAAGATATCGCCTCTAACAGTGCTGATCTGTACTCTATCGCCTACAGATAAAGACATTTTTTTTGCTAGTCCGGCTCCAAGTAAGATTCCATTATCCAAATTCTGCAAATCTTCCGGATTTCCTTCAACAACGTAATCCCTAAAATTAGACAAGCGCACCTCCTCCATTATATCTACCCCAATTAAATTTCCACCTAATTCAATTGACCCCGAGAGATAGAATATTTGAGCTCTCACTTGCGGGGTTGCTCCTTTAACTTCGGGGTCTTTCTTTAGGTAATCTAGAATAGGAAGGGCATTGTGAATTTTAAGTTGACTTTGTTTGGGTTTCACCGAATGAACTACATTGAAAGCCCCTTCAAAAGTATCATACAAGGCTACCGGTTGCTTTTCCGTGGGTTGTATCTCGTTGTAAAGATGAATATGTGGAGTTTGGTTTAATATGAGGTCGTCTAGCATGGCATTGAGTCCTGTCATAAAACTTACCAGGGTAATATAGGCTCCAATACCAAAAGTGACACCAAGAGATGCAGTTGCCGTGGACTTCATCTTGGTAAGAAGATGGGTCTTTGCTATGTTGAGTATAACTTTCCACTGAATCATTCCTGTGGTTTTAATAGATAAGTGGAGTTATTGATCCCTGACAGTACTTCTGCATATTGTAAGTTTTGTAAGCCAATAGTGATTTCTACTTCCCCGTTTTCTGTCTCCACCTTATTATTCCCAATCAGATATGCCTTCGGGATTACCAAGGCATCTTCTTTTTGTTGAATTATGATATTGCCCTCACCAGAAAGACCGGGATATAATTTATCTGGGGGAGTAACAAATGCGGCCTCAATTTTAAAAGTTTGGGAACGATCATCTTTTTTTGGATAGATTTTGTTGATCCTGGTTTCGAATACCTCTGCTGGATAGGCATCTAATGTTATAAGTGCTTTTTGCCCTAGTTGAATCTTCACAATATCTACTTCATCTACAAGCATTTCTACAACAAATACATTAGAACTCCCTACAGAAGCTACTGGTTCCATCGTATTTATGATCTCCCCAGGATTCTTGTACAAGGCGTAAACCGTTCCATTGATCTTGCTTTCTATTGCAAAATCGCGGGTGGTATTCTCAGAGTTTTTATACGAATTCATTGCTTGCTTGTATTTTGTTTCCAGATCGTTCCTTGTTTGATCATAGGAGGTGCGGAGCGTCCTTACATTATTGCGGGAAAGTTCATAGGCCAGTTTTTTATTGTCGTATTGGGTCTGCGACCCAATATTTTGTTCCCAAAGGTTTCGTTGTCTGTTAAAATTCAATGAGTCATTATACAGTTGAAGTTCCGCAGCCTCGATCCTTTCACGTAGGCCTTTTAATACAGCATCATTCCCTAGGTAATTCTTTTTGGCCAATTCCAGATTCAACCGTGCATTTTCAGTATTTAATTTGGGAACTATGTTAATGATCTGGGCAATGGCCATACCCCTTTGAACTGTATCTCCTTCTTCCAATAGATTTTTGTCAAGAATGCCACTTACTGAAGCGTATGCCTGGTAAAGACTATCTGGCTGAATGGTTACGGAAGTGTACACAGATTCTGTAATAGCAGTGACCTTGGGTTGTATTTTTTCTCTTTTAGTGCCACAACTTACCATTATCAAAACATTTAATCCCAAGAGAATAGTAAAAGATCGATAAGCACGTAGAAGTTGCATACAACAAATAAATTTTACCTAAATTAGGTAATTAAGGGAGGTAGAACAATGACAATTATCATAAGGTTGGATCAATCATAAAGCCAACACCTTTATAAGATAAACCCTGAGACAGACATTGAGAGTTTAATTAATGAATTAATAGAATAGTCTCATTCTTTAAAATTTTGAAATAGCTCTAAAGAGACTGACAAATATCATGGAATTTGCTCCCAAAAAGTGCTATTTTTATCTAACATAAATCTATTTACTATGACCATAAACATTCAGTACCTGCACATGCCTACCAGTGAGGCTATGAACGAACTACTTACTCAAAAACTTGAAAAACTCGGAGCTAAATATGATTGGATTGTAAGTACCGATGTCTACTTTAAGTTGGAGAATGATCCTACTGGTAAGAATAAGGTATGTGAGATGAAAATAGAGGCTCCAGGTCCTCGATTGTTTGCTAAATCTAAAGAAGATAATTTTGAAAAAGCCGCAGCAGAAACTTTAAAGGATCTGGAAAAGCAGCTAAAAAAAAGAAAAGCTATTCAGACCAAATATTAGTCCTTACAACTTTATTGGTGCGATTGAAGTATTTGCACCAGATCTTTTTTTTGAACCAGACCAGATTGTCGCCACAACTGCTGACCTTTCTTAAAAAGCAAAAGTGTAGGGACACCACGTACCTGATATTTAGCGGCTAAGGATTGATTTTTATCTACATCTATCTTTATGACCCGGATAGCATCCCCTAATTCATCTTTTACTTCTTTGAGAATGGGTGCCAGCATTTTGCAAGGGCCACACCAGTCAGCATAAAAATCTACTAGAACAGGTATTTCGGACGAAATGATATCTTTAAAACTACGCTTCATGGGTCTAAATATATTCATCGAAATTATAAAATAATTTAATTGATTTAACTGACGAATATCATAATTCTGCACTGCGTTTTAGGCTACCTTTAAGGAAGTATACCAAAATTAATAATCATGAGAAAAATTGTTGTACCAACAGATTTTTCAGACAATGCGTACAATGCCTTAAAATACGCCTGCGAGATCTTCAAATATGAACGTAGTGAGATCTGCATTATACATGCGTATGCAGATGAAGTATATCAACTAGGTAACATAACGGAGCGCAGTATTCTAGATAAAAGGAAAGATGAAGTGGAGCAAAAAACGGCTTCCGCCCTGGGAGATTTAATGAGAAGGATAAAGGAATACGCCCCTAACCCAAAACATACCTATACTTCCATAGCGGCCTTTGGATCTCTTATAGATGAGGTTAATGAATTGGTAGAGCGAGAAAATACAGATATTGTTGTAATGGGAACGCGTGGAGCATCCAATGACAGGAGTAATACTTTTGGCAGCAATACGCTGCAATGTCATGAAATATATACAATGCCCCGTACTGGCCATCCCTGAAAATTATGGGTATCATTCACCAAAGGAACTGCTATTCCCTTCCAATTATTTGATTCCGTATAAAAGAAGAGAATTAAAACTTCTTTGCGAATTAACCGGTTCTTTCAGATCTACTATTCATATGTTGTATATAGATCCTATGAAGAAATTATCCTTAAGGCAGGAAGACAATCAAAATTTTTTAAAAGCAGAATTAAAAAAAGCAAACTTGGTCTTCGAAACCACGCCCGAAAAAGACAAAACGATGGCCATAACAAAATATATAGTTCATCGTAACATAGACATGTTGGTGATGGTAAATACCAGACATTCACATTTAGAGGATCTTTTGATGCCAACTACATTAAATAAGTTAGGATTGCATCTTAAAATACCATTTTTGGTACTTCAGAATTTAGCACGTTAATTTTAAATTATTCCAGAATGAAAAAGATAATTCTTCCTACCGACTTCTCTGATAATGCTTATAAAGCTATCTGTTATGCCTTAAAACTTTATAGTAAGGAGGAATGTACATTCTACTTGCTAAATACGTATACCCCTGCCATTTATCAGTCGGAATACATCCTGCATAGTCCGGGTCAAATTGGCCTGGGAGACATCTATCAGTCACATTCCGTGGAACAATTGGAAGCTTTGAAGAAGGAACTTGAGCTAAAATTTAAGAATCCAAAACATACCTTTATCATTCATTCCGTTTTTAATTTGCTGGTCGATGAGGTCGTCGATTTGGCAAATAAGGAAGAAGCAGATATGATTATTATGGGGACCCAGGGGGCTACTGGTGCCAAAGAGATATTTATAGGGTCGCATACGGTTCATGTAATAAAGAAAGCCCCATGCCCTGTTTTAGCTGTGCCTGCCGGTTACAACTTTGAAGATCCTATAGAGATCCTGTTCCCTACAGATTTTGAGATAAACTACCAACAGGCCCAATTAACGGCTTTGTTAGATCTGACTGCTCATTACAATTCCAAAATAGACATTATCCATATTTCTAGCGGGAATGAACTTACACCAAAGCAACTAAAAAACAAGGATACTTTACATCATTTAATGGGTGAAAGGAAACCATCGTTTCCATGATCTTCCAAGCCAGGAGATCATTGAAGGCATCAATAACTTTAAATCTAAATCAAAGGTGAATCTATTGGTAATGATCCAGAACAAACATACGTTTATGGAACGTTTATTTATAGAGCCTATTATCAAAAAGATCGGGTTTCATGTAACCATTCCATTTATGGTTTTACCGCATCCCAATGAATAATCGTTTAGCTGTGACCTAAATTTTAATTCGAACTGCCTCATGGAGAACAAGGTTATTGAAATCAGGAAATCTTCCGGAGAAAGAGTTCCCTTTTCCTCCCTCAAGCTGGCTGAATCTTTACGACATAGTGGCGCCGACGAATGTACGGTTAACGACGGTACTTCGAAAGGTTAGGGAGGAACTGTTACGAGGGTATCAGAACCCGAGAAATCTACAACAGGGCCTATGCCATCTTAAAACGTAAGAAACCGGTTTTTGCTTCTAAATACAAACTTAAAAAAGGCTATTTATGAATTGGGGCCTACCGGATTTCCCCTTTGAAAAATTTATCAGCACGTTGCTCGACATACTCGGGATATAAAACCGAGGTAGGCAAAGTAGTTCAGGGAAAATGTGTAAATCACGAAATAGATGTATTTGCTAAAAAGAATGGTAAGCGTCATTATCATTGAATGTAAATTTCACGGCGAGGAAGGCCGGAACTGTAATGTAAAAATTCCCCTGTATATAAATTCCCGGTATAATGATGTGCGCAATGCCTCATATGGGATAACAGCGAGTTTAAAAGGCCCGATGAGGGTTGGGTAGTCACCAACACCCGATTTACTGAAGATGCCGTAGCCTATGGCACCTGTGCTGGTTTATATCTCTTAGCTGGGATTATCCTGCATGATAATGGGATACGTAATAGGATAGACAGGTTGGGCTTTATCCCATAACGGTTTCTACTCTGATGTCGAGACGAGAAAAGGAATTTTTACTCAGTCGGGATATAGTGCTGTGCAGACAACTGTATCAGGATACATTTTATCTGGACCATCTGGGAATCTCAGAGAATCCGAAAAACGAAGATCTTAAAGGAAATTGGTCAATTCTGTCAATTTTTAAAAGTAATTGATAGATCATGGTAAAGGTTCAATTTTTAGGGGCAGCCCACACCGTAACAGGATCTAAATTTTACTTGGAGACCAAGGAATTGAATATTATGGTCGACTGTGGTATGTTTCAGGGTCTTAAAGATCTTAGGAAAATAAACTGGCAACCGCTTCCTATTGATTGTGCCAAGATCGATTTGGTTTTGCTTACACATGGTCATCTGGATCATACGGGGTATTTGCCACCGCTGATTAAGGAGGGATTTAAAGGAAAAATTCTAGGAACGGACCCTACCCTGGCGATCGCCGAAATAATCTTGAGAGACAGTGCGAATATACATGAAGAAGAGGCCGAAAAAGCGAATAAGGAAGGGTATTCCAAGCACGAGTCCGGCTTTGCCTTATTACACCAGAAAGAAGCCGAAGATGCTATTGATCTTTTTTATACGGTAGATCCGGATCAATGGATACCTTTATCAGAAGAGGTACAGCTTCGTTTTTCGTACAATGGCCATATTCTGGGTGCTACCTTTATTACATTAAAGATTGATGAAAAAGAGTATGTTTTTTCTGGCGACATTGGCAGACCAGATGATCTTTTATTGATGGATCCCAAGCGACCGGAGTGGGCAGATTATCTTTTTCTGGAAAGTACCTATGGGAACAAATTGCATCCGGATGAGGATGTGGAAGCAATACTTATTGAGCTCGTTCATAAAACCATTAATGAACAAGGGATCTTATTGATTCCTTCTTTTGCTGTAGAACGACTTCAGTTGCTCATGGTGATCTTATGGCGGCTATTTCAAAAAAACAGAATTCCCAATATTCCTATATTCATAGACAGTCCTATGGGGACAGACGTGTTAGATCTTTTTAAACTCTTCCCAAAATGGCATAAAATGCCGCTATCTGATTTTAGCGCTATGTGCGACCACATGACCTTAATCAGCTCTTATAGAGATACCTGGAAGACCATAGATGATCCAAGGCCAAAAGTTGTAATTGCCGGTAGTGGTATGATATCCGGGGGTAGAATTCTTACCTATTTAAAGCAAAAGATACACCTGGAAACGACCACTGTTTTAATAGTGGGTTACCAGGCTGAAGGTACCAGGGGGAGAAAACTCCTTGAAGGAGAAACCCAATTGAGAATATTTGGAAAAGATCACGAGGTAAAGGCCTCAGTGGTCCATTTGGAGAGTCTTTCTGCCCACGCAGATCAGGCCGAACTGATGAACTGGCTAAGTGATATTAAGAATATTCCTGAAAACACCTTTTTGATCCATGGAGAGCCTGAGGCCATGGAAGGTTTTAAGATCAAGATTGAAGGATCTCTGGGATGGCGAGTAACAACTCCTGATCTTTGGGATACAGTGCAACTTATTTAAAAAAGATGGGTAGGCTGGGATAGAATACGAGTAAGAGATAGTAAACATTTAAAAACATATCCCGATGGAAAAACAATTAGTGCATAGGAAAATGGGAATAGAAGAACTTCATGAAGAATCAAAAAAGTGGATCTCGCAACTTAATTTTATGGCGGACGAGATCGTTTTCTTTGATCGTCTTCTAAATTCCTATGTTTTTGAACCCGATACTCCTGCATTATTTGAAGACCTTCAAAAATATGAAGGAAGACTGGAGGAGTCTAAAAAACTTTGTTTCAAGGTTATTGGAGATGTAGTTGATCATGAAAACAAATTAGGCGGATTATTGGAAATTTTGAATAGTTCATTAGACCATGCCTATCAAACAAAACATCAACAGTTTAAAGTAGAAGCAGAAGTATGTCTAAGCAATTTTTTAAGGTTGAAGTCTGATATCTATTCCTATGCTACAGCTATATTAAAAAAACGACACAAAAAGTCATAAATAATAGTACTTAGCTGATAATTGTCATATGAAAATGCTGCTAAGACAAGTAACTTGCTATTGGTATATTGAAGTAGTTCACTTTAAACATGATAATTACAAAACACCCATGTCATGAAAAGATTCATTTTATCCTTTTTTATATTGCTTCTGGCCTGTTCCGATGCAGAAATTGTAAGCAGTTGGAAGAATCCTGATATTGTTCTGTTCGATGCCTATAAAGTACTGGTGGTTGGTATGACCCCCAGTTATGATGCCAGATTGCAATTTGAAACCAAAATGACAGAGAAATTTACCCAGCAGGGTATTGAAGCAATGAGAAGTATAGATCTTTTTGATGTGGCTTTTACTAGTTCGGTGCGCACGGATAAAGAATTAAATGAAGTGGAAGAACGTTTACTTGATAAGGATTTTGATGCGATCTTATTCACTAAAATACTAGGCTCCGAGAACAGGCAGACCCTGAGTAAGAAACTTTCGGAACTCGACAGAAACAATGCAAGGTTTAAGGATGACTATCTCAGTCACCAGAACATTTATTACGAAGATGAATACTATGAACAATACACGGTTTACTTTGTTGAAACCGCCCTGTATTGTATCTGTGTTGGCAAGGAGCGCGATCTAATTTGGCGAGGGGTAATAGAGGTTTCCGATCCTATTGAGGCAGAGGACACTATTGACGAATACATAGACCTCGTGGTCTCCACTTTGGCACATGAAGATCTAATTTTCAGAAAAGAAAAAACGTAGAGATACCCTAAAGACAGATTATTAGATCATATAACCCTTATAAAACAGGTGCAAAAACCCTTGCAATCCCTTCAATCAGCTTGTCAACCGCAGGTCGTTGGCGATAGGCGTCATACTTTAATTCCTTACTTCTCTTACAATCTCTCAGGAAATTCTTGCGGAGTATCTTGGCCTTATCACTATCGAACAAGAGAGCATTCACTTCGTAATTGTGCTCAAAACTGCGTACGTCAATATTTGCGGTACCAATAGAGGCAATATCGTCATCGCTTACCAGGATCTTGCTGTGTAGAAAACCGTATGGAAAGAGAAAGATACGTACCCCCGATTTTAGAAATGAATCGAAATAGGAGCGAACCGTCCAGTCAACAAGTTTGCTGTCGCTTTTTTCGGCAATTAATAATCGAACGTCTATTCCGCTCAAAGCCGCCATCTGCATTGCTTTTAAAATCTCATTGCTGGGAATAACATAGGGATTGGTAATATATAGATACTCCTGAGCTTCAGTAATAATCGATAAATAAGACTGTTCTATATTCGGGAATGCATCATCCGGGCCACTTGGCACCACCTGAACAATGGTTTTCATACCGGATTCTTTCTTTGCTTCAGGCGCAGAAGCAATACGTGTTTTATTCTCTGAGACCATAAACCAATCTGATATAAAAACATGTTCCATAAAAGCCACGGCCGGACCTTTTATTGCCAGATGCATATCATGCCATTTCCCAAGATCCTTATCTCCCTTAAGATACTTATCTGAGATATTTATACCCCCGGTAAAGGCAATGACTCCGTCTATGACAATGATTTTACGATGATTTCGATAATTTAATGAAGAAAGAAACCGTCCGAAACGAAAAGGCAAGAAGGGATAAACCTCTACCCCCATATTTTTTAACTTTTTTAAATATGAAGAACTCAAGGAATAACTGCCAACCCCATCATAGATCATCTTTATTACAACCCCATTTTGGATCTTTTTTTCAAAGAGGGTCAATAATTTATCGGTCAATTCCCCTTCTTCAAAAATATAGTACTGCAGGTAAATGTATCTCTCAGCCTTCTCCAGTGCCTCAAAGATATTATTGAAAGTTCGCTCCCCGTCTTCTAAAAGGGACACTTCATTATTAGAGGTTGGAGGGAAATGAGTCACATTTTTAATAAGAGACATCATTTTCTTGTATTTGGGGCTCTTTATGTTTGTTTCAATATTTTCTGAATATGAAGGGATCTCAATCGAATTTTTTCTGAGTCGGGCTAACTTTTTCTTACGTCTGTTCCTCCCTAACATTATATATAATAAAATACCCCCAACCGGAATGGTAAAAATGGCAAGAAGCCAGGCCAAAGTTCTGGCCGGACGCACCCCATTGATCAATAAACCATAGATCAGGAAAAGAGCGAGGAGAATATAAAGGGTTACCAGGGCGAATACGAGCATAGATTTGTTGGTTCTTTAACGATCGATTACCAAAAAATTAAAGGTAACACAGAATATTGACAATTAAGAATAGAAGCTCTAACGAAGCTAATCCATCGACCCTAAAAGAAGTATTGTTTTACTATCTAAGTAGTCTTTAGTTTTAGAGTGTTTTCTGGTAAAAGAACCCCAAAATTTTCCAATAATCACATCAAAATAAGTAGTAATATTGCTTTATAATTTGAGATGAATTTAGTATACTATATGAACCCAATTGTGGCTATTTATGAATCTTCGTGATGGTGTTAAAACCGCAGAAAACAAAGTCTCTTCAGAAACTTTAAAACTAAGCGAATTTGTGATCGACAAAAGCAAGTCGGTTACAGATCGCCTGGAAAGTTTCGAGGATATCCTTAACCTTGAGGTTGGCGATACTGCCCTAAACAGGGCTAAGGCGCTGGAGCGTGAATTCAGCATACGGCAGTTGTACATAAAATATGAGGGAGATAATCCTACGGGTACCCAGAAAGATCGTATTGCTTTCGCACAAGTTTATGATGCTCTAAGACGCGATTTTAATGTAGTGTCTCTGGCAACATGCGGAAATTATGGCGTAGCAGTGGCTTTGGCGGCCAAGCTTGCCGGCATCCATTGTAAGATCTATATTCCTGAATCCTATCATACAGATAGAATTGAGGAAATGCTATCTCTGAATGCCGAAATTATTAGGCTAGAGGGAAGCTATGAAGATGTAGTAGCTCAAAGTACAGAACTGGCAAAAGTTAATGATTGGTATGATGCCAATCCTGGTGGTATGAATACTCCCTTGCAGATATCGGCTTATGCCCAGATCGCATATGAGATCTTTGAAGACCTCGGTGATGCACCAAAGTACTGTGCCGTTCCTGTCTCAAATGGCACACTCATGGCAGGGATCTACAGAGGGTTTGTTAGTTTGTATAAACGAGGTAAAACTTCCAGGATACCAAAAATGATCGCTGCATCTTCCTCCTATAAAAATCCTATTGTACAATCGTTTAAAAAGGGATTAGACCATTGTAAAGACCTGGAACCCAAGAATATCAAAGAAACCAAATACAATGAACCTCTTATCAACTGGCATAGCTTTGATGGGGAAGAGGCATTGTACGCCATTCGTGAATCTGAGGGGGAGGCAGTAAATGTGAGTGATAGAAAGTTAAAGGAAATGAGTGCCTTTCTGCATAAAAAAGAAGGATTCCGAATTCTCCCGGCGTCTACCGCGGGTTTGATCGCCTTATTAGAGTTACACGAACAGAATCCCATGGAACCAGATCGCTATGTGGCTATTCTAACTGCAAAACATTAAACAAACAATTATGAAAAAATCTATAGACGGCAATGCGCTGGTATATTGTGAAGGAGCCTTTAATACTCCTAATGGTAAAACCGCACATGGTTTGGTGCGCTTCACAGAACGGTATGAAGTGGTAGGCGTGCTAGATAGCACCTATGCCGGACAAGATGCAGGTGAAGTTTTAGACGGGAAAACTAACGGCATACCAATTTTTAAAGACCTGAAGTCGGCTGTCACTGCATTGGCGAATGAAAATAATAGCCCTAAAAGCCTGGTTATTGGTTTGGCGCCAGATGGTGGCCGTCTTCCGAAAGAAGCAAAAAAAACCATACGTGAAGCTTTAGAACTTGGTTGGAACGTAGATAGTGGGCTGCACGACTTTCTGACGAATGATGAATCTTTAATGACCATTGCGCGTAAGAACGGATGTAGGGTACGAGATGTTCGTAAGACACCAGACAGGGATAAACTTCATTTTTTCACCGGAGATATTGAAAAGGTAGACTGTTTAAAGCTGGCCATCTTAGGAACAGATTCAGCTATAGGTAAACGCACCACAGCCTGGATACTTGTCCATGCCTTCAGAAAGGCAGGTTTAAAAGCAGAAATGATAGGAACCGGCCAAACAGGTTGGATGCAGGGAGCAAAGTATAGTATGATATTAGATAGTTGCATCAATGATTTTGTATCTGGAGAAATAGAACATGCAGTGGTAAGTGCCTGGAAAAATGAAAATCCCGATGTCATTGTGATAGAAGGTCAAGGGAGTTTAATGAACCCAGCGTATCCTGGTGGATTTGAGATCCTTGCGGCAGGAAGACCAGACTATGTGATTTTGCAACATGCACCAACCAGGAAAGAATATGACGGATTCCCCGGGTATCGCTTACACTCTTTACCTGAACAAATACAGGCTTTAGAAGTGATTTCCGGCAAGAAGGTAATAGCTATTACCGTGAACCATGAGAATATGACCAAAGAAGAGATAGCACCTGCCTGTAAAGACATTACCCTTGAAACCGGAATTCCGGCTTTCGACGTACTGGCCTTTGGCGCTGAGGAATTGGTAACTTTATTAAAAAGTAAATTGTAAATACGCCTAATCAAGTTAATAGTATCTAATGGTACAATCCTTGATAATAGCAAAGAATATTAGTTTAAATCTAAAATAGATAAAGATAGATGTCAAAAAAGTTGTTAATCATCGTTTGCCTTTTCCAATCGGTATTGCTTTTTTCACAGCAATACAGTGCACAGGATCTGCAAAAATACGTACAGGAGTTCAAGAAAGACGTCAGGGGCCCATACAAGGATATTCGTTGGTTTTGTACGGATGGTAGTATTCGTCAGCCAAAAGATCCGTGTCCTGAGCAGATAGGCCCTGGAATGCAACACGCACGGTATAAAGATGTGGTGGATGATATAGCCAAAAAAAACGGCATCTATTTCGGGCAGATCCTGGCCTTTTCAAAACCAACTGATTTCTGGGATCCCAAACGCAATTTTACAAACTTAAAACAGTATCAATTAGATAAATACCTGCGATCTGTAGACCAGGGTTGGATCAACGTCAAAGGGCGCTATTACAGAGGTTCTATTCAGGCAGAAGATGAAACGGCTTGGGGTGTAGCTTTTTTTAAACAGGTACTGTGCCAAAGACATTAACCTTCAACAACATTTCTTTGTTCTTAGAAATGCCATGCGCGACATCCCATATCAGGAAGATGAAAATGTGGCCCAACAAATGAGAAGTCAGTCGAAGGTGATCTCCGATCTTTATCCGGCCTTTATGGATCTTCGCGTAAAAATTCATAGTCAGCCGCAAATTGGAGACATACAGGATGTTACTCGTTTTATTGAAAATAACAAAGGAAAGTTAAGTCCGGCGCTCACCACTCAATTTACAGCCCTATTAAAAACGATGAATTCTTTTTTTAAGCCAATCGATCTCCAGATGCTTTCTAAAGGTCTTCCTGTCATCGCAAACCCTGAAATTAACTCTCAACTTTCTAATTTCATGGGGGTCAGTAAGGACGCTAAAACCGCATCCTCCATAATACAGGAAGGGGCTGAACTTATGTGGGCTATAAGGCTACACATCCAATCAGAGAAAAATCCAAAAACAAGACTACAACTAATGGATCTGTCCCTGAAACTCGAAGATATCATCTTTAAGAATGAAACCGAATGGAATCCTGCAGATGTAAAGGGGCAATTACAAAAGATCTGCAGCCTTGGTATGGCCTCCGCAGCCGCAGGTTATATGGAAATATGGGAATGGGAACAACTGCTCTCTGCACTGGCTAATTTTGAGAAATCTTCACTCACCTTGGAAGAACTAACTTACACCTTGGGTAGGGCGAGAAGTGCAGTAGAATGGAGTACCAGCACGTTCAAAGCAGAGTTCGATGAGGTGGTAGCCTTATATGCCCCTTTTGAACCCTTGGCGAACAGTTTTATAGATGATAAAATAAGAGGATCCTTGGTGCTGCAATTGGGAAAGGCGGTAGGCGACCTGGGGAATTTTATTGCTACAGAATCTGCTTTGATCAATAAAGTAATGGATATAACAAATCAAAGTGCTGTTCGTGGCTTAAATCCGGGGTATGCTTTTGGAGAATTGGTAGTGGTAGAAAATATGGTGGACGACCTTGAGGTTTCTTCAGACAAGATCTACATTTTTCAGAAACCCCCTTCGGACTTAAAACCAATTGCAGGTATTGCCACAGTTGCTGAGGGAAATTTGGTCTCTCATGTACAATTGTTAGCAAGAAATTTAGGTATCCCTAATGCTGCTCTATCTGATGAGAATCTAAAGCAATTAAAGAAATATAATGGTACACGTGTTTTTTACGCAGTTTCTAACAAGGGTAATGTGTTGTTAAAACCGGAAAAAGAGATGTCCGCTGCTGAAAAGGCCCTTTTTGCGAAAAAAGAACGGAAAGATGAAAAAATAGCAGTTCCAGTAGAGGAAATTCGACTCGATGTAAAAAGAGTGCTTAATATGAGGGAAGTAGATGCTTCAAACTCAGGTAAGCTTTGTGGTCCTAAGGCCGCCAATTTGGGGCAGCTAAAGAAAATGTTCCCGGAAGATGTGGTTGAAGGTTTGGTGATTCCTTTTGGGATCTTTAAGGAACATATGGATCAGGATATGCCGGGTAATGCAGGTTCATATTGGGAATTTTTAAATACCATGTTTGCTGAGGCAGAGGATATGAGAGCTTCCGGGAAAGAAGAACTGGAGGTAGAGAAGTTTCAGTTAGAAAAACTTCAGACTTTGAGAACAGCTATTAAAACAATGCCTTTAAAAAGGTCCTTTATAGATGATCTTGAGAATAATTTTAAAGGCGTATTAGGGAAAGCACTGGGCGATATTCCTGTTTTTCTGCGGAGTGATACCAATATGGAAGATCTGAAGGACTTTACAGGCGCCGGACTAAATCTTACCATCTTTAACACTGTAGAAAAAGAAAAGATTTTACAAGGCATCAAAGATGTGTGGGCCTCTCCCTATACAGAACGCAGCTTTAAATGGAGGCAGAAGTACTTGTTAAATCCGGAGAATGTATACCCTTCTATTCTTGTCATACCCAGCGTGGACGTAGATTACTCAGGCGTAATGATTACCAAAGGAATTAACATGGGTACAGAGAAAGACCTTACAGTTGCATTCAGCAGAGGAGCAGGGGGGGCGGTTGATGGACAAGCGGCCGAAACTCATCTGATCACCGCTCAGGGATCTTTATTGCTGGCACCGGCAAGAGACTTGTATCACAATAGATTGCCAACGACAGGAGGAACTTTAAAAGAGATAGCAACCTTTGAAGATCCTATTCTTAACAAAGGAAACATACGCCAGTTAAGGGATTTTGCGATCACCTTACGCGATATTCTTCCTAAGGCCACCAAATCTGATTATAAAGGTGCCTATGATGTAGAACTTGGGTTTAAGGATAATAAATTATGGCTCTTCCAAATCAGGCCCTTTGTTGAAAACAAAAAGGCCATAGGATCTGCTTATTTAGAATCCATTACACCCAAAATTCAAAACGATAAGAAAATTCAACTTTCAACAAAATTATAATATGTATACAGCAATTAAGTTACTTACCCTTCCACTCCTCTTTGTTCTTCTAATTGCATTTATGTATCCTATTGATGGGTACGAACGAACTGGTATCAAGCGACTAAAAAGGCTAGAATTAATACAGTCGGGAGAAATTAAGACCACAACACCTTTACCCTCTGGTGCTTTAAGATCCTGGAAAGATATCAGCCTGAATTTAACAAGCTTAAACAAGGATAGTCTGTCTACCTTTTTTAAAGAAGATGCCCAATTACAAAAAGATATAAGCGGGCTATTTAAAGGTCTGGATAGGAGCTATTCCCTTAGTATAGTAGACATTTCAGATCCGGCTAAAGTTCGTTATGCCCATAGAAATGAAACCCTGGGATACCAGCCCGGTAGTGTAGGTAAATTAGCCGTTTTGGTGGCGATATTTACTCAGTTAGAGAAGATATATCCAGACTCATGGGAAAATAGAATGGAACTGCTTAAGAACAAATCTGTTAAATCTGGTGTATGGGGTTTAACTGATGAACATACGGTGCCAATTTACAATATAGAGAAGAATACCCTGGTGAAGCGCCAGGTGATAGCTTCCGATGTTTTTACCCTTTATGAATGGGTAGATCATATGCTCTCAGTAAGTAATAATGGAGCTGCGAGTATTGTTTGGAGAGAGGCATTGTTAATGGCGGCTTTTGGCACTGCGTATCCGGAACTTACAGAGGAACAGGCATTGGCGTATTTTAAGGAAACACCAAAAAAAGAATTGACAGATCTGAGTAATGATGTAGTAAACCTTCCGCTTAGGGCTTTGGGTATTACAACAGATGAATGGAGGTTGGGCAGTTTCTTTACAAGAGGTGCAAACACCTATGTTGGTGATAAGGGAGGAAGCATTGGAACGCCATTAGGTTTGATGAAATTTCTGGTTATGCTGGAACAAGGGAACGTAATAGATGAAGCCTCCAGTTTGGAGATGAAAAGATTGATGTATATGACAGATAGGAGGATCCGTTACGCGCAATCTCCTGCTTTAAAGGAAGCCGCTGTCTATTTTAAATCAGGGAGTTTGTACAAATGTGACCGAAGCAAAGGAGAACCATGCGGTAAGTATCAAGGGAATGTTCAAAATTTTATGAACTCTGTCATCATAGTTGAACATCCGGATAATTGCAAGTATATGGTGGTACTGATGTCTAATGTACTTCGTAAGAATTCGGCCTCAGACCATATGTATTTAGCCTCGGCAATAGACAAAATCATTCGTAAAGGTTAGGCTGATAATAATTTTTTGAGGATTTGGGATGCGAAATCTTCTATTCGTTCATCCTCATTGGTCTGCATCATTTCCACAAGTGGCTTGTACTTAATATTCATTTGTTGCCCTATTAAGAATAAGACCGCGAGCTTAATTTTATGATCATTAGCCTGCAGTAAACTTTGGAAGCATTCATATTCTGTTGGTACCTTGGTAATCAGACTTTGCTGAACTTCTTCCGAAGTAACATCAAGAATAGTGTTTTCTATGATGGGTAATAACTTTCGCTTTAGATCCCCGTACAATAAATTGTCCAGATATTCTATCGCTTTAGACTGTGCATCTTGTTTATCACTTAAGATACCTTCATAGGCTATTTCGATATCCTTGGGGCCATATTTTAACCCCAGCAATTTAAAGATACGCTCCAGGCCTGCATCGAGGCGTCTTTCAAGGAGTTCCAACAGACTAGATCGTGCATTTCGTTCCTCGTCGGTGACCAATTGTCTCGATTTAGTACGGTTGCGGTATGAAATTATGATCTGGGTATGCATGGCCGAAAGTGTATGATGATACATCCTGCATTCCTCAAGGATGTTCCGTACCACTTTTAAATGATCGAATTGATATTGAGGATAAGTTATTTTAAGTTCACTTAGGGCCCTGATCGCTTCCTGCCTAATGGTTACATCCTTATCGTCTAATAATGTCATTAATCCACTTACCGTCTGTTGTGATGGTAAATTCTTTAGTACCGATGGGATATAGCGGCATAAAGACAATGGGGCCAATCTCTTTTCAACAAAATTGATCAAATAAGGAACAAGACGCTGACCGTAGGCTTTCAATGATTCTATTACAACAGGGCGCATGGTTTTGTCTGGCAAGAAGTTTATCAGATCATCTATAAAGGGTGGGTAAACGCTTAAACCAATCGCTTTTATGGCTTCTAACTGATAGGTCTTATCCTTACTTTTTAAGGCTTTTGATAGTTCGGGATAAAATTTCGGAATATTTGCGGCACCAATGGTCCTTAGCAGAATTGGTGTTAAATTGTCTATTCCTTCTTTCTTATTTGCAGCTCCAATTTGTTGAACCATTCTTTCTTTAAGAAGATATCGATTTCTAAGGGGTATATTGTCTCTTGATTCTTTTGCAAGGCAAAACAGCGCTGTGCGTGAGATCAACGGATCTGAGTGGTCCAGGTAATGATCAAATACTACTTCCTTTTGGTCATTGGCATGCATCAGCAAATACTCCAGGGTAGCCGTTATTAAACCCTCATCCCCGGAGGCTAATAGCTCTGAGATCTCAGTAACCACGGTATGATCGTTTAGAAAATACATATTCTGTATTGCTGCAGTCTTTACTTTATTTGAAGGATGCTTTAATAGCTTATGAACTTCAGGTAAAAAGCGACTATCATTAAGCTCTCGTAGTTTTCCAAGCATAAACAATAGCTGTGATTCAGTTCCATTTTCAAAGACCTTCTTCATGCCGGTAATGGCTGAAACTTTTTTCAACTCAATTTTTTTAGGCGGTTCCTTGGACTCAAGGACAATAGCCAGATTATCCCTGAAGGTTTGGAAATATTCGTCTCTTACTTTATACACAAAATAGATCCAAAGAATCAGCAGAATAACTATGATACCGGTAATATAGACAGAGGGCAGGTTGAGGCCGCGAACCAGAAATATCAAAATAAATCCGGCAATACCTGTTGCAAAACTATCCACCACTACATCTATGTATGATTTCGTCTTGTTCTTGAGTTCAAATGGTAAAGGAAGGGCCAGCAATTCCATGGCACTTTTGTTTACGGATTGTTTTAAAGAGCCATCCATGGCTTTTATAAAAATGATCACTGCGAGTTCAGGAAAAACCAAGAAAAGCAAACAACCGGCAAGTATGCCAAGGGGGAGAAGTAACATGGAGAAGCCTACTCCCCAAACCCCTACCACACGGTGAGTAACAAAAAGTTGAATCGCTAATGAAAGTAAATTAAAGGTAGAAAACCAAAAAGCAAAAAAGGCCGTGAGTTCATCCGGATCCAAAATGGCAGCTGAAGCAAAATCACTATACTGATAATCTACTAGTTTGGCCACCAGGACACTAACGCCCAGGATGGATGCAAGATAGGTAAGATGTTTAGAATTTCTAATAAGCCACAAGGGTTTGTCCGCATCATTACCCCTTCGATTTTGAACCTTGAACAAGTTTAATTTTTCTACCCGCATGCGCCAGATTACTTGCAATACAGGAATACAAAGTATCAGAATTCCTATAGCCAGGAAAAACAGGTTGTCGTTCCCTATTATCGGAGCAAGGATGGAAGTGAGATAACCCCCAAAGATACCTCCCAGGATAGCTCCGGCTCCTATAAATCCAAATAAACGCTTTGCTTCCCTTGGGTTGAATACTATGTTAGCCAGCACCCAAAATTGAGAGGCAGAAAGAACAGCATGAATGGCTACCCATACATAGAAGAAGTATAGCATCCAGGCATTAATAAGATTCAATTTTAGCAGTACGGTGAGTACGGCCAAAACCACAATAGTGATCACCAAGGTGGTTTTGATCACTTTTAGAAGTGAGAATCTTGTCAGGGCTTTTGTATAGAAGTAGGAACTTAAATAGGCTATGATGGCCACCCATAAAAAGGCGATGGGTAAGCTTTCAACGCCTAGTTCCGAAAGGAAAAGTGAATTTACAGTTGGTTTTATGATCAATAAACTGGTAATGATCAAAAACACATAGAGTTGCATCAGAAAGGAGATCTTAAATTCTCCTTCCCTTATATTGAACGTCTTTTTAACAAGTTCCTGTAAAAACATTAATTATGAGGCGTCTAATTAACTTTTTTAAAGTTTTTGGTATTTTTTAAGGCTGTTTCAACTGGTCGTACCAAGTTACGAATGATCTGTTCACCTGCAGGATCTTCAATCAAAGCCACCAGGATATATCTTCTGTTCTTATCAATTCCCCATACTAATGCAGAATCTGAATGATAATTTCTCCAGGACCCAGATTTTCTGAAGATACGAGCATCCGGAGCCAGGATATTTAAGGTATTTACAAATTTATGGTGCAGGGCCGGATTTTCAAGCAAATCGAGCATCTGTGTAGATCGGTCTCTTGTAACCAGTTTACCGTTTGCTAATAAATAATAATATCGGCATACCTGGGTAACAGTTGCGGCATGACTTAGATTTTTTAAGGGCTCTCTATTGGTATCACCACCACCCCCATAACGTTTTCCAACCCAAAGTCCACCGCCGGTTTCCTCATCGTAGAACTCATATTTAGGATCTGTCATTACAGACTCTATTTGATCATAACCCACACGGTCTATCATACGTGTTGAGGCCTGATTATCTGATTTGCTGATCATTAATCGCATATCTTTTTTAACCTCTGCAGTTTCCTTTAATGTTCCTTTTTCAATGGCATCCATTGCCGCCAACAAAATGGCTATTTTCGGCAGGCTGGCTGCATACATCATATGATTTCCATTGATCCGGGCAAACTTAACATTATTAGGATCTCTGAGGTCCACGACACCTACAGACATTAGTTTCGAGTCTATTAATTTCTTCCACTTGGGGTTTTTCAAGATCTGATTTTCAAGACTCATTTGTAATTTGTTGTCCATCAAAGAACGCAGGGGTTTAATCTGATCATTGGGTATGGATAATGGAAGTTCCTGCTGTGCAGGGAGTATTCCACACCATAGAATAATAAGGACAAGTATTGTAAATCGAGTGTTCATAAATTTTGCAATTATTAAGAACGCAAAATTATTTCATTTAACAATAGGGTTGATGTTAATTTTTAAAGAGAGCCATTTTTGTCAGCTCCCATGTATAAAGGTGATTCCGAATGATAAGGCACTTTAATATGTTAAAAATATAGTACCTTTATATGTACATGAGGTCTTTGACACACAGCATGTAACACTTGGCCCTTTTATGATCAAACCATAAAACTTTATCAATTAGAAAAAATGGTTAGAATTAGTGAACTTGTTGTCTTCCATAAACTCTTAATACACAATCTTATTGTAGAACCGAAAAGGGTGAAAGCAACCTATACGGTGGTAAAAAAAGATGGGAGTGAAATAAGTAATCAGCTGATCTACTCTTATAATTCTCCATACTTTGATGTAAAGAATGGTAGAGATGTAAACCTGGCTTCCATGATGGTGGCCCAGGTGGCGTTGAATTATGGCCTTTTTTTTGAAGAAATTGTCTTTGATGGCCTGTTTGATCCTGCCGATCAGCGCTTTCTAGAAGATATGATGGAAAACACCTCTAGGGAGATCCTGGTATTGAAGTTTTACGGAAAGAACGAATTCCTTAAACCTCCATATGATGCCTTAGAATTAGAAACACGCTCCGAATACACAGCGGCAAAGATCACATTTACCAATTCTGGTTTTCCAAGCCTGCAGCTACCTAAATCCGATCTGCGTCCAAAAGAAGATGAATATGTTATTTTGAGTAGTGGAGGAAAGGACAGTCTGCTTAGCTATGGTCTCATTAAGGAATTAGGCATACCTCATCCGGTATTTATTAATGAGTCGGGTAGGCACTGGTTTACTGCGGTCAATGCATATGATCATTATGAAGAAATAGAACCCAATACTGTTAAGCCCTGGTGTAATAGCGACAGATTGTTTAACTGGATGGTAAAACAGATGCCTTTCATTAAGGAGAACTTTCAGAATATCAGGGCAGATATATATCCAATAAGATTATGGACAGTAGCCGTTTTTCTGTTTGGTACCCTGCCGGTAGCCTTAAAAAGAGGTGCGGGAAATATTCTGATCGGCAATGAGTACGATACTACTGTAAAAGGGAATCATCACGGAATTACACATTACAATGGATTATACGATCAGAGTAAATATTTCGACAATGCCCTAACGCGTTATTACCAAAAAAAGGGTTGGAACATTTATCAGTATTCCATTTTAAGATCCTTGTCTGAGTTATTGATCCTTAAGATCTTGGTGAAAAGGTATCCTGATCTGCAGCAATATCAGGTTTCCTGTCATGCAGCCCATTCAGAGGATGGTAAAATGCTGCCTTGTGGTGCTTGCGAAAAGTGTAGAAGGATCATTGGAATGCTCATGGCCCTCGATGAAGATCCCAAACGATGCGGGTATACTGAGGAACAGATGAAAAAGGGATTAGCCGCACTCGAAAATAGAGGGGTAAAGCAATTGGGAAGCGATGCAGCGCATTTGTATTTTTTATTGTTAACCAAAGGACTGATACGTGCCACCGAGCATACGAAGAAACTTGCAAACAACACAATGAGATAGTCTCTCTGCGATTTGATAAAGAGCGTAGCAATATCGCAGATATCCCTGTTTATATACGTAAACCCCTGTTAAAGATACTAACAGAATATTCCGAAGGAAGTGTAATGCTTCATGAAAAGAAATGGTATACTTTTGCGCCCGATAATAGCTTTTTGGAACGACCCTATTTTTTAAAACAAAACGATGAATTCAAAAAAACATAGTCCCACCTTTATGTGGGAAGAAATGACCTGGCCAGAGATTGAGGCATACCTCAAAACAGTTGATACGGTCATCTTGCCCTGCGGAGCCATTGAGCAACATGGTCCTCATTTACCGGTAGATGTAGATTATTACGATGCCAAATATATGGCTGCCAAGGTTGCTGAAGCTTGTGAAGACCCGAAGCCCCTTGTATTACCTCCTATTCCTTTTGGTGTTTCTTACCATCATGATGCGTTTAAAGGAACTTTAAGTGTTACCAATGATTCTTTGTCCCGTTTTGTATATGACATAGGAATGAGCCTGGCAAAAAATGGTATCAAAAAGATCATTATACTCAATGGGCATGGAGATAATGCTCCAACATTGACCTATGCAGCACAGATGATCAACCGCGATGCGAATATTTTTGTATGCGTAGACACCGGTGAAAGTAGTGATATAGACCTTTTCGATCTAATTGATACACCCAATGACATCCATGCCGGCGAAATAGAGACCAGCACTTCGCTCGCCATTCGTCCCGATATGGTACAAATGGATAAGGCCGTTAATGAAACAATGAAATTCGGAAGTAAGTTTTTGGATTTTGACGATGTGCGAAGTGTAAACTGGTATGTAAGGACCGATAAGATCTCAGAAAGCGGGGTTATGGGCGATGCTACCAAAGCCACTGCCGAGAAAGGAAAAAAAATGTGGAAACTGATGATACATCACATGGTACATCTGGTTGAATCTATAAAGAATACACCACTGGATGATCTGTATCAAAAAAGTTATTGATGAAAATCACAAAGGTCTCCTATGAACGGTTGGATCTATCCTTAACCGTTCCTTACACCATTGCCTACGAAACGGTTAGTAAGTCAACTAATTTTATTCTGAAGATAGAGACCAATTCTAAGTTGGTAGGTTATGGTTGTGCCGCTCCTGACTGGGAAGTAACCGAAGAAACTCCTGAAATGGTAGAGGAATCTATTACCGGGCAGATCCTCCCTTACCTCAAAGGCAAATCCCCATTGCAATATGTCAGGATCCTGGAGGAATTAAAAGTTCTATGCCCGGACATGTCTTCGGCCCTGGCCATGGTAGATATGGCATTGTTAGATCTTATGGCCAAAAAAATGGCGGTACCGCTTTACAAATTTCTTGGAGGGTACAGGGAAGCAATTCCGACAAGTATTACCATAGGTATTTTGTCTTTGGAGGAAACATTGAAACTTGCCCGAGAGTTTGTAGATAAAGGGTTTACTATTTTAAAGATAAAAGGCGGTGCAGATCTGCAAGAAGACATTGCGAAAATGATCCGATTAAGGGAGATATTTCCACATGTAATATTTCGATTTGATGGAAATCAGGGGTATTCTGTAGACGAATCTATTGCTTTTGTAAAGGCCACAAAGTCTGTAGGCATTCAGATCTTTGAACAACCTACAAAGACCAAAAGTAGTCATAAACTGGGCGAAGTAACGCACGCTGTGGGTATCCCTGTCATGGCCGATGAAAGTTTAAAAACGCTGGATGATGCTTTTAGGTTGGCACAGCACGACCTGATAGACATGGTAAATATTAAACTGATGAAAGTGGGGGGTATTTTGGAAGGGATGCATATAAATTCGGTAGCAAAATCGGCGGGTTTAGAAGCCATGGTTGGTTGCCTGGATGAATGTGCCCTGGGTATCTCTGCCGGACTACATTTTGCCCTATCCAGACCCAATATACATTTTGCAGATCTGGATGGTCATCTGGATCTGGAAAACGATCCCTTCACCGGACTTTTTCGTCTTGAAAAAGGAATTTTATATCCTTCCGAAGCATATGGACTCGGATTCTCAGGGTAGTATTCTAAAATGTGCTTGAATTAAACTTATTTTTGTATCGCTAAAACAGCAATAAGAAAATGATCGACATAGAAAATATAGAACTGTCTTATCTCAGCATTGACGATTATCAGGAATTAAAAAAAGCCATGATTGAGGCATATACCACTATGCCGAATGCCTATTGGCGGGAGCATCACATTCAAAAACTGATAGACCTCTTCCCGGAAGGACAGGCGGTGATCAAGATCAATGGAGAGTTGGCTGGCTGTGCTCTTTCTATCATTGTAGATTATTCAGATTTCGATATTAGTCATACCTATAAAGAGGTCACAGGGAATTATACCTTTAAAACGCATACCATGGAGGGAGATATGCTCTATGGGATAGACGTGTTTATAAAGCCTGAGTATAGAGGATTACGCCTGGGAAGACGATTATATGACTACAGGAAGGATCTCTGTGAACGCTTAAATTTAAAAGGGGTGGCCTTTGGAGGCAGAATGCCTAATTATCATTCGCACGCAGATACCCTATCACCCAAGGAATACATTCAAAAAGTACGAAGAAAGGAAATTCAGGATCCGGTATTGAACTTTCAGATCTCAAACGATTTTCACCCTGCCAAGGTTATCAAAGGCTACCTGGAGGGCGATGAAGCTTCCAATGAATTTGCTGTCCTAATGGAATGGGATAATATCTATTATGAGAAACCCAATAAAAAGGCTACGAACAGGAAAAAGGTTATCAGGTTGGGCCTCATCCAATGGCAAATGAGACCGTATAAAGATCTGGATGAATTGTTGCAGCACGCAGAATATTTTATTGATGCTGTTTCTGGTTACCGCTCAGATTTTGCCTTGTTTCCGGAGTTTTTTAATGCCCCTTTAATGGCAGATAATAACCATATGCCAGAATCCGAGGCAATACGCGAACTGGCCAAGCATACAGAAGACATTGTAAAGAGATTCTCCGAATTTGCCATTTCCTATAACATCAATATTATCACAGGAAGTATGCCTGAAATGAAGGATGGGAAATTGGTGAATGCAGGTTATTTATGTCGGCGAGATGGCAGCATGGAGCGCTATGAAAAACTACACGTTACTCCGGATGAGGCCAAGGTATGGGGTATGCAGGGAGGCGATGAATTAAAGACCTTCGATACCGATTGTGGGAAGATAGGGGTATTGATCTGTTACGATTCAGAATTTCCTGAATTAAGCAGATTGCTGGCAGACGAAGGCATGGATATCTTGTTCATCCCTTTCCTGACGGATACCCAGAACGGGTATTCCCGCGTACGGCACTGTGCCCAGGCAAGAGCTATTGAGAATGAATGTTATGTGGCAATAGCCGGTAGTGTGGGGAATTTACCCAATGTGCATAATATGGATATACAATTTGCCCAATCTATGGTATTTACCCCCTGCGATTTTTCCTTTCCTACCAATGGGATAAAAGCAGAAGCCACCCCTAACACCGAAATGATCCTGATAGCGGATGTAGATATTGATCTATTGCGTGAACTGAATCAGTTTGGTGCAGTAAGGAATCTGCGCGATCGGAGAAAAGATCTATTTGACCTTAAGCGAACGAAACAGTAAGTGTAGAAACTGATTTTTCCTGATTTAAGTATCTAGTGTTTTTACCTCATCATTGAGTTGCTCAAGCGTGGCTTTCGCATCACCAAAGAGCATTTTGGTCTTGTGGTGGAAGAACAATTGGTTTTGAATACCGGCGTATCCGGGACTCATACTCCGCTTCATGACCACCACATTTTTAGCCTCCCACACATTGATGACCGGCATCCCGTAGACAGGACTAGCGGGGTCGTCATAGGCCGCAGGATTCACCACATCATTGGCACCTATCACCAGTACCATATCCGTATTTGGCATAGCCTCATTAGCGTCTTCCATATCGAGTAATTTGGGATATGGCACATCGGCTTCAGCCAGCAATACATTCATATGCCCCGGCATTCTACCTGCCACAGGGTGAATAGCGTATTTCACATCAACCCCGTTAGCAGAAAGCAGGTTGTCTAACCTTTTTACTACTTTTTGAGCCTGTGCAACCGCCAATCCATAGCCTGGAACAATAAGCACACTTTCAGAATAGTAGAGTTGTATGGCCAGATCTGTATAGGTAATTTCTTTAGCTAACTGTTTATCTCCATTGTCGGTGGCCTTATGATTGTTTTCCCCAAAACCACCTATTAATACATTGAGGAGTGAACGGTTCATAGCGTTACACATTAAAACGGTAAGAATGATCCCGGCAGAACCCACCAAAATTCCACCCACCAACATGATCTTATTTTCATAGATAAGTCCGGCCGCAGCTGCTGAAAGTCCTGTAAAAGCATTGAGAAGTGAGATCACTACCGGCATGTCTGCCCCTCCAATGGGAGCTACAAAAGAGAATCCGTAAACCAGCGCAAGTACCATCAAAAGCACTATATACAAAAGAGACGGATCATTAATACCGAGGTAAACATAGCCGCTCATGGCTAACAGACCTCCTAATAAGATGAGGTTTACAATATTGTGTTTAGGAAAGGTTACTTGTTGATCATTAACGAGTCCCTGTAATTTGGCATAGGCCAACATACTCCCGGTAAATGCAATGGCACCTATGAGTAATGTTATCAATAAAATAAGTAGTTGTCCACTATTCAGAATTGTGGCCCCATCTGCATATTGTGCCAATTCGGTAAAAGCCAGTACCACGGCACAGGCACCACCCAGACCATTGAATACAGATACCATTTGAGGCATGGCCGTCATTTCAATTTTAATGGCACTTATATAGCCAATAATGCCTCCTACTATCATTGCCCCGAAGATCCATAGATAGTTGTTTGGCGCATCAATGATAGGGATAAACAAAGTTGCCAGGATGGCTATGCCCATCCCAAAGGTTGCCAGGCCATTGCCTTTGCGAGCGGTGTCTGGTGAGCTCATCTGTTTTAAACCAATAACAAATGAGGTAGCCCCGATAAGATAGATAAGATTAATTGCGGTAATAAGCATTTTATTTTTTCTTTTTTGAGAACATCTTTAACATTCGATTAGTCACCGCAAAACCACCCACCACGTTTATCATTCCCAGGACCACACCTAAAGCACCCAGGCTAAGGCTAAAATAGTCTGAAGGTGATGCGTTACGGATGAGTAAAATAGCACCTATGATCACCACCCCGCTTATGGCATTTGCCCCTGACATTAAAGGGGTATGCAATACGGTTGGAACTTTGGAGATCACTTCAAACCCTAGGATAACAGTGAAGATCAATAGATATATAAGGATAAGGTTATTGTCCAGAAAGAGAAAGAGTTGTTCCATATAGTCAATTATTTCATTTTTATTATATGCTAGGTGAGTAAGGTTTTAGAAATGATCTCATTATTTAGATCTAAATCTAGTTGACCTTCTTTTACGATCAGTTTTAAATAGTTGGCCACATTATTGCTGTAAAAAAAGCTTGCATCCTTTGGCATGTCGGCGGCCAGATTGCTATTGCCAACGATCTTCACTCCTTTGTATATTATGGTCTTGTTATTTTCCGTTACCTCGCAATTACCGCCTGTAGAAGCTGCCAGATCTATGACCAAAGAACCTGTTTTCATTTTACTTACCGTCTCTTCTGTTAGCAATAGTGGTGCTTTTTTCCCCATTATCTGCGCGGTTGTGATCACAACATCAGATTTTGAAGCTCGGTGCTCCACTTCTTCTTGTTGTCTCTTTAAAAACTCCGGTGTCTGCTCCACGGCATACCCACCTGCATCTTTTTTATCAATGGCTCCAGGAACTTCAACGAATTTAGCACCCAGGCTTTCTACCTCTTCTTTGGCCGCTGCACGCACGTCAAATGCTTCAACCATAGCTCCTAATCTTCTGGCTGTGGCAATGGCCTGCAGACCTGCAACACCCGCCCCTAATACGAGAACTTTACAGGGTTTTATGCTCCCTGCTGCCGTAATCATCATGGGAAAAAAGCTAGGGGATTCATTAGCCGCCAATAAAACAGCTTTATAGCCTGAGATAGATGCCATGGAGGACAATATGTCCATTGTTTGAGCGATGGTGGTTCTGGGAATGAGATCCAGGCTAACCGCCTTCAACCCTAGTTTCTTAATATGGTCAATAAGGGCCTCATTTGTATAAGGGGAAAACATGGCCACCAACAGAGCCCCTTTTTTAATTTGGGCAAGTTCCTCCTTTGGAATAGGATTTATGGTAACGAGTATATCCGCTTCTTTGAGGATGGCATCCCTGCTTTTGACGCTGGCGTATTTCTCGTATTTAGAATCAGGGAAACTGGCGAGTTCCCCGGCTTCTTTCTCGATCCAGAAGTCAGTATTTGTTACTTTAAACTTTTTTAGGGTATTTGGAACTAGGGCAACGCGTTTTTCGCGTGGTTCTTTAAGAATTCCTATAATCATATAATTTTTTGGATAAGAACTAAGAAGCCTCAATGTAAGTATAAAATTGAAAAATAAGAAATTTTAGAAATGCCTTGTTATATTGAAGATGTCTAATTTCTTAGAATGAAATATATCAGAATATTGTTTACGCCTTTTATGTCATAAGTTCATTTATAAATTATATTTACTTTAAGTTGGAGCAGTTCAAGATCTAAAATGGTCCTTGCAGTATATTGAATTGCTGGTCTTAAGTAAGGCATAAATGGCAAAGGAGATTTCAAAAATTGTGATTGTAGGTGCAGGTTTTGGCGGTATTGAACTGGCCAAAGCCCTTAGGAATAAACCGGTTGAGGTTTTATTGATCGATCAACATAATTACCACAATTTCCAACCCCTTATGTACCAGGTAGCAACCGGTGGCTTAGAACCTGGAAGTATTGCGTATCCGGTACGAAGAATCTTTAGGCGCAACAAGAATGTGACATTCCGAATGGCGGAAGTTCTTGAAGTTAAGCCAACAGAAAATAAACTGCTTACCAGCATTGGGGAAATAGGGTACGACTATCTGGTGATCGCTACAGGGAGTCAAACCAATTTTTTTAATTTCGAGCCTGTTAAGGATCAATTACTGACCTTAAAATCTATTCCCGAAGCCCTTAATTTAAGGAGTTTTATTTTTCAAAACCTGGAGAAAGCACTGGCTAATACAGGAGATGAGCCTCTGGAAGAAATTATGAATATCGCCATAGTAGGAGGAGGGCCAGCCGGAATAGAGCTCGCAGGCGCATTAGCCGAGATGAAACGCTATGTGCTCCCTAAGGATTTTCCTGAGCTCGACCTTTCCAAAATGAGTATTAATCTGTATGAAGCTGCTCCTAAATTATTGGCAGCCATGTCTGAAGAAGCCTCGGCCAAATCTCTGGCCTATTTAAAGCAATTGGGTATTAATGTTTTCCTTAATGCAAGGGTACATGCCTATGATGGTTCCCAAATTACCTTAGAAGACAACTCATGCTTCAGAACAGATACCGTTATTTGGACAGCGGGTGTAAAAGGCGCACCAATAAAGGGATTACCACAGGATGCAATCATTGGGGGAAATAGGATAGCGGTTAATGAATTTAATGCAGTGAAAGGTGTTGACAGAATTTTTGCTATTGGGGATGTAGCCGCCCATATAACCCCGGAAGAACCAAAAGGATTACCTATGCTTGCGCCGGTAGCGCAACAACAGGGCAAGCTTTTGGCCAGAAATTTAATTCTATTAACGAAAGATAAACCCATGGAAGTTTTTGACTATTCAGACAAGGGAGTCATGGCCACTATTGGAAGAAGAAAGGCCGTTGTGGATCTCAAAGTGTGGAAATTTCAGGGCACTTTTGCCTGGTTGGTGTGGATGTTTGTCCATATCATGTCGCTCGTAGGCTTTAGAAACAAGATCGTAGCTTTTTTCGATTGGATGGTAAATTATTTCACCTATGATCGCCCTTTAGGACTTATTATCAGACCTTATAAACGGTTTAATAATAAGAAACAAGGAGCCCAGGAAACAGAATAAAGGTTTAACTATGAACAAGGAACAGCAGCGGTTAGAAGAGAAAGATTCAGGAAAAAAAGACTGGCTCAAATGGGGTCCATATTTGGCAGCAAGACAATGGGGAACTGTTAGGGAAGATTATAGTGCCAATGGCGATGCCTGGAATTATTTCCCTCATGAACATGCCAGAAGCAGGGCCTATCGCTGGGGCGAAGATGCTATTGCCGGAATCTCAGACCGGTATTGTAATGTATGCTTTGGAATAGCCCTGTGGAATGGGAACGATCCTATTATCAAAGAACGACTTTTTGGCCTATCCGGACCTCGCGGAAATCACGGGGAAGATGTCAAGGAATTGTATTACTATCTGGAAAATACTCCTACCCATTCCTATATGAAACACCTTTATAAATATCCTCATAAGGCGTTTCCATATGCTAAGTTGGTGGAAGAAAATAAAAAAAGGGGCAAGAATGAATTAGAATACGAACTTTTGGATACTGGCGTATTTAACAGACAATGCTTATTTTGATGTAACTACAGAGTATGCCAAGGCAGATGAGGAGGATATGCTCATTAAAATAACGATCCAAAATAGAGGTATTAATGAGGCGCCAATTTGGCTATTGCCTACTTTGTGGTTTCGGAATCTCTGGAGTTTTGTCGGGATGCCGGAAAAGCCGGTTATAAAGAAAAAGAATTCTAAAGGAGTGAGCTCCGTCAGTTTGGAACACAACTATGTAGGCAACTATAATTTTTATTTTGAACAGCCCGATCATTACTTTTTTACCGAAAATGAAACCAACAGAGAAGTGGTTTATAATGATACTAATGACCACCCTTTTAAAAAAGACTTATTCCATAAGGCACTTGTAGGAAAAAAAATTGATCTGCCTACCCAGAGAGATGCCGGAACCAAATTTGCTCCTGTGTATCAGCGTACACTTTCACCTGGGGAAGAGTGTAGTTTTAAACTTCGGTTATCTAACAAAACCATAAAAGATCCATTCGATGCATCTTTCGAAAGTCTCTTTACAAAAAGAAAGGAAGAATGTATAGAATTCTATGAGGACATCGGTTCTGGTGAAGATCCAGATAAAAAAGCGATCCAAAAACACGCTCTTGCGGGTTTATTATGGTCTAAGCAGTATTATAATTACGATGTAGAAACTTGGTTAAAAGGGGATGTAAAAGAGAACCCGCCTCCTCCTGAAAGATGGAATGGACGGAATATAAACTGGAAGACACTGCGGAACCATGATATCTTATTAATGCCAGATAATTGGGAATATCCCTGGTACGCTGCCTGGGATTCTGCCTTTCATTGCAACACAATGGCAGTTGTTGATCCTCATTTTGCGAAAGAACAGCTCTTACTATTTACGAAGGAGTGGTATATGGCACCAAATGGGCAAATACCCGCCTATGAATGGTCATTTAGTGATGTAAATCCTCCTGTACAAGCGTGGGCTACCCTCAATGTTTTTCAATTAGAACGAAAGCGAACAGGTAAAGGAGATACCAAATTCCTGAAACGCATGTTTAACAAACTGGCAATTAATTTTACCTGGTGGGTAAATAGATTAGATAGCAGGCAAAACAATGTTTTTGAAGGGGGCTTTCTAGGATTAGATAACATTGGTGTCTTTGATCGTAGCACCGGGATCCCCGGTAATGGAATTCTTGAACAGGTAGATGGCACGGCCTGGATGGCCCTGTATTGCCTGAACATGCTAGAAATTAGCCTGGAATTGGCTTTGGAAGACGATTCTTATGTAGACATGGCCATTAAATATTTCGGACATTTTGTCTTTATTGCAGAGGCTTTAAACAAGATGAGCATTGAATACGAAGGAACCTGGGATGAAGAAGAGGGCTTCTTCTATGATAAATTAATTCTCCCTGATGGCCGTTTTGCCCCTATAAAAGTAAGATCTATTGCGGGAATGTTGTCCTTGGTGGCAGTCCTGTGCATTAAAAAGGAAACTTTAAAACAACTCCCAGAATTTGCAAAAAGCGTTGTTTGGTTTAAAAAACACCGAATGCAAACTTTGAAATACCCCGTGATTCAAGAATTCGCAGATGGAGATGATCTCTTACTATCCTTAGTCCCCAAAGAAAGGATGCAGGTACTGATAAAAGTATTATTAGATGAAAAGGAATTCCTAAGCCCTTACGGGATACGATCCTTGTCCAAAATACATGAAAAACCTTATTCTTTAACCATTGATGATACTACTTTCAGCATAAATTATGAGCCCGCAGAGTCCAGTTCAGGGATGTTTGGCGGAAATTCTAATTGGAGAGGTCCGGTTTGGTTTCCCATGAATTATTTATTTATCCAGGCCCTTCAGGAGTACTATCGGTACTGTGGGGACGAGCTAATTTTTGAGTTTCCTACAGGGGCAAAGAAAAAACTAAATCTGATGCAGATAAGTAAGCAACTAAGTAAATGCCTGATCCGCATTTTTGAAAGGGATTCTGAAGGGAACCGGGCAGTAAATGCGTTACATAGAGAAGTGTATCAACAAGAAGATTTTAAGGACCTTATTCTCTTCTACGAATATTTTCACGGAGATAACGGAAGGGGAGTAGGTGCATCTCATCAAACAGGATGGACAGCCCTGGTGGCAAATTTGATTGATGAATTAGATCCAGAAGTTAAGTAAGATTATTATCTCTTTTGTTTATTTCAAGCTAGATTTTTGGTCTCCTCACCTAGATTTTTCGATATGCGAATAAATTGAAAATATTCAAAAAAAATTCCTCTTAGGGATTGGATTAGCCCATAGATTTTCGCAGAAACGTTAGGTTAGTTTACCTTTTTGAGGGCTGCAAAATTGTTCAGTCTTTTATCCCCATTTTATTGAGGATTGTATCCATTAAACACCACTTTGTGATAGAGGATTGCAACAGGTTGACGCCCACAAATGCCGTGAACCACAACCAATTAATATGAACATAAATTGCGAGTATAAGGCTAATCAGAATAAAGGAACCAGCTATTGCCCGTACAAATCTGTTTTTCATGATATTTCTTTTAAATGGATCTTTCTATAGGAACTACGATCGCTTTTATAGGATTATTGGTTTCCAGGTTTTGGTTAAATTCTTCAATAAGCTTAAAAAGCAGATCAATATTTGTCTCCTGCGTAAAGGAGAAGAATAAACTGGATTCTACTCCGCCTTTTTCGCTTGGGAACCAGCTGGCTGTTCGTACCATTGATGTAGTATTTTTATACCCATCAATATGTCCTTCACTAAAACTTTCAATATTGGCTTTTTTAAACAGCCTTATAATTTCACCTTCAAATTCCTCAACGACCGTAACAATTAATAGTTTCATTTCTTGAATATTTTTAAATAGATAGACTAGTTATTAGTGTCCGTTTGTATCTCTTTTACTTCAACACCTGCCTCCGGATAATTCTTGCGCTCAATCATATAATATACTAAAGGCACTACCAGCAATGTAAGTATTGTGGAGACTATTGTCCCGCCCATCAATGAAATTGCCAAACCTTGAAATATTGGATCAAAAAGAATAACGAACGCCCCAATTACTACAGTGCCGGCAGTTAATAATATAGGGGTGGTCCTAACGGCACCAGCCTCAATAACGGCTTGTTTTATAGGGATGCCATCTGCCAGGCGTAGATTAACGAAATCGATCAGCAATACGGAGTTTCGTACCATTATACCAGCCAACGCTATCATGCCGATAAAAGAAGTAGCCGTGAAAAATGCCCCCATCAGCCAATGCCCTAAAACAATGCCCACAAGGGAGAGCGGAATAGCAACCATCATAACTACAGGGGCCTTAAAATTTTGGAACCACCCAACTATTAAGATATAGATGATAACGATTACGCCCAGAAATGCAATCCCAAGATCTCGGAAAACCTCTAAGGTAATCTGCCATTCGCCATCCCATTTTACGGTATAATCGTCCTCAAAATCTGGTTGTTTTATATAGAGTTCCTCAATATCATAGCCTTCCGGTAAATTTAATCCCTTTAATTTATCGGTCATTCCTAAAATAGCATACACAGGGCTTTCCAATTCCCCCGCCATATCAGCAACCACATAGACCACCCTTTTTTGATTCTTTCTGTAAATACTCTTTGCACTTGTGACTTCCTCAATGGATGTCAAATCGCCAATGGTGATCATATTCCCCTGGTTCGATCTTACTTTTAGTTGAGCTATATCGGTAAGGGTCGATTTTTCTTTTTCGTCTAAGGCCAATACTAATCCAACCTGGTTAGCGGCATCCTCATCATATAAATTTGTAACCGCTCGTTCCGAAAGAGCCATATTCATGGTATAGGCAATTTGTTGAGGTGCTACCCCGTATAACATTGCCTTTTCTTTATCAATTATAAATTGATATTCTAGCTGATCATCCTCAACCATCCAATCCACATCTACAACATCATCAGTATTTTTGAGAATACCCTGAACCTGATTTGCAATATCTATTTGTGTATCATAATCTGGTCCATAGATTTCCCCTACAATTGTTGAAAGTACGGGAGGTCCCGGCGGCACTTCAACTATTTTTATGTTGGCATTATACTTCGCACCAATCTTTTGTATTTCCGGGCGGAAACTACTTGCAATATCATGACTTTGCGCACTGCGTTCGCCTTTGTCAATTAAATTAACCTGAATATCGGCCATATTGCTTCCACCCCGCAAATCGTAATGCCGTACCAAACCGTTGAAGGTTATTGGTGCCGAAGTACCTACATAACTCTGGTAATTGACCACCTCCGGTCTTGTACGCAGGTATTGGGCAACTTCCTGAGTAACCACAGCTGTTCGCTCCAGGGTAGTGCCTTCTGGCATATCAATGACTACCTGAAATTCATTCTTGTTATCAAATGGTAACATTTTAACAGCTACAGCTTTTGTAAAGAACATTGCCACCGATCCCAGGAGTAGCAAGAAGGTTATTCCCAGGAACATCCATCTGTATTTTTTATTCTCTATTAATGGTCGTTCAAACTTGGCGTACATTCTATATATAAAGGTCTCCTCCAGGGTTTTTTCAACTTTTTCCTCAGCTTTTTTGGCAGCAGTACTGGAAGATTTCTCCTTTTGCCTTAGAAATATATACCCCAGATAAGGTGTAATGGTCAAGGCCACAAAGAGTGATAACAACATGGCAATTGATGCTCCAATGGGCATAGGTGACATATAGGGACCCATTAAACCCGACACAAAAGCCATAGGTAAGACGGAGGCTATCACCGTAAAAGTGGCTAGGATCGTGGGGTTACCCACTTCGTTAATGGCATACAAGGCGGCCTGTTTAAAGGGTAGTCTTTTCATCTTAAAATGCCGGTGCATGTTCTCTGCAATGATAATGGAGTCGTCCACTACAATACCCGTAACAAATACCAGGGCAAAAAGCGTGATTCGGTTTAGGGTATAGTCCAGCATATAATAACTCAACAAGGTGAGCGCGAAAGTGATGGGCACTGACAAGAATACCACCAAACCACCACGCCAGCCCATCGCCAACATCACTACAAAAGTTACTGCAATGATGGCGCCCATTAAGTGCATAAGCAGTTCTGATACTTTGTGGGAGGCGGTTTCCCCATAATTACGGGAAACTTCTACATACACATCATCTGGTATCAGATTCTTTCTGAGATGGTCTACCTTGTCCAAAATGACGTCCGATATCTTCATCGCATCGGCCCCTTTTCGTTTAGCAATAGAAATAGTAACTGCAGAATATTCAGATCTATAAGTGTCTGCCTTATCACTTGCCTGTCCATACCCATGTGACACATAATTTTTGGGTATCTCAGGACCATCTAGAATACTCGCAATCTGTTTCAGGTAAATTGGGCGGTTTTGTTGAACGCCAACAACCAGGTTCTCTACATCAGATACGGTTTCCAAAAATTTTCCGGTAGTGACCAAAAATTCCGTGTCGTTCTTGTCAAAACTACCGCCGCTTAGTTGCTGATTATTTGCTTTGATCATCTCAGCAACCGTTAGAAAATCTAGTCCGCTGGCAGCCATTTTATCTTTGTCTAATACCACGCGTAACTGCCTGTTGCGACCACCAATTTTTTGGGTGGCTGAGACATCATTAATTTTTTCGATCTCGCCGGTTAGTTCCTGTGCAATCTGCTTTAGTCGATAATCATCGTATTTCTCGCTCCAAAGTGTTAGTCCCAGCATAGGAACGTCGTCAATGGCACGCGTTTTAACAAGTGGAAAGGATACGCCTTGCGGCATAATATCCATATGCTTATTGATCTCGTTGTACAACTTCACAAATGAGCGCTCAATATCTTCCCCCACATAAAATTGAACGATGACCATTCCCTGTTCCTTCATAGAAGTTGAGTACACATATTCAACCCCCTTGATGTTAGAGATCAGCTTTTCCAAAGGTTTGGCAACTCTACTTTCAACTTCAGTTGGACTTGCACCAGGATAGCTTACAAAAATATCGGCTATCGGCACGTCTATCTGAGGCTCTTCTTCCCGCGGAATAAGAAACGAGCTATAGACTCCAATAACCATAAATACGATCATCAAAAGCACCGTTAATTTGCTGCCTATGAACATTTTGGCGATCTTTCCTGCTAAACCTTCTTTCATCTATCTTTACTTTTTTTGGTAATCGAACTTGCTTTTACTCTTCACAATATTGACATCTATAGCGCTATTGTTTTACATACAACCTGACTGATCTGCCATCGCAGTTTTTATCGTTGGCAGGTCTTACTTTGGATCTGTTTATTGCAATGATATTTTAACCCCGTTGTATAACTTACCTTCTGCTGAAACAATGTATTTTTCATCCGCTGAAAGACCTGAGAGTACTTCCACTTTATCTCCTACAGTCCTGCCTAGCCTTAACCATCTGAGTAGGGCCGTATTACTTTGGCTAACCGTATAGATCCCTGTCAATTGTCCGTTGTATACCAAAGCGTCATTTGGAATCATAATAGCTTTAGAGCTTTCTTGTACAATGGGAAATTGCACTGTGGCATACATGCCAGATAAGATATTGGCATCTGAGGCATCCAATAGTACTTTTACCATATATTGCCCTCCGGTGTTTTTCGCAGAGGTACTGACCTCTGTTATTTTTCCACCAACTATTTTTCCTAGCGATTTTAACTGTACGTCTACTTTGGTATCTTTCTGAATAGCCAGGATTTCTGATTCTGGCACCATCGCCAAAACCTGGTATGTACCCGGTGATTCTACTTCTAATAATGGCATGCCAGGGTTTGCCATATCGCCTGTATTTATGAACTTGTTAGTTACAACACCGCTAAATGGTGCGCGTATATTGGCATAGGATAATTGCGCATTTACTTCGTTTTTCATTTCCCTGGCTGCCTCCAAACGGGCCTTGGCCATTTCGAACTGGGCGGTCATATCATCTAATTCCTTTCGCGAGGCACTGTTATCTTGAAACAAAGCTGTATAACGGTTATAATCTTTTTCGGCGTTATTAAAAGCGGCTTGCGCTTCGGTTATACCCGCATTTACCTGGGCTAATTTTGCAGAAACGTCTACATTATTGACACTCAACAATAGCTGTCCATTACGCACTTTATCACCAACCTGAACATAAATTTTGTCTACATATCCCATCATTCGGGTACTGATATTGGCACTTTTAGCAGCTTCTACTTTTCCACTAACCGTTAAGAATGGATTGCTACTGTTCTCTGAAACCGAACTAACCTTTACGGCCACTGCGGGAGAATTATCGGCTATCGTCTTTTTATCTTCTCCACCACACCCGTAGGCCAGGAAGGTTAATGCGAAAAGTCCGATTATATAATTTTTATGCTTCATGTCTTTTTGTATTGAGTATTCTTATTTCTAATGTTGTGATCTGTATTTATTCTTTTGTTAAAAACTGTACATACGCCAGGGCGTAATTGTGTTGAAAAATGGTGGCATAGTACTCCAGTTGTTTCTGAGAATACTGCGTCTCTGCCATTAACAAATCTGTTGTTTTTTCTAAACCTTGTTCAAAACGATTCGTTCTGATGCGCAATGATTCTTCCGATTGATGCAAGGCTAGTTTTGTTAGTTTCAGTTTGTTCTGTGCATCTTGCAAACTTCTTTTAGCCTTGTTCAGTTCTAATTTACTTTCCGATTTGTATTGGGCTAACTGCAATTTGGATTTGTCGTATTCCGCCTTGCTCTTTTGAGATTTTCCGAAACGCTTGCTACCCTCAAATAGATTCCATTTCAGTTCTGCGCCAAATAAATAGCCATTGGCACTGCCCTGAAAAATTTCATCATCGTGTAACTCGTATGTTCCAAACGCATTCAAACGGGGAAGAAAAGCCATTTGATCTGCCTTGTGCATTTGTCGATACGCCTCTGTGGCTGAGTTCATAGCCAGGATATCTTTCCGGTTTTCCAAAAGTATCACTGTAGAAATTGCTTGATTAACAACGGCCAATGAATCAGAAGGTTTTAAAATTTGATCACTGTCTGTATTCATCAAAACAGATAAGTAGTTACTGGTATTTAAAATAGTGCTTTTGGCATATTGTAATTGATTATCAATTTCAGTGACCCGGACATCTACGGCTAATACATCCGATTTTTGCAGATACCCTTGTGCAAAACTATTATTCGCAATTCGTTTGTTTTCCAGAGCCGTTTCTTTGGCTTTCTTTAAAACGTCTACTGTCTTGTAAGCCAGCTGCAATTGCATATATGCCTTTTCTATTTCGAGATCTATATAGTCCTGTGTGCGTTCAGATTGTAATTCAGTAGCTGTCCATTTGGCCCTGGCAGCTTTGCGCTGATAGATCCCATCGAAGTTCAGGAGGGGTTGCTGTATCTCAACTCTGGTCGCAAAATCTTCAATTTGATTTGGATCGTTTAATAGATTGGGATTAAAATCTGCAGAGGTCAGGATCTCCTGGTTAAGTTTTGACCCAAACGCCATAAGGGGATTTGTGGTAGCGATCCCGGTATGGGATACGCTGATATTGGGCAACAAAATGGCATTAGTTTGGTTAAAATCTCCCTTAGCGGCCAAGACATCTTGTTCGGCCATTTTAAGAGTATTGTTGCTTTCTTTCACTTTGGCAATGACCTCATCTTTGGAAATAAGCGTAGTAACCTGGGCTATTCCCATTTGAAAAGCAAAAAATAAAAGCCATCCTAGTCTGTGCTTCATAGTAATTATTTATTTGAGACAAAATTAGAATAGAAAAACGTTATAGATAGTAACCAATGTTACCGAAGGGATCAAGTGATTCTTGCGATGAATACAAGGGCATTTTTAAATTAAAAAACACTCCCATAATAGAAGTGTCTTTTACTAACCAACTAATAACAACAAACTCTAACCTGAAAGTAAGTTTATTTTTTGGGGGATTTTACAAAAGTATTGAATAACAATCCTCCCATAAGTCCGCCGTATAATGTGCTGTTCAGAGGTTTAGAAGTAATTGGGCAACTTCCGCTTAGACAGCCAATTTCAAGATAATAGATATACCCGGCCAGCGCACCAATTGCGATACCTGCTACTGTTAATAGAATGGCCTTTTTTGTCATTTTAACTGCATTTTATGTTCTAATGTACATTTAATTTTGTGTCTTTTTAGGATGGAACCAGTAACTGATCCCGGCCGAAAAATAGAAGGTGCTTTTTAGTTCCTCAGTTATAATCGCGTCTTCGGTGGTAATGGTAGCGCTGCTCTGTGGCAAGGCTAAAACAGGGGTAAAGGAAAAAATAAAGTGTTTATGTTGGTATTGCATCGGGAGTCCTACCTCTATATTCAATACCTGAAACTTGGAAGCTTCTTTTATCTCCACCAAGTTGGTAAACAGAGGCTGGGTATTGCCGCTCCCTGTACCTTGTCCTTTACGGTTGCCTAACCTGCTGGTATTATAATATTCTTCGTAAAAATATTGCGATCCTGCATAAATTTTGAGGGTAGGGTCTATCACAAAGGAACGGTCACTGCTGTAAATGGGCTTATCCAGCATCAATCCGGCAAAAATGTCGGCCGAGCTTCCATTGTTAAAGAAGGTGCTGGCAAGTAGTGACACGTCCATAATGCTAAGGTCATAAGTCAGAAATCCAGTGAGGTCCCCTACGGTTTCTGACCGCACATTATAGCTGTCTTTACTGAAAAAATAGGCTGTTCCCGAAATTCCTGCATGCCATTTTTTCCATTCAAAGAGGAATCCCGTGCTGAGTAAAAACAAATCGATACGGTTCTCATCAGGATTAGTAAGGTACGAGAAGGAAGCATCTGCAAAAAAACCCGATTTGTCAAAGTAACTAACAGAAGGGTAAATATAGGGAGCTGCAATTGAATCTCGTCTTCCCATAAATACTGCATCATTTATAAAGCTGACATCTGTTAAAAAGAAGGATTCACTACTGGCATCTATTCCTGCAACCGAATTCTTATGGCTCTGTGCGCTGAGATTGACTTGCAAGAATATAAGTACGAGAAATCCAAGTCCTAAGTTGATTCTCATTGGTGTGAAGATTTAGAAAGAAGGGCAGGTTAAGGGGAACCAATGATCCAAATTTTCCTAACCTGCCCGTCACTAATTATTAGCTACTTTTTTTTCCTGTCGCTTTTTTAACGCCTTTTTTCATCATCATGGTTTTATTTCCCATCATTTTTTTCTGAGTAATAACTTTCCTGTGTTGATAGGTATTTTTGAACATTGCTCCGTCCATATTAATACATTCACCATCTTTTAAGTGCAATTGCTGGCGTTTTTGGTTTTGGTAGCTGCCATCAGGATTAACAAAAATGCCATTACCGAGATTTACCTGGTCCTGGATGCGGTTTTGCTCTTGGTTCATAATTTGAAAGGCTTCCCCTTCTATCATCATAACCTGGTACCTTTTTTGGTTGCGTTCCTGAATTTGGGCCATATTTAATCCCTTATTTTCTTGATGTACCTTATATCTGTATTGGTATTCATTGCGATATCTTACACCGTCACTATCTAGACATTCTCCATCTTTTAAGCGCAGCCTGTCTTTATCTCTGGTCATATACGAGCCATCCGGATTTACAATTGTACCATCACTCAAGGTGATAGGTTCCTGTAATCGGATTTGATCACGATCTCTAATATGCAGGACATCCCCATCGACCATCATTAAACGGTCCTGGTCCCGGTCCTGATATTTATCCTGGTCTTGGGCAGTAAGTGCAGCGGTTCCTAGAACAGCAAACACCATTAACATAAGTGCTCTTTTCATGAGTATAATATTTTAATTATACACTAATTTCCGATATAATAAGCATATAGAACGCTACCTGTGTTACATAAGAAAACAACCCGATTCATAAAGTGTTTCTAATCATCTAAGTAATAGAGAAGGCGGGTTAATTTAATTCGAAATCGCATTCGCAAAAAGATCTTTACCAAGTATATCGCATAGCTTTTAATCATCATACAAATGAGATGGAAAGGTTGAAAAATTTCATGAAGAAGGTGAAAGTATATAGTAGACATTTTATAAAAGAATGCCATATTAAGTAAAGAATTTAGAACCGTACTAATGAATGAGCCTGGTTCCATCGCCAGGTGTTACCTGGTATGAGGCTATGGAGCGGTTAAAACGGGTATTATATTTCTCATTCGCTTCCTTAATAAAAGCCTCTACCTTAACTTTTCTAACCAGGTTTAAGGTACAGCCTCCAAAACCACCCCCCATCATTCTTGCCCCCAATACTTCCTCAGATTCCCGGGCTATATCCACCAGAAAATCGAGTTCTTCACAACTTACCTTGTATTGGTGTTGCAGGCCTTTATGAGATTCAAATAATAGAATTCCAAATGCCCTAAAATCATTATTTCTTAAAGCAGTGACGGCATTTAATACACGAGCGTTTTCTTCCAAAACAAAAAGGGCTTTTTGAAAGCTGTCTTCCGTGAATTGGCCCTTATTTTCTAACAAAGTATGCAGATCAAGGTCTCTTAGGGAGGAAACACCCATTTGTTGAGCTACCTTATAACATACTTCACGACGCTCGTTATAGGCACTATCTGCCAGGCTGTGTTTAACCTTTGTGTCTAATAAAAGAAGCGAAAACTCATCATTGGCAATGGGGATCACTTCAGCCTCTATGGTTTTACAATCCAGAAACAGGGCACAGTCTTTCTCGCCAAACATACTGGCAAATTGATCCATGATGCCGCATTGCACTCCCACAAAATTATTCTCAGCCGCTTGCGAGAGTAGGCTCATTTCCATTTTAGAGAAGCCCAGTTGAAAAAGCTCGTTCAAAGAAAAAACCAGGGCGTTTTCCAGGGCAGCAGATGATGAAAGTCCGGCACCCTGTGGAATATTGCCTCCAAAAACCACATTAAAAGGGGGTATTTTTTTACCTTTTTTTTGAATTTCACTTACTACTCCCATGATATAGTTTTGCCACCCCCCATTAGAAATAGGTACTAATTCGCCTGGTAAAAAGCTAAAGGTCTCTGAAACATCAATGGCGGTGGCCGTGCAGCCAGGGTCCTTGCTCTTTTGGATGGCCATCACTATGCCCATATCAATAGCCGCAGGAAACACATACCCCTTATTGTAATCTGTGTGTTCCCCAATTAAATTGATGCGCCCCGGAGAAAAGACCAAAATAGGGGAGGTCTGGAATTGCTCCAGAAAATGATCCCTGACATTGTGAACTAGTGTTTGATCCATAGGGTAGGTAGTACTGTGGTATCAAAAGTGCATAAAAAAGCTGGAATTTATAGTATCGAACTTTTGAGATTCACTTAGGCCATGTCGTTTGTTTTTAATGGTTTTAGGTAAACTGTTTAGTTTAGTAGGCTTTAAACAAGAATCTTGTATATAATGAATATTAACTTATGTTAACATGTAAAAGGAGTATTTAGGGTAAAATAACATAGAAAGTGGAAAATATCCTTGTTTTATATGAGCTACATATGTTGGAATTTTGTCTTGTAAATTAAAAAATGCAATTATGAGTAAATACACATATTACCCAACAATGTTTCATACAAATCCTTTTTCATTTAATAAGACTGAGTTTATGGATCTTCCTATAAAAAATAGAATAGAAGTAAACCGTAATAAGGATGTCAGTGTAGAAGGATTCAGAAAACAAAAAACAGCCTCAGAATTGAATTCGATACCGTTGAACTGGAGTAGTTTCTTTGAATCTTTTAAAAGAATTTTGAATACTACAAAGCGTTTTTCAGGAAAGCTGATAAATAGCATGGGTTAATAATTTAATAATAATCAATTGTAAAAGGCACCTAAGTAGGTGCCTTTTTAGTTTTTAAAGGTGCTGAATATTTCAAAGGGATTGATCTTTGATAAATTAATTAGTAGTTCCGGACAATAAAAGCCCGATTTCGTCCAACTACATTATGTTTATTTTATATTTTTTATTATTTTATTTACTATAAAAACCAACCAATTTATAAGGTTACAGCTTTGTTTTAAAACGTTGACTTCAAAGCCCTTACCTTATATTATTAAAACACAGAAATTATGAAAACACAAACCCAAAGTAGTCTCAAAGTGATGTTTAAGCTGGCCATGCTGGCTTTACTAATGGTGGTCTTTTCCTGCAGCCAGGAAACGGTCCTGGACTCTGAGCTGGATGGTACAGAAAATTTAAATGCTCAAGCGGCGAAAGGTAAAAAAGGTAAAAGAGCGACCAGGGCAATCAGAGCAAAATTAAACAATTCCCCGGCAGTCCCCGTAGTAACCTTTACAGGTAGATTGCATCATTCCCGATGACCCTGAAACGCCAGAATACGATGGCCATTCCCTATTCTATTAACCACGAATGATATATTTGGGAATATGACCCATTTGGGAAAAATTCAGCCTGGAACTCAAGGCGTACCTATCAAATGTAGACTTAAATGAAGACGGTTCCCTTCAAACTGTTTACCTTGTTAATTACATTGGCGCTCACGGGGATGAAATATACAGTACAGACTATGTCACAATTATACCCGATTGTTCCAATTGTGACACCGGAACTTTTGAAGGCACCTTGGTAATTAATGGCGGCACTGGAAGGTTTGTGGGCGCCACTGGAGAAATGGTCTTTGTAAACGCAACCTATGATGGTCTAAATTCCACCTGGGAACTTGTAGGAGAAATTACATACTAAGACGAAAAGAACTCTTATAACTAAAAGAACCCACCTAATTGGTGGGTTTTGTTTTTTCTGTTGACATGGCTAGGGTTAACATCGCTGCGCTCGTTGGACCCAGCGCTCCCAAGGTCAAAAAGTAAAACCCACGCAACCTGCGGTTGCTGTTTTTTATACTGTCGAAAATCTCAAGCAAACTGGGGTTAACTTCGCTTTGCTCGTTGGACCCAGCGGGCCCGAGCTGCAAATCAAAAAGGGGATGCCGGTGAAATTACATAGCTGTATTAGATGAAAACTCTATCTAATCGCACTGGGGTTAACTTCGCTCGCTCGTTGGACCCAGCGGCCCCGAGCTGCAAATTAAAACGAGGATGCCGGTGAAATTACATAGCTGTATTAGATGAAAACTCTATCTAATCGCACTGGGGTTAACTTCGCTCTGCTCGTTGGACCCAGCGCTCCCAAGGTCAAAAAGTAAAACCCACGCAACCTGCGGTTGCTGTTTTTTATACTGTCGAAAATCTCAAGCAAGCTTGGCTTTTCTCCAAATAAAAAACCCACCGAGTGGTGGGTTTTACTTTCTCTGGTGACCTGGCTGGGGCTCGAACCCAGGACCCTCTCCTTAAAAGGGAGATGCTCTACCAACTGAGCTACCAGGTCAAAATGTGTAAGGTCGTTTTTCTTAAGCAATCACACAGGTACTCCTTAAGAGGCTGCAAATATACTATCTATAATCTATTTTTCAAGACCGAGAGGGGAGAAATTTATTTTTTTTTGAATATCCCTCTAATTGCGCCATTTTTACTAAAAAATAATAGAATGATCATCGTTCTTGTTGGGTATATGGGTAGCGGAAAATCGGTTGTAGGGAAACTCCTTGCACATACCCTGAAGCTTCCTTTCATCGACCTCGATGAATATATAGAAGGTGAATTACAAGAAAGTATCTCACAAATATTTCGCAAAAAAGGTGAGATCTATTTTAGGAAGAAAGAACACGAATATCTTTATAAAGTACTGCAAGATCACGATCATCTGGTATTGGCAACGGGTGGGGGAACTCCATGTTACTCGGGAAATATGGAGGTATTATTAAAACAAACCCCCTATGTATTCTATCTTCAGGTATCTGTTCCGGAATTATCACGCCGACTTTCAATAGAAAAACAACACAGACCAATAATAAGTCATCTTAACGATGATTCTCTCCCGGAATACATCGCTAAACATCTCTTTGAACGGAGCCCTTTCTATATGAAGGCGAACCATACACTACTATGTGATGGAAAATCAATAGAGGAGATAGTAAAAGAAATAGAGGACGATCTAGTCTAGAAAAACCTCATCTTTTTTTGGTTGGAAACGCACATGAACGTGTTCCTGAAGGGAAGTAGAAAGGGATATACCTTTATAGTCTGCTTTTACAGGGTATTTCTTGTGGTTCCGGTTTACAAGAACAGCGGTCTTCAATTGTTTTAAAGGAGTTTTAAGAAAGTGGTGCACCCCATAGATCAAAGTAGAACCAGAATTCAGGACATCATCAACAAGGACAATTGATCCATTTTTGTATTCATCTGCAGGCATGGAGGTAGTTACACCGCTTTTAAGCGGATTTTTTTTGTCCATGCTAACCTTGCACAAGAGGATCTCAGCCTCCGTGATCTGCCTCAGTACTCGTTGTATTTTCTTCGCAAAATCTAAGCCGCCCCCATCGATCCCTGCTATAATGATCCTTTTCTCTTCTACATTGGCCTCCAGGATCTGATAGGCAATACGACGAATTATATGTTCTATTTGATGATGATTCAGGATTTTGTTTTCCATGTGGTCAGTCAGATTTCTTCTCAAAGATAAAAAAGAGTTCGGTTCCCTGTCTAGGAGGGATGGAATTATAGGCTCGTTCTAGTATTGGGATGTTGAAATAAGGGGCAAAAAGTGCTTCGTACATCTCCCGGTTACCTCCAAACGGAGGTCCGTGTTCTGTTAGAGGGAAATCGAAAAAGAGTCCGGCTAAGAGACCACCCTCCTTTAAAAGTCGCCTCATTTTCTGTACATAGCGTTCCCTGTCTTTGGGCAGAAGTGCACAGAAAAAAGTTTGCTCCAATACAAGATCAAAATCTTTTTCTTCAAGATCAAAAAAGTCGCCCACCAGCAATTGGTTTTTAGGAAAGTCGGGGTGCCTGTGTTGAAGGTCTTGCAAGGGTTTTTTACTAATATCGAGCGCATAGACAGATTTGAAACCTTGTTCAAACAAGTAGCCAACCTCATATCCCTTTCCTGCACCGGGTACTAAAATCTTTAATTCCTTGGTTGGCAGCTGATCTATGAATTCCTTCAAAGGTGTTGAGATAGTACCAACATCCCAGCCCAATCTGTTTTCCTGATAACGCTCGTCCCAATACTTTTTACTCCCCTTCATCCAGATAATCATCTATGGTTCGCCTGTCTTTTTTGGTGGGTCTTCCCATTCCTTTTTTTCTGTAGTATTCCTTGGCAAGTTTCTGAACTTCCTGATGTTGCAAAGCATCTGCAGGAGTTGTATCTATGCGATACAAGCCTACAATTTTTGCGGCAACTCTACTCTCTGGTATCTCGATCACTGTAAGCTGATAATGGATCTGATTCTTCCGAATAATGAGCTTGTCTGTTGGAAACACTTCTCTGGATGGCTTAACCACTTGCTCATTGATCTGTACATGACCTTTCTTACAGGCCTCTGTAGCCTTGTTCCGGGTCTTGTAATAGCGGGTGCACCATAAGTACTTATCAATACGCATAAACAAACTAAATTCTTTGTTAAGGTCTTCAACAAAAATAGGGGAAAATTGTATCTTGCGGGCGTTAAAAGAAAAGCTATGCAATTAAGAAAAGTCGTTCTTGCAATGACTGTGTTTATTTTTGTTCTGTCTTGTAAAAAAGATGACGGACCGGGATTCGACCTAATTCCACCCCGTTTATTAAGTGAAGTAGTTGTAGAAGACGAAGCGGCTCTCCAGGCATATTTAGAAACTCATTTCTATAATTATGAGGACTTTGAAAATCCTCCTGCCGATTTTGATTTTCAAGTACAATTAGACACTATAGCAGGAACCAATAGTGATAAGCGGCCTCTTATTCAAGATGTTCAATCCTTAACAATTGATGTGTCTTCTGAAGATTTTGAGCTCGACGATAATGAGACCATACCGCATACACTTTATTATCTGATAGCTCGTGAAGGCGAAGGCGGGATGCCTACTGCTGCAGATTCTGTCTATATACGCTATCAGGGGTCCTTGTTAAACGGACTTTTGTTTGATGGCACATCCGATTATACCTGGCAATATTTACCATTTTTCCTTCGAGGCTACTCCCAGGCGGTATCGAAATTCAGGGTAGGAGATGCTATTGTAGAAAACCCGGATGGCACTACAGAAATAACTAATGGTGGGGTGGGAGCAATGTTTTTACCTTCAGGTTTGGCGTATTACAATGGTAGTTCGAATGGAATTCCGGCCTATGCACCTTTGATCTTTAAGATCTCAGCCGGACTGTATATACAAGACACGGATTATGATGGAGATGGGATTCCTTCCAGTATGGAGGACCTAAACGGAGATGGTGATGTTACAAATGACAATACAGATGCCAAAGAGGAAAAAGCCATACGCTCACCATTATTCCCAAATCACCTGGATCCGGATGATGATGAGGACGGGATATTAACCAGAGATGAAATAATCATTGATGCACAAGGAAATATCAGTTTTCCTGATGATGACAATGATGGGATTCCAAATTATTTAGACAAGGATAGTTGATCCCAAATAAGGTATAAAAAAAGCCCTGAGATTTCTCAGGGCTTTTTTATTTCTATAATTTTAAAGAGAAGCTTAAGATAAGCTGATCTGGTCTCGTATCAATCCTGCTTTCTCCTACTGTAGTTAAATTCGTATTGATAAACGTGGCCTCATTGTCGCTAAATCCTCGTTCGTACCGCAGATCTACTCCCAGCTTCCCGAGATTGATTCCGGCTCCTATATTTAAACCTACCGTAAAATCATTTTTAACATCGCTGATGGTAATGCCATCGTATTCTGTATTCAGAATATACTGAAATGCAGGGCCGGCAAAAACATGCAATGGCCCAATGACCTTCGTGCCTAATAATAAAGGAAGGTCTAACTTTTGCATTTTAAAATTGTCATCGTCGTAATCAGACTTGGTACTGGTATAGACCAATTCCGGACGTAAATAAACGCTGGAACCTATCTGGCCAAAAAAGCCAATATGATAGCCCACATTTCTACTGGGATTCTTTGCAGCCGCACTGGCAGATTCAAAATAATCCCCATTCGCATTGTAGTTGAGTCCGGCTTTAACGCCAAATTTAGAGTCAGTCTGGGCAAAGGAAATAGCAGTAACTGTGGCAAAAGCCACCATAAGAAGTGTTTTTTTCATAATGTGTTCTTTTTAAGATAAAGACTAAGTATCAAGAATGATACCGAAGCTTATTTTTTTCTTTTCAACACCTGTAAAACGGCCTTCTCTATTGCTTTATTGTTTAATCCGTATTTTTCCATTAATTGATCTGCAGTACCACTTTCTCCGAAGGTATCCTGGGTGGCTACAAACTCTTGTGGAGCAGGGTGGTGTTGGGTTAGTGTACGAGCTACACTTTCGCCCAGACCACCTAAAAAGTTGTGTTCCTCGGCAGTTACAACGCACCTTGTTTTGCGAATAGATGTAAGCAGGGCTTTCTCATCCAATGGTTTTATAGTGTGGATATTAATGACCTCGGCAGAGATACCTTGGGTCTCCAAAGCCTCGGCAGCCACTAATGCTTCCCAAACCAGGTGGCCGGTTGCAACTATGGTCACATCAGTACCTTCACTTAGTAGAACAGCTTTGCCAATCTCAAAATGTTGGTCAGGAGCTGTAAAATTTGGCACTTTTGGTCTTCCAAAACGGAGATATACAGGCCCGTGATGTTCTGCTATGGCCAGCGTGGCAGCTTTCGTTTGGTTAAAGTCGCACGTATTGATCACCGTCATTCCCGGTAGCATCTTCATCATTCCAATATCTTCCAGGATCTGATGTGTAGCTCCGTCCTCACCCAAAGTAAGGCCTGCGTGCGAGGCGCATATCTTTACGTTCTTATCCGAATACGCAATAGATTGCCGTATCTGATCATACACCCTTCCTGTTGAGAAATTTGCAAAGGTTCCTGTAAATGGAATATAACCTCCAATAGTAAGTCCGGCAGCAATGCCCATCATATTTGCTTCTGCGATTCCCACTTGAAAGAATCTTTCAGGATTCTCTTCTATAAACTGTTCGATCTTTAATGAGCCCACAAGATCGGCACAAAGCGCCACTACTTTTGGATTAGATCTTCCCAACTCCGTCATCCCGGCTCCATAACCACTTCTGGTATCTTTTTTTCCTTGATCGATATATTTTTTCATGTAGTAGTCTTAATAATTATATTAATAATCCCCAAGGGTTTCAGTGTTTTGAGCCAATGCAGTTGCAAGTTGTTCATCATTGGGTGCTTTTCCATGCCATGCATGGGTATGCATCATAAAATCGACCCCATTACCCATTACAGTATGCATAATAATACATACTGGTTTTCCTTTTCCGGTTCTGCTTTTAGCTTCTTTCATGGTTTGGATGATGGCATTGACATCGTTCCCTTCCTTAAGTTCAATAACATCCCATCCAAAAACTTTAAACTTAGCACCAACGTCTCCAAGAGACATCACCTCTTCAGTGGCCCCATCGATCTGCTGTCCATTCCTGTCTATGGTGGCAATAAGGTTGTCTACTTTTTTACTCCCGGCATACATGATGGCTTCCCAATTCTGACCTTCCTGTAATTCTCCGTCGCCATGAAGGCTATAAACCAGATGCTTATCTCCATTGAGTTTTTTCGC
>CAWCNT010000006.1:0-40369 GCA_963796935.1 uncultured Flavobacteriaceae bacterium
GATGTGGAAGGAAGCCAAACTCGTTTGAGCTTTGGGAAAGAATAAAAAGATATAACCCCGCGAAAGCGGGGTTAGGATTTTCTAATTGCAGCAGCGGCTTGACTTTGGATCATCGCACGGAGCGCGGTAATCCATGAAGTGGAAGGAAGCCAAACATTTTGTACTATTTTTTTCCCTTCCAGGCTTCAAATTCTTTTTTTATCTCACTATTGGTTAAAGGGTAAAGCCCAATAATTGGATGTCCTTGGCTCACTTTGTACATCACAAATTCCTCGAAGATGGTCATTTCAAGACATTCATCTGCCACTACTTCGGCCAGGTGTGCCGGTATAACCATCACTCCATCATCATCACCTACAAGGATGTCTCCCGGAAAAACAGCCACATCTCCGCAGCCAATAGGTTCGTTAACGGCAATGGCCTGATGCAGCGTAAGATTCGTTGGGGCCGAAGGGGTGTTATGATAGGAAGAGAAATTGAGTGCCGCTATCTCTGCTGAATCACGAAATCCACCATCTGTTACAATACCTGCTACACCGCGCTTCATTAGGCGGGTGATTAAAATGGAACCTGCAGATGCCGCCCTTGGGTCCTTACGACTATCAATGACCAGTACACCATCCTTTGGACACTGTTCCACCGCTACCCGTTGCAGATGTTTAGGATCTTTAAATACCTCAATAGGATTTAAGTCTTCACGGGCAGGAATATATCGCAAAGTATACGCTTCTCCAACCATAGTAGGTCTTCCCGATTTTAAAGGTTTTACGTCCTGGATAAATTGATTTTTCAACCCTTTTTTAAAAAGACAGGTGGCAATAGTTGCCGTACTTACTTTCTTTAGCTGTTCACGAGTTTGAGGAGATAATGAGATCATTTAGTAAAGTATAAAAAATGTTATTCCGCTTTATCCCAGGCATTTCTAAGAAATGCAAGGTCTTTTTTCATGGCATTAAAAACCTGTATTCGGTCTATTGTGATTTTCGAAGCTCCGTGTTCCGCACCACCCAAATCGTATTCCAAATGTAAAGAAACAGGAACATTGATTTGGTATTTTTTGAGCAACGAAAAGTATCGATTAAAGTCCACCATTCCTTCTCCTAATGGCGTGTTGACCGGTTTCCATTTTCCATCGACTTTTCCCCATTTAAAATCTTTGATTACGATAGATTTTATAAAAGGCCTTATCTGTCGCAAGCCCAATTCCCAGCTGCTTCCTCCTTCAACTACTGCATGTCTGATATCATACTGGCATCCCATATACTCATTATTTGTTGTTGAGAGAATGGGTGGCAGGTCCCAAATGGGTGCGCCTACATGATTTCCTGCGTGGTTTTGATAGCAACCAATTAACCCTAAATCTTTATTCAGCACTTCTAATTCTGCAGCCTGTTGTCCGTAAATAGCCTGACTTTCTTCAATGGTTCTATCTTCTGGATATTTTAACCAGCCTGTGCGGTAATGAGTAAACCCAAGCTTACTTGCTACTTCTAAAACTGTTTTATGTTCAACGTTCTTACCTTCCCAAACGTTGGTTGTCATCATTCCGGGATTAATACCGTATTTCTTCATTGCGGCAACCACTTTTGGCAAATCATCAGTTACTCTTTCCGGTAAGACATGACCTTTGGGTCTTACGGTTAAATCTAGTCCATCAAAACCTAATTCGGCTGTAGCTTCAGACATATCGTTATAATCAAGAAATTGCAGGTGTTTTGAAAACAAGCTGATGGAAATGTTGTCTTTCGAATTTGAAACTGTATTGAAAAGAGTGCTATTAAATCCCATTAATGGAACACTTCCGATAGCCACAGCCGATAATTTGGTAAAGTCTCTCCTTGTAATCACTTTTTTAGTTTCATGCATAATCGGATACGGATTAAGGTTTCAAACGCGGAATAAATGTTAAAAACTTGCGTGTCTGACAAATATATGTATTTTTGGTAAACCAAACTGGTTAACCAATTTAAATAAATGGCATAAATCCTTCATTTGGTAACCTTTTAGATAAAGATTTCGACTATTTAACATTCATATAAAGCATTATAAAAACTGAAATGATACAAAAAAGTTCTTTAGTTATAAGTGCACTCCTGTTACTATTTTCCTGTGGTGAAAATTCTGATTCTAAGAGTATCTATGTAAAAGATATCATTGAATTGAACGAAGCGTTGGCAAAAGCAGCCCCTGGAGATGAAATAGTCATGGCAAATGGCGACTGGAACGATGTCGAGATTCGATTTGTAGGATATGGAACCGAGAAACGCCCCATCACATTAAAAGCAGAAACTGCTGGCGATGTAGTGATCAAGGGAAAATCCGATTTAAAACTTGGAGGGGAATACTTGGTAGTCAACGGTTTGTACTTCACTGATGGGTCGTCTCCTTCCGAGGCCGTTATCGAGTTTGCGATCAACCAAGACACGGTTGCCAACCATTCGAGTATCATTAACTGCGTTATTCTAGATTATAATAAACCCCAAAGAAACCTTACTGATCTTTGGGTGCAGTTCAAGGGCCGCAATAACGCATTAGAGCATTGTTACATCGCCGGTAAATCGAATAGAGGGCCTACCATCAGGGTTGATCTGGCAGGAAATAAAAGCATAAAGAATTACCATAGAATCACTAATAACTACTTTGGGCCTAGACCTCCCAAAGGCGGACCTAGTGCCGAGACCATACAGCTTGGTAATAGTTTTACTTCCATGGCGCCCAGCTATACCCTGGTGGCAAATAATTTTTTTGATCGATGCAATGGGGAAGTAGAAGTGATTTCAAGTAAATCGAATTTTAATGAGTTTAGGAACAATGTCTTTTACAAGAGTGAAGGCTCGTTGGTCACAAGACACGGAAACTATTGTATCATAGACGGCAATTATTTTATCGGCGATACGGCTTCTGAACAAATCGGGGGTGTACGTTTGATTGGAACTGGGCATTGGGTAACGAACAATTATTTCTACAACTTAAAGGGAAAGGTTTTCAGAAGTCCCCTTGCCGTGATGAACGGAATTCCAAAATCGCCATTGAATCGGTACATACAAGTTACTGATGTTGTTGTGGCCTACAACTCCTGGGTCAATTGTACTTCACCTTGGCAATTTGGGGTAGGTTCCAATGTCGATCAAAAGGACGTACTACCAGCTTCCGAAATCAGGTCGGAAAGACCCATTCGTACGATTGTGGCGAATAACCTCATCTATAATGAAAAGGGGGATGAACAGCCAATTATCGCCCACGATTCACTGGATGGAATCACTTTTAAAAGCAATTTTATAAACAATCATGGCATCCCATTTAAGTATGATTCAGCGCTTAAGCCAGGGAATTTTTCACTTTCAGAACTGGAGGAAAACATTTTTATCCCAACAAATAATCTGCCGGAAATTGAACTTTATCAAGGTTTCGAATTTGATTTGATTGCGGAAGATCTGTTTGGTAATTCACGCGCAAACAATAATGCTATTGGCGCTATCACCAGAGAACCGGTCGAGAAACTAAACCTTATGGACTTGTCCCAATACGGACCAGATTGGTATCCCCTGAAACCAGCTGCAGAGAATAGTGCTCAAAGCCTCTCCGTTGGCTCCACTGCCGAACTACAAACAGCGGTACAAGAGGCAGTTAGTGGTGACACTATTTTATTGACAGCCAACCGATATGAGCTGAAATCGGCATTGAAAATTGATAAGAAACTAACCATAAAATCCGCTGATACCAATAAGAACACTACCATTGAGTATACCGGCCCAGCACAAACCCCTGCGTTTGAAATGAATCCCAAGGGCGAGCTTACTTTGATATCCGTAGCACTCGAAGGAAATGGAGAAAATTATGCATTCGCCCCCTTAAAGGAAAACATGTCCAGTCTATACAATTTGGAAATTAGGAATTCTGGAATAGCAAACTTTGACTATGTGCTTAAAGGGTATAAAAATTCATTTTCAGAATACATCAAGTTAAAATCTACGATACTAAAAAATTGTAACAATGGCCTTGAACTCTCTGGGGAAGATGATGACCGGGGCGATTATAATGCCGAAAACATCTTTATTGACAATTGCCAATTTGAAGGTATCGATAAAAATGTAATCGATTACTATCGTGGCGGCTATGATGAATCTACGGTGGGTGGTAACCTGGAAGTGACCAATAGTACCTTCACAAAATGTGGCGCTAAAGAGGAAAACGAAATTTTACTCAGTACCTACGGCATCATCAATGTTAATCTTTCAGGCAACAAATTTATTGATAATAAGGTGAATCTGGTAGCACGACTTTGGGGTGCCAAGAACAATACACATTCTGATAATGTTATCGAAAATTCAGGGAAGTTAATAGTAGAAGAAAATCTACCTCTAAAGTTAATGTATTAGAAAGTTTGCTATGGCAAGGCGAACGTAGCCCTTTCATGCGCCTAAATAATGTTAAATATTTGTTAGTCTGGTAATTAACTGTATATTTGGTAAACCAATCTGGTAAACCAATTAAAATGAATAAGTTCTTCTTTCCGATATTATGCTGTTCTTTTTTACTAATTGTAGGATGCAAAAACCAAAACAATAGTTCTGAAAAGACTACAACAAGTATTAATGCCAATGACATCATACCATTTTTTCAACACTGGAATTTAATCCTGGGTGATGGTTCAAATGTGGGTCAGGCAACCGACTTTGAGAACAAGGATTTCTTTTATACGGCCAGTGATGATAAAGGGGATTGGGTAGTTTTTAAAACACCTAATGCAGGGAACACGCATGGTACTTCAAACAATACAAGAACCGAATTGGCCCAATTAAAAAAATGGACACCAATGACGGAAGCTAAAATGAACGCTACCCTCAAAGTAATGAATGTTTCAACTACTGGCGATGCCCGGGTTGCTTCAACGTACTCAGTAGTCAGTTGGTCAGATTCATAGTGCAGATGGACATGAAAACGAACCGCTTAAAATATTTTACAAAAAATTTCCCGGTCATACCAAAGGTTCTGTGTTTTGGAATTATGAAATCAATACCGCAGGTGATGATAATTCAAAAAGATGGGATTATTCTTATCCGATTTGGGGCTATGATTTTTCTGTTGTTGGAACTGATGAAAACGACTTATCCACCAGAACCAGAAGATGGGATTGCCTTGGGAGAGGAGTTCAGTTATGAAGTGGAAATTAAGGATGGCATGATGTACCTTACATTTATTAGTGAAGGTCATGAAACCAAAACATTTACCAAAAATCTTATTTCCTCTGAATATGCACAAACGTTCAGACATGCCAGAGCAAGTCCAAAATTTGTTTGTGCCAATAGGTCAGGATGGTGTAGAGCGCAAAAATGCTTACACCGATGAGGGGCTCTTTTTCAAACTAGGGACGTACAACCAAACTAACGGAAAAGACCCTAAAGTAAATAAAGTCTGGTGTTCTGGTGCTGAAACTCATGGTGGTGATATTCAAAAACAATATGCAGATGGCAATTACGCTGAAGTTTGGTTTAAATCAGCAAGTATCTACTATCAGCGATGATGCCATATCGAATGCAGGGTACTTCGAAGCTAATGACGGTTTAAGTGAGAAAACGGTTTATCCAAATGAGGTGATTCCTTTTATGGATAAATTTAAAATATTGATGGGAGATGGAACTACATGTAGAAGATCTCATCGAGTTCGAACATAAAGATTTTTTCTACACTGTGATTGATGGTACAAGGCGTTGGGTAGTCTATAAAACTCCAAATTCCGGGGTCACTTCAAAAAACTCCAGTAACACCAGAACAGAGTTACACGAAAAAAGAGATTGGACGCCTGAAGATGGAGGTAAACTAACAGGCACCTGCAAGGTTATGCAGGTCTCTATTTCTGGCGATGCCAGAGTTGCGGCCTCTTACTCAGTGGTGGTTGGGCAGATTCACAGTGGTGAAGGACATGAAAATGAACCTCTAAAAATATTTTATAAGAAATTTCCGGGTCATACAAAGGGATCTGTATTTTGGAATTATGAAATCAATACAGCAGGTGATGATAATTCTAAAAGGTGGGATTATTCAACCGCTGTTTGGGGACATGATATGTCTGTCATTGGAACAAGCAAAAATGACTATCCTGCTGAACCTACAGATGGAATAGAATTAGGGGAAGAATTCAGTTATGAAGTAAATGTATATAAGGGAATCATGTATCTCACATTCAAAAGTGAGGCCATGAAACGAAAACATTTACTAAAAATCTCATCTCATCTGAATATGTAAAACAATCAGACCTACCAGCTCAGGTCAAGAAATTATTTGTGCCTATAGGACAAGATGGGACAGAACGAGCCACTGCCTATAAAGGAGAGTTGAATTATTTCAAACAAGGTGCTTATAACCAAACCAATGGAAAAAGTCCTGAAACAAATATGGTTTGGTGCTGCAGGTGCAGAAACCTATGGTGGTGATATCGCTAAGCAATATGAAAATGGCTGTTATACGGAAGTATGGTTTAGAGAAGCGACAGTAGGTTTGGGAACACAACCAAAATAAATCGAATTTAAACTATAAAGGACCATTTATTAAACTAATTAAGAACTATAGGATATGAAAACATTTGGAGCAAGTAAAGAATTTCTAATGGGCGATGAAATAGCCTGGGAAACTGTGGGAGAAGGCGTTCAACGCAAGATCATGGGGTATGATGACAAGATTATGTTGGTGAATGTAAAATTCGATAAAGGAGGTATAGGTCCAATGCATGAGCATTATCATTCTCAGGTGACCTATGTGGTCAGTGGAAAATTTGAACTTACAATTGACGATGTATCTAAAACCATGAAAGAAGGTGATGCCTTTTATATTCCGCCACACGTAATGCACGGTGCTATATGCATAGAGCCCGGGGTGTTAATAGACGTTTTTAGCCCAATTCGGGAAGATTTTATGGAGTAGAAATGTTAAAATTAGTGAAATATTTTTTTTAACAAGAAATTAATATATATTTGGTAAACCAAATTGGTAAACCAAATTGGTAAACCAGTTTGGGTAACCAAAAAAAGCTGAAACTAACTAATCAACAACTTTAACTACTATGAAATTACTTCTTGCCTAAAAATAAAAAAAGGACGGGTGCACGCCCATCCTTTTAACTGATTTACTTCTTGAAAGAGGGAAGTAAAACTTAATTCATGCTATACATTACTATATACATGATTTCTTCAAAATTAGAGAAATTATTTAACTCCCCGAAGGAATTGTTTGTAGTGTAGAAAATAAATGAGCTAAATAAGCCTCATTTTATCATTCAGTGCTGTTAGAATGCACTAAATCAATTGACTACTAACATAATACTAATTCAAATGAATTTAAAAGCAAAACTAATTCTGATTGCGATATTGTGCTTCAATATCCAATTGTTTGCCCAGGACACATTTACTGTTTCGGGTACCGTAATAGGAGATGACCAGGTTCCTATACCGGGAGCTACTATTATTGTAATGAACACTACAAGAGGAACAACCACTGATTTTGATGGTAATTATTCCATTAATGTTTCCAGCGGGGAAATACTGCGTTTTTCTTATATAGGGTATGCTACACAAAATGTAGCAATCGTAAACCAAAGAACAGTAAACGTTACTTTATTGGTAGATGCCTCACAACTAGACGAAGTGGTTGTCACAGGGTATGGAACACAAAAGAAATCCACAATAACAGGATCAATTTCCAAAGTTGTAAACGAAAATCTAGATCAGATTGCAGTATCGAGGGTTGATGATGCTTTAATTGGTCAGGTATCCGGGGTTAATATTCAAGCGACCAATGCAGAAGCTGGTGGTGCTCCTACAATTACCATTAGAGGTGTTGGGTCTATTACTGCTGACTCTGGTCCTGCATTAGTAGTTGACGGGGTAGTTGTAAGCTCAGATTTTCTTGGAAATCTAGACATGAATGATATTGAATCTTTTGAAGTTTTAAAAGATGCAGCATCTGCTGCTATTTATGGTAGTGAAGGTTCTAATGGTGTAATTATGATTACAACAAAGACCGGGAAGGCAGGAAAAACAAAATTTAGCTATCAAACTTACACAGGATTTAAGGAAGCACATGGAAGTGATGATTATAGAAAAAGTGTTGCAGATTGGGTAAAAATTGAGCAAGCTGCAACCGGGACACTTTCAGAAGAAACCCAATACATGCAATTATTAGTTGCAACAACCGGAGTTGACAGAGATTGGCAAGATGTTTTCTTTGATGGCGGAACGGTAACCAGTCATTCATTTTCCGCAAGAGGGGGTACTGAGGATACAAAGTTCAGTACTTCCTTAAGATTCCTAGGCGATGAAGGTGTTGTAATTACCGATGACTACAAATTGTATACAGGAAATTTAAAGATAGATACTAAATTAACTGATAAAATTAGATTTGGACTAAGAGCTACACCTTCTTATTCAAAACAAAGATCTTTACCTACATCCATTCATAATCCAATACGTCAATCTCCTTGGTTGCCTATTTATCATACTGAAGAATCACTTCAGTTTATTAATAGAAGTAATTATCCGGATGTTGGAGTAGGAGATTACTTTTTTGAAAATCATTTAAGAGAAATAGATTTTGATGGTGACGGAAGTGACGCCAGACCTCGTACTTCAGGTGATTCAAATCCGTATGCACAATATGTTGAGAGAGAACATTATGAGTATAATACAAAGTTATTTGGCTCAACCTATTTAAGCTATGAAGTAATAGATGGGTTAACAGCAAAAACATCGTTAGGGATTACTCTGGAACAAAGAAAGAGAACTAGATATGATGGTGTATTGCATCATGCCTCTGGAAATAGTAGAGCACAATATAATTTGCAGAATAGATTCCGATCTAGACTTATTTTGGATAATACATTAAACTACTCCAAAACTTTCGGTGATCATGACCTTAATTTACTCGCAGGTATGACCATACAGCAGAGAAAAAGTGAAAATAGTGAAGTTACCGGTAACGGGTTTTCCAATGATTTGCTTAAGAATTTACAAGGCGCAACCGCAATTTCTGAATATGAAGAAGTTAATACAGAGCTGAAAAAAGTAGGTTATTTTGCCAGGGTAAATTATGCCTATAAGGGTAAGTATTTATTCAATGCCTCTTTTAGACGTGATGGTAGTTCGGTTTTTGGGGTAAACACTAAGTATGGTAATTTCCCTGCGGTATCCGTAGGTTGGAATGCAGCCAAAGAGAATTTCCTGCTTGAGAGCGATGCGGTTACCAATTTGAAATTTAGAGCTAGCTACGGTCTTACCGGTGCAGAGAATTTTAATGTTGGGAACGATGTTGTTAATATATGGCCCTATTTGGCGTTGTTACAAAATTCCAATGCTATTATTGACGGCAGTATAGCTCCCGGCGTTTCACCACTTAATATTGCGAATGCATTATTACAGTGGGAGGCTTCAGAGGAATTCACTGTTGGATTGGATTACGGGTTTTTTAATAACCGTATTTCAGGATCGTTAGATTATTACCAAAGAACCAGTGATAAATTATTATTAGATAACCCTGTTTCTTATATCACAGGATTTACTGGAGGTATCGTAAATTTAGGGAAAGTGCAAAACTCAGGATTGGAACTTGAGCTAAGAACGAAAAATATCCTTACCGAGAAATTTAGGTGGAACACTACTTTCATTGCGTCTACCAACCAAAATGAATTACTCGCTTTTGGGGATTCTAACAATGCACTAATTGAAGATACCTACGGTAGAAATTCACAGTGGATCAACAGAATTGGTGAGCCTATATCATCTTTCTGGGGCTATGTAGTAGATACGGATGCTTATGATGATACTCAATTTAGAACAACCTATGTTGACAATCCCTGGAATAGAATTAACGGCCAGGCCGATGACACTATAGTAAAAGATCTTAATGGTGATGGTATCATTACTGAGGAGGATAAAACTATTTTAGGAGATCCTTATCCCGATTTATTATGGAGTTTTACCAATGAATTTAAAATGGGAGACTTTGATTTTTCATTTCAGCTTCAAGGAAGCCTTGGCGCACAGGTAAATAATATTGGTGATCAATATTTCTTTAACTGGTTTGGTAACAGGACAAGAAGTGGTGGCGAAGCACAAGCCGTTGCTGATGGCCTTGTAACAGATGAATCTTTTATTCAGGAAAAGGTGTTAACAAGTGAGGTTATTGCAAGTGCAGATTACTTTTCCTTACGTAATGTAAACATTGGGTATAATTTTCCAGAGGATATTACCTCTAGATTAGGTGTGGAAAATTTGAGATTATACGCCACAGGGCAGAATTTATTATACATCACTGCAGATGATTACCACGGTTTCAACCCGGAACACGTGGATGGCAGTAATCCCAGAGCTTATGGATCCCAAAGAGCAGGTACTCCAATATTTAGAACTATAACATTAGGTCTGAACGTAGATTTTTAATTTAAAAAAAAATACAAGTTATGAAACATATAAAATATTTAGTCTTTGCCGTTACAGGTTTGATTTTTCTCTCCTGTAGTGATGAATTTTTAAATCCATTACCGGATACAGCAGTTGCAGTGGAATCGTTTTTCCAATCTGATGCGGATGTGTTGAGTGGAATTATAGGAATCTATGATGCCATTCAAGGGGTTAATGAAAGCACGGAAACAAATATTGGCAGGGCCAATAGAGGTGTACAATTTGAACACTTGTTAACCGAGCATCGTACCGATAATACAAGGAACGCAACCCTCGAAGGTTCAAAGTCTGATTTTCACAGATACGTGGTGAATGCCAACAATGTTGAAGTTGAAGATTATTATCAGTCCATGTATCAAGTAATTTTCAGAGCGAATAATGTCTTGAACTTTATTGATATTGCGGACGCAAATAATCAGGCAAGTTATACAGCGGAAGCTAAGTTTTTAAGAGCCTATGCTTACTTTAAATTGGTAAGGCTGTTTAGTGATGTACCATTAGTAACTACAGTGGTAGGTCCTACGGATAATGAAGCACTTTTTACCAGAATACCTGAAGCACAGATTTACGCACAAATTATAGCAGATTTACAAGAAGCAGTTGCTGTATTAGACAACTCCTCTAAATCTAGAGCCTCAAAAGCAGCGGCTCAGGCTTTATTGGCAAAAGTGTATTTAACGCAAGCAAGTCCTAATTATACTGCTGCACAACAATTATGTGAATCCATTATTAATAGCTCGGAATTTGATTTAGAAAGTAATTATTACGACGTGTTTTATTCAGAATTGAATGATGAAATTATTTTTGCTATTCAGTACCAAACAGGTAATGCTGATGAAAGTCAGAGTTTTTCAGCCGAATTTACTTCTGCAGTTCGAGCAGGAAGAGAAGATGGTCAAAATATTGTCAATGATAATCTTAGACAAGATTTTGTTGCCTATGGAGGAAATAGAACTGCAGTTTCTATTACCAACATGAATGGGTCACTTGCACCTGATGAAAATGAAGTTGCTAAGTTCTTCCCTGACGGATTCGATGTCAATGACAACTATGGTCCAAATGCACGTAATGCCGGTAACGATTACATAGCCATACGTTTTGCGGATGTACTATTGATGCATGTTGAAGCAATTATGGCAGGAGGTGCATCAACAAGCAATTTAGCAGCCTTAACTTCTTTTCAAAGGATAAGGGACAGAGCATTCCCAGATACTGCTCCAAATATAATATCAAGTATATCAAAAGAGGAGCTTTTACTTGAAAGACGGGTGGAATTAGCATTTGAGAATCAACGCTGGTTCGATCTACTTAGATTTAATGTTGCGGAAGATGTATTGAGTGCTCATGCTACTGAAATGGGCTATATCTTTAGTTCCAGAGCATTACTGTTGCCAATTCCTTCAAGAGAGATTAATATAAGTGGTGGTCTTTTAACGCAAAACCCAGGATACTAAAAACTAAATTTTAAAGCAATGAAAAATAAAATAAATATTTTCCGCAAGACAACCTTGTTGCTTGTAAGTGCATTGGTAACAAGTTTTTTTGTTAGTTGTGTTGGCGATGAACTTTTTAGAGATGAATTACCAGCCTCAAATTCTAAGGCTGATACCATATTTCCTGAAGCTAATTTTTCTTATTCTTCTACTTTGGATGATTTTAGGACCATAAAGTTCACTAATCTATCAACGGAGGCTAATAAGTTCGAATGGGATTTTGGAAATGGAAATACTTCTACCGAGAAGGATCCTACATTTACATTTTCAGGGGAAGGTGACTTTCCTGTAACCTTAACGGCTAGTGACGCAAATGGTGCTACAGGAACTACAACTATCGATGTTTTGGTGGTTGAAGGACCATTTCAGCCTATAATTTTAGAACCTGGTTTTGAAGATGATACCTTGCCTGAAGGTGGGGGAGATGGCCGGGACTCATGGCGAAATAATGATTTAGGTGGGGTTATTCAGATTACAGGTAGCCCTGTAACATTTGGAGATCAAGGTGCTAAATTACCTGTTCCTGCAGGGGATCGTGTTGGGTATCAAGAAATTACTGTAGAACCTGATACTAATTACGACCTAAGTTTTTGGTATACAATGTTAAGTGGTTCGGCAGACCCATCCTTGATCGTTTCTGTACTTGGAGTAACGCAAAATGGAGGCACATTTACAACCCTGGATGAAGTTGCTACAGGAACTATTGCTTCTGTAACTGTGACCGATGACAGTGATCCTGCAACCTATGTGCAACAGAAGTTGTCATTTAATTCTGGAACTAATAATACGGTTGCCATATTTTTCACTAATGGAGGTGTTGAAGCAAGACTTGATGAATTTACAATTGATGTAGGAGCTGCTGGTGCAGTGCCACCTTCAACAGGATTCTCTTTTGCTCAGAGTGAAACTGATTATCTGGAGTATTCATTTACGAATACATCTGTAAATGCCTCAACATATATGTGGGATTTTGGAGATGGTAATACTTCCACAGAGGAATCACCAACTCATGTTTATGCAGTGGCGACAGAATATGTAGTAACACTCATAGCAACAAATGATTCTAATTTATCTACGGAATTAAGCAAAACAATAAATATACTGGCACCTGTTACAGCAGATTTCACTTCTCAGGTAGATGCTAATGATTATAGAACGTATTCTTTTATGGATGCTTCTGTGGGTGCGGTATCGCTATTATGGGAATTTGGTGATGGTTTCCAGTTTACAGGAATGAATCCTTCTCATACCTACACAGAAGATGGGATTTATACGGTGTCTTTAACAGCAACCAGTATTACAGGTAATTCAAATGTAGCTACAGAGCAAATTGTAGTGTCCCAAGGTTTTGTTGTACAAGTACTTAACGGAACCTTTGATGAATATACATTTAATACAGGTGATAATGCTGATGCTTGGGATATGACTCCTAATAGTACGGTAGTGGACAATGATGGTAACACAATTCCTAGTCCATATGACCCTCTATGGGATAACGGAGCCTTAGATAGCTGGCTTTTCAGCTTCTTTGGCGATGATAGTGAGCAGCCTTCTTCTACTTCAGATGGGGCGAATGGAACAAGAGGAGGAAAATTGAATGAGGCTTCCCGCCGATTGTATCAAGTTGTGCAGGTTCAGCAAGGTACTACCTATACTTTCACAATAGACACACGTTCTGAAGCAATGGGAGTTAATACCGAGGTATTTATTTTAAATACAGAAATTGCAGATGAGCTAGGTATTAACGCCTCTACGTCTGACCCAGCTATTGATGCATATTTTAATATTAATAACGACTTCAATACAGATAAAACTGTGTTCACAACAAGCACTTTTACATTTACGCCATCTACAAATGAAGTCGTAATTTATGTTCGGGCTTTAAATGCTATAGATAGTAGTAATGAGGTCTTTATTGATAACATAAATATCACTGATTAAGAAGGTGCAAACTATTGTTTAATAATATAAAACCGCCCGGGCTTTAAATTAGACTGGGTGGTTATATAACCTAACAATGGAGATATAGAAATAGCGCTTTTACACCCTTACTAATACGCCTGATATTTAATTTATTAAATGAAAATTTTGCGAAAGAAAACTCTAACAATTTTTTTAATGGCGTTTTTGACAGTTGGTGTTACTGCTCAGGACAAGAAAAGTAGCATTGCGCAATCGGATGTAAAAGTTGAGAAATCCAAAAAAAGAAAAAAGAAGGTAAAACTTCCAAAAGTTGATTTAAGTAATTGGAAGGTAACCATCCCTGAAGGTAAAGGTAAAGGAGGAGCTATTAGTGTTGAGCCTCCGGAAATTTTGGACTACGCCACGAATGATGTTCTTAAACCTTTTATGTACAATGATTCAACATCGGGGGCATTGGTGTTCCATGCGTATCCATCCGATGCAACTACGGCAAATACCAAGTATTCTAGGTCTGAGCTCAGAGAACAAATGGAGCCTGGGAATGATAATGTAAATTGGACATTCGCTCAAGGGGGAACCTTGAAAGTCAAAATGGCCATGGGTGATGTTACCAGAGCCGAGGATGGCAAATATCACAGAGTAATTATTGCACAGATCCATGGCAGATTAACCAATGAACAACGCGATCTGATAGGTCAAAAAGACAACAATGCTCCACCAATACTAAAAATATATTGGGATAAAGGAAAAATAAGGGTTAAGACAAAGGTGTTAAAAAACCCGGGTGTGGATCAGGAAACAATATTACATGAGGAAGCCTGGGGTGATGATAAGGGTAGAAATTTTGAACAGGAAGTAGGGTTTAGAAAATTTACTATTGAAGTTAAAGTGAGTGACGGTAAAATGTTGGTTTCATTAAATAATAGTGAATTCTTTGTTTATGATGATGCGAGTATAAAGCGATGGGGAATCTTTGAAAACTATTTTAAGGTCGGAAATTATCTTCAAACCAGGGATGAAGGGGCATCTGCCAGCGTCAAGGTTTATGAACTAGAAGTAGAGCACTAGAAAGTATGGAAATGAATTATAAAATCACAGTTCGGCTTAAGGTAATTAAGATAATAGTTGCATCAACGCTTATCTTTTCGGCAACTTTATTAGTTGCTTGTAATGCTGAAAGTAAAGAAGTAGCTGCTGAAGAAGAGCAAACAGTTGTAATTGAAACACCAGATGATGACCCTGTTGTTGATGAATCCTTCTTGTTGCCAGAAATTGACTTAAGTAATTGGAAGGTTACCCTGCCCATTGGATCACCGACGGAGGTTGAACCACCTGAAATACTGAATTATGCTACCAATGAAACCCTGAAGCCATTTATGTTTAACGATTCAACAGACGGTTCTTTGGTATTCTATACCTATCCTGGGGAGACCACGGCAAATTCATCCTATTCCAGGACTGAATTAAGGGAACAATTGGTGCCTGGAAGTAATAACACCAACTGGACATTTTCCCAGGGAGGAAGCATAAAGGGAACATTGTCCGTACCAGATATCTCTCAAGACACCAATGGGGACTATTACAGGACCATGGTGATGCAGATCCATGGTCGACTCACCAACGAGCAACGAGATCTGATTGGCGAAAATGACAACAATGCACCGCCTGTATTAAAGATCTATTGGGACAAAGGAAAAATAAGAGTAAAAACTAAAGTGTTGAAAGACCTAAATGCAACCTATGAAGAAATGTTGCAAACAGATGCCTGGGGTGACGATGTGGGTTATAACTTTCCGGATGTGGTAGATGATCAACAGTTTACCCTCGAAGTGATCGTTTCAGAAGCAAGGATGGAGGTTATTCTCAATGATGAACATTCCGTGGTGTACGATGATATTCACATGGAAAAATGGGGAATCTTTGAAAATTATTTCAAGGCGGGTAATTATTTACAAACTACTGATGAAGGGGCCACTGCCACGGTTAAATATTATGATCTGGTTGTGACTCATTAATTGCCAAAGGGTTAGAATATTATAAGAAATAAAAGGAATTTAAATTTTTGTTTAGTTAGTTGAGTTAGCTATTGAAGCATATTACTGGCCTGAAAACAGGCCGGTAAGATGCTTAAATAAAAATATAAATGAGAATAAGACAGGGAAAGATGTTATTATACATTGAATTTCATTATTTTAACAAACCAATCTGGTTAACCAATTTTTTTAATGTATTATGTAGGTAACAAACCCTTATACAATTAAAAGAGACTGAGTGCCGATAAAGATCAAGATCTGGTAATTTGTATAATAAAAATAAAACAGCATAAATGAATTTAGAGATCCTAACAAAAACCGAAAACCGGGAAATACAAGATTTCATTATTACAAAAATTCAAGAATTAATTAACTATAAAAACCTTGAGCCCGGAGATAAACTCCCTTCAGAAAGAATGCTTGCGGAAAAATTTGGAGTGAGTCGTAGCAATTTGAGGGAGGCCATCCAAAAACTTGAGTTTTACGGTTTGTTGATATCAAAACCACAAAGTGGAACATTTGTAGCAAAAATAGGTCAGGTTGCTATGAATGGAATGATCGACGATATTCTGAGATTAGAGGATGCTGATTTTAGATCGCTTGTAGAAACCAGAATACTCCTGGAATTAAAGACAGTTAGATTGGCCGCAACAAGAAGAACAGAAAAGGACTTAAAGAATATGGAGGAGGCTTTGTTGGCGTATAAGAAAAAAGTGCTTAATGGGGAAGATGCTGTACAAGAAGATCTTCTTTTTCATTTGGCGATCGCAGAGGCAAGTGGGAACAGCACAATGAATACTTTAATGTTGTTAATTACACCCGAAATTATTACAAATTTTGAGAAGCATCATGTGTGTGATCAAAATCAGGCTTTCCTGGGAATTCAGGAACATAAGGATATATATGAAGCCATTAAAAAAGGAGATACTAAATTGGCTAAGGAAACAATGAAGGCACATTTTAAGATTTTATATCAATATTGCTATAACGTATAATTAAAATAGGGTTGATAAAAATGCACGCTTTTATCAATTTGTAAAAATTAAAAGAGGGAAGAATTACTTAAAACACTACTATAGAAATCAATCGTATTTAATATTTCTATTAAATACTTACAAAGATGTTTTAGGTGGATTTTAGTTAGCCAATATATGTTGGTGAGCATATTTTATGGATCACGATTTTAACCTGGCCCATAAAACATATATATCTGATTAATAAAAAATAACTACATGAAAGTTAAAGGCTTAAGATGGTGGGTAATAGCACTGATTTGCTTGGCAACGGTGATAAATTACATAGACAGGACTGCTTTCGGTGTAATGTGGCCCGAAATGGGGAAGGATCTGGGCATGGACGAATCGGACTACGCCATAATGCTGAACGTTTTTATGATTACCTATGCGCTGGGTAAATTTCTCTCAGGCAAGTTATACGATATGATTGGAACCCGGATGGGTTTTGTAGTTTCTATTGTGGTTTGGTCTGTTGCCTCTATTTTTCATGCCTTCGCAAGAGGTCTTGTTTCCTTAACCTTCTTTAGGGCGCTCTTAGGTTTGGGAGAAGCAGGAAATTGGCCGGGTGCTGTTAAAAGTAATGGAGAATGGTTCCCAATTAAGCAAAGGGCCATTGCTCAGGGAATATTTAATGCCGGCGCCTCTTTAGGCAGTGTCATTGCTCCGGTACTAATTGCTTTTTTATATAGTCAATATGGATGGAGAAGCACTTACATCATTATTGGTGCTGTTGGATTATTATGGGTTATCCCATGGTTGTTTATCAACAAGGCACAACCAGAGAAGCATCCATGGATTACTGAAGAAGAACAAAAATTGATATTAGCAGATAGGATTGCTTTAAAAGACGATGTTAAGGAGGAGAAAGGTCTATCAGTTATGAAAATACTCAGCTATAAGGAATCATGGGGTGTGCTTGCCTCACGGTTTTTTATTGAACCAATCTGGTGGCTATTTGTAGGTTGGATGCCACTGTATTTACATTCAGAATTCGGATTTAGCATTGAAGAAATTGGCTCAACCATCTGGTTGTCTTATGTAGGCGGAATGGCTGGTAGTATATTGGGGGGATGGTATTGCGGTAAACTCATGGAAACTAAATCTGTTGACGCAGCAAGAAAGATAACAATTACTATTGGGGGTGCACTCATCTTTGCAGGATTGTTAGGGATCATATTCCTCGTTAATGAGAATAACCCAATGACATTTATTTATATAGTAGGAGTGGTATTGTTCGGATTTCAATTTGCGATCGGTAACATCCAAACCATTTCCAGCGACCTGTTCCGTGGCCCTTCAGTAGGTACATTAGCGGGCTTAGCAGGCACAGTGGCGGCGGTTTCGGTAATTATAATGAACTCACTGATACCTCAAATTGCATCTGTTTCTTATACACCTGCATTTATCGTAATAGCCATTTTGGCACCTTTGGCTGTTTTATCCATTTATGTGCTGATCAAAAAGATAAAACCAGTAGAATTAGAATCTAATTAATAAACCAAAAACATTTTATAATGAGTAGTTTAAAAAGAAAAATAGCAGTTGTAACGGGAGCTACAGGCGGTATTGGTTTCCAAGTTGCAAAGAGACTTGGAAAAGATGGATACATTGTAATCTTAAATGGTATTCAAGATGAAGAGGGAGCGAAAAGGGTAAAAGAACTAACTGACGAAGGAATCACAGCAGAATATTACGGTTTTGATGTTACAGACGAGCAGGCTGTAACTTCAAATATCAATAAAATTGGAAAAAAATATGGTAAAATTGATGCTCTTATAAATAACGCAGGGGGCTTAGGTGGTAGATCCAGGTTTGAAGAAATGACCACTGAATTTTACAGATCTGTAATGGCCTTAAATCTTGATTCAACTTTTTTTGTTTCAAGAGCGGCTATCCCCTTTCTTAAAAAAGGCGAAAAGGCTTCAATTATTAATTACACTTCAATTGCAGGCTGGAATGCTGGTGGTCCCGGTGCAGGTATATACGGAACTTCCAAAGCTGCCGTGCATGCTATAACCAGAGCATTGGCAAAAGATTTAGCGGAATATGGAATTAGAGTAAATGCTGTATCACCAGGTACCATTGATACACCTTTCCATACACAAATTAAATCCACAAAGCCAGAAGTATTCGCTTCATGGAAGAACAATATCCTCTTAGGTCGCTTAGGACAACCAGAGGATGTAGCAGCTGTTGTTTCATTTCTTGTAAGTGATGATGCGTCTTTTATGACCGCAGAAACTATACAAGTAGGAGGAGGACAAGGATTAGGAATCTAATATTTAAAAATACAATGAGTAGATTAAAAGGAAAAGTAGCGGTAGTTACAGGAGGTTCTAGAGATATCGGTAGAGCAGTATGTATTAAACTTGCGAAGGAGGGAGCCAAAGTAGTTGTAAACTACTTTAATTCTGAATCCGGAGCCAATGAAACGGTAGATAAAATTAAATCTATGGGCCAAGAGGCTATTGCCGTTAAAGCAGATGTATCTAAACTAGATGACATTAAGAAATTAAAGGCAAAAACTATTGAAGCTTTTGGGGGCAAAGTTGATATTTTAGTGAACAATGCAGGGGGACTTTTCGCTCGAAAAACACTCCAAGAATTTGATGAGACCTTTTACGACCTGGTGATGAACGTCAATTTTAAGTCTGTTGTTTTTGTATCTCAGGCTTTTGAACCCCTGATGGGTAAAGGTGCCTCAATAATAAATCTATCTTCCCAGGCGGCCAGAGATGGAGGTGGTGGGGGTTCTGCCCTCTACGGCTCTTCCAAAGGCGCGGTAAGCACATTTACCAGGGCAATGGCAAAAGAATTAGGGCCTAAAGGAATTCGGGTGAACGCCCTTTGTCCAGGTTTGATAGGCACAAAATTCCATGATGATTTTACAAAAGATGAGGTGCGGACCAAAGTGGCTTCTGGCACCCCATTACGGAGAGAAGGAAACGCCGATGAAGTCGCTGATCTGGTAGCCTATTTGGCTTCGGACGAGGCATCATTTGTCACAGGAAATAATGTGGACATTAACGGTGGTTTAGCATTTAGTTAGAAATAAGTATAACATTTTAGTTTTCTATTGATATGAAAAAAGTAGTAACATTTGGCGAAATTATGCTTCGGTTGGCGCCACAAGGTTTCTTGCGGTTCTCACAAGCCTCTAGTTTCGATGTTGTATACGGCGGCGGTGAATCTAACGTAGCAGTATCCCTGGCTAATTACGGGGTTCCGGTTGATTTCGTAACACGTTTGCCAAAGAATGATATTGGAGAATGTGCTATGATGGAAATGCGGAAAAGAGGAGTGGGCGTAGATAAGATAATCTATGGAGGTGATCGACTAGGGATCTATTTTCTGGAAACAGGAGCTGTTAGCAGAGGAAGCAAGGTGGTATATGACCGTGCCCATTCTGCGATATGTGAAATAGAACCTGGTATGATAGATTGGGAAGAAGTATTTAAAGGGGCAGGCTGGTTTCATTGGACCGGGATCACTCCGGCTATTTCTCAGGGAGCTGCAGATGCATGTCTGGAAGCAGTTAAAGTTGCAAGACGCCTTGGGAGTTACAATTTCCACAGATTTAAATTACCGGGCCAAACTCTGGAATTATGGAGGTGATCGGGAAAAGATTATGACCGAGTTGACATCCTATTGCGATGTCATTCTGGGCAATGAGGAGGATGCTGAAAAACATTTCGGAATTAAACCAGAAGGCCTGGATATTACTACCCAGGGCCACGATGTAAAAGCTGAGGCTTTTTTATCGGTCTGTAAACAAATGATGAAAAAATTTCCAAATGCAAAAAAGGTGATAACAACCTTAAGGGGTTCAATATCTGCCTCCCACAATACCTGGGCAGGTGTTTTGTATGATGGCAAGAAAATGTATGAGACCAGCCAATATCAAATAACCGATATCGTTGACCGCGTTGGTGGGAGGAGATTCTTTTATGGGAGGATTGATCTACGGATTACTAAAATATCCCGATGATGACCAGAACGCCTTAGATTTTGCAGTTGCTGCTTCCTGTTTAAAACATACCATTAAGGGAGATGCAAATTTGGTGACGGTAGACGAAGTGAATAAATTGATGGGAGGCGATGCCTCTGGTAGGGTAGCAAGATAAATATTTAGTAATTTCAATAAGAATACCAGGGGGAGTACCTACACTGCCCATATGAACCAAAACAAGCAAAAATGGCAAGATACTCAAGGTTGGAAGTCATAAAGGTCATGAACGAAACGGGCATGGTTCCTCTGTTCTACCATCCCGATATTGATCTGGGCAAAAATGTAATAAAAGCCTGTTACGATGGCGGAGCAAGGTTAATGGAATTTACCGCAAGGGGAGATTTTGCTTTTGAGGTATTCTCCGAATTGAATAAATATGCCTTAAAAGAACTTCCGGGAATGATCCTGGGGGTAGGCTCTATCACAGATGCTGCTGCAGCATCAATGTATATCCAAATGGGAGCAAATTTTATTGTTACTCCCTCTTTTAGGGAAGATATTGCCATTGTTTGTAATAGAAGGAAAGTACTTTGGTCTCCTGGCTGCGGCTCATTGACAGAAATAAATACAGCTGAGGAATTGGGTTGCGAAATAGTAAAACTATTTCCCGGTGACCTTTATGGCCCTGGCTTTGTAAAAGCGATAAAAGGTCCTCAACCCTGGACAAGTATTATGCCTACGGGGGGTGTAAGTACAGATGAGGCCAACTTAAAAGCCTGGTTTGAAGCAGGTGTAACATGCGTTGGAATGGGTTCCAAACTAATAAGTAAAGATTTGTTGGCTGCCCGCGATTTTGCCTTGCTTCAAAAGAAAGTACGAGATACCCTGGCTATTATTCATAAACTACGTCAATAATAAAATAATACACCATCCTTTCTGCTTATGTGTTTGAAAGGTATACACATCCCTTAGTACATGAAGGAACCAGCCTCAAACAAATCTTTTTTACAGAAATTTTGGGCGCTTATTCTGGGATTTGGCCCCGGTATTTTTGCTATTGGGTATACTATAGGCACGGGGAGTGTAACCTCCATGATAGTTGCAGGGAGTACTTACGGGATGCAGCTTTTATGGGTATTACTAATAAGCTGTGTTTTTTCCGGTATTTTAATGTATGTATACGGAAACTATACCCTGATCACGGGAGAAACAGCCCTGTATGCGTTTAAGAAGCACTTAAAATGGGGCAAGTTTATTGCCATTCTGATTATTGTTGGGATATCATTTGGACAATGGAATTCATTGATGGGAATCCTTGGCATCTCTGCCAATATCATCTATGAGATCTTTGTTATCTATTTCCCCAGCCTTGTCAATTTTAAATATGAAACGGTCCTGATTACTGCTATTGTGGTAATTGCCATTATGTATTCCTTCCTAATGGTAGGTAAATATTCCTTTTTCGAAAAGATCCTGGTCATTTTTGTCAGCATTATGGGACTCTCCTTCGTTGTCTCATTGTTTATGGTATATCCCTTACCTATAGAAGTGGCACAAGGATTAATCCCATCTGTGCCTAAGGTTGAAGGGGGCAAAATGATGGTGGCAGCATTTGTAGGAACAACCATGGCAGCAGCCACTTTTTTGTCGCGCCCACTCTTTGTTATCGGGAAGGGATGGACCTCCAAAAATCGAAAACAACAAAAAATGGATGCCATTACTGCGGCCATCCTGGTGTTTGTTATTAGTGGATCAGTTATGGCAGTGGCAAGTGGCGCTTTATTTCACCAGGGCAAACCCGTAACGCAAGTGCTAGATATGGTGAATACACTAGAGCCAATTGCCGGTAAATTTGCCTTAACTCTATTCTTTTTTGGGACCTTAAGTGCCGGATTGTCTTCTATTTTCCCTTGTCTTTTAATTGCACCAATTCTTCTTGCCGATTATCAATCGGGTACCTTGGATACAAGTTCACGTCAGTTTAAAATTATCACCGCAATTGCCTGTTTGTTTGCCCTTATCGTACCTGTCTTTGGTGCCAACCCCATTGAAATGCAAATCGTTTCTCAAGTATTAAATGTATTTGTATTACCATTGGTAATCATTGGAATAATACTGCTAATTAATAAGAAGGAACTCTTAGGGAAAAACAAAGCTGGTTTTTTATTAAATATGGTATTAACGGCGGCATTGTTTTTTTCCTGCCTTATTTCCTATAATGGTATTGAGGCCTTATTTGAATATTTTTAAAGAACTCCGAATTCTTAATCAATTACCACCTGCACTAAGTATTTAAGATCAGAAAATTCTTATTGCCAAACCTCATTCTCCAGCCAAGCGGCTGCTTCAATCAGTTGTGGAAGATAGAGACAGGCTTCCTGATGGGATCTTCCTTCGGCAGTAATAATGGTTATATCCGAACCCATTGCCCTGCTGTCTTCAATAGCCCCAATAGCCAGATCATAGTCGTATAATTCATCTTCGGTTCCGTGAATAACAGCCATAGGGATATTTATCTTTCGGTTTGCAATATACGCTCCGGCCATGGGGATGGCCGCAGAAAAATAAGTGTCGTAATTCAGGGCATAGTTCCAGCAACCGGTTCCACCAAGGCTATACCCGGTCACGGCAATTTTATTACTTTCTATAGGCCAATTAGCTTTGGCAAAGTCTAAAAATGCAAGGATCCTGGCCCTGGTATCTTCTGCGAACCAGTTCTCGCCAAAGCCTATCCTGGGAGAAAAAATGATATAACGCTTCTCTTTAAATGCTGGTTCTACCAAACAGCGCATAGATTCTATGTAGCTGTTATAATCGCCACTCCAATGTAAGTTAAGCAGTAAGGGCACTTTTTCATTGACACCCAAATCCGGGACAGAAATTCTGTATTGCCATTCTGTTCCATCAGAAAGCACAAGCATCTCATTCCGCTCTCCGGCGGTCAAGTTAATTTTTTCAAAATCTGATGTTTTTGGCGTTGTAGTATCGGAGCTATTATCCTTATTACAGCCTAAAATGAGCATTACAAATAGAATATACTTTAGCGTATTCTCAGCCAAGCGTAGTCTTCGAATTTTAGAAAATTGAATCATACTAGAATGAATTATACCCCACAATAAGATACACTTTTTTGGATTAGACGACTAGAGTTGATCCAGCACTCTTTCCAGGGCCATTCCCCTGGATCCTTTTATCAGCAAGGATCCCTTTTTAATTGGGTTTTGGTTTAAATATTCCAGGAATGACTCAAAAGTCCTGAACTTCTTACAACTTGTATCTGTGTCATAAAAATGGCTGCCTACCAGAAAACAGTCGTGGAAGGACATTTTTTCTACCATTTCTGAGACCCTCTGGTGTTCCTCTGCGGCACTATCTCCTAATTCGAACATATCACCCAGCAGAACAGTTTTATGCGCTCCAGGGATTTGTTCAAAGGCCTCCAGGGCTACCTTCATGCTGCTAGGGTTGGCATTATAAGCGTCGAGCATAATGCGCAGGCCATTTTTTTCTATAAGTTGTGATCTGTTATTTTCCGGTTGATAAGCTTCAATTCCCTTTTTGATGGCTGCAAGCGACAATTCAAAATAGACCCCCATCAGTACAGCTATGGCGCAATTGGGAAAATTATAGGCTCCCGGTAATTGGGTCACCATGGTTTCCCCCTTTATTTTTAGTTTCACAGTGGGGTCTGCTCCCAGGAAGGAAATACATTCGTAGGCGGTATTATCCGTGCTGAATCCGGTCTTGAGATTATAATCTCGCAGTTTCTCTTCCTGAATAGGATCGTCTGCATTCCAAAAGATATGTTTCCCATGAGTCATCAAATATTCATACAATTCGCTTTTCCCCCTGATAACTCCTTCAAAACCACCAAAACCTTCCAGGTGAGCCTTTCCAAAATTGGTAATATATCCATGATCTGGTTGTGCCAGAGAACAAAGGAAGGCGATCTCCTTCTGATGATTGGCACCCATTTCCACGATTGCGATCTCCGTATCTTCCTGGATTGAAAGTAAGGTGAGGGGAACTCCAATATGATTGTTTAGGTTTCCACGAGTTGCTATGGTTTTCAATTTCTGGGAAAGCACTGCGTGTATCAGTTCTTTGGTAGTGGTCTTACCATTACTTCCCGTAAGGGCTACAATGGTGGTCTTTGATTGAAGGCGATGATGGGTTCCAAGAAGCTGTAAAGTTTTTAGCACATCTTCTACCAGGATACACTTATCATTTACAAGATGTTCTTCTTCATCAATGATCGCGTAAGCAGCACCCAAATTGAGCGCTTGCTGCGCAAATGTATTCCCATTAAAATTTGGTCCTTTTAAAGCGAAAAACAGGCAGTTTGGGCTAATCTTCCTTGTATCTGTAGAGATCGTTGGATATTTTAAAAATAGCTCATAGAGCAGTTCTATTTTCATGCCCTAAAGATAAAAAAAGCCTCGACTTAATTGTCAAGGCTTTTACCTACACTTATTACTGCTTAAACTAAATGGATTTTAACCATATACCCATTTAAATTACTCCACTAAATCAACTTTTTTTAGAATCCACTAGTGCCCCCCCAGGCACTAGTGGTTTTTTATTGCTTAGATCCCTAATCAAAAGCAAATCCTGTTGATACTCTAAAAATAAATGCGAATAATACTATTGCGTAGCTGGCGATAAATAACCAGGATAAAGTTTTTAAATATGACTTTGCAACATAATTACTGATGTTCTGAAAAGCTTCCGAATATAAGTTTCTAATTAACATTACATTTTTCATAATATGATAGATTTGGGTTTATTAAAATTGTAACACCTTGATTTTGAATTTGATATTGTATCGTGGCGTCTATTATATAAATGCTCTTTTGTAGGAAATAGTATTATAAATCGATAAAACGATCAATATAATCGATGTATTACACAATAGATGATAATAAATCTATTAAAAAAGTCATATAAATTAGTATTACATATACTAATAATGTATAAATACATGGTTAATGAACCTTAATAATAGGTATTTTGTAGAGTCCGTAGTATGAATATACTTCAATAAGTAAGAATATGATTACATAAATAGTATCTGAATGATCTTTTCCTTTCTTATAACCATTACAATAATAACTTCTTGTTTTCAAAGGCTCTTTAAATGATCCATTAAATATAAAGCGCGGATGAATGTTTTAGGTTGATAAAGTAATACGGCTATAAATTAATTCGGAATAGTTATGTAAATACCTAAGAATACAATTTAACCGGAGTTGCACGAAGTGGATGTGAGTATGATGGTGATGTGTACAATAGTGTTCTGTAGCCTGTATAAGTTTTAGGCATGTATCTATTGGCCAGCGAGCTATTATGAAAGGTATACGGTTACACTGAGGGAGATTAATTTCATGTTTTTAGTTCGCCTAAAGTAAACAAGGCCGTACAAGACCTAAAAGCCTGCTCGTGGACTTTCCTGTTTCAAAGCGTAGTTCTTCTACCAGGGACAGGTATGCTTCATTTTATTTGAGTTTACTGACAAAAAAAAGCCCCGACAGTTATGTCGGGGCTTTGCTATTTTTAGTATCAGAAAGATCTATTTTACTTTCTTACCGCGTACTGTCTTATTTTTAGTTTTTGCTTTGGAACCTACCCTAGACATGGCACAACGGAATCCTATATTATCTGTTGCCATATATTGTGGTAAGAATCTTCTCTGTGCAGGGTCTAACCAATAGGCCCTGTCTCGCCATGATCCACCTTTGTATACTCGTACCTCATCATTGATCAGGGTAGAACGCTCATTACTGGTGTCATAACCTCTCATGATTTTACCTGTAGAATCTCTTTCAACTTTGTGTTTAGGAGAATCGTACATTTTACGTTGATCTGCCGGGTCATCATCTGCGCTAAAGCGATTAAAAAATCTTGTAGATCCAGGATCACCATCGCGATACCCTCTATTGTCACTATCGGAGAAATTGGTTCTTAAATATGTTTCGTTTTCGTCAACCGGTACCGTAAGGATCTCTCCCGGAAGATTTACCGCCACTACTTTACCATTAGGTAAGGTATCAAAAACAATACTGTCTCTTAGGATTTTTACCTTTCCATCTTCACCAATGGCCGATTTCGTATAGATATTGCCACGGTAGTAGTTAAAGTCACTTATTTCGTCATCAACTATAGGTCTGTAAACATCAGCTACCCATTCGGCAACATTACCTGCCATATCATACAAGCCAAGATCATTTGGTTTATACGATTTTACTTCCGCAGTGATATCGGCACCATCATCAGACCATCCTGCAATTCCGCCGTAATCTCCCTTGCCTTGTTTGAAGTTGGCCAATTGGTCACCTCTACCAACACGTTGTCCGTTTCTGGTGTATTCACCTTCCCATGGATATTTCTTTCTCCCACGGTAGTTGTTGTATTCTCTGCTTCCCTGTAAGGCAGCTGCTGCATATTCCCATTCAGTTTCAGTGGGGAGTCTGTACTCCGGCGAGATGATCCCGCTGCTACGCTTTGCAAAAACTGAAACAGAATCTTTCTTATTCTTTCCTTGTAGGGAATCTATTTGACCATTATATACAGATTCTGGTTTGTTCAAATAGGCCTCTGTGTTGAAAGTACCGCCAATCTCACCATTTACTGCCTGGTATTTGGCATCCTGAGCCAGGAATCCTTCTCTTTCCAAAACTGCCTCATTTACTCTGTCTGTTCTCCATTCTGCAAATTGAGTAGCCTGGATCCAGTTTACTCCAACTACAGGATACTCTGCATAAGCAGGGTGACGCAAGTAATTGTTGGTCATGGTTTCATTAAAACCTAATCGGTTTCTCCAAACCAAAGTATCTGGAAGGGCTCCCTTATAAATATTCGCATATTTTGGATTTTCAGGTGGATATACACTTTTAAGGTAATCCAGGTATTCCAAATACATAACATTGGTTACCTCTGTTTCATCCATATAAAAAGACTGCACGTGTTGTGAAGTAGGTGTATTATTCCAATCGTGCATTACATCATCTTGTACTTTCCCTTTTGTAAATGTACCTCCTTCAATAAAGACAAGTCCGGGAGATGTTTCCTGCTCCTTAAAATCGGAGTTGTATTGAAAACCACCTTCCTTCGCATTGATCTTCCATCCTGTGGCACGAGAAGTATTTTTTGAACTAGACGATTTTTTACAGCTGGTGGCTGTAAATCCTGCTACTAGTACTGTGCAAGAGAGTACAACTTTGATAAATCGTTTTTTCATCTGTTGATCTTTGATTTAAATTCCTTCCGGACTTTTTTAAGCATTGGATCATTCTTATAAGGTGAACAATCCTGTGTTTATTGATTTTATTAAGACTTTCGGCTACTTAAACGATGTTTTACGTATAATATTTTACAGCCGTTAAAATAATTGCGGCCCTTATACTATATGATAAAAGGCCAACTTTACAAATTCATAACGGAACAAATATCATTATAGTATGAAGCTGAGAAATTCTTTGTGACCTATATTGTTAAAATTTTATCAGACACATAGGTCGAACCCTGTGAATTGGTCGCGCATCGATGAAATACTTAGGTCGAGGCTATATAACAACTGAAATAATACTGCCTTTTATACAAGATATTTTCAAAAAGGCCGTTTACCACATGTACCAGTAATTAATCCTGAGAGAACCAGGAGTGAAATACCTACCTGCCCTCTCATCTGCAAGCTTTTATACAATTAGGGAAGTAGGGTTACACAAATGCAGAAAAGGATTCATAAAATTTAATTAGGTGTGAAAAAAATGAAAAAATTAATAGGCGTCTTTTTATTGATATTCGTTTGCAAAGGATTTGCACAACAAGATAGAGTGATAACCACCGCTGTTCCTTTCCTAACTATTGCAGCCGATGCACGTGCTGCAGGGATGGGAGATATGGGAGTTGCGACTTCCGTGGATGCTTTTTCACAACAATGGAACCCTGCCAAATTTGCTTTTGCAGAAAGGAAAATGGGAATAGGGGTAAGTTATACACCTTACCTGGAAAGTATTATTACGGATATTTCCTTACTTAACGGTAGTTTCTACAACAAGATCAACGATAGGAGTGCCTTTGCTTTCAGCTTGCGATATTTTACCTTGGGTGAAATTGAGCTCAGACAATTTGCAAATGATCCGGGAACTCTGGCTAAACCAAATGAATTGGCATTAGACGGATCGTATTCCTTAAAATTAAGCGATCAGTTCTCTATGGCAGTTGCAGGCCGCTTTATCAGGTCGAACTTGAGATTGCCAGAGATCAGCAATGTAGATTCCCAGGCTGCCAGCTCCTTTGCAGTAGATGTAGCAGGGTATTACAGATCTAAAGAAGTAGCCTTCTCCAGTTTTAATGGTAGATGGCGCGCCGGATTCAATTTATCTAACCTTGGAGGTAAAATTCAATATGATGAAGGTGGACAGGAGAATTTCTTACCCACCAACCTTAAGTTTGGTGTCGGATTCGATTTTATTCTGGATGAAGATAATGTACTTGGTATAACAACAGAGTTCAACAAACTATTAGTTCCCACCCCGAGAGATTTCGATGGTGACGGTGACGTAGATTCTGAAGATAATGATGAATACCAACAAATAGGTTTTCTTAGTGGGGTTTTTGAATCCTTTGGCGATGCACCAGATGGAATGAGTGAAGAATTCAAAGAGATCACATGGGCCTTAGGAGCAGAATATTCATACCAACAAGCCTTTATGATTAGAACCGGGTATTTCCATGAAAGTGAATTAAAGGGATCCAGAAAATTCTTTTCCCTTGGCGCCGGCTTTAAATTTAAGGCGGCTCAAATAGACCTTTCCTATTTGTTTTCTTCCTCTCAGGTTAGAAACCCTTTGGAGAATACCTTGCGGTTTTCCCTTACATTTAATTTAGGTGAGGAATTCATAAATAATTAAAGCAAAAAGAATAATTATAAACCTGCCTTCGTGCAGGTTTTTTTTATTTTAGGGGGTAAGGAATTGTATATTTACTTAATGAAAAGCAAAACACTTTCTTTTCAGCTAAGCATATTTGAATCACTGGCTGAACTATCCAAAGAAGAACAGGAACTTATAAATCTGGCTTTGCAAGCCAGAGAAAATGCCTATGCACCCTATTCTCATTTTAAGGTAGGCGCTGCTGTTTTACTTGAAAACGAACAAGTAGTTATAGGTAGTAATCAGGAAAATGCTTCTTACCCTTCCGGACTTTGCGCGGAACGTGTAGCTGTCTTTCAGGCAGGGGCAAAATTTCCCGGAGTTCCAATTTTAAAGATCGCGATTGTGGCAAGTTCAGAAAATACAACTACCCGGAAACCTGCAGCACCTTGTGGGAATTGCAGACAATCTATTTTTGAATATGAGAATAGACAAGAAAATCCTATAGAACTACTGCTTATGGGTGAAGAAGGACCTATCTATAAATGTCACTCCATACAAGACATTTTACCACTGGCTTTTGGGAGTGATTTTCTAAGGTAGAAGGGTCATTATAAAAATACTGAAACGGCCTTTGTTTACTTGTTTATCTGCCTTCCAAGCTTTTTTCTCATTTCTTTTTCTCTATTAATATAATGTGTATTTTTGTTTGCTTCAAGTCATATCACTGAAGCGATCACTGAATAGTTGAGGTTATTAACGATTAAAGAATTCACTGAATGAAAAAAATTACCAAGGAGGTCTACTTAAAATGGTATGAGGACATGCTGTTTTGGCGAAAGTTTGAAGACAAATTGGCGGCAGTCTATATACAGCAAAAGGTTCGTGGATTCCTTCACTTATACAATGGACAAGAAGCCGTATTAGCAGGTGCATTGCATGCTATGGACCTAACAAAAGATCGTATGATCACTGCCTATAGAAACCATGTACAACCAATAGGAATGGGAGTAGATCCCAAAAGAGTCATGGCGGAATTGTATGGAAAGGTTACCGGTACCTCACAAGGAATGGGTGGATCTATGCATATTTTTTCAAAGGAGCACCGTTTTTATGGGGGTCATGGAATTGTAGGAGGTCAGATTCCCTTAGGAGCAGGCCTGGCTTTCGGGGATAAATATTTTAAAAGGGATGCCGTAACGCTATGTTATATGGGCGATGGTGCAGTACGTCAGGGTTCTTTACACGAATCATTTAATTTGGCGATGCTGTGGCAGCTGCCAGTGGTATTTGTCTGTGAGAATAACGGATATGCAATGGGTACTTCAGTAGCCAGAACCTCACACTCTACCGAAATATGGAAATTAGGATTGGGTTATGAAATGCCATGTGGACCTGTGGATGGGATGGATCCTGTTACAGTCGCAGAAGAAATGAGCAAGGCTATTGAACGAGCAAGAAGTGGAGGAGGTCCTACCTTTCTGGAAATGAAAACATATAGGTACAGGGGGCATTCAATGTCAGATGCACAACATTATCGTACCAAGGATGAAGTAGAAGAATACAAAAAAATAGATCCTATTACTCAGGTACTGGAAGTGATCAAAGAAAAGAAGTATGCGAATGATGATGAGATTAAAGCTATTAACGATCGGGTAAAAAGTCTGGTGAAGGAATGTGAAAAATTCGCAGAAGAGTCAGATTATCCACCAGTTCAACAACTTTATGACATGGTATACGAACAAAAGGATTATCCGTTTATAGAACACAAATTATAGATACATGGCAGAGATCATAAATATGCCCAGACTTAGTGATACCATGGAAGAAGGTACCGTGGCAAAATGGCTTAAGAAGGTAGGGGATAAGATAGAAGAGGGTGATATATTAGCAGAAATAGAAACGGACAAGGCCACTATGGAATTTGAATCGTTTCATGAAGGAACGCTTTTACATATTGGTATTGCTGAAGGAGATGGAGCACCGGTTGATTCCCTTTTGGCCATCATAGGGGAAGAAGGTGAAGATATTTCCGCCTTGTTAAATAGCGGATCTTCAGAGTCAGGTACCGAAAAAGAAAGTCCAGCAGTAGAAGAAGCACCAAAGACGAGTACACCCGAAACTTCTGGCACAGAAAAAGAGGTTGCCGAAATTCCCGAAGGAGTAGAGGTTATTAAAATGCCTCGTTTAAGTGATACAATGGAAGAGGGTACTGTAGCTACCTGGTTAAAGAAAGTTGGTGATGATGTTGAAGAGGGTGATATCCTTGCGGAAATTGAGACAGACAAGGCTACCATGGAATTTGAGTCGTTCTATTCCGGAAACCTTTTGTATATAGGGATAAAGGAAGGTGAATCTGCACCTGTAGATGATGTTCTGGCCATTATTGGGCCAAAAGGCACCGATGTAAATGCTATTCTAAATCAACAATCTGGGGGAGCTCAGGAAAATACATCAGAGAAAACTGAAGCAGATAGCAAACCGTCACAAGTTGCTGAAACGAAAGATTCTACGTCTACTGAAACAGCTGTTACGCATGACGGACAGCGCATCTTTGTTTCCCCTTTGGCTAAGAAAATGGCAGAAGATAAAGGGATAAATCTTACTACTGTAAAAGGTTCTGGAGATCATGGCAGGATTGTAAAGCGCGATATTGAGAACTATAAACCATTAGAATCTGCTGCAGCTGGAGCTGCAGTGGCCGATACATCAGCATCTCAGCCTCAAACAATGAAGCCTGTTATTTTACCGGTGGGCGAAGAAGGGTCTGAAGAAGTGAAAAACTCTCAAATGCGAAAGATCATTGCAAAGCGTTTGGGTGAATCCAAATTTTCTGCTCCTCATTACTATCTTACTATTGAGGTAGATATGACAAATGCAGCACAATCTAGAGTTCATATCAATAATCTACCGGACACCAAAGTTTCCTATAACGATCTGGTATTAAAAGCATGTGCCATGGCACTGCAAAAACATCCTCAGGTTAATACTAGCTGGAATGGTGATACAACACGTTACAACAAACACATTCACATGGGAGTTGCGGTAGCGGTAGAAGACGGACTGGTAGTACCTGTATTAAAATTTGCAGATCAGTTAAGCCTTACTCAAATAGGAGGGGCTGTTAAAGACCTGGCAGGGAGGGCACGTATTAAAAAGTTAACCCCGGCAGAAATGGAGGGAAGCACTTTTACAGTCTCCAATTTAGGGATGTTTGGGATTCTTGAATTTACCTCTATCATAAACCAGCCCAATTCGGCCATTCTATCAGTAGGTGCTATTGTTGAAAAGCCGGTTGTGAAAAATGGGGAGATTGTAATAGGCAATACAATGAAACTAACGCTTGCTTGCGACCACAGAACCGTAGATGGCGCAGCAGGAGCTCAGTTCTTACAAACACTCAGGGCATTTATGGAGAACCCTGTAACTATGCTGGCTTAACACAAGAAAGTGGTAAACAAATAAAACGTAATACTCACAAAAGCATTTATGGAATACATGAATGCTTTTTTAGTTTATTAAAATTATATAAAAATGAAAAGAAGTCTGATTTTTTTATTCCTCATCCTATTGGTGGCCTGCAAGTCCACACCTAAGTCTGGTGCAGAAGTGATTGATATTGCCAATTTTTCCAATGCTACTATATTGGAGATCATATGAACTTTCTGGCTTCCGATGATTTAAGAGGAAGGGATACGGGATCAGAGGGTATCGATCTTGCAGCAGCCTTTATAATAGATATAATGGAAGAGAATAGAATAAAACCCTATTACAAGTCCTATCAGGATACCTTAACTAATTATGAATCCACCGCCTATAACATTGTAGGTGTTTTAGAGGGAAATGATCCTTCCTTAAAAGAAGAGGTGATTTTAGTGGGAGCCCATTATGATCATATTGGAGTAATTAATACACAAAATGGAGATTCAATTGCCAATGGTGCTAATGACAATGCCAGTGGTACTGCCACAGTCTTAGAGTTAGCCCGTTATTTCGCCAAAGCCAGGACCAATAAGCGTACCATGATTTTTGCCTTATTTAGTGCAGAGGAAAAGGGACTTAAAGGTTCTGCACACCTCGCTGAGAAAATGAAAGAAGACGGCGTAAATCTATATGCTGTTCTAAATTTTGAAATGACGGGTGTTCCTATGACAGATAAGGAGTATCTGGTATATGCTACAGGGTTCAATAAGTCCAATATCGGCGCGGTTAGCAATTCCTATGCCGAAGAGAAAATCGTAGGCTTCTTACCTACTGCAGAAGGGTATAATTTATTTCTACGTTCGGATAATTACCCTTTTTATGAGGTCTTTAAGATCCCTGCACATACCTTTTCTACCTTCGATTTTACAAACTTTGACCATTATCACAAGGTTGGTGATGAAGCAGATATTATGGATTTCTCGCATATGGCCAATGTTGTGAATAAAATGATTCCGGTGGTTCAGGGGATTACAAACGCAAGCATTAAAGAGATCGTTCTAAACTAATGGCAAACATAATCATCACAGGATGCAGTAGAGGAATAGGCTTTGAGTTGGCAAATCTATTTGCCAGGGCAGGTCACCAGGTATTGGCCTTGTCAAGAAACGAAAACCCGATCCGCGAACTGAATCTTAAGAACATTCACAGTTTCTCCTTCGATATTACAGATGATTTATCTCTTAAGAAGGTATCAGACTTTATTAAAACCCATTGGAAAGAAGTAGATGTTTTGATCCATAATGCCGGATTACTCGTCAATAAGCCGTTCTTGGAAACCACTTCAGAAATGTTCGAAAATGTTTATCGGGTAAATGTATTTGGAGTTGCAGCACTTAGCAGAACGGTTATACCTTTTATGACTAAAAATGGACATGTGGTTACTGTTAGTTCTATGGGAGGTGTTCAAGGGAGCTCTAAATTTCCGGGATTAGCTGCCTATAGCTCAAGTAAAGGAGCCGTAATAACCTTAACAGAGTTGCTGGCAGAGGAATTTAAGGAAACAGGTCCTTCCTTTAATGTGCTGGCTCTTGGAGCGGTACAAACAGAAATGTTAGAAGAGGCCTTTCCCGGATACAAAGCCCCGGTAACGGCTCCTCAAATGGCAAGTTACATAATGGATTTTGCTCTTACAGGCCAACATCTTTATAACGGGAAATTACTGCAGGTATCCAAATCTACTCCGTAGGATACTAGATTCTTTGGAATTTCTGCTGGCATGGTTCAATGCAGAAGAACGAGACAATTAAATAGCCTTCCCGCACCTCCAACCTTAGCTCGGTAGAAAATTCGCTTTCACAAATAATTTGATACCCTGCATCCAAAGCAAGATAACTTCCTTGTGTATCCTCATCGGCCATGGTTGAGAATTCGCAAACGTTGCCATTAGAGGAATAGGTGCCGTCTGTTTTAAAAGTTATGTTCTTTTCACTACTCACAGGACGAAAGTCACCACTGCCATCTCCCGGATCTGCATACATCTCAATTAATCTCCAGCTGCCTTCCAAAGCATTATTTGGAGCACTATCATCCTTTTTACAGGAGCACAGAAATAGAATTAAAAAACTAAAATATATAGATCTTACCATGGCAACTCGGTCTTTACATAAAGATACCTAATCCTGCAAAGGGTTGTTTTAATTTGGGCAATTTCACGTATCAGGAACTAGTAGAAACCTTATTTTTGTTTTATGGATCGCATTTTGCAGAAGTATCTGCCAGAACGGGCAATAGCTCCTTGTCTTCAACTTATTAAGAATAATAAGGTACACCTAAAGGTGGTTAACGAAAGAATAACTCGTCATGGTGATTACCGACTAATGCCTGGTGGTGCACATCAGATTACCGTAAATGCTAATCTTAATCCCTATAGATTTCTTATTACACTAATTCACGAAATAGCCCATCTGGTAGCCTTTGAAGCATATGGGAGGCGTATAAAACCACATGGAAAGGAATGGAAGAATACATTTCAATATCTTATGCTTCCTTTCTTAAGACCAGAGATATTTCCATCTACACTTTTACCCCTTCTGGCGAAACATTTTCGCAATCCAAAGGCGAGCAGTAGTACGGATGCAAGATTGGCTATAGCTTTGAAGAATTATGATCCTCCTACAGATAATACATTTGTATATGAGTTACCCATTGGGAGTATTTTCAGATTATACAATGGCCGAATATTTAAAAAAGGCAATCGGAAAGTGAAACGATATGAATGTATTGAAGTAAGTACAGGTAGATTGTATTTATTTCAGCCTAATGCTGAGGTAGAACTTTTAAAAGAATTTGTTCATGAAAAATAAGAATTATTATGCGGTCTTAATGGCAGGCGGTGTAGGATCCAGGTTTTGGCCGGTGAGCACTGCCAAAAATCCCAAACAGTTCCACGATATGCTGGGCACCGGAGATACGCTGATCCAAAAGACTTTTAAACGCCTAAATACCTTTGTTCCAACTCAGAATATTTTGATCTTAACTAACGAACGCTATAATGATCTGGTCCTGGAACAATTACCTATGATTCAACAAGATCAGGTTGTACTAGAACCTGCCATGAGGAATACCGCTCCCTGTATCCTATATGCAGCCCTTAAGATTCAGAAGATGAATCCGGATGGCGTGATGATCGTAGCACCAAGTGATCATTGGATAGAGGATGAAGCTGCATTTGCAAAGGATGTAACTCAGTGCTTTCAAAAGTGTGAAGCAGAAGAAGTACTTTGTACTTTGGGAATACAACCTTCCTTTCCAAATACCGGTTTTGGCTATATAGAATTCAATAAAGACCAACCCGATTCTTTAAAGGAAGTAAAGCAATTTAGAGAGAAGCCAGATTATAAAACTGCAAAGTCGTTTTTAGATCAGGGTAATTTTCTTTGGAATGCAGGTATTTTTATGTGGAGTGTGCAAACCATTGTAAAGGCCTTTAAGGAACATCAACCAGATCAATATGAATTATTCCGAGCCGGGATTCCTTCCTACAATACTGAGAATGAACATAAGTTTATTAAGGAAAACTATGCAAAGGCAGAGAATATATCGATAGATTATGCTATCCTGGAGAGATCGAAGGCAATCTATGTGTTGCCAGCCAATTTCGACTGGAACGATCTGGGTACCTGGGGTTCACTTTATGATAAATTAGAGAAGGATGATCAGCAAAACGCGGTGGTTAACGGGAAATTACTGGACCTGGAATCCAGTGGAAATATGGTGAGTTTACCCAAAGGTAAGATAGCAGTAATAGACGGCCTTAAAGATTATATTATTGTAGACAAAGAAGACGTATTGCTTATTGTACCTAAAACAAAAGAACAGGATATTAAAGAGATCGTAGCGACTACAAAAGCCACCTTTGGCGAACAGTACGGTTAATAATAGAATCAATTATGAAAAAGGAGACAGATCCAGCCCATAAGGACGATATAAAGGGCGCAGAAGATGTAAAAAAGGAGTTTAAGGGATTTCTGGGTTCTACTAAAGTTTTTTTGACGGAGTTGTTAGATATCCGAAAGAATACAGACAAGGCAGCTACCAAGGAAGCTATTATAGCCGATATACCTTTTAAAGGACATACGGCTTGGATCCTTGTTTGTTCAATTTTTATCGCCTCCATAGGATTAAATACGAATTCTACTGCGGTGGTGATCGGAGCCATGCTTATCAGTCCTCTTATGGGACCTATTCTGGGTATGGGTTTGTCCATAGCAGTTAATGATGTAGACACACTCAGAAGATCGTTGCGAAGTTTTGCTGTAATGGTAGTTCTTAGTGTTTTAACGGCCTATCTGTTTTTTGCTTTTTTTCCATTGCGAAACGAGTCTTCTGAACTCCTCGCGCGCACGCAACCAGATATAAGGGATGTTCTTATTGCTTTTTTTGGAGGTCTCGCCTTGGTAATTGCCAGGGCTAAGAAAGGCACTATAGCAAGTGTGATTTTTGGGGTGGCAATTGCTACGGCTCTTATGCCACCGCTATGTACAGTAGGTTTTGAATTGGCAATCGGAAATTATGAACTTGCCGGAGGAGCTATGTATTTGTTTACCATTAATACCATATTTATAGGACTTGCAACATTTTTGGTTTTAAAACTGTTGCGATTTCCCATGGTTAAATATGCGGATTCCATAAAACGGAGAAGGATTGGCAGGATAGCTTCTCTTGTAGCTCTATTGGTGATGATCCCTGCCGGATTTACATTTTACAATGTTTTCCAGGAATCCCGTTTTATGAAGCAAGCAGATCAACTTATTCATGAGACCATAGGTGTCTACCAGTTTAAGGATAACGGTAGATATATGAAAAATCTGACAGAAATAAAATACAACCCAGACGGTGTCTCGAGCATTGAATTAGTGACCATGGGCGATGAATCTATTCCGGAGAATGTTATCGCCACCTGGAGAAATCAAATGAGTCAATATTCCAGATTGGCGAATGTCAACCTCAAAATATTTCAGGGAGGTCAGGATGATTCAGAGGAAAAGTTCAATTATGTGAGTGAACTCTATGAATCAAAAAAAGTAGAGTTGCTCAATAAGGATGAACGCATCCAGATCCTGGAAAAGGAATTGGCAGTGTTGAGTAAGTTTGCCAAAAAACAGATCCCCTTTAACGATATCAGTGCAGAAGCAAAAAGCAATTACGATAATCTATTTACGTTGTCTTTTTCGTATGTCATTACCACAGATTTCAGCTCTCAGGATACCATCCCGGTTTTTGAAGTGAAATGGAAAGACCCTGCAGATACAGAAAAGATCCAAACAGAATCCAGGAAATTAAACGACTGGTTAAAGATCCGGTTAAAAGATGATAAGGTGATTGTAAAAAGTGTTACAGATTAATTGCGTTCCTCAATATACATCTGACGAACTTTTTTGAAAAGTTCGGAGGAATACACAAAATTGGTGACAGCGGCATTGTCTGTTTTAAAGATCTCCTTGTTAGAACCTTCCCATTCCTTTAAACCATCTTTTAAAAAGATGATCTTCTCACCAATTTCCATAACAGAATTCATGTCGTGACTATTAACTACAGTAGTGATATCGTATTCCTGCGTAATTTCCTGGATAAGATTGTCTATGATGATGGCTGTTTTGGGATCAAGGCCAGAATTTGGTTCATCGCAAAACAGGTATTTGGGTTTCATGACGATCGCTCTGGCAATAGCAACCCTCTTTTGCATTCCACCAGAGATCTCAGACGGAAATCTATTGTTGGCATCAGAGAGGTTTACCCGCTTTAATACAAAATTTACCCTGTCTAACATTTCTGATTTAGACTGTTTGGTAAACATATCCAAAGGGAACATCACATTGCCTTCAACGGTCATTGAATCGAACAGGGCACTGCCCTGAAACACCATTCCCATTTCCTGTCTCAGATTGCGCTTTTCACTTGGTTCTAATTCCGAATAAATACGGCCATCGAAACTAATAGTACCTTGTTCCGGTATTAATAAGCCTAAAAGGCATTTTATAAAAACGGTTTTCCCGGAACCACTGGAGCCTATGATTAAGTTAGTCTTTCCTTTTTCAAAGGTGGTGCTGATCCCTTTGAGTATATGGGTATCTCCAAATGATTTATGTATGTCATTTACTTCTATCATTAGCCTAATAAGAGTTGAGTGAGGACATAATTTAGTATAATAATCACAACACTGGTCCAAACAAAGGCAGTGGTGCTGGCTTTTCCAACTTCTAATGCGCCTCCTTTCATATAATAGCCATGATAAGAGGGGACTGTGGCAATAACAAATGCAAATACAACCGATTTGAGAAAAGAATAGGTAACATGAAAGGGTATAAAATCTAACTGAAGTCCTTCAATAAAGTCGGCACTAGAGCTAAATCCGCCGAAAACACCTGCGATCCATCCGCCAAATATCCCAACATACATAGCGATAGCAATAGCAAAGGGATACAAAAACATGGCAATGATCTTGGGGAATACCAGGTAATTCAATGAATTTACTCCCATTACTTCCAAGGCATCAATTTGTTCGGTAACCCTCATAGTACCAATACTCGACGTAATATATGAACCTACTTTTCCAGCCATAATTATGGAGGTGAAAGTGGGTGCAAATTCCAGAATAACCGACTGCCGTGTTGCAAAGCCGATTAGGTTTCGTGGGATTAATGGATTAGTAATATTGAGTGCAGTTTGGATAGCTACTACCCCTCCAATAAAGAAAGATATAAAAATGATGATCCCCATAGACCCATAGATCAATTCATCAATTTCTTTGAGAATAAGAGCTTTCATTATTGGCCACTTGGTCGGTTTTTTAAAAACCTCACGAACCATTATAGTGTAACTGCCAATAGAGGATACATAATTCATGGACGATGGAATGGTTCTTGCTGTAAAAATAATAATATTAACGGTGATATAACCCTGAAATAAAATTTATAGGGTTTATTTAATTATTTTTGGTAGATAAGCATTTTACTATGAAAAAATTTCACGTTTTGCTGATACTGGCTAGTTTCAGCTTTGGTTTTCTTTTGCCTTCAACTTCGGCACAAAATTCTTCCAATGAATTACTCGGTACCAAACCAAAACTGGTTGTTGGGATCGTAGTAGATCAAATGCGCTATGATTATTTGACTCGATTCTGGGATCATTATGGTGAGGGCGGTTTT
>CAWCNT010000007.1:0-175701 GCA_963796935.1 uncultured Flavobacteriaceae bacterium
AAACTCTATAATCTTAATGAGAAGCATCCCGGGAATATTTCTCGGGATGCTTTTGTATTTTAGCGGGATGACTCCTCTGCCATGCGATCATTATTAAAATTACTTTTTGGGCGCCCGTCACCCATCCTGAAAGAAAAAGACATCATGAAAAAATATTTGGTAGTTGGTCTGGGAAACATAGGTCCGGAATATTACAATACCCGCCATAACATCGGATTTCAAGTGCTAGACCGACTGGCAGATAAAAACGAGATATCATTCTCTTTAAATAAATTGGGGGCCACTGCCACCTATAAGATCAAAGGAAGAAGTATCCTGCTTTTAAAGCCATCTACCTTTATGAATAGAAGCGGCAAAGCAGTTCACTATTGGATGGAAAAAGAAAAGATCCCACAAGAGAATCTGCTGATCATTACTGATGATATAAATCTCCCTTTTGGGACCTTGCGTTTAAAAACAAAAGGTAGTGACGGAGGGCATAATGGACTAGCCGATATTCAGAATACCTTACAAACCAATCAGTACAACCGACTTCGATTTGGTTTGGGATCTGATTTTCCAAAAGGACGGCAAGTAGATTACGTGCTGGGTAACTGGGACGAGGAAGAGGAAAAGTCGCTGCCAGAACGCCTGGACAGATGTGGTGCTCTTATAAACTCCTTTGTACTACAAGGAATAAATACTACGATGAACGAATTCAACAATACCTGATCATCGAATTACCCTAAAGGAATAGGTGCCAGAATCGGATGTATTTCCGGCTCTGTCTATGGTAACCACGCGCCAATAGTAGATGGTATCTACTTCCACACTGGCTTTTATGTCTGTAATGCTAACGGAAGGAGTGGATATTAAAAGTTGAGGATTGGTAACTGTATCCAAATACACTTCATAGGAGGCAATATCATTATCCACATCTGCTCCTGTCCAACCTAAAGTAATTTCATTATTCAGATCGCGCAGAACCGATGCCCCGGAATTGGGTGTGTTTATCTGCGCCGGGAAAGGAGGAAACGTGGTTTGTGTGCCTGCATTGTAAAAGAACCAGGCCTCACTAATAGCAATTTCTTGAGTTTCACTGTTCCTTGAGGTGATAGTCCATTTATAAGGAACACCCTTTAAAAGTGGCACTCTAACTGATAGAGCTTCCGTGGGGGTATTTGTGACAGAGGTGTTATTTAAGACATTTGTGAATTTTAATTGATACGTATCTGCATTTTTGGCTGCCAGCCATCTAAATTCTACCTGACTAGTAGTAGTATTAAGGCTGATCCCTGTGGTACATTCAGAATTTTGTGCAGGGAAACTCAACAATGCAGCTTCTGGTGGCTTGGGGGAATCCTTCCCACAGCCAAGCATTAAAAGGACCAATAATAAAGTCAGTTGCTGTTTCATCTTTTTATGACTTTAGAAGAATAGTTGATTCCATCACCTATAATATTCAACAGATAAACCCCTGAAGGTAAGCCGGCAAAATCTATACTTATGGCTTGATCTTTGGGTTGATAGTTATTTGATAGGACAATTTGACCTAACATAGTAAATACTCGCACTTGTACCTGCGAATCCATAGCAGGCAGGTAAGCTTCTAACTCATTTACAAATGGATTGGGATATATTAGTGGCTCCGTGCCCATTATGATCAGCTCTTCAAAAGTACCTTGACAGGGTAGGCTGCCTGTAACTTTTAGTGTATTTATCCCTGCTTTAAGATCTAAAATAAATTGCGATTGTGTGGTCTGTGTGAGTATCCCATTTAATTCAATATTATATAAAACGGATCCTTTCAGATTAAGAGTGCCTTGTAAACTGCTTTGATCCACAGCCAGTAATACCGAAAGAGGATCTGGCTCGGTTATGACAAAATCGAAACAGTACTCTTCATAAAAGATGGTGCCATCGTTACCATTAATACATGCAGTATAGGTGCCAGATGACAGGTTCCTTAATTCAAAAAAGGAAGTAAAATCTGTAGAAAGATCTACACCGTTCCCGATAATATCAATCGTATAATCTATCGCAGATACTGCATCGATCTCTATTTGACCATCATTTGCGGTGATACAGGATTCACTGGTTAATACGATATTAAAATTATCCTGATCAAAACGATACACCGGACAGCCATCAACATTTACCTCTGTATTTGGAGGTGTACCAAGGCAAAGATCATCACCATCATCAAACACATCATCACCATCAGCATCTGGCCTAAAAACCCCCTCCACACAGATTTCCAATGAAAAGTCGGATATAAAACCACCATCTGCAGGAGCCGTATCCTTTACTAATAGCGTCCACTCTCCAAAAGACGATTCCCCATTCAGGGATGACAAAGAACCCAGGGGTTTAACTGTGCCACTGATCCCGGGATTACCGTTGCAGGCAAAGGAAGCTGCGGCATCATCAAAAACCGCATTAATATTTTCTAATTGAGAACATGAGTTGGAGGTCAGTATCACCTCCGTTCCTGAGGGTGATATCAGACTTATGATCAGATCCGATAAAAAAGAATGTTCAATGTTTACCATTACATTGATATCTGCTATTGGCAGATCATCTATTACCATAATAGTAGACTGTACGGTAGGTGTCCCGGTAGATGATATTGTAACAGGGTTGTCTTTGGCACTTTTTATTTTACAATTTACCGGAAATGTGGTAAAACTGTTAGCACTTCCAAAAACACCTTCGCCACAATTGGTCACAGGTTTGATTCTCCAAAAATAAGTGGTCTCTGGAAGTAAATTTTCTGGAATGTAATTTTTAAAGATCACCGTGGCTGTTTCAATGATAGTGGCAAATCCCGCATCTGTTGCTACTTCTATTTTATAGCTACTATTGATCGCCGGCGTATCCCATGTTAGGTTTGGTCTTATTGGTATATCTATGGCAGAATCGGCAGGACTGGTGAGTGTTACTTCCGGAAATTCTGTATCAAAAACAATTAGTTGGATGGTTACTTCTTTTGTATGGGAAGGTGATGTACCAACAATCTGAATTGGATAAATCCCTTCGGTCACTGCAGTGGTATTTGAAATAGTGACATCTACAGGGGTGTTATTTTCGGTTGCGGTACCCGGTAAAAAAGAAACTCCTAATCCGGGAGGTACTCCGGTTGCGCTAAAGACTACCTCTTCACTAAAGTTACCATAGGTCTCAAATACAAATGGAAATACCTTATCTACAGGTTGACAAACATTAAAAGACAGATCTTCAAATTGAAGTACAAAAGGCGCTTCTTCAATAACAAAGTCTTCGCTGTTTACTGCAAAAAAGATATCCCGATACCCCTTTACCATAAATCGGGCTTCGGTTGTGGCTGTTCCAGGTAATAGCACTTCATGTTCGCCATCATTAGTCGCTTTGTCAGCTAAAAGGATGGGGAAACTTTGGCCGCCGTCTAGTGAGAGATAGATATCTACGAATTGTGCATTTACAGGAGAACTATCCGTATTGGCTACTTCCCAGTTTACTGTCTGCAGAGTACCTGCACTATAGGTCTCCACAGTAGATTGAGAGCTTACCAGAAAAGGTCCAGCTGCATTACTAACCCGGACATTTACAACATCTGAGGCAACCTGCCCGCCTCCGGGAGCGTTATCTCGTACCGTTAAGGCAAAATTTAAATCTCTTTCAATTGCAGAGACTGTTTCCCATGACGTATTTGTAGCCGGATTGGTTTGAGTTAATTCCTCTTTAATGACACTTGATAATTTTGGAAAATATCGTTCCGGCTGGGTACGGGGTGGTAATGATCTAAAATTTGCACCACTGGCATTTTGTGGACCAAAAGTACTAGTAGTAACTACGCCATTATCAATTTGCTCCCAGGTATAGGTAAGAACATCTCCCGGATCCGGATCTGTGGCCACTCCAGACAAAACAAAGGCGGTATTCTTGGGTATGATAAAGTTTCCTGTAGGAGTAATGACCGGTGGCGAGTTAGAAATTGTAATTTCTTCTGCACAAGAGGTGGTACTTATATATTCAGAGATCTGAAGGATACTGAAATAATGGAAATAATCATCCCCGTTAGACTGCACATTATTACCTTCTACTATCCCGGCATAACCCATGATGGTGGACCCACTGGCAGGTTCGGCTTGCACGCCTGTTCCTTCCGAATCAAAGGACCAGGTATGGTTAGCACCAAACTGATGTCCCAGCTCATGCGATACATAGTCGAGATCAAAAATATCTCCTTGTGGGTTTATTGCCGATGAGAAGGCACTTCCTTTTTGATTCGTCTGGCAGACAGCGCCAATAAATCCGGCATTTCCGTTATTGGTATCTTTTTGAAATAAGTGACCTACATCGTAGTTCAAACTTCCAATGACATTGGTCAAGGTTGTTTGTACTTCAGAATTTAAATTTGAACCATAGGGATCTGTTTCGGGATCTGTATAGATAACCAGATCATCATTGGCGATCAATTCTAAAGTAATGCCAAGATCAGTAATAAAGACCTCATTAACTCTGGTAAGAGTTGCATTGATGGCTGCCAGGGCATCGGGAACAGTTCCCCCATGGAATTGGGTATACTCCCCTGTTGCAGAGACGGCTATTCTGAATTTCCGTAAGGTTTGATCATCTACTAACTTGGCCGTGCGCTCTTGTTCGGATGAAATAGCCTTTGCCTTAGTTTCACAAATAAATTTTTCAGTTTCCCCAGATTGCCCACTTCGGTCATACAATACATACTCTGTTGCATCGCGAGAGGCTTTCTCCAGAAAGATCTTATTCTCCTTTCCTTTAGTAATAAACATGGCTTGCACCCCTTTAGGAGACACACTAAAGCGAACCCTATCTGTTTTATTCTTTACACTATTCCCGGAAAAGGAGCGTATTTCAGGATACTTTGAGGTAAGTTCCGGTGAAAAAACAGGTGTTTCCTCTACTTCATACGCCACCAAAGTACCGTTTGCATCCGGAAAGTATATTAGGGTCTTGTTTTGCGTCCTCGCTGTAATTTTCCTTAACTCTCCAACTAAAAGCGTTTCTTCCAAAGAAAAAAAACGTACTTTTTGCAAATCCAAACGCTTAAGATCTGAAGACAATAATTCGTTCTTTACCTCTGTAGTTTGCCAATATCCTGTTTGAGCCGCAGCGTAAAAGCAGAAAAATAGTATGGATATTGATAAAACAAGACGTAGTTTTGTTAACATTTGGGGGCATTAAAGCGTTAAAAATAAGCCTTTTTATACTTTTTATGGTGTGATAACAGTTCAAAGCATTTCTAAATACGATAAAAATCACCCTTCGGTCATTACCATTGGCACTTTTGATGGTGTTCATGTTGGACACAAATTGATCTTAGAACGACTCATAAATGATGCCAGGATCAATGATCGGGTGTCTGCGGTACTCACTTTCTTCCCACATCCGCGTATGGTTTTGCAAAAAGATTCGGACCTAAAACTCTTGAATACTATCGAAGAAAAGAAGAAAATACTGGAAGACCTCGGTTTAGATTACCTCATTATACAGCCTTTCACCAAGACCTTTTCCAGATTAAGTGCAACTGCCTTTGTACGGGATATGTTGGTCAATGCACTCCATGCTAAAAAAGTGATCATAGGATATGACCATCGATTTGGCAGAAATCGGAATGCCAATATAAACGATCTGATAGCTTTTGGGAATGCGCTCGATTTTGAAGTAGATGAGATTCCGGCCCAGGAAATAGAAGCGGTTGCGGTTAGTTCTACCAAGATCAGAAATGCCTTGTTGGAGGGCGATGTTACTACCGCCAATAGCTATTTAGGATATCCCTACATGCTCAACGGAGAGATCATCAGGGGGAAAGGTCTGGGAAAAGAATTAGGCTTTCCTACCGCCAACCTTCATATTGAGGAAGCATACAAGCTTATTCCCAAGAACGGTGTCTATGTGGTTCAGAGTAGTATGAAGAACAAGATCGTATATGGGATGATGAATATAGGAACCAATCCTACTGTAGATGGGCAAGACCAAAGTATTGAAGTGCACTTTTTCGATTTTGACCATGACCTCTATAACCAGCATATACAGGTCAATATTCTTCATTGGATACGGGAGGAACACAAATTCAATTCCCTGGAGGAACTCAAAGAGCAACTAAAAAAAGACAAAGAAACAGCACGTATCCTAATCACAGAATAAATGCTACAGAATTGGCTTTTTAAAAAGGTCGACAATGGGTCGCTTATTATATTCCGGATCTTCTTTGGAATCCTTATTTCCCTTGAGAGCTTTGGCGCTATCCTTACCGGATGGGTTAGAAAAACTTTAATAGAGCCCACTTTTACCTTTTCTTTTATCGGCTTTGAATGGTTACAACCTCTGCCCGGAAATGGCATGTATTTTTATTTTGTGATCATGGGTATTTTGGGAATTTTCATTGCCATTGGCTTTAAATACCGCTGGAGTATTATCCTTTTTACTCTCTTATGGAGTGCAGTTTACCTCATGCAAAAGACGGCCTATAACAACCACTATTACTTATTGATTCTGATCTCCTTCCTGATGTGTTTTTTGCCTGCAAACCGCTATGCTTCCTTAGACAGCAAGTTAGAACCTTCGCTTAGGAGCAATTCCATGCCTGCATGGGTAAAATGGATCATTATATTTCAACTGTTTATAGTCTATACCTATGCCGCTCTTGCGAAACTCTACGGGGACTGGCTAGATCTCTCAATTATCGAGATACTTCTGAGAGGCAAAGCCTCCTACCCCCTTATTGGAGATTTCCTTCAACATTCTTGGGTCCATACTATTATTGGGACCATGGGCATTCTTTTCGACCTGTTGATCATACCGGCCTTACTTTGGAAACCAACCCGAAATTGGGCCTTTGGATTTGCTGTTTTCTTTCATCTTTTTAATTCCCTTGTGTTTCAGATAGGGATCTTCCCGTATTTGGCCCTGGCCTTTATAGTGTTCTTTTATCCTCCTGAGGTGATTAAAAAACGTTTTTTTAAGCATAAGGAGCTTTATGTTAGTAATGAAATACAAATACCGTTTTATCGAAATTGGATATTGCTGGGTTGTGGTCTTTATTTTATAATTCAACTGGCCCTGCCTGTAAGACATTTTTTTATTGAAGACGATGTCCTTTGGACCGAAGAAGGACACCGAATGAGTTGGCGAATGATGCTACGCAGCAGATCTGGTATTATTCAATTTGTAGTGGTTAACAAAAATACCGGAGTAAAAACCATCGTACCACCCAACCTTTATCTTTCTCCCGAACAGTTGCAAAAAGTTTCCTGTTACCCCGATTTTATCTGGCAATTTGCCCAGTATCTAAATAAAGAATACTCCGCACGGGGACAAGAGATTGCGGTATATGCAAAAGGTAAGGTGAGTATAAATGGCAGGCCATTGGCCGCATTCATTGATCCGTCTGTTGATCTTGCAGCTGAGAAATGGGATCATTTCAGGCATCATAAATGGATCTTACCATCTCCGCTAAAAACCAACAAAGAACGCTAAGGAAACCTAGGCCTTCCTCATCTGAATTCACCAATTAAACGTAAATTTGTGCCTTAAATAATGACCAATGCTAGTATTACAGGCTATAAGGGAAAATAAAGAGGCGATCATAAAGGCTCTTACAAAGCGAAATCTGGATGCGGAGGCCTTATTATCTCAGGTATTGCAGCTCGATGAAAAAAGAAGATCACTGCAAACGGAAATGGACGGCACCCTTGCACAGTTAAATTCCTTATCGAAAGAAATTGGCGCGCTTTACAAATCCGGAAAGGGCCAGGAAGCGAATCTTCTAAAAGAAAAGACCGCCAGCTTAAAAGAAGACTCAAAAAGCATGGGTGAAGAGCTAAATGCGGTGGTCCTGGAACTAGATCAGGCATTATACTTAATTCCTAACGTTCCCAATGAATTGGTGCCCGCGGGATCTTCCGAAGAGGATAATGAAGAGGTTTTCAGGGAAGGTGCAATACCAAAACTTTTGAAAGGGGCACTCCCCCACTGGGAATTGGCCAAGAAATATGACATCATTGACTTTGAACTTGGTGTAAAGATCACAGGGGCAGGATTTCCGGTTTACAAAGGTAAGGGCGCTAAATTACAACGTGCCTTGATCACCTATTTTCTGGATCGAAATACGGCGGCCGGCTATACAGAAATGCAGGTGCCGCACTTGGTAAATGCCGCCTCCGGATTTGGAACAGGACAACTCCCGGATAAAGAAGGACAGATGTATCATGTGACGGCAGATGATCTATACCTGATACCAACTGCAGAAGTACCCGTTACAAACATTTTTCGCGATACTATTTTAAATCATCAGGATCTACCTGTTTGTTATACCGGATACACCCCATGTTTCAGACGAGAAGCCGGGAGTTATGGAGCCCATGTCAGAGGACTGAATCGCTTGCATCAATTCGACAAAGTAGAAATTGTACGAGTAGAGCAACCGGCGAATTCCTATGAGGCACTAACAGCAATGGTAGAACACGTAAAAGGCATTCTGAGAGAATTAGAGCTCCCCTTCAGAATTCTACGTTTGTGTGGAGGTGATCTTGGTTTTACCTCGGCATTAACCTATGATTTTGAAGTGTTTTCCACAGCCCAGGATCGTTGGCTCGAAATAAGTTCCGTTTCCAACTTTGAGACCTATCAGTCTAACCGACTTAAACTCAGATTCAAGGATGAAAATGGCAAAACACAACTGGCCCATACGCTTAATGGAAGTTCATTGGCCCTACCAAGGGTTTTGGCAGGAATTCTTGAAAATTACCAGACGGCAGAAGGGATACGCATCCCAAAAGTATTGGTTCCTTATACCGGATTTGATCTTATAGATTAAGATTTCATTGATAGTTTTTCTTCCGGGACTTGGTTACCTTTGAGAAAGTTGCATGATGAAAGGTGTTATTTTATGGTTGTGCTTATTCACTGCTATCTGCAGTTGGGCACAAGACGACTTTTTAGCGAAGCAGTACTTCAATGATGGGGAGTACGAGAAAGCCCTTGTGTTTTACGAACGACTGGTAGACCAAAATCCCCGCAGAATGGACTTTGCGGAAAATATGGTACGTTGTTACCAGCAATTGGAACACTATGACAAGGCGGAAACCTTTCTGATGGGCCGCGTCCAATCCGGGAATGCCTTCCCCACCATCCTAATTGAATTGGGGTATAACTTCAGGCTTCAGAATAACAATGAAAAAGCCATTGAATACTATGACAAGGCGTTGGCTGCTATTGAAAAAAATCCAAATTACGGCTATGGCATAGGAGTAGGCTTTCAGAGATTTGCATTGTTAGATTACGCCTTACAAGCCTATGAAAGGGCCATGGAATTAAATCCACAACTCGATTATAATTTTCAAATAGCTCAAATTTATGGGGAACAGGGGAATATTGAGAAAATGTTTGTCTCCTATCTTCAGCTGCTGGGTAATGGCAGGACAACCATAGGGAATGTAATTGGAAAGATCGGTGATTTTATAACCGAGGATCCTGAGAATGAGAACAACCGCCTGCTGAAAAAAGCGATTCTGCAAAAAGCACAAAAAGATCCGGATGTCTTATGGAACGAATTGTTAAGTTGGCTCTATGTTGAACAAAAACAATACAACTTCGCTTTTACTCAGGAAAAAGCCATTTACAAAAGAGCTGTAGGAGCTTCCTTTGAACGGATAGAAACTTTAGGAAACACTTCTTTAGAAAATGAGGCCGTAGAGATTGCTCAGCAGATCTTTGAATATATTGTAAAGAACAGCTCTGAAGCTGTAACGAAACTCAATGCGCAATTACATTTATTAGACATTGAATTGCTTACTGCGGAAAACAAAGATCTTCCCAGAATTGATGCGCGGTACCAGGATCTATTGGCCACCTATGGTTATCAGGTTCCCACCTTACAACTACAGGTTGCCTATGCCAATTTCCTGACCTTCCGAAGGAGTGATTCGGAAAAGGCCATCCCAATACTTAAAAGATCCCTGGAGTTACCCCTAACAAAATACGGAGAAGCCTATATAAAATTGGCCCTTGGAGATATCCTGGTATTCGATCAAAAATTTAATGAGGCCCTAATTTATTTTTCTCAAATACAAAAAAGCCTCAAAAATGACGTACTAGGACAGCAAGCAAGATTTAAAGTAGCACAAACTAGTTTTTATAAAGGCGATTTTGATTGGGCGCTTACTCAGTTAAAAGTACTGCGAGGCTCTACCTCGCAACTCATTGCCAATGATGCCATGCAGCTAAGCTTGCTGATCTCAGATAATTCACTGGAGGATTCAACCCAGACCGCTTTGAAAAAGTACGCCAGGGCAGATCTTCTCGCTTACCAGAATAAAAACAAAGAAGCCATTGCCGTTCTGGAAGACATTTTACAACAACACAAGGGTGAAAAAATAGAAGACGAAGCGCTGCTGAGACAGGCAGAGTTGCTTGTAGCATCTAACGACCTAGAAGCGGCACTTTTTAATTATATAAAGATCGTAGAGTTCTACGGCGATGATATTCTGGCAGATGACGCACACTTTGCGTTAGCAGAATTATTCCGCACGAAATTAAATAAGCCCGAAAAAGCAAAGTATCATTATGAACGTATTTTGTATAATTTTCAGGATAGTTATTACTTTCCACAAGCAAGAAAGAATTTCAGAATTCTGAGGGGCGATACCATTAATTGACCTTTATTCTTAATTACAATAACGCAAGCAAATGCTTATATACAATGTCACCATTAATGTAGAAGAATCTGTCAAAGATGCCTGGGTATCTTGGATGGTGAAAACTCATATCCCCGATGTTCTTGCCACCGGTAAATTTTTAGAAGCAACAATGACCAGGGTCCTTGTAGATGAAGAGATGGGCGGCATTACCTATTCGGTTCAGTACAAAGTAAAGAACCGGAAAACACTCGATCTTTATTATAAAAATGATGCCGACAGATTACGAAATGAAACTACCAAACGTTTTGGCAAGTCCCTGGTGGCATTTAGAACAGAATTAGAAGTAGTCACTATTGAAAAACCCCTCATCCCCAGCGCCACAGAATACTTGTTTACATATGGCACCCTGCAGGACAAAGAAGTACAACAAATGGTCTTCTCAAGGATATTGAGTGGGCAAAAGGACCATCTAAAAGAGCATACTATTTCCAAAGAGTTGGTAGGCGGACTTTACCCTACCGTAAAATCATCCCCCAAATCAGCAAAGGGAGTCCCTGGTATTGTATATATTATAAGTAAAGAAGAACTACAGCGTGTGGATGTCTATGAAGGAGAAGCTTATTTTAGAAAAAAAGCGACGCTGGTTTCAGGGACCGAAGCATGGGTATACCTGGGAAAAACCGAATCTTAAGCAAGTTTATACATGGGCAAACCAAAAAAGTCTTATTCCCATCCATATAAGAAAAAAGGCAAGCATATCAGAGATGAAGGACCGGTTAAGGCCAAAAAACATCTTGGGCAACATTTTTTGAAAGACGAGGAAATTGCACAAAAAATTTCAACCACCTTATCGCTGTCTGGTTACGAGGATGTTCTCGAAATTGGCCCTGGTACAGGAGTGCTTACCAAATACCTTTTGAAGCAGGATATTAACCTGGTCGCCATGGATTTTGATGCTGAATCTATTATTTACCTCAATCATAGTTTTCCCTTGGAACATCCGGAGGTCATGGATAGAAAAGGTAGCTTTAAAGTAGTGGAGGCCGATGTTCTACAGGTAGATCTTCATACCCTATTCGGCGACAAACCCTTTGCCATCATTGGTAATTTCCCTTACAATATTTCTACTCAGATCGTCTTTAAACTCCTGGAATACAGACAACAGATCCCTGAGTTTGCGGGCATGTTCCAAATGGAAGTGGCAAAGCGAATTTGCGAAAAAGAAGGCAGCAAAACCTATGGCATACTCTCGGTATTTGTACAGGCATTCTACGAGGCCGAATACCTTTTTACAGTTCCTCCGGAGGTATTTGATCCTCCGCCAAAAGTTCAATCGGGAGTTTTAAAACTCACACGCAAATCGAGCATTGTCTTAGACTGCGATGAAGCTTTATTCTTCCGCGTGGTAAAAACGGCTTTTAATCAAAGACGTAAGACCATAAGGAATAGTTTAAAAAGTTTTAACCTCTCCCAAAATCTAAAAGAAGATGCTATCTTTGACCAACGTCCGGAACAGCTGGGTGTAAACGATTTTATATCGTTGACAAGGAAGATAGCAAATGACACCGTTTAAACTCACAGAAGAATTATTAGCTGAAATTGTTGAGCTGATCAATGCCAATAAGGATGCAGCCTTGCAAACCCTATTGGAAGAGGTTCACTATGCCGATGTGGCGGAGATCACCAATGATCTGAATGTTGAGCAAGCCACTTACCTTATTAAGTTGTTAGACAGCGACAAAACGTCTGATGTGCTCACAGAATTGGATGAGGACGTCAGAGAGGCTATACTTAATAATCTCTCATCTAAAGAGATCGCAGGAGAACTGGAAGAGCTAGATACTGATGACGCTGCAGATATTGTAGCTGAACTTCCAAAGGATATCGTTCAGGAGGTTATTTCGGAAATTGAGGATAGAGAACACGCCAGGCATATTGTAGATCTGCTTCGCTACGATGAGAATTCTGCGGGTGGACTTATGGCGAAGGAGTTGGTTAAGGTGAACGAAAACTGGACAGTTCTTCGCTGCGTAAAGGAAATGAGGGCACAGGCAGAAAATGTGACCAGGGTGCATTCCATTTATGTGGTAGATGATGACGAAAAACTTAAAGGCCGTCTTTCACTAAAGGATCTGCTTACAACCTCAACTACAAATCCTATAAAAAACGTTTATATCCCCAATGTAGATTCCGTAAATGTCAATGAAAAGCCTGAAGAAGTAGCCAAGATCATGTCTAAATACGATTTGGAGGCCATTCCTGTAGTAGACGAAATTGGCAGACTGGTGGGAAGGATCACCATTGATGACATTGTTGACGTTATAAAGGAAGAGGCTGAAAAAGATTACCAACTTGCAGCGGGGATCTCCCAGGATGTAGAGGCCGATGATAGCATATGGATCTTAACCCGTGCCCGACTACCCTGGTTGTTTTTAGGCTTGTTAGGTGGACTGGGTGCTGCGGCAATCATGGGCAACTTTGAAGAAATGATTAGTAAACATGCCATTTTGTTTTTCTTTACCCCTTTGATCGCTGCCATGGCAGGTAACGTTGGAGTGCAATCTAGTGCCATTATTGTACAGGGATTAGCCAATGATGATCTAAGAGGAAGCATGGGGAACCGACTAATAAAAGAAATGCTGCTTGCCTTATTAAATGGGGTTATTTTGGCCTTCGTACTTCTCTTCTTTACCTGGATCTGGAAAGGCACCTTTATCACAGCCCTTGCAATTTCTATTTCACTGATAGCCGTAATTGTGGTTGCAGGGATTATTGGCACTTTTACCCCCTTATTCCTTCATAAGCGAGGCATAGATCCTGCTATTGCTACCGGACCGTTTATTACTACCAGCAATGATATTTTTGGAATCCTTATTTATTTTACCATTGCCAAGGTCTTACTGGGGATCTGAAAGTCTAAAAAATAACATACCTTGAACTCATATCCCGCTGTTGCAGACGGGGTAGAAAACTATTTAAATGAAGGTTAAAGTAGGCGTCGTTCAGGAACATCCCGTTTTTTTTGACAAAGAAAGAACTATAGACAAAATAGAAATTCTTTTGTCGGAGAATGCCAAAGAGGCATATGACCTCATGGTTTTTCCGGAATCTTTTATTCCAGGATATCCAAGAGGCTTCACCTTTGGAGCAACTATTGGGAAACGCAGTGAAGAAGGCAGGCAACTCTATGCTGAATATCATAAGAATAGTCTTGATCTGGAAGGTAGCTCCCTAAAAAGACTAGAAAAACTTTCCAGGGTCTATAAAACATATCTCGTCATAGGCGTTACAGAACGCACAGCTTCCAATGGCAGCTTGTTTTGTTCCATGCTTTATATCTCACCAACCAAAGGTCTATTAGGAGTTCATCGCAAAATAAAACCTACCGGCACGGAAAGGGTGGTCTGGTCTGAAGCTTCGGGAGAGGATCTTGTAACCTATAATACGGGTATTGGTAAACTTGGTGGCCTTATTTGCTGGGAAAATTACATGCCATTGGCACGCATGGCCATGTACCAAAAAGGGATACAGATCTATATTGCACCAACCGCAGATGCGCGTGAATCCTGGGTAGCCTCTATGAGACATATTGCCCTGGAAGGCAGGTGTTTTGTTTTAGGGTGTAATCAATTTATTACCAAAGCAATGTACCCCGAAAAGTATCAGAATCTGTTGAAAGAAGAGGAAGATATTATGTGTCCGGGGGGCAGTGTAATTATAAGCCCGGGAGGTGAAATACTTGAAGGACCATTGTGGAATACAAATGGAATTTTAACAGCAACCCTGGATCTGGAGGATATTTCAAGACAAAAACTCGATTTTGATGTGAACGGACATTATTCCAGAAAGGATATTTTTGAGTTTCATGTAAAGGACCAACCCCCTATGAAAGATGAATGATATCATTCAAAAAATATTATGTCCAACTTTTATTTGCTCAGTTTTATTATGAAACTTTGATAGAATTGGGTTGGACAACACCCCTTTAAAATAACATCCATGGATTCAATAAACTTAGCACAAAAACACAGTCTTATTAAGAAACAATGGCATCCACATCAGATCGCCATGGTAGATGATATGCAGGTTCTTTTGGCAAAGATTCAGGGTGAGTTTGTTTGGCACTCCCATGAAGAGGAAGATGAATTATTTCAAGTCCTGAAAGGCACTTTGTATATGCAATTCAGAGATAAGACAGTTACCGTAAAAGAAGGTGAGCTTATTGTGGTGCCCAAAGGGGTAGAACATTGCCCGGCTACCAGGAACAATGAAGAAGTACAGCTATTGCTTTTCGAAAAAAGCACCACGGCACATACCGGAAAGGTGCAGGACAAACGAACACAAACCCACTATCCCAAAATTTAAGGGTTATGAAAGTATTGCATTTAGATACCAATCACCCATTACTTTTAGAGCAATTAGCTGCTCTTGGTTTTGAGAACAGAGAAGAATACAAGGCAGATAAAAATTTGGTGGAGAAAATGATCCATGAATATGATGGAATAATCATAAGAAGCAGGTTTAAAATAGACAGAGAATTTCTTGATAAGGCTACAAACTTAAAATTTATTGGAAGGGTCGGCGCCGGATTGGAAAATATTGATGTTGCCTATGCAGAGCAAAAAGGGATCTTTTTGGCTGCTGCTCCGGAAGGGAATAGAAATGCGGTGGGAGAACAAGCCCTTGGCATGCTACTTTCACTTTTTAACAATTTAAATAAAGCCGATAAAGAGATCCGCCATGGTTTATGGGATAGGGAAGGCAACCGTGGCTTAGAATTAGATGGAAAGACGGTAGGGATCATAGGATATGGAAATACAGGGAAGGCCTTTGCCAAAAAATTACGGGGTTTTGAGGTAGATATACTATGTGTTGATATTCTGGAAAATGTTGGCGATAAAAATGCAAAACAGGTAACTCTGGAAGAATTACAACAACGAGCCGATGTTCTTAGTCTGCATATTCCTCAGACCAACCTCACAACGGGGATGGTGAACACCTCCTACATTGATGCATTTGCCAAGCCATTCTGGTTAGTAAATACGGCCAGAGGAAAAGCCGTTGTAACAAAAGACCTGGTGCAGGCCATGAGATCGGGGAAAATACTGGGTGCTGCGCTAGATGTTTTGGAATATGAGAAAACATCCTTTGAGGATATGTTTAGTGATAGATCAATGCCGGAAGAATTCAACTACCTCATCCATTCTGACAAGGTTCTCTTAACACCTCATGTTGCCGGGTGGACACAAGAAAGCAAGATCAAATTGGCACAAACCATTGTAGACAAGATTAAGAAAAGATTTTGTTAACTTATAGTCCCAACTTTTTAAGGAGGGACTTTAAAATCGATATCAAAAATCTGTACAATGACATCAGACGCTGCAACTCCGGAAGAGTATATAAAAAACTTACCTGAAGATAGGAAAAGTGCTATTTCTACTCTCAGAAAAACCATTCTGGCGAATCTTCCAAAAGGATTTAAGGAGGTTATGAGCTATGGAATGATCGGGTATGTTGTGCCACATTCTATTTATCCCGGCGGATATCATTGTAGTCCGGAACTACCCTTGCCTTTTATCAATATAGCTTCACAAAAAAACTTTGTGGCTTTATATCATTCGGGTATCTATGCAGATAAATCCCTGCATGATTGGTTTGTTTCCGAATACCCAAAGTATGTAAAAACCAAATTAGATATGGGAAAAAGTTGTGTTCGTTTTAAAAAGGTAGAACTTATTCCTTATGAACTACTTGGTGAACTATGCACTAAAATGACCGTAGATCAATGGATCGCATTGTACGAAAGCAACATTAAATCGAGATAAATGAAAAACAGGGTAACGGGTTTAGGTGGATTTTTCTTTAAAACAAAGAATCCCGACAAGGTAAAAGATTGGTACAAAACACATTTGGGACTTAATACAGATCAGTATGGCTGTACTTTTTGGTGGAAAGATAAAGAAGGTAATGATTGTTCTACACAATGGAGTCCGTTTAAAGAAGATACTTCATATTTTCAACCCAGTAAAAAGCAATTCATGATGAACTTCAGGGTAGAAAATCTTAAAGAATTACTGGCCGCTTTAAAGAAGGAAGGCGTTACTATTATTGGGACCGTGGAGGAGTATGATTACGGAAAATTTGGATGGATACTAGACCTCGAAGGCAATAAAATAGAACTATGGGAACCAGTTGATAAAGCATTTCTTTGAGTAAAAATTTATTCCTACATTTAATCAACATTTAACCAACAAAAAAGTAAACATGTCAGAAGAAGATAAAGATTTTGGCGATAAGGCTAAAGATGCCTTTGACGATGCCAAAGAATCAGCTAAAAAAGCTGCCGAAGAGGCCAAAGAAGCCGCAGGAGAATTTAAGGAAGGTGCCAAAAAGACGGCAGATGAGTTTCGTGATGGATTAAAGAATGCCGGGGGCGACAACAAAAAGATCCTGGCGGGTATTCTTGGGATTCTATTTGGATCTCTGGGAGTACACAAATTTATCCTGGGTTATAACAAAGAAGGAATCATACTCCTGGCTGTAACGCTATTAGGGTATGCTACCACTTGTATTGTTGTAGGGGCATTCTTTTTTTGGATCCCCGGACTAATCGGACTTATTGAAGGGATCATCTACCTCACAAAATCTGATGAAGAATTCTACAATACCTATCAGGTAGGGAAAAAACCCTGGTTCTGATCAAAAAATAAAGTCAGGTTTTAAAGATCTGGCTTTTTTTATTTAATTATATATCGTAATATTGCAATATATAAATATGACATGGGTTTAACCAAAACTGAAATCTTCGATACTTCTCAGAATGAACTAGCCACTATCTTTAAAGTGCTGGGGCATCCGGGTAGAATTGCCATATTGCAATACATAAGTACGCAGAATGCCTGTATTTGTAATGATATTGTGGAGGAGATCGGATTAGCACAACCCACCATTTCTCAGCACCTCAAAGAATTAAAAAGTATAGGACTTATTGAGGGTGAGATAGAGGGTAAAAAAGTCTGCTATTGCATTGCTTTAGAACGCTGGAAAGAAATTCAGGCCCTACTGAATTCCTTCTTTAATGAAACTAAAACCAACTGTTGCTAAAATTTAGATACAATGAAAACAAAAGAATTCTTAAGCTTATTAAATGAGAAGGACACCAAGTCACTGATCTTCGAATACATGCCCGGACAACGGGTAGGTGCCAATTATCATATTACGGAAGTAAAAAACACTAAAATAGATTCAGTTGATTGTGGCGGCAGTTCTGATTCATGGAATGAAACAGTGGTGCAACTCTGGGAAAGTCCGTCGGAAAAACATAAAACTGAATATTTAACGACTTCCAAAGCTCTATCAATTTTAGACCGCGTAAATTCCATGAGGCCTATGGATCAGGAGGCTACTATTAGATTTGAATTTGGCAATGAGACCTTTCATACTGCACAGCTTTATGTAAATGAAGCACAAACCAAAGAGAGTACGCTCTTAATTACCTTAGGTGTACAACCAACGGCCTGTAAAGCTGAAGAACTATGTGGTGTAATGGAAACTAAAACTCAGGAGATAGCAGGATGCTGTAGTCCTGATTCTGGTTGTTGTTAACCCAGACTCTATGGAAATAAGAATTATGCATCCGGAAGACTGGCCTGCAGTTTCCCGAATCTACAAAGAAGGCATAGCCACTGGTTTCGCCACCTTTGAGAAGGAAATTCCTGCCTATGAAAATTGGGATAAAGCTCATATAAAACAATGTCGTTTAATATCTTGTGAAGCTGATACCATTACAGGATGGGCTGCCCTATCCCCTGTTTCCAGCAGATGTGTGTATGGAGGGATTGGCGAGGTCAGTGTGTATGTCAGTAAAGATCACAGAGGAAAAGGAATAGGTAAAGACCTGCTCCTTTCTTTGATAGATACCAGTGAAAAGGCGGGGTATTGGACCATACAATCCGGTATTTTTCCGGAGAACAAAGCCAGTATAAAAATTCATGAACAATGCGGTTTTAGATTAATAGGGCGGCGTGAACGAGTTGGTAAATTAGATGGTGTCTGGAAAGATAATTTGATCTTTGAAAGACGAAGTACTACTGTAGGCATCGACTAATACCGAAAAATAAAACTACTTATGACTAAAAAAAATATACTGGTTCTTTGTACAGGAAATTCCTGCCGTAGCCAGATGGCACACGGCTATTTAAAAACACTATTAAAAGAAAAGGCCCAGGTATATAGTGCCGGGATAGAAACGCACGGATTAAACCCGGGAGCTGTTTCCATCATGAAAGAAGATGACATTGATATTTCCGGCCATACCTCCAACCATGTTGATGAATATTATGGCATATCATGGGACTTTATCATCACGGTCTGCGATCATGCCAAAGAGAATTGCCCTTATATTCCATCAAAAACTGCTATACGGCTTCACCACAATTTCTTCGATCCTTCAAAAGTAAAAGGCAGCAGTGAAGAAATTCATGCAGCTTTCCTCAAAGCCAGGAATGAGATCAAAGGGTATTGTAAGGACTTTGTGGAAAGGGAATTTTCCTAATCGGCACCGTTATTCTCAGTCATTTTTCGTTCCAATTCAGCCTGGAACTCTTCCATAACAGGTTTTACGGTACTCTCAGGGAGATCTGCAATTTTAATATACATAAGCCCATCTACAGAATTGTTAAACAGGGGATCTACATTAAAAGCCACCACTTTAGCATTTTGTTTGATGTACTTTTTAATAAGAACAGGTAAGCGCAGACTTCCTGGTTCTACTTCTTCTATGAGTCGGTCAAACTTATTCAGATCAGCTTCGGTTTCATCAAATACGAACTCCTTATCAGCATCTTTTAATTTCACCTTAAACTCCTTTTTTGGGTGGATGTATTGTGCCACATACGGATCCCAGTAATTCGACTTCATAAATTCGATCATTAGGGATTTGGAGAAGTTTGAGAATTGGTTGCTTATACTCACTCCGCCAATTAGATATTTATGTTCGGGATGTCTCAAGGTGGTATGTACTATACCCTTCCACAACAGGAAAAGTGGCATAGGTTTTTGCTGGTATTCTTTAACTATATAAGCGCGCCCCATTTCTATGGATTGCGTCATCATACTATACAGTTCCGGTTCAAAACCAAAAAGGTCCTGAAGGTAAAAACCGTCAATGCCGTGTTCCTTAAATATTTGAGACCCCATCCCCATTCGATAGGCCCCAACGATAGCCTTTTCTTGATCGTCCCATAAAAAGAGATGGTGGTAATAATCATCAAATCTATCCAGATCAATGGCCTTGTTGGTACCTTCCCCAATAGCACGAAAAGTTATTTCCCTTTGTCTCCCGATCTCATTTAGGATAAATGGCATGTCCTTTTTTTGTGCCAGGAATACTTCATAATTCTTGCTTTGCAACAATCTGCAGTCCTTCTCACGCAGTTTTTCTATCTCTCCTTGAATAACCTCTGTCCTAACGGCAGTAGCAATCTTCCTTGGCGCTTTAGGGATCTTTAAACTCCCCGGGATCTGATCTATTAAACGCTCTTTTTCATATGCATTGGCAAGGATGTACGTCTTTCTTCTAAGCAGATCTGTAAATTCCTCAAGAGTTTCCTGTTCATTCTGTGCGGCTAATGAAATTGGCTGACCTATCCTAACCTTTATGGCCCTATTTCGCTGGGTGGTTAATTCTGAAGGGAGCTTTGCGGTTCTAAAAATGTCGTTGATCTTAGACAAACGATAGAACAACTGACTATTCTTTGCGTGAAAATATATGGGAACCACAGGTACTTCTGCCTTGCGGATTAGTTTAAGGGCTGCTTCTTCCCAGGGTTTATCCACAATAAGCTTACCATCTTTGTAGGTAGATACTTCCCCCGCAGGAAAAATTCCAAGAGGATGTCCATCTTGCAAATGCTGTAAGGCACTTTTAAATCCGGCTATACTACTTTTTGCATCTTTATGATTTTCAAAAGGATTCACCGGCAAAATAAAAGGAACCAGGGGCTCTACCCTATGTAATAAAAAGTTGGCGATGATCTTAAAGTCTTCCCGGTGCTGAAGTAACAGTTTTAGCAACAAGATGCCATCTATACCGCCCAGGGGATGATTACTGATAGTAATAAACGCACCTTCTTTTGGAAGTCTTTTAATATCCTCTTCCGGAATTTCGAAATCGATCTCATAATGCTCCAGAATAGCATTCAGGAATGGTTTGGTCTCCAGGTGCTTATGTTTTTCATAAAATGAATTCATGGAAGACAGCTTAGTGATCTTCATCAGCATCCATCCCATAAAGGTCCCGAAAAATCCGTACCGCTCCAGATTAATGGCTTTTGCTACTTCTTTGGCCGTTACTAAACCCATAATTCAATTTACAATTTCGGTGGTAAAGATAGGAAAATAGGCCTTGGTGTTATCTAATTAACACTTAGAATTACAACTACCTGATGCTTACTTTACTACCAATTGAACGGTCTCTTTTCCCCGCTGTTCCAGAAGTACTTCCTTTCCATTTTGAAGAGCATCAATAGATTGTGCATCAAAATGACGAATGGTATAGAGAGACACCCCTTCGTGATACACCACTTTGAATTTACCTTTTAAATGGTCTAATAATTCCTCCAACCGACCAAATTTATTGTCCACGCAAACTGAAAAACTAATGGCAGAGTTTTGGATCATATCTACCTTCATCTTATAATCATGTAGCAGTTTAAAGAGATCGCTGATACTATCTTCCACAATAAATGAGAAATCTAGAGAGGAAAGCTTCATCAGCACCTGATTCTTCTTAACTATAAAACAAGGAATCTTTGGATCAATGCCTTCTCCCTTACCTACCATGGTTCCGGCATCTTTTGGGTTTAGAAACGATTTAACAAGCAAGGGAATCTCCTTTCTTTGAAGGGGCTGCAGGGTCTTTGGATGAATTACAGAGGCTCCATAAAATGCCAGTTCAATGGCTTCCAGATAGGAAATCTTGTTGAGCAATTGAGACTCCGAAAAATACCTCGGATCTGCATTTAATACTCCGGGGACATCTTTCCAAATAGTGACCGATTGGGCATTGAGACAAAAAGCCAGAATAGCTGCCGTATAATCAGAACCTTCTCTTCCCAGGGTGGTGGTAAAGTTATTTTCATCGCTCCCAATGAATCCCTGACTCACATATAATTTTCCTTTTTCCAGACCCTGAGCTAGTCGTTCCTGCGTTTTCTCCCATTGAACATCTACATCGCGGTAGTTATTATCGGTCTTTATAAAGTTGCGAATATCGAGCCATGTGTTACGGATGCCTACCTCATTCAGATAGGCACTGAGGATTGTCGTGGAAAGCAATTCCCCGTAGCTTACCACCTGGTCATATACAAAATTGTATTTGGGCGATTTGTTCCACGCCAGGAATCCCTTCACTTCCTCAAAAAGAGAATGTACCTCCTTAAATATTACATGCTTAGGCGAATCAAAGAGTTCATTAAGGATCTGTAAATGAAAATCGATAACCTCCTGTAAAGTTGAGGGCAACATGGTCTTATCCTGAAAATATGCATTAACCACGTCTTCCATGGCATTTGTGGTTTTCCCCATTGCTGAAATAACCAGAAATGTGTCCTGATAGCCAACCTCTTGCAATAATTTGACCAGATTCTTTAGTCCATCGGCATCCTTTACAGATGCTCCTCCAAATTTAAAGATCCTCATATGTTCTTAATAAAGTTTAGAATTCCTTGTTCATCTAATTGCACCACATCCCAGTCTCGCATTACGTTGGCCCCTTTTCGCTCATAAAAAGAAATAGCCGGTTCATTCCAGTCCAATACCTCCCAGCTGATCCGTTTTGCCTTTATCGCATGGCCATATTGAACCACTCTGGCAAGTAAATCAGTACCCAGACCACTTCCCCGCATTTTCTCTGTCACAATAAGGTCTTCCAAATGAAGTACCGGACCTTTCCAGGTAGAATACCGGGGATAGACCAAGGGCCATCCCTCCAATTTTCCCATTTATTTCACCCACAAAACAACGAAAGAGTGGTGCCTTCCCAAACCCATCTCTTACCAGATCTTCTGCCGTTACCTCAACTGCATTAGATTCTTTTTCAAATGTTGCAAGTTCCTTTATTAGGCGCAAAACCTGAGGCATGTCCTCCGCTACGGCATCCCGAATGCTGTTTTTCATATTTGTTACAAATAAAACACAAAGTTATAAATTTAAAAAACGAAAGCTTGGCGAAAACGTTTTAGTTTCACAAAATGTCCGATATTTGTATACAAATAACACAAGCCCCCTAATGGACAAAAAGAACACTACTCTTGGAGAGTTTATCATCGAAAACCAGTCCTCATTTCAGTATTCTTCCGGCGAGCTTTCTAAATTGATCAACGCAATTCGTCTGGCAGCCAAAGTAGTAAATCACGAAGTAAACAAAGCCGGATTGATAGACATTCTTGGCGGTGTTGGCGACACAAATATACAAGGGGAAGATCAGCAAAAGTTAGATGTTCTGGCAAATGACAAGTTTATTCAAACCTTAAAGAACAGAGAGATCGTATGTGGTATTGCATCCGAAGAGGAGGATAACTTTATCAGTGTGAACAGCAATGATGAAAATCACCAAAACAAATATATTGTACTCATAGATCCGTTAGACGGCTCTTCAAATATTGATGTAAATGTTTCTGTAGGTACCATCTTTTCTATTTACAGACGGGTAACACCTATAGGCACTGCTGTAACTCTCGAAGATTTCCTTCAACCGGGTGTTAATCAGGTGGCGGCAGGATATATTGTTTACGGCACCTCCACTATGTTGGTCTATACAACCGGGGACGGAGTCAATGGATTTACACTAAACCCCGCCATTGGCACCTTTTACCTTTCTCATCCCAATATGGAATTCCCGGAAACCGGGAATATCTATTCTGTGAATGAAGGAAATTACATTCATTTTCCGCAAGGAGTAAAGGACTATATTAAATATTGCCAAAGGGAAGAAGAAGACAGGCCTTATACCTCAAGATATATTGGTTCTTTGGTTTCCGATTTTCACAGGAATATGATAAAGGGCGGTATCTATATGTATCCAAAAAGCAGTATTGCTTCTAACGGGAAATTACGTTTACTCTACGAATGCAACCCCATGGCTTTTCTGGCAGAGCAGGCCAAGGGAAAAGCCAGTGACGGTTATACCAGAATCATGGAAATTCAGCCCACTGAGCTTCATGAGCGAGTTCCCTTCTTTTGTGGAAGCAGGAAGATGGTGGAAAAAGCCGAAGAATTTATGGCCGCCAAGGCCTAATTGCAGTTTACTATACTAGCTGCTAATTAATTCTTCTTGCGTTTCATAACGTATAGGTAGTCTTCAAAATCGAATTTCCCTCTGAACAAGATTATAGACCTTTTGATAATTTTTTCTGCTTTAGCCGGTGAATACCCCAGGGCCAATGCGTATTTCTTTATCAATCTATATTCATCTTCATCAATATCATGATCTGCATAGATAATTTTAAACAGATCATAAATGCGTTCTAAACGCTCTTCCGACTCGTAGGGAGCTTCAATAGGATATTTATTCTCCTTCTTCATCACCTCCGTGTATTCAGCACCGGAAATATCCAGTTTTACGGCGAAGCGATCGATCACTTTCCGTTCTTCCGGATTAATTTCCCCATCTACCGCAGCTAAAGAAGCTATGGCTGCGAAATGGGCCAAATTTTTTCGTTTTTCACTGTGTCCGTATAAATCTAAAATGGGCATATTATATAGAATTCTATGGTACAAAGATACTTTTTTTGAAAGGGATTATTTCAATAAATCGTTCATTATTTTTAAAATAATCCGCCGCTAAATATTTCTAATTTTCCTTTTATTTAAGGGCATTCAAGATCATCCAACTTCCGGATACTCACCGTTATGATCCCACTGAAGTATTATTAGGTTTTTGTACCTTCGTCTTGCTATGAAACCCAGGCTTTTAACTCTAATCCTTTAAGGAATCTTCTCCTTTAGTAGCTTTTATATTCGGACCTATGGAAGTTGACAAAATTGACCAAATGAGCATTCTATAATGAACCAGGACCAGCTTTTCTATATTGCAGAACAATGGTTCCGGGAACAAGGATGGAAACCGTTTCCCTTCCAGAAGAAAACCTGGAAAGCCTTTTTAGCAGGAAAAAATGGACTTCTTAATGCCCCCACCGGCAGTGGCAAAACCTATGCCTTGTGGTTTCCTATTGTTCTAAACTATATTAACCAAAATCCTTCGTACAGAACTTCTCATTCCAAGGGCTTAAAAGCCGTTTGGATCACTCCCCTGCGTGCCTTATCTCAGGAGATCAGACAGTCTGCCGAAAGAATTATTGCAGATCTGGATCTTCCTCTTACCGTTGGGATCAGAACCGGAGATACCTCTACCAAGGAACGCGCCCAACAACGCAAGACAATGCCCGATCTGCTGATCACTACTCCTGAAAGCCTTCAATTGTTATTGGCCACCAAAGGATATGACAAAATGTTTAAAGGATGTAACGCTGTGGTAGTAGATGAATGGCATGAACTTTTGGGCACCAAACGTGGCGTACAAATGGAATTGGCACTTTCCAGGATTAAAACCTTATCGAGCAATCTACGGATCTGGGGTATATCTGCGACTATAGGAAATCTGGAAGAAGCCAGACAAGTATTGCTAGGCCCGGAAAGTAAGGCTTTACAAAATTCAATCCTGATCCGGGCGGCATTAAATAAAAAAATACATGTGATCAGCATTATCCCGGAGGAAATTGAAACCTTTCCATGGAGAGGCCATCTAGGATTACGCCTTCTAGACAGGGTAATCCCCATCATTAAAAAAAGTAAGACCACCTTGTTATTCACCAATACAAGAAGCCAATGTGAGATCTGGTTTCAAAAGATCCTGGAGAAATACCCTGAGTTGGCCGGTGAAATAGCAATGCATCATGGGAGTATTAATAAGGACACTCGTATCTGGGTAGAAGAAGCCATCCGTAATGAAAAATTAAAAGCGGTGGTGTGCACCTCTAGTCTCGATCTGGGGGTCGACTTTGCTCCTGTAGAAACAGTTATACAAATAGGAGGTCCGAAAGGGGTAGCCAGGTTTATGCAACGAGCAGGACGCAGTGGCCACCGACCCGGGAAAGAGAGTGTCATTTATTTCTTGCCCACCCATGCTATTGAATTGGTAGAGGCATCGGCATTGCAACAGGCTGTGGTGAAACAGGCAGTAGAAGACAGAATGCCCTATCTGAACAGCTTTGATGTACTGGTTCAATACCTAACTACGCTTGCTGTTTCAAACGGATTTATCCCTTCAGAGATCTACAAAGAAGTAAAAAGTAGTTTTTGTTATCAGGGGATCACCGAAAACGAATGGCGTTGGTTGCTAAACTTTATTGTGCTGGGAAGTCAGAGTCTGCAAACTTATGATGAATACAAGAAAGTGGAAATTGCGGATGATGGCAGATTTGTGGTGCAAAACAGAGGTGTGGCCATGCGTCATAGATTCCAAATAGGAACAATAGTGGGTGATGCCAACCTTACTGTTAAGTACCAAAAAGGCGGGTATATAGGTACTATAGAAGAATACTTTATTTCCAAATTAACACCGGGTGACGTATTTACTTTTGCCGGAAGGAACCTGGAATTTATCAGGATCAAAGAGATGCAGGCATTGGTGCGGAACTCCTCCAAAAAAACGAGTAAAGTTCCGAGCTGGATGGGTGGCAGACTTACCTTATCTGCCCAAATGTCACAATTGCTCAGAGAAGAATTGTATTCCGCAAGACTGCGTCCCGACCAACAATCAGATTCCATTCGTGCCCTTGCTCCTATCTTTGAAAGGCAACAAAAAGAGAGCATAGTGCCCGGCCCCGATGAGTTACTTATTGAAACCTTTAAGAGCAGTGACGGATACCATCATATCATTTATCCTTTCGAAGGGAGATTTGTTCATGAAGCAATGGGTAGCCTCTTGGGATACCGTATAAGCCTTCTTTCTCCCATTACTTTCTCCCTCGCTTTTAACGATTATGGATTCGAACTTTTGTCTGATAAAGAAATAGACATCCAGGCTATTATTGACAATGACCTCTTCACTTCATCTTTTATGTTAGAGGATCTTCAGAAAAGCCTGAATTCTACAGAAATGGCACGAAGAAAGTTCAGAGACATTGCCGTAATAAGCGGTATGGTCTTTACCGGATACCCGGATAAAGGCGTAAAAATGAAACACTTGCAGAGCAGCTCCCAATTGTTGTTTGAGGTTTTCAGGGATTTCGAACCAGATAATCTGCTTTTTCTTCAAGCCTTCAGGGAGACCTTTGAACATCAATTGGAAGAGGGTCGTTTACGACTGGCTCTTGAAAGGATTGCCCGCCAAGAGATCGTTTGGAAAGCATGCAAGAATCCAACGCCATTTTCATTTCCAATCATCACAGACAGGCTACGAGAGAAACTTTCCAGCGAAAAATTGGCAGACAGAATAAAACGAATGACGGCCCTTTTAATGAAATGATGTATTCACAGATTGGCATTTACTATCTTTGAACTTATGACCTCCCAGCGTATCCAAATTGCCGAACAAAACCTGATATTGCACCCCTCCGGAGTAGTATACTGGGAAGAGGAGGAGGTATTGCTGATCAGTGATGTTCATTTAGGAAAAGTGACACATTTCAGAAAATATGGAGCAGCTATCCCTCAAGAAGTGATCCTAAAAAATTTCGAAGTTTTACAAGATTCCTTATCGCTTTACAAACCCAAAACGGTCTGTTTTTTAGGCGATCTTTTTCATTCAAGTCTTAACCGGGAATGGCAATTGTTTGAAAACTGGGTCCTGAAGTCTTCTGTGAAAATTACACTGATAGCCGGGAACCATGATATTATTTCCCCACTCAAATATGAGAATTTAGGGATCTCTCTTGTACCTGAGCTTATATGGGGACCTTTCTTGTTGACCCATTACCCGGAAGAAAGAGTTGGCTTGTTCAACCTTTCCGGACATATACATCCTGCGGTGCGCTTACGTGGAAAGGGGCGACAATCTTTGCGCCTGCCATGTTTCTTTAAGAACAAACATCAAATGATCCTTCCTGCATTCGGAGCTTTTACCGGCACACATGTAATGAAAAAGAAAAGAGAAGACGAAGTTTATGCCATCGCAGATGCCATGGTCATAAAAATTTAAACTGCCTTTGCCAGACCACTGTTCTCGCCTTATCTTTGCACAAAATTAGCAGGTGACAAAAAGCACCATCCCACCTTTGTATAAAGAGTCTCCCCAACTGCGGAAACTAGGGGAAGCTATATCCCATTCTCAAAAGATCACACATCTCAAAGGGCTTGTAGGCTCGGCACAATCCTTTGTATTGGCTGAAGTATTCAAAGGTGCTAATCATCCATTTTTATGGATCCTGCGAGATAAGGAGGAAGCTGCATATTACCTCAACGATCTCGAACAATTGATTGGAGACCAAGATGTTCTTTTTTATCCGGGGAGTTACCGCAGACCTTATCAGATAGAAGAAACAGACAACGCCAATGTACTCCTCAGGGCCGAGGTCCTGAACCGCATCAATTCCAGAAAAAAACCGGCCGTTATCGTCACCTATCCCGATGCATTGTTTGAAAAGGTGGTAACCAGAAAAGAGCTGGACAGGAATACACAGAAGATCAAAATTGGGGACATGCTCGCCTTAGACTTCCTGAACGAAGTATTGTTTGAATACCAGTTCCACAGAGTAGATTTTGTAACAGAACCCGGGGAATTTGCCGTGCGTGGCGGGATCGTAGATGTCTTTTCCTTCTCCAATGATGAGCCTTATAGAATTGAATTTTTCGGGGATGAAATAGACAGCATCCGAACCTTTGATGTAGAAACCCAACTTTCTACAGAGCAGGTAAAAAAGATCACCATTATCCCAAATGTGGAGAATAAGTTCATGAAAGAATCCAGGGTGAGCTTTATGAAGTATATCAATCCGAACACCGTTCTATTTATAAACGACCCGGACGTACTTCACCAGCGCATTACCTCCTTTTTCGAAAAAGCCAAAGTGGCCTTTAAAGATCTTAGCACGGATATAAAACACGCTCAACCCCAGGAATTATTTATCCACAGCTCCCTGCTAGAAGCTGAACTGGAAGAATTTGCTATGGTCACTTTCCAGGGAAAGAAAACTACGAATGAAGCAGAAATAATCTCCTTCAACACTAAACCTCAACCAGTATTCAATAAAAAATTCGACCTCCTTCTGGCCAATCTGAATGATAACGAAGCCAAGGGATACAAGAATTATCTCTTTTGTTCATCCGAAGAACAAGCAAAAAGATTCCATGATATTTTTGACGAGATCGGGAAGACGGTGCATTATCAAACACTGGTAGTGCCCATTCACGATGGGTTTATTGATGATGACATTAAGGTAGCTTGTTATACAGATCATCAGATCTTTGAACGTTACCATAAGTTTCAGATCAAGAACGGGTATGCCAAAAAACAGGCTATTACTTTAAAAGAATTGAACAAACTCTCTACGGGTGATTATGTAACCCATATAGATCATGGGATCGGAAAGTTTGGAGGCCTGCAAAAAATAGAGGTGGAGGGTAAAAAACAAGAGGCCATAAAATTAATGTATGGAGAACGAGACATCCTCTATGTAAGCATTCATTCCCTGCATAAAATATCCAAATACAATGGGAAAGATGGTGTGGCACCCAAAATATACAAACTGGGATCTGCTGCCTGGAAAAAATTAAAACAGAAAACCAAATCCAGGGTTAAGAAGATAGCCTTCGATCTTATTAATGTCTATGCCAAAAGACGTTTAGACAAAGGCCATGCCTATGCCCCAGATAGTTACTTGCAACACGAATTGGAAGCCTCGTTTATTTACGAGGATACTCCAGATCAGATCACGGCCACCCAGGATATAAAGCGAGACATGGAAAGAGACAGGCCCATGGACAGGCTAATCTGTGGCGATGTGGGGTTTGGCAAAACAGAAGTAGCTATAAGGGCAGCTTTTAAGGCTGTGGATGACGGGAAACAAGTTGCCGTACTTGTGCCTACTACCATTCTTGCTTTTCAACATTACCGCACCTTTACGGAGCGTCTTTCAGATATGCCGGTGACCGTAGATTATCTGAATCGTTTTCGCACGGCGAAAGAGAAAAAAGAAACCCTCGAAAATCTGGAATCCGGGAAAGTAGACATCATTATTGGCACTCATCAATTGGTGAACAAAAATGTGATCTTTAAGGATCTAGGGCTCCTTATCGTCGATGAGGAACAGAAATTTGGAGTAGCTGTAAAGGATAAACTAAAATCGATCAAAGAGAATGTAGATGTGCTTACGCTTACTGCTACGCCCATTCCTCGAACGCTACAGTTCAGTCTTATGGCGGCTCGCGATCTCTCTGTGATAACGACCCCTCCTCCCAACCGTTATCCTATAGAAAGTAATGTGATACGTTTGGATGAGACCGCAATAAGAGATGCTATATCCTATGAGATACAACGCGGAGGACAAGTGTTTTTTATCCATAACCGAATTCAAAATATAAAAGAAGTGGCCGGACTTATCCAACGCCTGGTCCCCGATGCTAAAATACGGGTAGGTCACGGACAGATGGAAGGAAAAAGGCTAGAGACCCTAATGCTTGGTTTTATGAATGGTGATTTTGATGTACTGGTCTCAACTACCATCGTTGAAAGTGGGCTCGATGTTCCCAACGCCAATACCATCTTTATAAACAATGCAAATAATTTTGGGCTAAGTGATCTCCACCAGATGCGGGGCCGTGTAGGCAGAAGTAATAAAAAGGCCTTTTGTTATTTTATTACCCCTCCTTTCGATTCAATGACAACAGAAGCCAGAAAGCGCATACAGGCGCTGGAACAATTCACAGAATTGGGAAGTGGATTTAATATCGCCATGAAGGACCTGGAAATACGAGGTGCCGGAGATCTGCTTGGGGGAGAGCAAAGCGGATTCATCAATGAGATTGGTTTTGAGACCTACCAAAAGATCCTGGCAGAAGCCATTGAGGAATTAAAGGAAAATGAATTCAAAGATCTTTATAAACCGGAAGATGGTTCTGAAAAGGTCTTTGTAAAAGAGACACAGATCGATTCAGATTTTGAATTGTTGTTCCCGGATAACTATGTGAATAATATAACAGAACGCCTCAATCTATACACCGAATTAAATGGGATCACCAAGGAGGAGGACCTTCAAAAGTACCAGGCTCATTTAAAGGATAGATTTGGACCGTTACCCGAGGCAGTCAAAGATCTTTTAAATTCGGTAAGGATAAAATGGATAGCAAGTAGTATTGGTCTTGAAAAAGTGGTGATGAAAAAAGGGAAATTATTGGGGTACTTTGTAGCCGACCAACAATCTAGTTTCTATCAAAGTATGACCTTTACCAAGGTACTGCAGTACGTTCAAACTCATCCTATCTCCTGTAAGATCAAGGAAAAACAAACCCGAAACGGGCTCCGACTTCTGTTGGTGTTTGAAAAAATTTATTCTCCTTCTACTGCTCTTGAAATGCTTCAACCTCTGACTGGCGAATCTAAAACCAAGACTCAGTCTGCTTCTTAAGTTGAGAAATAAAATGAGTGTATTATAATGTCTTAAGATCCTTAATGGTCTTAAAAGCAATATCTACCTGTTCATCATTAACAATGATGGTAAATTCATTCGTAGTGGAAATAACTTCGTAGAGTACGATCCCCTCCCACGCCAGGCGTTGGAAAATAAAATAATAAATCCCGGGAACGGACACATTCTCGGCTGGGAGTTTTACTGTTATAGAAGAGAGGTTAGAAGCTTTTTGAGTGCACTTCTCGCCCTTAAATAAAGATTCTACCACTTCGTCCAGGCTATCACTTACGACAATATTTAATTCATTGACGCCTCTGGAAGAGGTATAAAAGACCTCCTTGTTCTTTGTTACTTCCTTTAAAAGTTTGGTTTGATTTTCGAGGATTGTGTCTGAGACTAAAAAGGTGAAATCTGTCAGTGAGGAACGTACGGTAATCTCCCCTATATTCTTTAATACCTTAATGATCCTGTGTGTAGCTCTGAATTCGAGGTCGTCCGAAAGTCTTTTTAAAGCCATTACAATAGCCCCATTTCGGACATCCTTCCCCAATTCAAGTTCTATTTCGGGCTTTATGAGTCGGGATAAAGAAGTAAGATTTATAATTCCTTGTGCTAAGGCACTTTGCAAAAAGGGCTTTTTCTTTATGTAGTGTTCAACAACAGAAGAAATGGTCTTCATTCTTTTTTTTCAAAAATAACATAATGTTATAAATAAAACAATGTTTAGTAAGGAGAGAAGGCTTCTTCGAGATGCTCTATTTTATATCCCGAGGGTTGCCCCAGGATCGTAATAATATCAAAGCGAACATCAACATCCATGTCATTCTCCTGAACAAAGTGATCAGCAGCCATGATAAGCAGCCCTATTTTCTTTTTATTTATGGATGCAGTAATGGGTTGTAAATGATCAGAACGCCTGTACTTTACCTCCGCCACAACCAGAATACTTCCTTTTTGAGCAATAATATCAATCTCCGCTTTCAGATACCTGAAATTCCTCCAAAGAATTGTATATCCCTTCTTTAAGAGGAGTTCCGCAGCCAATTTCTCTCCCTTTTTTCCAAAATCATTGTGTGATGCCATTTTTCCTAAAAATTAACAAAATAGCGCATTTCATCGAAAAATGAAGTCAGTAACCGCCTATTTTGGGACTTAGATTGTACATTAGATCTCCGGATAACGAAAATATCTGGATTTCCATACTAATCGAATGGATTAAGCGTTAAGAATTTGCCCCTACACACATGAACATTCTTAAAGCCTAATAATTGACTATGGAATACTTCGTTAATTGTAACACCTCTACATTAGCGGCATACACAACACCCCTGGATAAAGTCAGGGCCGCGCATTTGTATAGAAGACTAGGGTTTAGTGCCTCAGTACAGACTATTGATTCGGCCGTGGGCCAAAATGCCGGAACGTTGGTAGACGCTCTTATCAATGAAGCTGTGACCATGCCTCCTCTTGCGGCTCCCGCCTGGGCAGACTGGAATAACAGCAATTATCCGGAAGACGATGATCTGGCTCGCCAAATAAGACGGGCTCAGCAGGAAGAATGGGCCATCGCCTATACCAATGGATTGTTGACCAACAATCTGAGAGACAGGTTGAGTTTCTTTTGGAGCAATCATTTAGTCACAGAACTGGATGTATATGACTGTAACAGTTTCTTGTATTACTACGTAAACTGTCTGCAAAGAAATGCTATCGGCAACTTTAAGACCTTTGTTAGTGAAATGGGGTTAACCTCTGCCATGCTATATTATTTAGATGGTGTTTATAATAACGGTAACAACCCAAACGAGAATTACGCACGGGAACTTTATGAACTTTTCACTCTTGGAGAAGGGAACGGGTATACTGAACAAGACATTATTGAAACGGCCAAAGCCTTAACGGGTTATGTTGAACGTGGCGAATTAGGCTGCGAACAGGTTACTTTTGACCCAACTAGGTTTGATGCCGGACCAAAAACAATTTTAGGTCAAACAGGAAATTGGAACTATGATGATGTTATGGACATTCTTTTCCAGGAACGTCCAGATCAAATTGCAGGTTTTATTTGTAAAAAATTATATGAGTTCTTTGTTCACCCAGATTCTGATGACGATGCGGGTAATGCTCAAAACATTATTACCCAATTGGCAAACACTATGGTGGCCAACAATTTTGAAATAGCACCAGTGCTGTCTCAATTGTTTAAAAGTGAGCATTTCTTTGATGATGAGGCCATAGGTGTTATCATAAAGAGTCCGTTCGACATTTACTTGAACCTTATCAATGAAACCAATTTTGCATATAATGACAATACTATACTCAATGTTGTAGATACTACGAGAATGCTCGGACAAACACTGTTCGATCCGTTTGACGTTGCCGGATGGCAACGAGACCGTACCTGGATAAATACCAACTTTATCATAGGTAGATGGTTAACCGTAGAGGTCTATCTTGAAATATTTTTCCAGGGGAATTCAGAACAATTCAGAACATTGGCTATGGATGCTGTAGGACCAGCAGATAGTAACACCAGTAATCCCGAGACCGTTGTACGGGCACTTGTAGATAAGTTTACACCTTTAGGATTACTTACAGCTCAGGATTTCGAAAATGCCATGTCGGTTTTTAAGATTGAAGATGTTCCTGAAGAGTATTATGGATCGGACTATATCCCAGGTGGATTAGGCCTTTGGATGCTTTCGGTAAGTCCGGAAGTTCCGCAGCAAGTATTTCTTCTGCTAATGCATTTGTCTAGACAACCTGAATTTCAACTTAAATAATACCTACAGTTATGTGCAATAATCATATCCCAATTAATATAAAGAATCAGAACGGTCACGACGAGGAACACAAGTTCTGGAGTAGACGTTCATTCCTGCAAGCCCTCGGAATTGCCGGGTCCGGATCTATGATGCTGGGAAGCAATATGCTTACCGCCTCTGCTCCTTCACCCCTTTCTGCAGCCATTGCAAATGCAGATACAGATAACATCCTTATTCTAATCAGGCTTTCTGGTGGTAACGACGGATTAAGTACAGTAATTCCTATTGATCAATACGATCTGTATGCCAATGCCAGGCCAAATATCTATATTCCTGAAAGTAAGGTGCTAAAGCTTACGGACGAATTTGGAGTACCTTCCTATATGAATGCACTGGAGCCCATGTGGGGTGAAGGTCAGTTTAAAGCTGTTCATGGGGTAGGATACGAAAATCAAAGTCTTTCGCATTTTACAGGATCGGACATCTATGCAAATACAGACCTAACCACCACCGGATTTTCTGGTTTGAACACTGGGTGGATGGGACGTTATTTTGAAAATATTTATCCAGATTATCTGGTGAATCCACCAGCATCACCTGCTGCTATTCAGATAGGTAACTTCGGAAGTTTAGTTTTTCAGGGCGAAGAAACCAATTACGCCTTTGTAACTTCTAACATTGATCAATTGGAAGAGATTGCCGAGACCGGGGTGCAATACAGCCTGGATCCTGCTCTTTTTAATGAGTGTATGTATGGAGATCAGTTAAGATTCCTGAGAGGGGTAGCTAATACTACCTACGAGTACTCCGGACTTATTCATGAAGCTTATGAAAGAGGTCAAAACCAGGTACAATATCAGGATAATGGCTTTGCCAGACAATTGGCTCTACTTGCAAGACTGATTAAAGGAGATCTGGGAACCAAAGTATATATGATCTCCATGGGAGGTTTTGATACACACGGAAATCAGCCGTTGGCACACGAGCGACTTATGTCTAACTTGTCTATTGCCATCAACAATTTCTACGAGGATATTGCCTTTACGCAACAAGATGATAAAGTATTAAGCATGACCTTTTCCGAATTTGGAAGAAGGATCTTTGAAAACGGTTCTAATGGTACCGACCACGGAAAAGCCGCTCCTACCCTTTTCTTTGGTTCAGGATTAAATGGAAGTGCCTTTGTGGGCGAACATCCTTCCCTGGAGAACCCTAACGGAAGAGGAAACTTAGAATACACCATGGACTTTAGGGATCTCTATGCCACTGTCCTTGCCGAATGGTTATGTGTGCCTATCCCTCTGGTAGAACAACACTTATTAGATCATCCGTATGCACCTGTGAATTTAGGATTTAATTGTAGTGGTGTTGAATTTCCGGATATTGCATATAGCGATGAGCCGTTTACACCACCTAATCCTATGGATCCTAACGCAGAAGATCCTAGTGAAGAACTATTGAACGCTATTGTTCACAAACCCTTCTACCCAACACAACAAACACCACATATATATCTTGAAATGCCCTTTAGTGCACATGTGGACATACAGTTGTACAATATTCTGGGTCAGAATGTAGGGACCATTTACAATGAAATGATGTTTGAAGGATCTGTAGAGATCAACATCCGGGAGCGAATGCCGAGTCATTTGTCCACAGGAAAATACATCTATCGTATTCAGGTTCAGGATAAAAAAATGTCTAAATCCGTAATGGTAGCATAAGCTGCCCCTACTTTGCTATAGCAACCCTCGTATTTCCGGTTCAAGAATCAAACTTTGCGCCTGGACATACGAGGGTTTTCTTTTTTCCTTCCTCAAGGGAAGGGGCACTAAAAAATGGTTATTTTTGTGCCCTAATCTAAGAGTTTGATGGCAGCAGCATCCCAAAATTTTGCCCGATACACTATTACGGCAGCGCTTCCTTATACCAATGGTCCTATTCATATTGGTCATTTGGCCGGGGTCTATGTCCCCGCAGATATCTATGCCCGTTACCTGAGGTTGGTTGGTAAGGATGTAGTATTTGTTTGTGGGAGCGATGAACACGGTGTTGCCATCCCTATGAAGGCCAAAAAAGAAGGGATCTCTCCAAAAGCCCTGATCGATAAATATCACGGGATCATAAAACAATCCTTTCAGGACTTTGGGATCACCTTTGATAATTATTCCCGTACCTCAGCCAAAATTCACCACCAAACGGCCAGTGATTTTTTTATAAAGTTGTACGAACAAGGCGATTTTATTGAGGAGAACACCGCTCAGTTATACGATGAACAAGAAGGACAATTCCTGGCAGATCGTTTTGTGACCGGTACCTGCCCTAAGTGTGGAAATGAAGAAGCCTATGGCGATCAGTGTGAGAATTGTGGTTCCTCTTTAAATGCCACAGATCTGATCAATCCAAAGTCTACCCTGTCTGGTGCAGTTCCAACTTTAAAAGAGACCAAACACTGGTTCTTACCCCTGGATCGCTATGAAGATTTTCTTAAACAGTGGATCCTGGTAGATCATAAATCGGATTGGAAACCCAACGTATACGGGCAATGCAAATCCTGGATAGACGATGGACTTAAACCAAGAGCCGTGACACGCGATCTGGACTGGGGCATTCCTGTTCCGGTAAAGGGAGGCGAAGGAAAGGTATTGTACGTCTGGTTCGATGCGCCCATTGGATATATCTCATCAACCAAAGAATGGGCACAAAGAGAAGGAAAGGACTGGAAACCTTACTGGCAGGCCAAGGATACTAAATTGGTTCATTTTATTGGAAAAGACAATATTGTTTTTCATTGTATCATTTTTCCCAGCATGCTAAAAGCTCACGGAGATTTCGTTCTCCCTGAGAATGTCCCCGCCAATGAATTTTTAAATCTTGAAGGCCAAAAACTGTCTACTTCCAAGAATTGGGCTGTTTGGCTACATGAATATTTGGAGGCCTTTCCAGACGCTCAGGATGCGCTTCGGTATACCCTTACTGCCAATGCTCCGGAGACCAAGGATAATGATTTTACCTGGGCAGATTTTCAGGCACGTAACAACAATGAACTCGTTGCCATCTTTGGGAATTTTATCAATCGGGTTGTAGTGCTTACTCAAAAATACTACAAGGGTGTAGTACCCTCGGCCGGAAAACTGACCAATACTGACCAGGAAGCCTTAAAAGCCATGCAGGAATTTCCTGCCTCTATTACGGATTCTATTGAACGTTACCGATTTAGGGAAGCCGGACAAGAACTAATGAACCTGGCCAGATTGGGAAACAAATACCTGGCAGATGAGGAGCCCTGGAAAGTGATCAAGGAAGATGAGGCAAGGGTGGCCACCATTATGAATACCGCCCTGCAATTGGCTACGGCCCTGGCGGTCCTTAGTGAACCCTTTCTGCCATTTACCTCTGCGAAACTTAAAAAAATGCTCTTATTAGAGAACAGCAAACCTTATTTAGGTTGGGAGAGTATTGCCAGCCAATCACCTCTGCTACCCGCTGGACATCAATTGGGGGAATCTGTATTGTTATTCCGAAAGATAGAAGATGAGGAGATCACCGCTCAACTCGATAATTTGAAAGCCACTAAAAAAGCGAACGAATCTGAAAATAAAAATGTTATGCCTCAAAAAGAAACAATCAGTTTTGAAGAATTCTCTAAGATGGACATGCGTGTAGGGACCATCCTGGAGGCAGAAAAAATGCCTAAGACCAAAAAACTAATGGTTCTGAAAGTAGATACGGGGATCGATGTTAGAACTATTGTCTCCGGAATCGCTGAGAGTTTTACTCCTGAAGAGATCGTTGGAAAAAAGGTGACCGTATTGGTAAACCTGGCGCCAAGACCCCTACGAGGCGTTGAAAGTAATGGGATGATCCTTATGACCGAAAATGAGGAAGGGAAACTTGTATTTCTTAATCCGGACAATTCTGAGGTGGGCAATGGCGCCACCATCAACTAGGGATGGCCTAAAATAATCCTTCAAAAGAAAAGTGAACTCAAAAATTTTTATTTTTTGTAGGATTCCCCTTTCTTTGAGTTTTTTAAAAATAAATCCTACACATGAAGCCCATTTCTTTTTTTATTATCCTACTTTTTCTCAATACAATTCAAGCCCAAAATTCCTCAGCGAACGATCAAATTCTTTTGAGTTTTGAAGCATATTCAGAGCTGCCCAGAGAAGTTGTATTTGTACATCTTAACAAATCGGTTTTTATCAATGGTGAAAGTATAGGTTTCAAGGCCTATGTTTTGGATAAGGACACAAAGAAACGTTCCCTGGAAACAAAAAATTTGTTTTGCACCGTTCTGGATGATCAAAAAAAGGTTATTAAAAAACAACTCATTAAAATTGAGAATGGGTTGGGTAGTGGCCTGATCAAAGTAGACAGCCTTTTCACTACAGGCACTTACCATTTCCAATCCTACACCAATTGGATGCGGAACTTCTCAGAGCCCAATTATTTTGAACAATCGCTTACCATCATAGATCCCGAAGAAACAACGGAAGTAAAAGCTGAAGCTAAAAAACTGGTTGTAGACGCACAATTCTTACCGGAAAGTGGGCACGCTCTTACCGGTATAAATTCCATTTTTGGAGTGATCATTAAGGATGATAATGGCTTCGGATTCCCTTTTTTGGAAGGAAAGGTAGAAGACCCCAACGGCAAGGTGGTTGCTTCATTTAAACTTAACTCTTTTGGAGTTGGAAGATTTGCATTGATCCCTAAGGAAGGGACCAACTACCATGCTGTCTTTACTATCAATAATGAAAATTTCAAGATCCCTATTGGCTACATAGAAAAACAAGGGATAACCTGTACTATACAAGATCTCAGAGATAAGGTAGGTCTTATTTTAAACGCCAAACTAAATGTCCCCGCACAGAGGGAACAAAATTTTATGCTCACTCTCCACAATGGAGATAGTATAAAGGCGGTAGATATTTCATTTGCAGAAGCTCCTCAGGCAATTAAGGTATTCCCAAAAGAAGATCTGTATCCCGGGATCAATGTATTTACGCTATTCGATAGTTCGGGAACTCCGGTTTTGGAACGACTTTATTTTAATCATCAGGGCGTGGCCATTCATAAGGCAACGGACCCTTCCATAGAATTCGTCAGTGATTCTGTTCAGCTAACTTTTTCAGTGAAGGGAATAGATCCAAAGTATTACAATTCATTAAGTGTATCTGTGCTTCCAACGGCTACCGAAACCTATAAGGCGCATCACAATCTGCCTTCCTACACTCTTTTAAACCCGTATGTGAAAGGTCCGGTGGAAAATGCCTCCTATTACTTTACAGATCGGACCCCCAGAAAGGCATATGAACTAGATAATTTACTTATTACCCAAGGCTGGAGCAGTTATCAATGGAATACTGTACTTACTGCACCACCAAAGTATTTATATGATTTTGAAAAGGGGATCAGCTATACTGTAACATTGAATTCCAAAAAAAGTAATGACTTTTTTATATCTCCAACAGTCAATAATGAAGCTGAATTTATTACGCTTGGAGAAGACCAAAAATTATTTTCAAAAGATAATTACTTTCCTATTAGTGATGAAAAATTAGGAATAGCAGAGATTGGCAAAAATGGACTATGGACACAGCCCAAGATCTTTGTTCAGTTTAAACCTACTTTTATCCCTCCTTTTGGAGTAAACAAGGTGTCTGTATTAGAAAACAAAATGGGGCAACTCTTAAAAGAATCAGATAATCCGACGGAGACTTTTGAAGGTTTTTATAAAGTGCAGATGCTGGATGAGGTTTTACTCCTTGAGGAAAGTAAGGGGAAAAGGATCGAAAAACTTAGCAACAGCACGGTGGGGAGAGTTGATGTCTTTGACGAAGATGATTGGCGCCGAAATATGTATTTAAGCACCTACCTCAGCTCAAAGGGTTATGCCATTGATGAATCGAATGGTGTTTTTACGATCGTCTCCCGGAATCCAAATTCGTTAAATAATGCAACGCCGGCGATCTTTCTGGATGGAGTGTTGTTGACTAACTTTAGCATACTTTACAGGTACTATATGGATACCGTAGATTATATTGAAGTTAATAGTTCCGGTGTTGGAGGTGGAATCCGCGGTGGCGGTGGCATTATCAAGATAGTGACAGATCCTTCCCGTGCCGTAAGAACCCAGGGAGGGCAAAGTTTAACCACCTATGATATACCTTTGACCTTCTCCTCGGATAAACGATTTTACAACCCCATGTACAATTCATATACCGGTAAATTTTTCAATACTTTCGGGGCTGTAGACTGGCATCCTAATCTCATCATAGATACCAACGGGAAAGGCCAGTTTAGTTTTTTGAATTACGGACTTCCTGCTGTAAAACTATTTATTGAGGGAATAGTGAACGATCATGAATTTGTATCGGATGTCAAGGAAGTGAAACTCCAGTAATAGTGCTTAAAATAGCCTTTCATCCAGTTTACAAACATCCCTTACCAGAAGGACACAGGTTCCCCATGATAAAATATGAGCTTTTGCCACAGCAATTGTTACATGAAGGTAGCTGCAGTCCTGAACATTTTTTTGAACCAACCATCCCCAACGACAAGCATATCCTGGCTGTCCATGATCCTGACTATTTTTACGATCTGCTCAATATTAAAATTCCGCCGAAAGAAGCCAGAAAAATTGGTTTCCCTCTAAGTGAGATCCTGGTAGAACGAGAACGTACTATAGCCGATGGTACCATGAAAGCATGCGACTTTGCCTTGAAATACGGTATTGCCATGAATATTGCCGGAGGCACACACCATGCGTATACCAATAGAGGTGAGGCCTTTTGCATGTTGAATGACCAGGCAATAGGTGCACGGTATTTACAAGCTCAGGGGAAGGTGAAAAAAATTCTGATCGTAGATCTGGATGTTCATCAGGGAAATGGCACTGCCGAGATCTTCCATGGAGACAGTACAGTCTTTACCTTCTCCATGCATGGAGCAAACAATTATCCTTTTAAAAAAGAGACATCAGATCTTGATATTCCCTTAAAAAAGAACACCTCAGATAAAGAGTATCTGTCCATTTTAAAAAAGACCCTCCCTCAACTTATAGATAAGGAACAACCAGATTTTATTTTCTATCTCTGTGGCGTGGATGTATTGGCCACAGATAAACTGGGCACTCTGGGGATGTCTGTAGAAGGATGTAAGCAGCGAGATGCGTTTGTTCTTAAGACCTGCCGTGAATACGGTATCCCGGTACAATGTAGTATGGGAGGTGGGTATTCTAAGGATATCAAAATTATTGTGGAAGCCCATGCCAATACCTTTCGACTGGCACAGGACCTTTATTTCTAAAGCTGGTATTCATATAAACTTCATGGCCTTGATGGAATACTGATGAATATCATGGAATTAATATACAGGCTTACGTATTTTTATGGAAAACAAAAATCATGTTGACACAAAAAATGGAAAATGCCCTGAACGGACAGGTCCGGGTAGAGGCAGAATCGTCGCAAGTGTACCTTTCCATGGCTTCCTGGGCCGAAGTAAAGGGGCTGGAAGGTATCTCAATGTTTATGTATAGACATTCCGATGAGGAAAGAATGCATATGCTAAAGTTGATCAAATACATCAACGAACGTGGAGGCCATGCGCATATTACACAGCTTAAAGCTCCTAAAAAAGACTTTTCAAGCTTTCAGAAAATGTTCCAGGAACTCTATGAACATGAAATAGCTGTTTCTAAATGCATAAATGAACTTGTTCATGTCTCCCTGGAGGAGAAGGATTATGCAACTCACAATTTTTTACAGTGGTATGTGGCTGAACAAATTGAGGAGGAAGCCCTGGCAAGGAATATCCTGGATAAGATCAACTTAATAGGAAATGATAAAGGCGGACTATATCTCTTCGATAGGGATGTACAACAGATAGCAGCAGACAGTGCCGCTACCCAGAATGGACAGTAAGATCTAACTTGTTATTTTAGATCTGTTATTACTTCTAATGGGAAATAAGAAGAAAGAAAAAAGAGTAACGCGCACTAAAAGCCATAAAAGCGTTGCGTTGCAATATGGACCCACTATCCTGCAAATCCAAATGCAGTAAAAAATACAAGAAGTGCGATGCAAAACGTTGTAGTCGTCGCCTCTGTGTTGACAGGCTATAAAAGGTAGCTTAAAAATTCTCGGTTTTTAATACTTATGTTTTGAAGCCAATGTTTCTTCCGTCAAACGAAATTTTTCAGTAGACCTGTTGGCATTGGAGACTGCTATCTTTCCTTGTGTAGTATAAAATAAAGCCTGTTTGTTATATCCTATTCCATGTTCACTGGCAATATCGCAGCTTTGCTTATGTTCCAGATAAGATCTTCTTTTAAAGAAAATATACGATTTATAAGCTGTATAATTCTCTTGTTTTAAGGTCTTTTCAAAATTGCGCTGATCTTTCCAATAATCCATCTCGTCTTCTTCCAACGCAAAATTCAGGGACTGTTCCATAAGGGCATCCTCAATAGCCATTGTTCGATAGAAACTGGTGACAGACTCTCCTCCCATCTCTTCCTGAGCACGAAGGCCCCACGGAAGGCAGGTAATTAAAATGAGTAAGAGTGTTATATTACGTTTCATCGGTCCTTATTTACAATTCCGTTTTCGTCTTGGAAAATCGAAATAACAGGATAAAAAAGATAGCAAAACATCTCCTATATTAAAAGAAAAAGGGGCAAAATGCCCCCTTTATCGACCAGATGTTACCTTCTATTGTTTTCCTAACATCAAAAGCTCATTACACTTGATCTCCGAGATAAATCGCTTTTCACCTTCCTTGTTCTCATATGATCTGTGAATCAATTTACCCTCTACGGCAACTTCGCTTCCTTTGAAAAGGAACTTTTCCACCACATCTGCCAGTTTGCCCCATACAACAATATTGTGCCATTGGGTATCCGTGACCTTTTCTCCTTTGGTGTTACGGTAGGTCTCATTGGTCGCTATTGAAAATTTCGCGAGTTTACTACCACTGTCAAGATTTACTACTTCCGGGTCCTGCCCCAGGTTTCCAATCAACTGTACTTTGTTTTTAAGTGCATTCATCTTTACTAATTTTAAGGTTAAACAGTTAATACTATCGGTTGCTATATCCGACATGCCAAACATAGACTCATAAAAAGCAATAGTTGGTTGTTACTTATTTATTTTCGTTTGTTATCGTTTGTAGTCGTTTGTAAACATTTTAATGTCTTTATTCCACCAGAGAATAAAGCTCCTATTGTTCCGCAGCATGGGTTTTCTTTTTATATTAGGGACTCTTTATAAAAATAGACGCTCACCATGAAAAAACTATGCACCCTTTTTATCCTTTTGATCAGTATTGTTTGGGCACAAGCTCAAACGCCTCAAGACATGGCAAACGCCATAGAAAAAGAGGCAAATGAGAATTCTCAACTGCCACTTTTGGCACATGAACTTATGGATGTTATAGGCCCCAGACTGGTGGGGACCCCGCAAATGAAAAATGCACACGACTGGGCTGTGAAGACCTATGCCAAATGGGGAATTTCAGCAGAGAATGAGACATGGGGTACATGGCGTGGATGGGAACGTGGTATTACCCATATAGATATGATATCACCCCGCGTAGTATCACTAACCGGCAGGCAACTGGCCTGGAGCCCGGGTACTTCTTCTAAAGGAATTACTGCCGGACTTATCTCTATCCCCATCCTGGCAGATTCAATGGCCTTTAAAAAGTGGGTGTCTAATGTAAAAGGAAAATTTGTACTTGTTTCTATGCCTCAACCCACAGGCAGACCAGATTATAACTGGGAAGAATTTGCTACCCCGGAATCCTTTGAAAAAATGAAAAAGGAACGCGATGAACTGGAAGAAGCCTGGAGCCAAAAGATCAGAGCTACCGGCTATAACAGCAGAAACATCAACGAGGCCCTGGAAGCAGCTGGTGCCGTTGGAATCATTCAATCTCGCTGGTCTAACGGCTTTGGAGCCAACAAGATCTTTAGTGCCAATACCAAAAAAATTCCTGTGGTAGACCTTTCTCTGGAAGACTACGGCATGCTCTACCGTATGGTAGAACACGGAGGCAATCCTGTACTTAAAGTAGTGGCAGAATCTAAAGAACTGGGCAGGGTCCCTACTTTTAATACCATTGCCACCATACCCGGCACGGAATTCCCGGATGAGTACATTGTCCTTTCTGCTCATTTTGACTCCTGGGACGGGGGAACCGGTGCAACCGATAATGGTACAGGCACCATCACCATGATGGAAACCGCACGTATCCTTAAAAAATTATACCCAAATCCAAAACGCACCATCATCATTGGGTTGTGGGGGAGTGAAGAACAAGGGTTAAACGGCTCCCGTGCCTTTGTGGAAGACCATCCGGAAGTAGTTGAAGGCTTGCAGGCGTTGTTCAATCAGGATAATGGTACCGGAAGGGTAGTAAACCTGTCCGGGCAAGGATTTTTAAATTCCTATGCCTATCTGGGTCGTTGGATGGAAACAGTTCCCGAAAGCATTACCAAACATATAGAAACCACGTTTCCGGGAAATCCCGGTGGTGGTGGCTCAGACTATGCCTCCTTTGTAGCCGCGGGTGCTCCTGCATTTTCACTTAGCTCACTAAGCTGGAGTTACTGGAACTACACCTGGCATACCAACCTGGATACCTATGACAAGATCGTCTTCGATGATGTTCGGAACAATGTGATCCTTACAGCTATCTTAACCTATATGGCCAGTGAAGATCCGGAAAGAGCCTCCAGAGAAAAAGCGGTACTGTCTATTAATCCAAGGACCGGAGAAAGACGCAGTTGGCCTACTCCAAGGTCACCTACCCGGGAAGGAGGGAACTAAAACTAAACCAATATATTTATGAAACCAACCACTTTACTGACCATTTTATTGGCATTGCTGTTCCTGGGGTGTCGTAACGCTCCTTCGCCCGGTGAAATGAACACCTCCCTTGCAGAGGCAAGTCCGGCTAGTGTTGGCGTATCTGCAGAACGCCTCGGTAAAATAGAGGCTATGCTTCAGGATGCCGTAACTGCGGGAGATATCCCCGGGGCTGTGGCCCTCATCTCAAGAAATGGAAAGATTATTTTTCACAAATCTTTTGGGATGGCAGACAATGCCTCACAAAAAGAAATGACAAACGATGCTATTTTCAGAATAGCCTCTCAATCAAAAGCTATTACCGCTACTGCTGTAATGATTTTATGGGAAGAAGGGAAGTTTCGTCTAGACGATCCAATCTCAAAATACATCCCTGAATTTAAGGATCCTCAGATCCTGGCCACCTTTAACGAGGCCGATAGTAGTTACACCACTACACCTGCAGACAAAGAGATCACCATCCGCCATCTACTTACCCACACCTCCGGGATTGGGTACGGAATTATAGACGGGGACCCCCGTATTAAAAAGATCTACGCCAAGGCGGGGGTAACTGATCTGTTCACCACAGAAAACATTAGTATTGAGGAAAGTGTCAAAAAACTGGCCCCTCTCCCACTTCACCACCATCCCGGTGAAAAATTCACCTATAGTGAAGGCCTGGATGTTATGGGATACTTTATTGAAATAATTTCTGGAATGCCTTTCGATACCTTCTTGCGCACCCGCATTTTTGATCCGTTGGGAATGGACGATACCTGGTTCTACCTCCCGGAAGAAAAGGCAGGCAGGCTGGTTTCAGTGCAACAACCCACAGAGGATGGTTGGGAACAATACCCGGTTACCTTTTATGATACAGACTACCCTATTAAAGGAGCCAAACGATTCTTTTCTGGCGGGGCCGGACTTTCAAGTACTGCTAAAGATTACGCCACTTTTTTACAGATGTATCTCAATGAAGGAAGCTTTGATGGAGCACGAATTCTAAGTCCAACCACTATCCGAAGCATCATGGGAGACCAAATGGGAATTCCCTTGAGCAACGGTCGGTTTTACTACGGCCTGGCCTTCGGGGTCCATACCCAAAAAGGTCAGGACCTGGGTGGCTCAGGTAGTGAGGGCACCTTTGACTGGGGCGGCTATTTTAATACCCAGTATTTTGCCGATCCCGAAGAGGAGGTAATAGGCATACTTATGAAACAAACCCAAAATAAATGGGATGAAGATACAGGATGGAAATTTCGCCAAATGACCTTTGCCGCTATTGAAGAATAAATCCATCAGACGCATACTAACTACCAATAACACAACTTTGAAAACACTTCCTATGAAACTTATTCAATTCCTGATCATCGGACTATTACTACTTCCATCTTCTGTTGAAAGTCAGAGAAGAAAATCCCGGAACGCAGCTCCCGCACCTGTGCTGCAAGACTCATTGTTTCACGGCCTACAATGGCGTAACATAGGCCCTTTCCGTGGTGGCCGAAGCGTAACCTCTACCGGGGTACGTAGGGCAACCTATGACCTATTATATGGGGAATACCGGAGGCGGGATCTGGAAAACCACTGATGATGGTATCAGCTGGAAGAACGTCTCAGACGGCTTTCTAAAAACAGGGAGCGTAGGAGCTATAGCCGTTTCTGAAAGCAACCCAAACATTGTTATTGCAGGTATGGGAGAACACGCTGCCAGAGGGGTTATGACCTCTATGGGAGATGGGGTTTACAAATCTACCGATGCAGGCAAAACCTGGAGCCATATGGGCCTGGATAATACCAGACATATTTCAGACATCGTGATTCACCCAACCAATCCGGATATCATCTTTGTCACCGCTCAAGGTGCCCAATACGGGCCTTCTGAAGACAGAGGCATTTATCGTTCTACGAATGGTGGCACTACCTGGGAAAAGGTTCTCTATCTCGATGCCACTACTGGGGCAGCTTCCTTATCAATGGATATGAAGAACCCTCTTATCTTATATGCCGCCATGTGGCAACACAGAAGGTATCCATGGACCATGGAATCTGGCGGAGCCATGTCTGGTCTCTTTAAATCTAATGATGGAGGCAATACCTGGGATAAAATGAAGGAAGGGCTGCCTAAAGAATTTGGAAAGGCAGGGATCTCAGTTTCCAGAGCCAATCCGGAGAGGGTCTTTGCCGTATTGGAAGCCGAAGGAGATAAAGGAGGCGTATACCGCTCAGACGATGCAGGAAAAAAATGGGTGCAGATCAATAAGGACAGGGTAAATATTGCCCGTTCCTGGTACTATATGGAGATCTTCGCAGATCCTCAAAATGAGAATGTGGTCTATGTACTGAACGCCCCGGTGATGAAATCGATCGATGGCGGCAAGTCCTTTTCCGGCCTCTCTACGCCTCACGGGGATAACCATCATCTGTGGATACATCCGGAAGACAATCAGAAAATGATCAACTCTAATGACGGAGGCGCCAATGTCTCTAATAATGGAGGAGAAAGCTGGAGTACACAAACCATACAACCCACTGCACAATTCTACAGGGTAATAACAGACAACCAGGTGCCCTACAGGGTTTATGGAGGGCAGCAAGACAACTCGGCTATTTCTATCGCCAGCAGAACAAATGACCAGGGAATAGACTGGAAAGACTGGTATTCTGTAGCCGGTTGTGAAAGTGCCTACCTCGCCTTTGATCCGGATGATCCCAAGGTAATATTTGGAGGTTGCTATCAGGGCATCATTGAAAAATGGGTAAAGGCTTCCAGAGAAGGCAAATCAATCAAAGAGTATCCGGAGTTAGGCCTTGGAAATGTCCCGGCAGATTTTAAATACCGGTATAACTGGAATGCCCCTATCATTAGTTCTCCACATAACAGAAATACCATTTACCATGCAGGAAACGTCGTATTTAAAAGTACCGATGAAGGCCAAAGCTGGACAGTTGTTAGCCCGGATCTTACCCGGAATGACAAAAGCAAACAGGGTCCGGGTGGCGGACCGTATACCAACGAAGCAGCAGGGGGAGAGAATTACAACACCCTTATGTACCTGGTAGAATCGCCGCACGAAGAGGGAGTACTTTGGGCAGGCTCGGATGATGGCCTTGTGCACCTTAGCAGAGATGGCGGGCAGAACTGGGTAAATGCTACCCCTAAGGATCTGGGTGAAGGCATTGTAAACAGTATTGAAGTATCTCCTCATGACCCGGCTACTGCCTACGTGGTAGTTATGCGTTATAAGACAATGGACCTGAAACCTTATATTTTTAAGACTTCAGACTATGGCGAAACCTGGACCAGGATCGTAAACGGAATTACAGATCCGCACACCTTTGTAAGGGTAGTTAGGGAAGACCCTAAGCGAAAAGGATTGTTATATGCCGGTACGGAAACCGGACTTTATATCTCGCTAAACGACGGGCTGAACTGGCAACCTTTTCAACTCAATTTACCGGTGGTCCCTATCAATGATATGATCTTCCAGGACAATGATCTGGTAGTGGCTACGGCAGGGAGATCTTTTTGGATACTGGATGATGTAGGTGCCCTTCAAAGCGCCCCAATGACAAGTGCTACGGTGGCAGTTGTAAAACCAAAAAACACCTATTTACTTTTTGGAGGGAGTACGGACAAACCGGTGCCCGGCCTTGGGCAGAACCCAAAGCAAGGGGTAACCGTGGATTACTATTTGGGACAAAAGCTGGATAGTATGGAACTTAGGTTGGAGGTGCTTCAGAATAATGAGGTGATAAGATCCTACTCCAGTAAAAAACCAAAGGATTTTAGTTCCTGGCCGGGTGGGCCTTCAAAACCTGAAGTCTTACCGGCAAAGAAAGGCTATAACCGTTTTACCTGGGATTTCAGGAAGGACGACCTGCCTGCTGTGGACAAGGTTTTTGTCTATGGAAGTTACGCGGGCTCAAGGGTTGCCCCTGGCATTTATGGCCTGCGGTTTACATTAGGGGAGGCGGTATCCGAGACCACGGTAAACATTCTGCCTAATCCCAAAGTGAAAGCTACCACAGCGGAGTATGCAGAACAGCAAAAAATCCTGGATCAAATTGCGATGACCATTACAGATATCCATGAAGCGGTAAACCAGATGCGGTCTGCCAAGAGTCAGCTTACGGCCTATGAAAAACTACTGAAGGATAATAAAGAAGCGGAGGATCTGGTAGCCAAAGGCACGGAATTGCTGGAACGGATCAACACCTGGGAGGAAAATCTTATTCAGCCTAAGCAAAAGACCTTTCAGGATGTAATTAATTTCCACAACCAATTAAATGCGGAATTTATGGAATTACGATCGTATGTAGATGCCGCTGAACCCAAAGTTACCAAGGGAGCCAAAGAGCGTTTGGCAGATCTGTTGGGGCAATGGAACACTTTTGAAAAGGAGAAAAATGCCATTGTAGCCACGGAAATGAATGCCTATAATGCACTGTATAAGTCAATGAACCTGCCTGCTATTATTATGAAGGAGTAAGGGACGAAGGAAGAGGTTGGAAGTACGAAGTTTGTAGGACCAATGTCCTATCTCGACGCCCATCCCTTCGGATAGTTAATATACCTTCGGGAGGTTTACATGCCTTAGGTATGCAGGCACTCAACCTGAAAAGGAGCATAGCATATGATAAAATTCTTTCGCCATATAAGATATAATTTCATGGAACAGAACAAAACAGGTAAATACCTTAAATACGCCATTGGTGAGATTGTATTGGTAGTTCTGGGAATCCTAATTGCGCTTTCTATAAATAACTGGAATCAGGCGCGAAAGCAAAACAATGCTGAAAAAGAATTTCTACAAGGCATCAAAACTGACTTAAAGAAGGACAAAGAATATATTGATCTTGTTATACAACATCAAAAACCAAAGATTGAGGTATTTGAATTCTTAAATACGGAATCAGCACAACTCTATAATGAGAACCAAACAGACCTGGATTCTTTATTCGCAATATATTTTACCAGCCAGCGTACTTTTTATCCAATTTCCGGTTCTTTTCAATCGGCCGTTTCAGGCAATGAAATCAATTCCTATAAAGACAAAGTTATTTCCAGTTCACTTATCAAACTTTATAATACCACCTATGAAAGATTAATCGACAATGGCAAAATAAGTGATGACAGGTGGGATTATCTAAGTAGAAAATACAGCCATGAAAGACGAATTGGAATTAATCAAAACTTGAGTGATTCACAGCTTTCTGAACTTTTGGACGACATGTATCATCATTTTGTACATATGCGTTGGTATCAAAATCAATTAATAGACACCCATCAAGAGATAGATAAAATTTTAGAAAAAATTGAATAATATAAAGTCCTTGCAATAACGAAAGCCTGCCTGCCGGCAGGCAGGCACAACAATGGCTATAATTCATTACGCGAATGGCGTGACGTTCCTAGCGAAGCGAAAAGTGGCAACAAAAATAGCCAGGGCCGTTAGCCACAATTAACCTAAATTTTCAATTCAAACTTGTTATTAAAATTTTACATCATGAATACACTACGCAAGCTACGTTTCCACTTCCTTTCTCTGTCATTCTTTTTGATGCTAGGTATGGCATTCGCTTTCGCCCAAAACAGCGAACCCAATGCCACGCCATTCTTGCTACTTGGTCAAGGCGATCAACTCTCGCGAGTAAAAGTAGGACTTGCGGCAGGCAATCCTCATTTAGTTGCAGCCTTAAAAGAAATCGTAGAAGACGCCGATACCGCGCTTGAGCAAGCTGTCGCCAACGTAGTTGACGAGGGAGCCCTACCGCCGAGCGGAGACCCACACGACTACTACAGCTATAGCCCTTATTGGTGGCCGAATCCTGAGAATCCAGATGGCCCCTACATTTGGCGCGATGGAGAAGTAAATCCCGATCGTATTACTTCCGACGTATCGCGGATTGAAGCTATGGTTCATAGAGTCACCTCGCTTGTACCTGCCTGGTATTTCACCGGGGACCAACGCTATGCGGAAAGCGCTGTTGAGCAACTTCGCGCTTGGTTCATCGATTCTGCAACGAAGATGAATCCCAATGTGCAGTTCGGCCAGAAACGCCGTGGTCACAATTATAATAGTCCATCGGGAGTCCTAGAGGCATGGCGTATGCGCTGGGTGATTGATTGCGCGATTCTACTGGAATCCTTTCCAGGGTGGACAGAAGAAGACGCAAACGCATTGCGCAGTTGGTTTAGCCAATTCGCAACTTGGATGGTGGAAAGCCCCACAGGTATCGAAGAGTCCATGCAACCGAACAACCATGGTTCTTGGTATAACGCCCAACTCATTCTTTACGCGCTCTATGGCCAAAACTTCGACCTAGCTCGCAAACAACTTGATGGCATGCCTGCACGCATATTTTCCCAAGTCTTCATTGATGGACGCCAACCGCAGGAGCTCATCCGTACCCGGTCGCTAAACTACAGCATTTACAATGCCCGGGCTCTAATTACTGTGGCCCGTCTTGGTCGCCATCTCGACTACGACCTCTTTGCTTATCGCAGTCTAGAAGGCCGGAGCATAAGGCTCGCAGTAGACTATATGACACCATTTATATTCGGCGAGAAAGAATGGCCTATTATGCAACTTCGGCCCCACAGTAATGGAAGCGCTGCACAGCTATATTGGGATGCGGCAAAAGGGTTTCAGGATCGCGAATACGCCAATCTGCTGCGCAAACTGCCAGAATCCGCGCTTCCATCGCCCATCGTGCAATTACTCGATCCACTGCCGGAAGGCTGGTAAACCCTGCTTGTCCTACAAATCTAGGCCGAGTCCATTTTCGGGTAAGCACAGATGACGAAATGCAATGAGAATAAAAAGTGAATTGGGAAAATGAGGTTGACCAGCTTGTAGATAAATTGGCAAATAAACTTAGTAGGAAAATTAGTATGGTTAACAAAGTCTATAATTAATTGCGGTAGCTGACTAAGAGCAGGATCTTTTCTTACAATTTACTATATTATATTGCAGAATATACATCGTGTACTTATCCGCAACTAACTATACACGAACACATAAGTCATTAAAAAGCAAGATGAACCAACCATTAAGCATTCAGAAAAGCATAATAATATTTGGAATACCATTGTTAATTATTGGATTAATGATAGTAATCGCTAATTCGTCAATGTTCATAAATAATCCTAATGAATTATCAGTTGGAATAACGTTTGACTTGTTATTAACAGTTCCTTTGGTGTACTTCTTATTAATTAGAAAAACTAAAATTCCAAAAACTACTGTTGTTCCTTTTTTAATTCTAGGTTTAATTATTTGCTCACTTATACTTCCTTCAGAAAACCAATATTACCTAAATCATTTTAAGACCTGGATTTTTCCAATTATAGAATTATCAATTCTCTCATTTGTAATTTATAATGTTAGAAAAGGAATAAAAAAGTATAAATTAAACAAAACAGAGTCGATTGATTTTTTCAGTACTCTAAAGAACACGTGCTATGAAATACTTCCCAAAGGGGTTGTAATTCCTGTTGTTACAGAAATAGCAGTTTTTTACTATGGATTCCTATATTGGAAAAAAAGAGAATTGAAAGAAAATGAATTTTCCTATCACAAAGACAGTGGAACAATTACATTATTAATAGCAATCATATTCATAGTTGCAATTGAGACAGTTGTCTTACATATTTTACTCGCAAAATGGAGCAATATTGCTGCTTGGATTTTGACATTTATAAGCATTTATTCTGGTGTTCAAATTTTCGGATTTTTAAAATCAATGTTTAAAAGACCAATATCAATCGAAAATGATAAGCTATTCCTTCGATATGGAATTATGAATGAAACAACCATTGATATAAGAGACATTGACAGCCTCGAGATTTCTTCAAAAGATATTGAGTTAAATAAAGAAACTCGGAAACTTTCATTTTTGGGAGAATTAGAAAGCCATAATATTATTATTCGCTTGAAAGAGGAAAATACGTTAACTGGACTTTATGGAATTAAGCGAACATACAAGAATTTGGCCCTACACGTTGACAAGAAAATTGAATTTGAAAATCGAATAAAAAACGCCTTACAACAATGGCAGTAAGCAATTGCTTGTTCTCGCCTACTTCTGAAAAACCTTGCGGATTTTCAGTTTGGTGTGTACTTGCAAAGCTAAGTGTTAACCCACCTGCCTACGGCAGGTAGGCGCAACAACTCATAGCCGAAACCGTTGTACTTCATCCCGATAGCTATCGGGACCAACTCAATAACCAATGATAAAATTCTTTCGAAAAATCCGCCAAAACTTGCTTATGGAAAACAAAACAGGAAAATATATTAAATATGCCATTGGTGAAATTGTACTTGTGGTTATTGGGATTTTGATTGCTCTCTCAATTAACAACTGGAATGAGAAAAGGAAGGAAAATAGAATATCACAAGAATATCTATTAGGAATAACTAGTGATTTAAAAAAGGATCTTAAACAGGTAGATGAAATTCTCGAGTTTCAAATTATTCCTATTAGCATTATATCTAGTATCGATAATGTTTTTACTGAAGAGTACCACGAATCAGAAAAACATGCCAGTTTCTTTAATGCCCCAGACACATCACAGGTCAAATCACTTTTTCACCGATTTACATCATACAGACCCACAAAGGGTACTTATAATTCTTTAATTTCTGATGGGAAGTCGGGTTACATAAAAAACCGAAATGCCTTTCAAGCTATCCAGGAAGTTTATGAGGAGGAAAACCCAAGAGCTTCAAGTTCGTATGAAGTTATTAAATTGATTGAAAGCAAAATTGCGTGGGAGTATCCTTACCAAAAAAAGCATTGGACCTATTCTGATTTAAAAAAATCAAAAGACGATAAAATATTTTTAGATCTTTCAAACTTCACCGAAGAGAAATATTTCTACGCTGCAAACCTTTTTAGGCTTAAAGAAAAAATGCTCGCTGTTGTAAAGTTATTGGAAGCTGAAATAGAAGATAAATAACGTAAGACTGCCTACCGTCCCGCCTGCCTGCCGGCAGGCAGGCACAACAATGTTTGTGCTTCATTATTTTGAACTCCCTGTTTTTAATTTAAAATCATACATTTAGTGAAACTAACCTCTAATGATTAAATTCTTTAGACAAATACGCTTCAAACTGATGGAAACTGGTAACACAGTCAAATATTTCCAATATGCTATTGGTGAAATTGTTCTTGTAGTTATAGGAATTTTGATTGCTTTAAGTATTAATAATTGGAATAACTACAAAGACGACAGAACAGAAGAACAGATACTATTGCAAAATTTAAAACAGGAGTTTACAAAAAACCTGAATGAACTTCACTCAGATCATGCTATCAATATTAAGTCACTGGAAGCCGCATATTATTTTTTAGAAACTGATATGAATCTTAAAAGATCTGAACAAATAGATAGTTTAGTTGGTCATTTAAATGTCTATGCCACTTTTGATCCAAGCATAGGTTATATCAATCAAGCTATCAGTTCAGGCAAGTTGGATCTGATCCAAAGTGATTCGCTAAAAGTCTATCTTAGTCAGTGGTCGGGAGAGCTAAATGACTTAAGAGAAGACGTCATCATTAGACGCGATCATTGGTTGAATCATCTTCTTCCTATAATTAGAAAACATATTCCTGCACGAAATACAGACCTAACACAAGATAGGCCAGACTATCAAAGACAAAAGAAAATAAGCCCCATTAAAGTTTCTGACGAAAACTACAGAGAGTTCACAAATTCACTTGAAGTAGATGGTGTTATTTACGACTACTACATGAATCAATATTATGTTGTTATAAATGAAGAAAATATCGAAGTATATATTAAACGTGTTTTAGATTTAATTAATAAAGAATTAATTTAAAATAAAGAAAGACTGCCTACCGTCCCCCCTGCCTGCCGGCAGGCAGGCACAAACAAAACAAATGATAAAATTCTTCCGTCATATTCGTAAATCACTTCTAATGGAAAATAAAAACGCCAAATACTTAAAATATGCCATTGGTGAAATTGTACTTGTGGTTATTGGTATTTTGATTGCCCTATCAATCAATAACTGGAATGAAAATAGAAAAGAACATACACAAGAGATTGAATTATTAATACAACTAGAATCTGAATTTCAAAGTAATCTCGAACAATTGGACAACAAGATAGGATTGCGAAACGATATGATTTTTGCATCATTAAAGTTGCTCGATTATGTAGATCATCCTGAAAAACGAAATACCGATAGTATTCTAAAATATATAGGACCAACTTTGCTTGCTCCTACTTTTGACCCTATTGTCAATGACATTTCAAGCTCTGGTAGAATACAATTTATACGTAATTCTAGTTTAAAAGAAAAATTATCACGCTGGACAAGTGAAATAATTCAAGTCACTGAGGAAGAAGTTGCGTGGCGAGATTACAGAACCAGACATACTTCAACATTGTTAGATCATTATTCTTATAGAACTGTAATCAATCAATATTGGAAATACAATCTCCTTGAATCTTTTCATTTGGATAAAGACACTAAAACCAAATTTGTTGTTAAAAATTCAAAAAAGAATATTGACATATCTAATTTATTAGACAATTCAAATTTTGAAGATCATGTAGCCCTTTGTGCTTCTTTCAGCAAAATCACCAATAGCCAATCTATGAGTTTAAGAAAAAGAATTGTGGAAATTTTAGAACTTATAGAAGCGGAATTAAAAAAATAACCTAAGCCTGCCTGCCGGCAGGCAGGCACAACAACGGCTATAATTCATCGCTGCTTTAGAACTTCCTTGAAATTTCCTACATTTAAATAAAACTAGAAATGGCTTAAATGGATAAACGGCCAGGGCTCGCTTTGCCAGCGCGAATTTCCTTTGCTAACCGCAGAAGACCCTTCGTTGAGCTTCGCCCCTAACATCGCGCCGCAATCATAGCCAAAGCCGTTGTAAGTAATTACATCAAAAACTGGAATTGGAAGATTTAATCAATAAAATAAAAAGCAGTCTACATCTAAGCTCAGAAGCGGAAGAATTTATTTATTCCATATCGAAAGAAAAAAAACTTCCTAAGGGAGAAGTCTTAATCCGCCAAGGACAAGTGGTAAAGAAATCATTCTTTGTTACAGAAGGTTGTTTAAGATCTTATTGTATTGATAAAAACGGCAGAGAACACACCTTACAATTTGCAATCAAAAACTGGTGGATCAGCGATTACATAGCTATTCATACTGATGAGCTCGCAACGCTTACCGTAGAATGTCTCTCAGAATCGAAAGTTATTGAATTCAACGCTAAAGAACTAGATGGAATACATGCACGTTTCCCGGAATTTGAATCTTATCAAAGACATAATTTAGAGCGTCATGTAGTTAGTTTACATAAGCGCATTTTGAATCAACTACAATTAAGTGCTCCCGAGAGGTATGATTTATTTTTAAAGCAATATCCCGACATAGAGCAGCATACTCGAAATTATCACATCGCATCTTATTTAGGAATCACGCAACAAAGCTTGAGTCGAATTAGAGTAGAAAAAGTAAAAAAATAGCTTTCTTACCATAGGGTAAATTTTCCTCAAAATAATCACGCCACTTTTGTATCGAACTAATAATAAAAAAAACCGATACAAATATGAAAGCATTACAAATAGTAAAATACGGTGACATTAAAGACAGCTTGACTTTTAACCAAGTAAGCAAACCAACAATACAAGCAAAAGACGTTCTTATTGAAGTTAAGGCTGCTGCCATTAACCCAATAGACAAAAGTATTATCCTTGGAAACCTACAAGGTTTGCTTCCTATTCCATTGCCGAGTACTTCCGCTTATGATGTAAGTGGAATTGTTGTAGAAAAAGGAAATGAAGTAAGCAATTATGAAATTGGTGACTTGGTTTATTCTAGAGTACCGCAAGAGCAAATGGGCACATTGGCAGAATTCGTTGCTGTAACTAGTGACGCAGTTTCAAAAAAACCTGGCAACATTTCTTTTGAAGAAGCGGCAAGTATACCGTTAGCAGGTCTTACAGCTTTCCAATCCTTGGAACATGCAGGCATAAAAGAGAACGATAAAGTTCTAATTCATGCAGGTTCTGGTGGTGTTGGAAGTTTCGCTATTCAGTATGCCAAAGCAAAAGGAGCTTATGTTTATACTACCACTAGTACAAGCAATGTAGAATGGGTTAAAGAGCTGGGTGCAGATAGAGTAATTGACTACAAAACGGAAGATTACAAAAACATAGCCAAAGATGTAGATATTGTGTTTGATACACTTGGTCAAAACTATTCTCTCGAATCTTTTGAAGTTGTTAAAAAAGGTGGAATAGTAGTAAGCGTTGTGGGTCCTTTAGATGAAGCGAGTGCTAGAATGTTCGGTATGACCAATTATAAATTACCAGAGGAATTAGCTAAAGCAAGTAATGATAAGAAAGCTGTTTACAAATTCATTTTCATGCACCCCAATGGCGCACATTTAAATGAAATTAAATCAATGATTGAAGATGAAAAGATTAAACCAATCCTTGATAAAGTGTATCCATTCTCTGAGAGCATTGAAGCATTCAAACATTTGGCATCAGGTAGGGCTAAAGGAAAAATTGTAATTAATATAGCTTAAGACGAACTCACATTTATTAATTTAAATACTTAGAAATCATGATGAAAAAAATATTAATTGGATTAGCAAGCTTCATTGCCCTAGCCGTTGTAGTGTTGTATTTTACGAGTAGACCAAAATTAGAGGCCGATGGCTCTTACAGTCCGTCAAAATTAGCACTCTCCTTAGCAACTGTTGAAGTAAGCGATTTTGAAAAAATTCCCTATCAAAAATACGAAGGGGACAAATCTAAAATCTTGGTCATTTTCACAGAACACAAAAACTTGAAAATGAAGAATGGCAAATCGTTTTCTACAGGAAATCACCCCATTGAATCTCTAGTTCCTATGTTGCATCTTAAAAATGCTGGCTTTAATTTTGAAATTGCTACACAAACAGGAAAGCCTGTCGTTTTTGAAATGTGGGCCTTTCCAAGAAAAGACGAGCAGATGAAAGCCATCTTTGATGAATACAAGTCTAGTTTTGAGAACCCTATAAGCCTTCAAAGCTTTATTAACTCATCATTCACAGAATCAGCATCGTATGCGGCAGTTTTTGTACCCGGTGGACACGGAGCTATGATCGGTATTCCTGAAGATGAAAATGTTTCGGAAATTTTGAATTGGGCACATGACAGTGATCTATTCACCATAAGCCTTTGTCATGGACCAGGTTCGTTTCTATCTACCACACTTAATGGTCAAGAATTTCTTTATAAAGGATACGACATGGCTGTATTCCCAGATGCTGTAGATGAACAGACTCCAATGATTGGTTATTTACCAGGTAAAATGCCTTCGGGCTTAAGCGAAAAACTGAAAGCCTTAGGTGCTAACATTATTAATACTGAGTCTGATAATACAGTTGTCGTGGACAGAAAATTAATTACCGGTGCAAGTCCTTTAGCCTCAAATGATTTAGGAAAGCTAGCTGCTGAAACTTTATTGAAAGAACTGAAATAAAACTACTTACAACACAGTATAAAAGCAATAGCGGTTCGGGTGCAAACTCAACCGCTATTTTTTTATTAAGTAAATTGCTAATCATAAGAGGAAGTGCAACAAATCCGCTACTGCTCTTATACAAACCGTTAGCACCAATCAATTCAAAATCAAATAAAAATGAAAGTTACAGCCGAAAAAAATGAAAAGGTTGCCAATATGATATTTGCATCCATTTATCCACTTTACCTGAATAGATTGGAGAAAAATGGAAGAACAAAAGAAGAACTCAATCAAGTAATTAAATGGTTTACTGGTTTTGATCAAGATGCTTTACAAGCACTTATTGATGAAAAAGCAACCTTTAGAACATTTTTTCAAAAAGCTAAAATAAATCCAAACGCACACTTGATTAAAGGAGTCGTTTGTGGTTATCGAATTGAAGAAATAGAGGATGAATTTGAATTGTATAGACAATGTAGACGTATGGAAAAGCTGATTGATGAATTGGCAAGAGGTCGTAAAATGGAGAAAATTTTGCGTGAAGAAAAAAAGTAGAAACTGGTGCTAACAAAACCTAAACTTAATCAATTATAAAAAATGAAGAATCTAATAACATACTATTTATTGATCCTAGTTCCTTTAGCCGCAATATTTTTACTTAGTGAATTTGATATTATAAATTCCGGCCAATTTGTAGGTCTATTTTTCTTTTATCTTATTGTTTATCTAACTTATATTGATGGAAAAAAATTAGCCGATAAGAATTTAATACCAAAAAAGGACATCGGGAAACTGGTCATTCCTGGAAAGAGAATTCATTTCATTAAAGAACTCTATTTCAAATAGAATTATAAAAATAAATAACTGCTTACAACAACTTAAATAAGACCGTTGCAAAGTTGAATAAAATATAAAAATGGCTGGAGAAACAAATATCTCTGAATTATTAAAAGGAATGACTCCCAAACTGAATTTAGGAGAATACGTGTTTACTACAGTAAAGGATTTAAATAAGATTAATCGAAATGATACAGTTTGTGAATTCAAAGAAAAAGAAGGAACTACTATAGTTATTGAAAGAAAAAAAGCAGACGAATTAGATTTAAGTTATGAATATATTGCTTCCTGGATAACATTAATGATTCACTCATCTCTAGACGCAGTAGGTTTGACAGCAATATTTTCAACTGAATTAACTAAGCATAATATAAGCTGCAATGTCATAGCTGGATATTATCACGACCATATTTTCGTTGATATAAAAGATTCAAAAAGAGCGATGCATGTTTTAACTGAATTATCTAATAGCTTTAAATGAAAACAGTTGCTAACAACGCCTATAATTCACTGCTCTTTCAGCACAAATACAAAATTTTCCATTTATAAATAAAACTAAAACTAGCTTTAATGCTTCAACTTCCAGGGCTTGCTTTTTCCGACCTGTCTGTTTGCAGGTAGGAATCATAGCCAAGACTATTATGCGTAATCATAATAAAGCCCTACCTTCGCATGGTAATTAAATTTTTAAATCATGAGTAACGGAACAGTAAAATTTTTCAATAATTCTAAGGGATTTGGATTCATCACTCCAGAAGAAGGTGACAAAGATGTATTTGTACATGTTAATGGACTAATTGATGAAATCCGAGAAGGGGACAAAGTAAGCTTCGATGTAGAAGAAGGTCCAAAAGGATTGAACGCAACAAATGTCAAAGTAGTTTAATAGATTACTTTTCAATGTATTTTTGTAAAAAAGCCTATCAATTATGATAGGCTTTTTCTATTTGTGATAATAATATAAAAATCTGTCCATAACAACGGCTATAGGGCAGCTCTTCCCTAATACTACATTAGAAATTCCTATATTTAAATACCCTAAAACTGGCTTTAGTGGTTAAACAGTCCGTGCTCGCTGAAAAGCAAAACAAATCAAAGCTACGAGCGTTTGGCACAATTAAATAGAAATTATATGCACTTAAAAAAGCTTATATTTTTCATGGGATTGCTGTCAATAATAAACTGTGCACACAAGCAAGAAATTGATAATTCCAATAGTGGTTACATTAACATAAATGCAGCTAAACACTACTATTCAATTTCTGGTAAGGGAGATACTTTAATTATCCTTCATGGTGGACCTGGATTAAGTCACAAGTATATGAAGCCTCAAATAGACTCGCTTCTCTCATCTGAATTTACATTATTATTCTATGATCAAAGAGGAAGTGGTTGGTCTGAAGGGGAAAATGACTCAACTAATCTGAACATTGAAAGCTTTGTCCATGACCTGGAAGAATTAAGAAGACATTTTGGTTTATCAAAAGTTAATCTGCTGGGACATTCCTTTGGTGGTTTATTAGGCATGTTCTATGGAATAGAATATCCATCTAATTTAGGCTCATTAATATTAGTTGATACAGATGCTGCCAGCTATGAACTGCGAACACCTTATCAAATAAAAATGATTAACTCGCGGATTACTGAAGAGCAATCGGCATATCTGGATAGTATATCGGAATCAACTGCATTTAAAGCCTATGATCCGGTTTCATATAACCAATACTATAAAACATTCTTAACCAGTTATTTTGCAAATCCAAGGGATACTTCGAAACTCACTCTTGGTTTTGACTCTATCAGTACTAAAAAGATTGATATTACCAATAACCATGTTAGAAACAAATTAGGAAAATATGATATTCACGATCAATTATATCGAATAACTTGTCCCACTTTGATTCTTCAAGGAACTGAAAGTGTGTTTTCTGTCGATGGGGCAGAAGCAATAAAAAATAAAATACCTTTTTCGGAACTTTATCTTTATGAAAATTGTGGCCATTTTGAATATATAGAATCACCTGCAAATTTTAAGAAATCAATAATTGACTTTTATAATGCTTATTAATCTGTGGCCAATAAAATGAAAGCATATACTATTAAAAACTACGGAGAGCCAGATAAGGTACTTAGGCTTATAGAAGCCGAAAAACCTGAACCTAAAAATACCGAGGTACTGGTTAAAGTTTGTGCAACAACGATCAATGATTACGATTGGTGCATTACCACCGGCAAACCTTTTGCTTATCGTCTGTTCTTTGGAATATTTAGTCCCAAAAAAAAATTAATGATCCCGGGTATGGAGGTGGCAGGAATTGTGGAGCAAGTTGGAGATAGTGCTACAAATTTTAAAGTCGGTGATGCCGTTTACGGTGATATCTCAGATTTCGGATATGGTAGTTTTGCTGAGTTTCTTTGTATAGACGAGAAAGCACTTGCTCATAAGCCGGATAGCATGAGTTTTGAAGAGGCAACCAGTATTCCACACGCAGCAATGCTCGCCTTACAAGGACTGCGGGATGTAGGCCAGATTAAAGATCGCCAGAAGATATTGATCAATGGAGGTGGTGGCGGTGTTGGTTCATTTGGACTTCAAATAGCAAAACTTTATAAGGCAGATGTTACCGGGGTAGATACGGGTGAAAAATTAATAGCGATGAAAAATCAAGGGTATGACGAGGTAATTGACTATAAAAAACAAGACTTTACCAAAAGTGATCAGCAATATGATCTAATACTTGATTGCAGGACCAGTAGATCGCTCTGGAAATTTTTAAAGGTTCTAAAACCGGAAGGAAAATACGTCTCAATAGGTGGCAGGTCTGGCAAGTTGTTGCAAATGCTGTATATGGGTCCGTTGTTAAAGTTATTTAGCAAAAAACGTGTTCACATGGTTATGTTAAAAGCTAATAAGAACCTGGACTACATTAATCAGCTATATGCGGAGAACAAAATAAATTGTGTTATTGACGGTCCTTATACTTTTGAGAAAATACCCTGGGCGATTCAACGATTTGGGGATGGACTGCACCATGGTAAAATTGTAATTTCAGTAAACTAACAGTGCCACAATAACGGCTATAACCTGCCTCAGTTGTTACATAATTATAGCTGAGACTATTATCTACAAAACGTCAAAATTATGAAAACACAAACATGCGTATTCTGGTTTTTAATTCTTCTGATAATCTCTTTTAGCTCTGAAGCTCAAGATCTTGCATCTCCTCGCTCGGTTAATGATTCAACATATTATACAGGCCCAATAATAGATATGCATATCCATGCATTTGATGAGAATAGTTCATTTAGCAGAATGCTGGGTCAGGAAATGGATCTTGCGATGACTGGCAAGGTCTACAAAGCTTCTTCTTCCATGGAAAAACTAAAAGAGGAAACCTTTGCAAAATTTGAGGAAAATAATATTGTCAAAGCAATGGTGTCACAAGGAGAGCTGTGGTATGATTATGCTCCTGAGAAAATAATAATTGGAAACAATCATTTTCTGTCAACAGATGAGCTGAGGCAAAGACACAAAGAGGGTAAATTAGAAGTATTGGGCGAAGTAGCCCCTAACTATCAAGGTATATTGCCAACTGACAAGAGCTTAGAAAAATACTTTGATTTGGCAGAAGAATTGGGTATTCCAATAGCATATCATATGCTACCTGGAGGTCCTCCGGGAGGCGCCTATATTATGTATCCTAAAACAAGAGCATTTCAGGGCAAACCATTGCAGCTGGAAGAAATTCTGATATCACATCCTAAAATGAAAATTTATATAATGCATGCAGGTTGGCCTTATTTAGACGATATGAAGGCTCTTATGTATGCACATCCACAGGTATATGTGGATCTTGGTGCAATTGTTTGGGTTTTACCTAAAAAAGAATTTCACCATTTCTTAAAAGGGCTGGTGGATGCTGGCTTCGGTAAAAGGATCATGTTTGGAACGGATCAAATGATTTGGGTAGATACCATTGATGATGCTATTGCTACCGTTAACTCAGCTAATTTTCTGTCTATGGAACAAAAAGAAGATATTTTTTATAATAATGCCGCAAGATTATTAAGCTTTACTGAGGAAGAAATTAAAAGGCATAAAAATCAATAAAATTGAGCCCTTAATCCCTTATTTAATAATTAAGTACAATGAAAAATAAATCGAGCTATTCCAATATAGTAAGTTGGATTTTTGTTGTGCTTTTTTTTATACTGGGAGTGCTAAATTTAATTTTTATACATCCTGTTCCGGGAATATTTTATCTTTTACTTTCCTTGATTTACTTACCTTCTACAAGTGCATTTCTGAAGAAGAAATTCGGGTTCTCAATTCCGTTTGTGGTAAAAATTATCCTGGGCCTTGTGATACTTTGGGCAACATTAGCTGTGGGTGACCTAATGGAAATGTTTGAATCCTGGATGCGTGTATAAGGTCTGGCTTAAGATTGTTAAGACGATGAAAAGTCGAACAAATAACATAACTTAGTTCCTCAGAAAAGTCCGCCAGACATTTTTAACAACTAATCATACACCAACACTTTGCAATCAATTTTAGCGAACATATGGAAGATAAGAATTTGGTTCGCATAAATAAATATTTTAGCGAAATTGGGTATTGTTCACGCAGAGAGGCTGATAAATTTATTGGACTAAAACAGGTCACAATAAATGGTGTAGTTGCGGAATTAGGAAGTAAAGTATCCTCCAAAGACGAAATTCGTTTAAACGGAAAACTAATTACCGGCCAGGAAAATAAACCGGTCTACCTTGCTTTTAATAAACCGAGAGGAATTGTTTGTACAACAGACACCCGAAGAGAGAAAAACAATATTATTGATTATATCAATTACCCTGAACGTATTTTTCCTATTGGAAGACTCGATAAAGATAGTCAGGGCTTAATTCTGTTAACAAACGATGGCGATATAGTAAATAAAATTCTTCGTGCCAGAAATAATCATGAAAAGGAATACTTAGTAACTGTAGAACAACCTATTACCAAATCCTTTATACATAAAATGGGCAACGGGGTACCTATTTTGGACACGGTTACAAGGAAATGTTTTGTGGAACAGATAGATAAGTATCGTTTCAGAATTATCCTTACCCAAGGTCTTAACAGGCAAATTAGACGCATGTGTGAACATCTGGGCAACAAGGTGCGTCAATTGGAACGTTATCGTATTATGAATATTAATTTAGATATCCCTCTTGGTAAATGGCGACATATAACTAAGAAGGAACTAAATGAGATTAATGAATTATTATCTGATTCGTCAAAAACAAACAAAGAGATCACTTAGTGTAAAATTTTAAATATAAAAACTATGAGCTATTATTTTAACAAGGTATTGGTTGGTAAAAGCTTCGATGAAGCAATCGAACAAGTAACAGCTGAATTGAAGACTGAAGGTTTTGGCATATTAACCGAAATAGATGTGAAAGAAACACTGAAAAATAAAATTGATGTGGACTTTAAGAAATACAAAATATTAGGTGCTTGTAATCCACATTTTGCTCATAAAGCATTGACCAGTGAAGATAAGATAGGTGTGCTTCTTCCTTGTAATGTAATAGTTGAAGAACATGAAAATGGAGAAGTTGAAGTGTCCGTTGTGGATCCTATTGCTTCTATGGGTGCAGTAGAAAACGAAGCATTAGGGAGCCTTGCTTTAGAGGTTCAGCAAAAACTTTTAAAGGTAATAGAGAACTTGAATTAATAAACGCATTTCTAAGGTAGATAAACCACAGTACCTTGGGCTATTGGTTGATTTATCATACCGTTACCCACTAACTGAAAAAGCCAATTGGCATACCTATTTTATGTTATCTCTCAAATCAATTCTTCAATATGGGATCCAATAAAAAATTAAGTTTTCTCGACAGATTTCTGACACTTTGGATCTTTTTTGCAATGGCATTGGGTATAGGAATTGGTTATTTTATTCCTTCATTTCCAGACATCATAAACTCTTTCAGCAGAGGAACTACAAATATCCCCATTGCCATCGGATTAATTGTAATGATGTATCCGCCATTGGCAAAGGTCAATTATTCACTTTTGCCAAAAGTTTTCCGAAATACAAAGATCCTTTCTATTTCATTAATTCTTAATTGGATAATTGGCCCTGTTTTAATGTTCGTCTTGGCAATCACATTTCTACGGGATTATCCGGAATATATGGTTGGACTCATTTTGATTGGTTTGGCTCGTTGTATTGCAATGGTCCTTGTTTGGAACGACCTTGCCGAAGGTAGTAGCGAATACGGTGCAGGTTTAGTAGCGTTAAACAGTATTTTTCAAGTTTTTGCATACAGTTTTTATGCCTGGATTTTTATTACTGTTCTTCCGCCTTATTTTGGATTTGATGGGGCTATCGTAGATATTTCAATTGGTACTATTGCGGAAAGTGTGGCTATATATTTAGGTATTCCGTTTGTTTTAGGAATTTTGAGTCGCTTTGTTTTGGTTAAATTAAAAGGCGAAGAATGGTACACAACGAAATTTATCCCGACCATATCACCATTAACCTTAATTGCATTATTATTTACGATCATTATAATGTTCTCATTAAAAGGAGAACTGATTGTGGAAATTCCCATGGACGTGTTAATCATAGCTGTTCCACTTCTTATCTATTTTAGTTTGATGTTCATTATTGGCTTTTTCTTTACGAAAGCAACAGGAGCGGAATATGACAAAACCGCTTCGGTAGCGTTTACGGCTGCAGGAAACAACTTTGAATTGGCTATTGCAGTTGCCATAGCTGTTTTTGGATTGAATTCAGGTCAAGCATTTGCAGGAGTTATTGGTCCTTTAGTTGAAGTTCCCGCGCTGATTTTATTGGTTAGGGTTTCATTTTGGTTACGAAAAAAGTACTTCAGAAAAGCCTACGCTTAAAACCAGACAGAACAGAATAATCTAGTGGCCAACAACATATATAAAAAATGCTCAAGATATTTTTCTTTGACTACTCCCCTACTTTTTAATAAAAACAATTGACCACAAAAAAATAAACGCAATTAAAACGAGCGTTTTTTCAGACTGTTCAATCTCAAAAATAATATAGAGTTCACTTTTTTCCTTACTTTACAACTATCTAATCAATCTATACAATTACACATGACATCGTACACCATAAATGAAATCAACAACATTGTAAAAGGTGAATTAATAGGCAATACCAGCCAAAAAATTGAAGGGCCTGAGGAATTACAAAAGGCAAACAGCAATCAGATCACATTTATTGGAAGCACAAAATATGCGAAATTTTGGCCAGATTCCAAAGCCTGTGCTGCCCTAATAGGTAATAATCTTAATATTGATCCCGGTGCCAATCGTGCTTTTCTCAAAGTAAAAAATGTTGATTTGGCAATGGCAGAAATATTGGAGCTTTTTAATCCGCCAGCACCTGTTTTTGACACGGATATTCATCCAACAGCTGTAATACACGAAACCGCAAAAATTGGGGATGGCTGTAAGATTGGTGCAAATTGTTATGTAGGAAAGGATGTTGAATTGGCAAGCGGTGTAGTTTTATACCCAAATGTTTGTGTATTTGATGAGACCATTATTGGTGATAACACTGTTGTATGGTCCGGGACCATTATACGCGAACGCTGTATTATTGGCAGCCATTGTATCTTTCATACCAATGTAAGTATTGGGGCGGATGGATTTGGATATAGACCAAGTGACGATGGCAGGGGATTGGTAAAGATACCGCAGATAGGTAACGTCATAATTGGGCATTATGTTGAAATTGGCGCTAATTCATGTGTTGATAGAGCAAAATTCAGCTCTACTATTGTTGGTGATGGTTGTAAAATAGACAACCTGGTACAAATAGCCCATAACAGTATTATGGGGCGTTCTTGTATTATGGCCGGGCATAGCGGACTTGCAGGTTCTGTGACCTTAGGTGATGGGGTTATTATTGGTGGAAGTGCCTCTATAAAAGACCACACCACCATACATTCTGGCGCAACCGTTGGCGCTGGCTCCGGAGTAATGAATGATGTGGAAGCAGGAAAAACAGTTTTAGGCTATCCCGCGCAAGATGCCAGAGATATGCTAAAACAGTGGGTGGCTGTAAGAAGATTGGTGAAAAATCAATAACATGATTTGGAATACGTTAAAATTAGGTGGGCCACTATGTATTCTAATTTTATTTACCTCATGTAAAGGACAGAGAGAGCAAAAGGAATTTAACCAAACCCTAAACAATTCATTGCCCATAGGCCAGTTGGTTTCGGAAATTGACAGTAAAATATCGGCTATTTACCAGGACCAAAAGGGCACCTACTGGTTTGGAAGTAGTGGAAACGGAATTTTCCAATATGATGGAAAAACATTGAAACAGTTTACCAAAAAAGATGGACTTTGCAGCGATAGCATTTTAAGCATCCAGGAAGATTTGCAGGGTATTTTATATTTTGATACACCAGAAGCGGTATGTAGGTTTGACGGGCAACACTTTACAACTTTGGAAGTAGTTGAAAATAATGTCAAGAATGAATGGAAATCGGAACCAGGCGATTTATGGTTTAGAATGGGATGGGACAACAACGGACCTTATAGATTTGATGGGGAGCATGTATATCATTTACAATTCCCAAAAAATAAAATGGAAGATGAATTCTATTCAATATACCCTAATGCTACCTACAATCCTTATGGCGTTTACACTATATACAAAGACAGTAAAGGAAGTGTTTGGTTTGGCACCTCCAGTTTAGGTGTTTATCGATACGATGGGAACGAAATTAGTTGGATGTATGAAAAACAGTTGACAGAAACACCTAATGGTGGGTCATTTGGAATTCGCTCAATCATAGAGGACCAAGATGGATATATCTGGATCTGTAATCCAAAGTACAAATACAAAATATTACCTGCCAATTCAAAAACAAATAAGCTTACACCAATAAATTATCAACAAGAGTATGGTATTAAAAATAAAGGCATAGAAAGTTTGTATTTTATGTCAATGACTCTAGACAATAACGGCGATATGTGGATGCTAAGTTATGATAATGGTGTTTGGCATAATAATGGAACAGAACTAGTACAATACCCTTTAAAAGATGGAGAAAATAATATTTCACTTTTCACAATCTTTAAAGACAATGAAGGCACTCTTTGGGTTGGCACACAAAATAATGGCGTATATAAATTGACAGGAGATAATTTTGAAAAATTTGTGCCACATATATAAAAAGCCGTCGCCAAGAATGGCCAGGACCGCTGGCATTAATTATTAATAATCACTCATGAAGTTATTTGTAAAGATTACTATAATGTGTGTTATCATATCCGGATGTCAAAATTACAATTCAAAAAAGGAGGGTATTTCAGACAGGGTGGTAAGCAAGATGTCTGCTTCAACTAGTGAGAACAATCTTGACCTATTTCACACAATTAAGTCATTAGATAGTCTTTTTTTTGATGTTGCATATAATAAATGTGATAGTACAACAGCTCGTAAACTAATTAGTAAAAATTTCGAATTCTATCATGACAAAGGTGGCGCACTAATTGATGAAGCCGATGAATTAGCTTCAGATATTATGGTAGAGGATCTTTCATGGATATGTAAGAACACATATAGAAAATTAGACCATAACAAAATGGCTGTTTTTCCTCTATATGAAAATAATGAGTTGTATGGAGCTATTCAAACTGGTGATCACGAGTTTTATAAAGTCAAAAATAACATGCCAACAGAGTTAGAGATCAACGCGAAATTTATTCATCTCTGGATTCTTGAAGAAAATGAATGGAAATTAAGAAGAGTGTTCAGCTATGATCATCAAAAAGTAATAAACTAACTAATACCATAAGGGCCGGATGGCATGACAATAATTTATGTAATATGATTAAAATAAAATTTGCGCTACTATTCTTTATAAGCATAATTTGCATTTCGTCACATCGATCTACAACTAGTAATGATTTTTCAAATACAGAAATTGCTATTTTGTTTATTGGGAATAGTCTTACAGCTACTAATAATCTTCCTGAACTTGTAGAGAATGCGGGGAGACAAAAAGGCATCATTATAAAAACGAAAATGATAGCTCTTCCAAACTATGCGATAATAGATCATTGGAATGATGGAAAGGTCCAAAAAGAAATAAAAAGAAATCAATACGATTTTGTTATTATTCAACAAGGGCCATCATCTCAGCATAACGGGAGGGAAATCCTAATTGAATACGGTAAAAAATATTCCGATTTATGTAATAAAAACGGAGCCAAACTAAGTTATTTCATGGTTTGGCCTTCCTTAACCTATTACCACACTTTTAAGGGCGTAATTAAGAATTACACAGATGCAGCAAGGATCAATGATGCTATTCTGTGTCCGGTTGGTGAGGAATGGAAAAAGCATTTCGATACAACACAAAATTTTGATTATTATTCTTCTGATGGATTTCATCCTTCACTAAAAGGAAGCCAGAATGCAGCCGCTATAATTGTTGAATATTTGTTTAAGAACAAATAGGATTGAATTAAAACTATTACCAACAAGGGTGATAATTCAATGCTACTTAAAATCCCAATACAATATTTCCTATTTTTAATAAAACTAGAACTGGTTCTATTGGATAAACGGCCGGGGCTCGAGAAGACCTTAACCATATCCTTTGGTAATAATGTCAATCTACAAAATACTAAAAAAATGAGCGATACAAGCCACCACGATGAACGCATTGCAAAAATGTCATTCGCCTCTGTATATCCGCATTATCTCACAAAAGTTGAGAAGAAAGGTAGAACGAAAGAAGAATTACACCAGGTAATTGAATGGCTAACCGGTTTTGATGAAAAAAAGTTGAAAGAACTTATTGAGAACAAAGCAACTTTTGAACAGTTTTTTCAGCGTGCCGCATTAAACCCAAATGCTAAACTCATTACCGGAGTAATTTGTGGCTATAGGGTTGAAGAAATTGAAAATCCTTTAACGCAACAGACAAGGTATTTAGACAAGTTGGTAGATGAGTTAGCCAGAGGCCGTAAGATGGAGAAGATTTTACGAGTTGTTTAAAATCGACTAACGAAAACATCTGCGATTTCAGAATCGCGCTTTAGTCGAATTTTGTTAAAATTGTATCCATGAAGATTACATATTGGACAACCACCATTTTACTTGCTCTTTTTCTATTATGGAGTAGCTATTCATACATATTTAGTAAATCAACTATAGAAGGTGTAACAACCTTAGGCTTTCCCGATTTTTTCCGGATTCAATTAGCCATTTTAAAACTTCTTGCCGTTGTCATTCTACTTGTACCCATAGTACCTATTCAGATTAAAGAATGGACGTATGCAGGAGTAGGATTGTTTTTATTAACGGCAATTGTTGCGCATAGTGTGCATAAAGATCCAATGGTCCTTACACTAATTAATTTAGGATTACTTGTCTTATTAATTATTTCCAACATCTACCTACATAAAATGAATACCATAGTAATCTGAAATGATGATAAAAAAGAGAATCCTTCAGATAAGGAGATTAATGGGCGCAATCATGGTCCGGATGAACCAAAAACCGTATAACTACATAAAAACCAACCAATATGAAAAGAACATTTATAGGTTTTATCGCAATGCTTATTTTTTGTCAATTTTACGGACAAAAACCAAGAGCAAGAGATCTAGGCGTTCCATTTGTTGGTGCAACAGGAGAATTCAATGCTATTACAGACGTGAAAGGTGTTGAGGTAGGATATAGCACTATTATTTCTGGGAAAGGAGAAAATATAGTTGGTAAAGGCCCAATAAGAACCGGAGTTACTGCAATATTCCCGAGAGGAAAAGCCAAAAAGTTTAGTCCGGTTTATGCAAACTGGTACAGCCTAAATGGAAATGGAGAAATGACAGGCACTACCTGGGTAACAGAATCGGGATTTTTAGAAACACCTATTATGATAACCAATACTAATAGTGTTGGCGTTGTTCGAGATGCAGTATTAAAATGGTACGTAGATACAGATTGGTATAGCGGAGAAGATTGGTGGTACACCTACCCTGTAGTAGCTGAAACGTATGATGGTTTCCTGAATGACATTTATGGTTTTCACGTAAAAGAAGAACATGTTTTGGAAGCTATTAAAAATACCGCAGGGGGAAAGATTGCCGAGGGGAATGTTGGAGGAGGAACCGGCATGATGTGTTTGGGCTTTAAAGGGGGTACAGGAACTTCTTCAAGAGTCTTTAAAATAGAGGATTCACTCTATACCGTTGGAGCACTTGTTCAATCCAATTTTGGGGCCAAAAGAAATTTATCCATCGCAGGTGTTCCTGTTGGCATTGAATTAAAAGACACCTTAAATTATGTATATAATGCCGCTCCACAATCGAGACGACAGGAAGGTGATGGCTCAATTATTGTCATTGTAGCAACTGATGTACCACTATTACCGCATCAATTAAAAAGAATCGCACAAAGAATTCCGTTAGGTGTTGGAATTGTAGGCGGACGAGGAAGTAATGGTTCCGGAGATATATTTTTAGCCTTTTCAACCGCAAATGAAAATGCCTTTAATCGAGATAAAACAACCACAGTAGAATCTATGTCGAATGATCAGCTAATGCCGGTTTTTGAAGCAACTGTGCAGGCAGTTGAGGAAGCAATTATCAATGCGATGGTAGCTGCTGAAACTATGGAAGGAATTAATGGTAATAAGGCGTATGCTTTACCGCACGATTTACTAATAGAATCGCTTAAAAAATATAATCGAATAAAAAAATAAGGTAATTCCACAACGAAAATAAGTAATTGTTTGTTCCGGGCACTACTGATAATTCCCGTGAAAACTTACTTATTTGTCAGTACCCAAAGTTCTACTTCTTCAGAAGAACGCCAATGCAGATCGCGTTTTGTTTTTTTAGAAGCAACCTTCACCTTCTTTTTAAAGCATCTTTCCAATTGAAATCGGCCACCTTGTGCTAGTTCCTTTTCTATTGGATGTTCCTTGGTCACATTTGTAATTTGTGCCAGATTCGAGAATATGAGTAGCAGTTTGCCTTCTGGCAAAAGTCGTTGTTTTGCCGCCTGCAAAAAAATCAGTGAATAGGTTTTTATTGTAATAAATAGCTTCATCAATGCTATCGAGTTTTTGAGATGCCGGTAACCAGGGTGGATTAAACACAATAAGTTCGGTCTGTTTTTCAAATTTCCCAAAAAGAGGATTAAAATCTAATTCTATCTTTCGGGATAACTTTGTGTCACCCATAAATTCAGATAATCCGACAATTGCATTAGGATTTGTATCGGTCCCAAAAACCTTCTGAAATCCATGTTTAATCATTAGAAAAGAAAGGACCCCACTGCCAACCCCAACATTTATGGCTGTTTTCTTCGATCCATCATAACGTTTTAACCAATTATCAAAAAGCTCCAAATGCTCAAAACGTGTTGGAAAATAAACGCCGTAATACGGATGTATCTTATTTCGCAAAACCGGAATGGAGATCCCATTTTTATACCATTGCCAGGCACTGTTTAGTCCTTGTATCTGAGGATATGACAAAAAGAAATTGCCAGATTCCGTATAAAGCTTTTCCAACCAACCAATAAAAGGAGCTTTTTTAACTGCTAATGTATGATCTACCACTTCTATTAAAATAAGATTGGACAACTTTCGATAGGCTGCCCTATACGCACGTTGCTCATGAAAAGATTCGTAAGGCATCTTTCTTTTAAGATGTCCCTTCAACGCCTTAAGCAGAAATAATCCATCGCTATATAACCCGGCTATTAAAACAGGTTTACCAGCTTCTAAGGCCTTAATCGTACGCTTAAAATTTGTAGAGCGATCATATAACTCCAATTCTTTTTTAAGAGTAATAGGTGTTGGTTTGTTTACAATTATTTCTGCGATCATCGAATGGTTTGCTTTACATAAAATGAAGAAATCTCATACTGTCTGCTAAATTTTATGCGGTTATAAAAATTTAATACTCCTGATTACTTCTATAGCTCATTTATTAAATGTGGATACCTAGAATTTCGGTTTTGAAACCTAAGAATACTGTCTTTTACAATCACCCCATTATCAACATTTATAGCATTTTTAATGGTCCTATTGTTATTCCAACCTTCACGGCCAGCTATCACATAAGGCAGATGCACCATTAATGCAGCAGAAATGGATCTTGAAGCACTTTCCCAATAATAACTAGGAGTGTGATCTACAGCATAATAATCAATTTTGTCAATTGCAATCATTGGATTTTTAAAAGAAGTAGGTTTTGCAAAATAAAATCCCATGCCTTCATCACAACTTACATCTATAATTAGAGTGCCAGGTTTAAGCATAGATTTTTCATCTTCTTTTACATAATCAATTGGATTATCAGTATCCTGATAGGTTCCATTAATTATTATCTCAGACTCATGTATGAGATCCAATAACGATCGTTCAGAACCATCGTGCTCAACAACAACTAACCGAGGCTCGTTTTCGTTTCCTTTTTTAATTCGCACATAGTGTACATTTAAAACTTCTTCTCTAACCTCGTGATCTGGTCTTTGAATACAGATGGTAATATCTCTGAAACCATGTGCTTTCAAAGCGTAAATGGCGCCTCTGCTTACAGCACCAAAACTAAAAATAATTACCTTCCTTTGGTTCCCATAATGCCCATCTATTCCTTTTAGTTGAAGCGCGTGAATGACCGCGCAATACCCGGCCATTTCATTATTTTTATAAAAAGTATGCCGTCCCATTTGTCCGTTGGGATGCCACACATACATATCTTCAAAAGCAATCAGGGTTAATTTTTTATCTATTGCCGTTTGTGTGATTTCCATTTGTTGGGCACAATGAGGATACCCCCAAATAATGCCGCCATCTTTCATTTCTTTTAAATCGGATAATACAGGTTTGGCTATAATAGCTGATCCAATGTCGGATAAAATTTCACTTCGTGTAGCCATCCCACCTGTTAACTCACTAATTTCTTCGTCTGTGAAATTAAAAGGCGCGCCATACCCTTTCTCAAAAATAAGGTGTCTGCGTATATTTTCAGGAAGTCTTTTTAAATGTTCCGGATGGATAGGTACACGTCTTTCATCTTCTTTTCTTGAAGTTCCAATAACACCCATTTTTAATAAAGTCATATTTTAATAAATTGAAACGAATTGCAGAGTAATTACCTTGGCAAAGCGTATGATTAAAACAACTATTAGATAGTTACTTGCTAGCAATCTGGCATTAATTTGGTCACCAGAGTTACATTAATCATTAAAAAGGCTTAAAGAAGTAAGCCCATACAATTCACTAAAGTTGTGCGAAGGAATGATTAATATCAGCCGTTAAATAATAGGAAACAAAGATACTTTTTTAAAAACCGGTATAGGGATAATACCAAAGTATTATACTCAAGACTCGTTGATGAGTAGTCAGATTATTTTTCCTACATAAATTTATTTTATATTTAATCTGACGAGTCTTGATTGCAGCCAACCAAATCTGACCGAATATGTAACCATGGACTTCTTCAAATTGGATGAAAATGCTGTGATATTTGACTTTGGGTTTCTATGCAACATATACAAGAAACTTCAGTACATAATAATGCCATGTGTTAATAAATTTATGCCGGATTTTTATGACTTCCGATGAAAAAGCAATGGCCATCAATGCCCACAAGGCATGAAGCTACAGGCGAGACAAAATCATAGTAAAAAACAGTATCAAGAATTATAAAATTCCATATAAAATGAAAAACGAAAACAAAAGTATTGATCGCAGAAAATTTATTAAGAAATCCTCCTTACTTGCTTTGGGAACAGGGAGTCTGTTGGCATTGCCTCACTCCGCCATGGCCAATCCCATAGTGAGTCAGGACGGAATTAATATAATCGGTCCTAAAAAGGGGTATAGCCAACAAATTGGAACACTGGTATCTATGATGGATTGGATGCGGATGGTAATCTTACTCCCGGTAAAAAATATGAGTATAGAGGATCTAGATTACCTGGTTGATGAAAATGCCAATTCTATAGGGGCCATGTTGATGCATTTAGCTGCAACAGAAAGGTTTTACCAAATTCATAGTTTTGAGGGGAAAGAATGGGGTGATTGGGAGGAAGAAGATATAAAGAACTGGAGCATTGCCTCAGGACTGGGAGAGGAAGCACAAAAAACAATTAAAGGAAACGATCTTGATTTCTATCTTCAAAAATTAAAAGATGTCAGAGAAGTCACGCTCAAAGAATTCGCAAAACGAGATGACAAATGGTTAATGACAGTAGACGAGCAATGGCCCTGGGGACCCACCAACAACTATTGCAAATGGTTTCATGTTTGTGAACATGAATCGAATCACAATGGGCAGTTCAAATTCATAAAAAGCAGGCTTCCATCAACAAATAAATAACCCCAGCCAACCAACCTATGATTAAATTCTTTCGGAAAATTCGCCAACAATTGCTCACTAAAAACCTGTCTGCCGGCCAAGCAGGCAAGTTCTCTAAATACTTGCTTTATGCTATTGGAGAAATTATATTGGTGGTAATTGGAATATTAATCGCGCTTCAAATAAATAATAATAATGAAGAACGTATTCAAGAAAAGGAACTGAATGGTCTAATGAAAAGTATTTCAAGTGCTATTGGATCAGATATTACATATCTGAGTTTAATAAAAACGGCCAGAGAAAATATTGGAAAACATGCAGATTCTATCTTTAATGCCTATATAGATAAACAAAAGCCCTCTTTGGTTTTTATAGATTACGCCTATATATCAAACACATTTGATGATTTAACAACTGCTATTTATTACCAACCCAATACAAGTTCTTTTGAAGCATTAAAAAATTCTATCTATCTAAGTAAACTTCAGGGAACAGATATTGAATTATTACTTCACACTTATTACTCCGCTGCCGAACGTATACAAAAGCAGGAAGAGGAATACAACCAGATGTTGAAGAGCGACTATCAAACTTGGTCCAATAAATTTAGAAATAAAGGAAGTACACTTTTTTTGAGACCGTGGGAATATATGACAACGGATCCCCAACAGAAATTTTTGGAGATTTTGAATGATGAAAATACTACCGCGCTCCTGGCTAAGAGTTTTGAAGAAGCAAATATGAGCAACTTATATGAGCAGCAAATTCTGCTTGGTGAAAAATATATTGAAATGGTCAATAAGGGTGAAGTGAATATTAACGAAGAGAACAAGATAGATTTTAGCGGTACCTTGTTTACATACGCAGAAGTTGATTTCTTGAATCTATTGATTAATGGCAAAGTCCCTTCAGGGTTCGGGTTGATATATGCACAATCTGGCAACGAATATTACGATGGGATAAAATTTGAGGATGATTATACAGTTTTAATCTATCCTGAAAATACCTTTGCCTGGGGCTCACCTTATTTCAGCATTGAAGCACTTAATGGGCGTGTCACTGAAATGGATTTTACAAAATACAAAAATGTAATTCTTGAAATGAAAGGTGAGACCGGTGGTGAGGAATTCTCCCTGATGATGAAGGATAAGTATGATCTTCATGATGGCAACGAGTCTAGAGTTAACCTTAAAGTAACTAATACATGGGAAACTTATGAAGTTCCTATAGACCAGTTTAAGACGGCAGATAAGAAAATTATAGAGACACCCCTGGGCTTCGTTTTTTTAGGCAGTAAAGGCGTAACTATTCATGTAAGAACAATTCAATTTAATTAGGAAAAAATGAGAAGAATAGATTAAAAAAATAAAAAAGGATACTACTACAGTTATAATTCAGCCCAAATAAAAATAGCAACCCAAGCTCAGGCCATAAAAATTTGCGCTCTTTAAATACAAGTATCTTTTCCAGAAAAAGAGCACCAATCAGCACGCTACTTTGTAATTAAAAGACCGTTTGTGTTTCAATATTTTCTTTGTAACCTGATGAAGGTCATAGGATTACGTTCTTATCCTGTATAACTTACTAGATACATAATAGAACATTCAAATGGATCCTAAATTATATGATATTAAAGATGGTCCTAAAGATGGAAAAAAAGTGTTTAGGAAGTTGGGGACATGCTCTCGTACGTTCTTCTATATATTAAACCGCGAATTTGGTCATCAAAAAGAACTGGAAGAACGAGCTGCTGATTCATTGGCAGGAGGAATAATGCAGAAAGGTCATCAATGTGGAATGCTTTGGGGAGCTTCTTTGGCAGTAGGTGCAGAAGCCTATAGAACATGCGAAGATCAAAATCAAGCTATTGCAGTTGCTATTAACGCCACCCAAAAATTAATGGCGTCATTCTCAGAAAGGGAAAACACCATAAATTGCCTCGATATTACCCAATGTGACTTTTCGAGCAAATTGAGTATGGCAAAGTATTTTTTCTCCGGCAAGTTCTTACACTGTTTTAACCTGGCCGAACAATGGGCACCGGAGGCTGTAAAATCTGCTATAGAAGGCCTTTCAATGAAAGAAATTGATTCCACCAAAGATTGTATGAGCTGTGCCACAGAAGTTGCTAAAAAAATGGGGGCTAGTGATGAAGAAATGATGATGGTTGCAGGATTCGCTGGCGGACTTGGTTTAAGTGGCGCCGCATGTGGGGCATTGAGTGCAGCTATTTGGATGAAATCTCTTAGGTGGTGTAGAGAAGAATTAAAGAAATCACCTTTAAAAAACACCTATTCAAAAAAAACACTTAACAAATTCCATAGAACAACGAATTCAAAAATATTATGTTCTGATATAACAGGTGAGCACTTTGAGAGCATAGATGAGCATACAAAATTTATTAAAAATGGTGGTTGTGCTAAACTGATTGAAACGCTAGCGAAATAGTAATTCATGATTTTCTAAACTCAATAGATGGAACTTTTAAAAGAATATTTAATCCCATGGTTACTATCTAATAGTATTGCTATTCTATTTTTGATCAGCGCTGTTCGAAAACCAAAATTAGCACGATTGCTTTTTTCTCTATTATTCTTTTGGGCCTTCTGGCTAAACTACACAACAGCTCAAAATAACCCGAATGACTATTTAGAATATGCAGTCTTTTCTCCTTTTGACCTATACGCTGATTTTATAAATGGATGGTTTAGGTCACATATAACTACTATGGTTAAACTTATAGCTTTCGGACAGGGATTAATAGCTATAGGTATGTTGCTCAAAGGATGGGTATTTCGTATTGCAAGTTTTGGAGCTATTGTTTTTTTCCTGGCAATTACACCTCTTGGCATTGGCTCAGGTTTTCCAGCAACTTTAATAGCCTCTGTGGCCATGTATTTTATTTTGAAAAATGATGATTTAAATTACTTGTGGTATTTTAAAACAAAGAAATAAAATCACAAAAATTAGTAGTAACTATTATAGAACTATTGCAAGAGTAAAACGCTTAGAATTTAATGCGCCAGATTTTGCTTTCAGAAAATCCTTACTACTGTATTATGGCTTTGTCCCTTTTGCTATCTTTAGTACCTCGCAATAAACTATTCACGAACCTTGTATGTCATTTGAAATGAAAGAAATGAAAAAATATATGCTGATTTTATTAATTACTACCTTAGTTTTTGGGTGTAATGAGCAAAAGGAAATTAGTTCGACAAACCCTGAAAATTGGTCCAAAAGGCGGGTAGATATTAGTTCAAAGGATTCCCTCGAATATGGAAAATCTTACCTTTCTATCTATTCTCAGATCTATAGCAATTCTGAACACAAAACACATAATTTAACCGCAATGGTCAGTATGCGTAATACCAGCGATCTGGATACGATTTACCTCCTTAAAGCAGAATATTTTGACACTCATGGAAAGCTTGTTCGTACGTACTTTAATCAACCAATATTTATAGCGCCGATGGAAACAACGGAAATAATTATAGACGAAATTGATGTTGAAGGTGGTACCGGATCCAACTTTTTAATTGAATGGAAGACTCCAAAAAATTGTCCAGAGCCTTTGTTCGAAGGTATTATGAGTTCTACCATGGGGCAGCAAGGCTTATCCTTCTCTACACAATCAAAAAGAATCAATTAACCATACATATCCCTATTTAATTGTACATCAATGAATTTTTTTAAAAACAGAGGACTCTTTTTTACTCTAATAATAATTATTTGCTTCCTTGGGTGTAAGTCGGCTACTCAATGGCAAGGGCAAGCACCGATCAAAAAGGTCAGCACTAAAACAGTGCCTGTTCAACGGCAGTATACCGGAGTTTTTGATCTCGGGGATGGCGTGTTTATTTCTAATGATTATAATGGCGCCCGCATGAATGGGGTTGCCCGCAACAACGATACCCTTATTTCGGTTTTGATAACTTCTGAGAATTCACCTATTAATCCGAGCCCCTGGTATGGATTTAAAATTTGGTCAGAAACTGAAAAAGAGCTCTATGTAAAACTTACCTATAATGAAGATGCGTTTCATAGGTACTTTCCAAAACTAAGTAAAAATGGTTCCGAATGGGATGCCCTGGATTCCTTGAAGTATACATCGGTTAAGAAAATCTATAACGAAAGAGAATTAGCAGAAAGCATTACTATGCAGCTATCAGTAAACAAAGACACACTTTGGATCTCTGCTCAGGAATTGATCACCTCATCTGTAGTTGATAGCTGGGCGAACGAATTATTGACCAAGTCCTTTGTGTCCAGATCAACAATTGGAAAAAGCAACCAGGGAAGGCCCGTTAATTTACTTAGAATTGGGGAAAGCGACGATCAAAGAATGATAATGGTTATTTCCAGACAGCACCCCCCTGAGGTCACCGGATTTCTGGCTATGCAGGCGTTTATTGAAACCCTCTGTGCTGACACAGACCTTGCAAAACGATTTAGAGCAAAATACAATACCTACGTGGTTCCTCTTGTAAATCCCGATGGGGTAGATAATGGCCATTGGCGACATAATTTTGGTGGCATTGATCTGAATAGAGACTGGGAAAGCTTTAATCAACCAGAGACCCGCGCAATTCGGGATTTTATGCAACAAAAAGTATCAGAAACTGGCGGTACTTTTTATTTTGGGGTCGATTTTCATTCTACCTGGGAAGATATTTTCTATACCATCACTCCTGAATTAAAAGGGAATATGCCCGGGCTGGTACCCAATGTAATTGCTGGTTTGGAGGATGAGTTCCCCGGTTATAAACCCAATATTAGACCCAGCCCCGGAACTGGCAACAAAATTAATTCCACGGCCTTCTTCTTTTTCGAATTTGGGGCCGAGTCTTTTACCTATGAAGTAGGTGATAACACACCTCGAGAATTTGTTCGAAAGAAAGGAGAAACAACGGCTTTAAAATTGATGGAACAACTCTTGAAATAAAACCAGGGCTATGACCTTATTTAAATGATTAAAATGGAAATAAAAAACAACCACATAAATTACATTGAATTCAAAGCCAGAGACCTTGAGAAGATAAAGAAATTTTATTCCACTTCTTTTGATTGGACCTTTACAGATTATGGGCCAACCTATATATCTTTTTCAAAAAGCGGACTTGAGGGAGGGTTTGAAAAAACAGAAAATGAGATCGTAAATGGCGCACTAATAGTGCTATATCACAAAGATCTTAAACTGATAAAAACTAAGATCATAGCCGCTGCTGGTAAGATCACAAAAGATATTTTCTCCTTTCCGGGCGGACGTAGATTCCATTTTATGGATCCCTCGGGAAATGAATTAGCAGTTTGGTCTGATAAATAAAATATCGGCTAAAACAATAGTTCTAATACATATAGCCTGCCCCAAACCATTAAAAATATTCCTACATTGAACAAGGAAGATTGAAGTTAGTCTATACTAAAACAGGCTATAGCTAATCGTTATATGCAATTCAATGAAGACCTTGATAGAAACAGAAAGGCTATTATTACGAGAAATTACCCCGGAAGACAAAGAGGTGCTTTTTAGGTTGCATTCTAATCCTGAGGTACAAAAATATACGGGTGAACCCGTGGTTGAATCTTTAGAGGAAATAGAAAAAGCAATTGAAGGGAGAATAAAACATTATAAGAAGTATGGATTTGGAAGGTGGGCCACTTTCTTAAAGAAGGATATGCAATTTGTAGGTTGGGCGGGGTTGCTCTACCTGCCCGAATTTGATGAAATTGATCTTGGTTATAGGTTCTTGCCAGAATACTGGGGTTCAGGTATTGCCACGGAGGCATCTCATGCCATTTTAAAGTACGGATTTAATACCCTCCATTTAAAAAAGATCATTGCAATTGCAATGAAAGAAAATAAAGCCTCGATCAGAGTGATGGAAAAAGTTGGAATGGAATTCTACAAATATGCCCCCTATGAACTTGGGGCTAAAGATGCCGCATGGTATTATTGCGATCAAAAGATTTTCTCAAAAAAGTCCACATAGAATACCAAATAAAAATTTTAGTCAGTATAAAACTCTTATAAAAATTCCTATTTTTAAGTGATGCAGGTGAATGGCTACATTGGTCAGTAGACCATGCCATCTAAAATCTAATTATAATGTTGCGGAGAAATTTGTATTACATTAAATCGATACATATTAATTAAGTATTAAAATGCTCCCAACAGAAATTTATAAGAATCCTGTTACCAACACCAACCTGAAATGAATACCAGCAAAGAATATCAACAGTTTGAAAACTTAGAAGAAGAACAACTGCCTGTTGCAAAACATAAATTACATGATTGGACCCATTTTGCCGGACTATATGCTGCCGAACATGTGGCTGCAACCGAGTTTGTTATTGGGGCGACATTTGTAGCCCTGGGCGCCAAGACAATGGATATTTTACTGGGACTACTGATCGGTAATATTTTGGCAGTTCTCAGCTGGACACTTATCACCTCTCCTATTGCAGTAGATACAAGACTTAGTCTCTACACTTATCTCAACAAGATTGCCGGTGATTCAATGACCAAGCTCTACAATTGGGCGAATGTTATCATCTTTTCCGTCATATCTGCCGCAATGGTTACCGTTTCAGCAACCGCGGTCCGTTTTGCCTTTGATATCCCCGCCCAATTGAATTGGTATCCTACAAATCTTTGGTTTATTCTGATTGTGATTGGTGTTGGAATAGTAGTAGTTTCAATAGCAATGTATGGTTTTAATGCCGTTTCTGAATTCTCCGGGATCTGTGCACCTTGGTTATTTGTAATGTTTACCAGCGGAGCCCTGGTGCTTTTACCCGCATTATCGCTGCATGTTTTAGGCAAGACCTTACCGGCGGGGTGGACAGATTTTCTTACCCTGGGCAATGAGTCCATATGGACGGGAATAGCTAGTAATGGTGAATCTGGTATTGGGTTGATAGAGGTGATTGGTTTTGCATGGGCCGCCAATACAATTACACACTTCGGCCTGATAGATATGGCCCTTTTACGGTTTGCAAAAAAGAAAATTTATGGCCTGGCTACCAGTACCGGAATGATGTTTGGGCATTATGTTGCCTGGATTGCAGCAGGAATTATGGGGGCAGGTGCTGCTGTAATTTTAGGAAAATCCATTGTGGAACTAGATCCGGGAGACGTTGCCTACTATGCACTGGGTTGGTCCGGATTTGTTATCGTGATCGTTGCAGGCTGGACAACGGCAATTACCAACCTCTACAGGGCAGGATTGGCAGCACAGGCTATCTTCTACAACCATTCCCGAAAGAGAACTACCCTTACCGTGGGATTGGTAACGATCATAATAGCTTGTTTCCCTTTTGTGTTTTCACAAATATTGCCACTGTTGACTTATGCCGGATTGATAGTGGTTCCTGTGGGCGCAATTGTCTTCGCTGAACATCAGATCTTTCCCAGAATAGGATTTACCCGGTATTGGTCGTCCTACAAAAAACTATCCTTTAGCTTTCCTGCCGTTGCCTCCTGGGCATTAGGCTTGATATTCGGATTTGGGCTCAATGCCCTTAATGTGATGTCATTCTTTTATTTGTTTATCCCAACCTGGTTTTTCACCATCATGATCTATACTTTCTTAGCTGCACAATATGGTGCCAAAAAGAAATATCCCAAGGCCGAAGAACAGGAAAGAATACGCAATGAAAACATAGGCAAGTTTCAAGAGCAAAAAGCCAAACTTGAGGACAAGCATATAACAGATTCCTCTATGTTTTCAAGAGGATTAAAGATCGTAGCTGTCATTTCTCTTGTCGTTACTTTAGTTTTAGCTTGTATCGTATTGTTCGGTAGTTCTGATGAGAACTTGTACATAGATAATCGTGAAATATTTTATCGCTACGCATTTATTTGCACCATTATCTATTTTGTAACTGCATATTGGGCATTGAAAAGAGGGAAACAAAAAAATACTTCTAAGTAATGGAAAACAGGTTACATCTTAGTCAAAAGAATTTACCACAACTTGGCAGTAAAATTCCCTGTCCTGATTACGAACGTAATTCGCGTAACATAGAAATTGTTCATATTGGAGTAGGGGGTTTTCACAGGGCACACCAGGCATTTTATACACACAAACTATTCGAAATAAGTAAGGTTGCTGGTTGGGGTATTTGTGGAATAGGGTTGCGCGAAGGTGATAGAAAAATTCACGATGTTCTTAAAAAACAAGATTGTCTTTATACCTTAATTGTTAAGCATCCAGATGGAAAAATAGCGCCAGAGATTATTGGTTCAATTAATGATTTCTTACTTGGGGTAGATGACCCGCTGCCTGTCATAGATCGCATGGCTGCTCCTTCAACGAAAATTGTCTCCCTTACCATTACCGAGGGTGGTTATAATTTTAATTCTTCCACAGGAGAATTTAACTTTGATAATCCTGATATTCAACACGAATTAAAACATCCGGATAGTCCAAAAACCGTATATGGCTTTTTAACAGCCTCCTTAAAAAAACGCCGTGATGCAGGCCTTCCTGCCTTCACGGTTATGTCTTGTGATAATATACAGCACAATGGTGATATTGCTCGTGAGATGTTACTCGCATTCAGCAGGAAGCAAGATCTGAAACTGGCCGGTTGGATTGAAAGTGAGGTTTGTTTTCCTAACAGTATGGTAGATAGGATAACTCCAGTTACCTCCCAAGCAGATATAGAGTATCTGGAAAATACCTATCGTATTAGAGATGAATGGCCGGTAACCTGTGAACCATTTATACAATGGGTGGTAGAAGATACTTTTTCTAATGGCCGGCCGGAATGGGAAAAGGTGGGGGTTCAATTTGTTCCGGATGTGAAACCTTATGAGAAAATGAAACTCCGTCTGCTTAATGCAGGTCATTCTGTACTGGGTATTTTGGGAGCTGTACACGGTCATAAAACCATCAATGCCTGTATGGAAGACAGAACATTTGTGACCTATTTGAGGGCTTTTATGGATAAGGAGGCTAGTCCGGTATTAGATAAAGTAAGTGGGATAAATTTAAGCGATTACAAAGACAGTTTGGAGGAACGCTTTGCCAATCCCAATATTAGGGATACTGTAAGCCGTATTTGTTCAGAAAGTTCTGCCAAATTACCAAAATTTTTGATCGCCACCTTATATGATAATCTGGCGGGAGAAGGAAGCATTCAATATACCACCTTGGTGATTGTTGCCTGGTGTTACTACCATGATAAACAAACTAATAAAAATGGGCAACCCCTTGAAATTATTGATGCTATGAGTTCTGAACTTCACCAGACTGCATTGCAAACTAAAAACGATCCATTAGCATTTATCAAACAGAAATCACTTTTCGGAGACCTGGCGGAACATAAACGATTTACTAGCTTATACACTGAAATGATACTTCAAATTTATAAGGATGGTGATGTTAAAAAGCTAATGCAGAACATGCTTGAGGAGATATGACCCACCCGGAGATATGACCCACCCTATACCCCTCCCGAAAGCGGGAAATTAAATAACTATGATAAAATTCTTTCGAAAAATACGTCAAAACCTTCTTATGGAAAATCCAACCTCTGCTAAAGCTACGGCCGGCTTGAAAACAGGTAGATACCTAAAATATGCAATTGGGGAAATAGTACTCGTAATGATCGGAATTTTGCTAGCCCTGCAAGTAAATGACTGGAATAACAGCAGACTCGATGTGTCAAGAGAACAACTGTACCTAAAGAATCTGCAAACAGATTTTAAAACCAATATCGCCGAATGTAATAGAGATTATAAGAGTATGTCAGAAGCCTATGAAGCCTCTGTAAGATTACTTGAAATCATCAAAGATGACAGTAAAATTGATCCTGCCGAAATTGAGGACCTGCTAGATGAAATACTTAACAAAATCGCTTCGCTCGACCTTATTTCAGGATCCATAGATGAAATAATCAATACCGGATCGCTCGCCATCATAAGAGATCCTGCTCTGAGAAAACAATTATCTAATTGGTCCTTTTATGTGGCAGATTATATGGACGATGTTGAAATTTATGAAGACTATCTATTTGGAATTTTACTTCCAGGCCTATCGAATAGAGCCATTTTAAGAAACACTTTTATGCCTGAATATTTTGAGGATGATCTGGATGTGTCCATAATTTCTAAATCCAACTTTACAATAGACTATAACAAAACCATCAGGACCCTGGAATTTGAAAACCAGATCTATTTTAACGCAATTAATTATTTGTATACCCTTAACCGCTATAAAATAATGGAAGCCTATTTAAATGATACCTTGGTACTTATTGAGGCCAATATTAAAAACTAAATTTATATGTCGAATAAATTTTTCATCACCTTAAGCTGCGTATGCTTTTTGGCATGCAGCTCCATGGCAGCTCAGGAGATTGAATTGAGAACCAATGGCAGGTTAATCCTTGGCACCAATATGGAACGCACAGCCTCTGTTGCCAGCGGTGATATAGATAGCGATGGCGATATAGATATCCTGGTCGCTAATGGACGGCATTGGCCCGGACAGAACAGAATTTTTATAAATGATGGTAGAGGTATCTTTACCGTAGAAAAGGATTTAGGAACTCAACGAGAGACCACCTATGCCACCGAATTGGCCGATCTGGATAACGATGGAGATCTCGATGTTGCCGTTGGTAATGATATGGCCCCGAATGCTATTTTCCTTAATGATGGTCTGGGTAATTTTACAAAGAATGGTTCTTTTGGAGAAGACTACGCCCCTACCCGAAATATTACTCTGGCCGATTTAAATTCTGATGCTTTTGTGGATATCTTGATCACTAATAGAGGTCGACCTAACGAGATCTGTCTAAATGATGGAAGAGGAAATTTTTCCAAAACCCAAAGCTTCGGCAGCAGTGATGATTCTACCATAGATGTGGAAGCAGCTGATATGGATGGTGATGGCGATCTGGATCTTGTTTTGGCCAATAGAGACGAGCAAGCCAATTACGTTTATCTGAACGATGGTAAGCTCGGATTTGCTAAAAAAATAGCCTTTGGAACAGGAAGCGATAATACGCGTTCGATAAGTGTAGGTGATCTGAACAATGATGGTTTGGCAGATATCATTACTGCCAATATTGGGGAACCCAATGTGATCTATTTTGGAAATAAGGTAAACCCCTACTCCCAATCAGTGATCTTTGATTCTTCAGAGGCAGATAGCTATGCCGTTTCTCTGGCCGATCTTAACGGGGACAAAGCTCTTGATATCATTATCGGGAATTCTGAAAGCCCTAATTTTATATATCTTAATGAAGGAAATGGTCAAAAATGGAAAGGCCATATGCTGAAAGAAGAATCTTTTGACACCTATGATATAATTTCAGCCGACCTAAACATGGACGGTTTTCCAGATATTATTGAAGCAAACTCGGATGAGATCAATCGCTATTATCTGAACCGCAAGAAAAGATAAATTGAATCCTTAAACCCTCTCAACTATGAACACATATATCTTTAAGATTACATCTTCCCTAAAGAAGGAGCTTTTTGGCTTCTTCTTTTTGGTTGCCGCTTTTGCTTCCGTTACAGTAAGCGCACAAGATAATGCCATACAATTAAAATATTTCGGCACTGCCGGCTGGCAAATAACCGACGGAAGTATAACGGTATTGGTAGACCCGTATATTTCCAGAGTAAAATTGGGCACAGGACCAGGAGTGAGCGCTGAAGATTCCAGAAAAACCGTTGATCGTTCTGAACCTTTTGTTTCCGATACTTTGTTGATAGACAGTTTGATCACTAAGGCAGATTTTATCCTGGCACATCATTCCCATTTCGATCATCTGTCAGACGTACCCTATATCGCCAAAAAAACGGGCGCAAAGGTCATCGGCACTGAAACTACCTGTAACATCCTCAGGGCTTACGGTATTCCGGAAGAGCAATTGTATCCTGTAAGAGGTGGGGAAGATTATCAGTTCGAGAATTTTTCCGTACAGGTAATTCCTTCCATACATTCGGCCTTGAATGACAAACATTATTTAGACTCCAGAACCTACACAGAAGTACCCGAAGCACCACTTAAAGTGTCGGAGTTTATTGAGGGAGGATCATTAATGTTTCTAGCCCGTTTTGCCAGACATACTGTGTTAACCATGGGCTCCATGAACTTTGTAGAAAGGGAGCTAGTAGGACAAAAACCTGATATTCTTTTGGCAGGTGTTAATCGTTCACAATTAGGTCTCTATAAGTACAACGAGCGACTTTTGGCAGTAACCAATTATCCAAAATTTATTATCCCTACTCATTGGGATAATTTTCGTTTGCCTTATCGATTTTCACAACAAAGCGCGGTAGATCAAAAACTGGTCCCTTTTCGGGAAGATGTTAAAAGGCTTTCTCCCAAATCAAAAGTGATATTTCCAGTACATTTGGGAACCATTACTATAGAATAGAAACTACACTTTCAAACCGTTAAAATAAAGATGAGAAAAACTACATTGAATGCTCCAATAGCATTATTTATAATCGCTTTTTTTATTCTCACTAATAGCTTAGCGCAAACTTATGCGAAAAATGGGATTGTCGTTTCCGATAACAAGATTGCTTCCGAGGCAGGCATAACTATCTTAAAAAAAGGTGGAAATGCCATCGATGCTGCTGTTGCCACCGCGTTTGCCCTGGCAGTGGTTCATCCGCAGGCCGGAAATATTGGCGGGGGTGGTTTTATAGTCTATATGAATGCTACTGGCGCCACCACTACGATCGACTTTAGAGAAAAAGCACCCTTGCGCGCAACTTCAGATATGTTCCTGGACAAAAACGGAACTCTTATTGAAGGCAGTAATCACCAGGGATTAAAATCGGCAGGCGTGCCGGGCACTGTGGCCGGACTTTTTTTGGCACATAAAAAATACGGCAGTTTGCCGTGGAAAGAGCTGGTGCAGCCTTCCGTAGATCTGGCTGAAAATGGATTTGTCCTTTCCTGGACCCTTGCATCACATGCAAAACGATTTCAAGACAGCACTGCTCCGGCATTTATGCAAGACTACTTTAAAAATCCAAATAGTGTCCTGGTAGAATTCGGTGAAACCTGGGAACAGCCTGCACTGAGTAAAACACTAGAACTGATCCGTGATAAGGGAGAGGATGGTTTTTATAAAGGCAAGGTGGCCAGGGAGATCGAAAAATTCATGAAAGCCAATGGTGGGATTATTACTCGTAAAGACCTGAGAAAATATACAGCCATTGAGCGTGCCCCCATGAAAGGCAGCTACAAAGAATATGAAATTTATTCCATGCCCCCTCCTAGTTCCGGAGGTGTTGCACTTATTGAAATGATGAACATTATGGAGTTAGCTAACTTAGATTCTGTTCAGTTTAATTCTACGGCCTATGTGCATCTTGTTGCAGAGACCATGAGAAGAGCTTTTGCGGACAGGGCTGAGTTTCTTGGTGATCCCGATTTCAACTCCAAAATGCCCATTTCTAAATTAACGTCCAAAGAATTCGCCAAAAGGAGGTATCACAATATTGATCTTAAAAAAGCATCTGTAAGTGATTCAACCAAATTTGGCCAAATCTACGATGGTACTAACACTACTCACCTGTCTGTAATAGATAAAAATGGTAGTGCCGTATCTATGACCTATACCCTTGAGCATTCATATGGTTCTAAACTTGGCTCTCCCAGCCTGGGCTTTATTTTTAATAATGAAATGGGCGATTTTAATCCGCAACCTGGTTATACAGACAGCAGCTGGCTAATAGGTACAGATCCTAACATTATTAAACCAGAAAAAAGGATGCTCTCTAGTATGACTCCCACCATTGTTTCGAAAGAAGGTAAACCGTACCTGGTCATTGGCAGTCCCGGTGGTAGAACCATCATTAATACTGTTTTTCAAGCTGTTCTCAATGTATTGGAATACGAAATGCCAATAGACAAAGCCATTGAAGCCATGAAAATACACCATCAGTGGCTTCCGGACAGGTTGATTTTTGAAACTCACTTATTGTCCCCAGATACTCAAAAAGCATTGGAGGAAATGGGCCATACAATGTACGGCACCAGAAACCTGGGCCGGTTAATGGGTATCCTGAATTCTGTGGACCAGGGTGTTTACATAGGGGCCTCCGATTCCTCTAGCCCGGATGGAGCTGCCATTGGCTATTAAACATTTCCTTGTAAGTTGCTTGCAGGATTTTTTTGTAATTTCATAACAAAGCCATGTCATCTTGGAAAAAAGATGTTTAGAATGTAACGAGGTCATTAAAGGACGGATAGATAAAAAATTCTGTTCGGACTACTGCCGTAATGCCTATAACAATAAGCTGAATAAAGACAGTAAGAATCTGGTGCGTAACATCAATAACCGCCTCAGGAAGAATTACCGCATTCTGGATAGTTTTCCATTAAAGGAAGGCAAAACAAAGACTACCAAGACACGATTGCTGGATAAGGGATTCGATTTTGAATATCTAACCAATCTCTACACTACCAAGAAAGGAACTACTTATTATTTTGTGTATGACCTGGGTTATCTGCCTCTTGATAATGATTATTATATGATCGTAAAAAGAGAATAGCCCCAGAGAATGTCCAGGGCTATTTTATGAGAAATGATTTTTTCTATTGATAGTTGTGGCTGGTAAGTTTTAAGGCAGCAATAACAATATCCTTTCGACTTATTTGTCCAACTAACAATCCATCTTTCAGCACCGGTAAACGGCGTCGACCATTTTTGTGAAACTGACCGGCTGCATCAAATATGCTCATATCATGTGGTATAGTTTCTACTTTGTTGGTCATAAATTTTTCTACACTCTTATCAAGGATAGGCTGATTGAAATATCGGCTTTCTGAGATTTCTTTCATACAGTCGGCCTCCGAGATGATCCCCACTAAAAATCCATTATCGTCCAATACGGGACCTCCGGATATATGGTTTTTTGCGAAAGACTCCATCACATCTAAAATTGAATCCTCAGGACTATAGGTGATCAGCTTTTTAGACATATAATCTTCCACCAAAATAGGGGCATTATACTCTTTTTTGGAAACCTCCTTGGCTCTTCGGCCCATAAAACTTTTAATCCCCATACTTGTCGGTTTTAAATTGGTTAGCCTTAAATATACATATTTTGGACGAATCTTCTAAAATTAGTCGTCAAACGGCATAGACCCGTCAGAATTATTTACTTTTAAGGAAGATTTTATTTAGCATGAAAAACAGTAGGCTTTGGGCCACCCTTCCCCTTCTAATCCTGGCAATTTTTTGGAGTTATAGATCGCTGATGCCTACAAATGGCAATACAAGTGTGGAGGAAGCATACGGATTTTCCACAGACAAGGCATTAACACATGTAAAGGCTATTTCAAAACAGCCTCATGCAGTTGGTTTCCCGGCCCATGCAACGGTAAGAGCATATATTGTGGCCGAACTCGAAAAAATGGGGCTGGAAGTGTCTCTTCAGGAAGGTTATACGGCAGGTGATTGGGCCAATTACAGCAAAGCTGTGAATATTGTTACAAGGATACAGGGATCAGGCGAAGGAAAGGCATTACTGCTTCTCTCCCACTACGATAGCAGTCCCCATTCTTCCCTGGGTGCCAGCGATGCAGGTAGCGGTGTGGCCACCATCCTGGAAGGTATTAGAGCCTATCTGGAGAAGAAAGTGACCCCTAAGAACGATATCATTATTCTGATCACAGATGCCGAAGAGCTTGGCCTTAACGGTGCAGATCTTTTTGCGAACCGGCACCCCTGGACAAAGGATGTAGGCTTGGTGCTCAATTTTGAGGCCCGGGGCAGCGGAGGACCCGGCTATATGTTTATGGAGACCAACCGTGGGAATGAGCAGCTTATCAAGGAATTTATTACAGCAAATCCGCAATACCCTGTCACCAATTCACTGGCATATAGTATTTATAAAATGCTGCCGAACGACACAGATCTTACCGTTTTTAGAGAAGACCAGGACATAGAGGGCTTTAATTTTGCCTTTATCGATGATCATTTTGACTACCATACGGTTCGCGATTCCTATAAAAGATTAGATCGTAATACACTCACACACCAGGGCAGTTATCTAATGCCCTTATTGACCCATTTTAGTGAAGCAGATCTGGGTAGTATGAAAAGCCTTAATGATTATATTTATTTTAATATTCCGGTATTTAAAATGGTATCCTATCCATTTGACTGGATATGGCCTATGTGGTTCCTTGCTCTGGGGGTTTTTGTCATTTTATTGGTGCTGGGATTCAGAAATGGCAGTTTAAACATCAAAGAGGTGTTTTTAGGTTTTGTTCCGATGCTGGCCACTCTTCTGATCAACGGTGTGATAGGGTACTTTGCCTGGACAATGATCACAGCACTCTATCCGGCGTATAAGGATATTTTACAGGGATTTACCTACAATGGCCACACCTATATTCTGGCATTGGCACTATTCTCCTTGGCGATCTGTTTCTGGGTGTATCACAGGTTTAAAAAAAGTAGCCTTCCTAACCTTTTGGTAGCTCCTTCATTACTTTGGTTGCTCATCTGTTGGGCGGTAGCACAATACCTTCCCGGTGCCAGCTTTTTTATCTTGCCCGTATACGCATTACTCGTTTGTCTTGCCATCTCTATCTATCAAAAAGAGCCCGATCCGTTTTTACTCTTGTTTCTGACGCTCCCGGCTATATTTATCTATTCCCCATTTATAGCTATGTTTCCCATAGCTCTTGGTCTTAAAATGTTGGTGACCACTACCCTTTTTACCACACTTACATTTTGGTTACTATTACCCCTGCTGGGCAGGTATCCTAAGAAAAAGTTTTTAGGTTCACTCTTATTTATAGGGTTTATAGGTGCCCTGGCAGTGGCACATTTTCAATCGGGCTTTACAGAAAAAAATGCAAAACCGAGCAGTTTGGTATACATCCTGGATACAGATTCCAAAAAGGCACAGTGGGCCACTTATGAACATCAGCTTTCCAATTGGACCTCAACAGTACTTGGTTCGGAGTATACATTGCCAGAAACAACGAGTAGCACTACAATTTACAGCAAATACAATTCCAGATTTACACAAGTGGCGACAGCGCCTGTAAAGGACATAACCGGACCTGTGGTAACCATTGAAAAAGACACTACCCTGAATGGAAACAGAATACTGGAGGTTGGAATTTTCCCTCAACGTAACGTAAATCGTCTGGAAGTGTTTACGAATGCTACCCCCATAAAAAAGGCCAGTGTAAATGGCATTGAGCTCTCAGAATTCTATTTAAAAGAACGCAAAAGTACACGACTTTTCACCCACTATATCAGTGATAACGACTCTACCATTTTGGAATTGAGCATCCCTGCAGGAGCGGAGTTGAAACTCACTCTTTATGAAGCTTCCAATGATCTTTTGGAACATCCATTGTTTACTGTTCCTCAGCGACCTAAAGATATTATTCCGATGCCTTTTGTGCTGAACGACGCAATTATCCTTAAAAAAACCATACGCCATTGAAACCACATATTGGAATATTAGGTTGTGGCTGGCTGGGATTTCCCCTGGCCAAACGCCTTATTTCTATGGACTACCTTGTAAGTGGTACTACTACTACCAAAGCCAATCTGGATATTCTTGGCAATGAAGGTATCTTGCCTCACTATGTGGAACTATTTAACGAAGGAGTTAGAGGTTCTTTGATAGATTTCCTGAAAGACATAGACATCCTGATCATCAATGTGCCTCCCAAACGCAAAGCAACGGAAGAGGATTATTTAAGTAAAATGACTCATTTATATGAGGCGTGTAAGATCATGCATCTAAAGAAGATAATTTTTGTAAGCAGTACTTCCGTATACGGAGAGATGCAGGGGGAGGTCACGGAAAAATCGGTACCCAAACCCCGCAGCGATTCGGCTAAAAAGTTACTGGCAGCAGAGAAATTGTTTATGGCTGAGAAGAATATGGATGCTACCCTGGTACGCTTTGGAGGCCTTTTAGGCCCGGATCGCCACCCAGTGACCTATTTGTCCGGACAACATGAACTAGCCAATGGAGATGACGCTATTAATCTGATCCACTTAGAGGACTGTCTTTTAATTCTGACAAGCATTATCACCAATGAGTGGTGGGGGAAGATAATTAATGGAGTCTACCCGGACCATCCAACTAAAAGAACCTATTATACCAAAGAAGCCATCAAAAGAGGCCTTCCTGTCCCAGATTACACAAAAGGGTATGCGGGGAAAACTGGGAAGATCATAAAAACCAAAACGCTAGATGCCCTGGAATTTAAATTTATGACTCCCATAGATTCTTCATCCTAAAAAGTCGCATATTCTTTCCTATACTCGCACTTAATTACGTCATTTTAAGGTTTTTGATAAGAAAAGACCAAAAAAAAAGTAGTAGTTTTGCCGCACTAATTTTAAGATCATGAAAACAAGAATTGCGATCCTTCTTTTTGCTGTTAGTTTGAGCAGTTATAGTCAAACCTCTTCTGAGTTAAAGAAACATTATGAAGCTTTTTATATAGAGATGAAAGCTCAGGGTGATATTACCGGGGTGATCAACGCCCTAACGCACTTAATTGTACTTGAGCCATCACAGCAACGAAGAGATACACTCGCTTATGTTTATGCCAATAACAACCAGCATATGCAGGCCCTGAATACTATAGGAATTGAAAAGGATTCATCCGATTCTAATTTGGCTGTGCAGGTAAAGGCTATTAGTTTAAAGGCCCTGAACCAGCCCAAACGTGCCCTGGAACAATTTGAAGTTTTGTATCAGCGAGCTCCTAATCCTTATCTCGCTTATGAATTGGCAGATCTGAAGATTCAAACCGGAGATAACGCCGGAGCCATGGCAAATATAGAATTTGCCCTAGGTGTAGTAAAGGACGGCATGACATACGCTTTCTACGAAAGGCAACAACCATACGAAGTTTCATTAAAGGCGGCCTTACTGCATTTAAAAGGATTGGTACAGTACAATACAGACAAGACCAATATCGAAACTGCAATAGCGAGCATTGATGAAGCTCTTGCGCTCGATCCAAATTTTAATCTGGCCAGTCTTAGCAAACAAGCATTAGAGTCCAGAAAAAATAATCCGGAAGAGAATAAGAACTAAAAAAAAGGGAGGCAAATGCTTCCCTTTTTATTATTGATCTAGTTACAATTCAAGGTTTAATTATTTCTCAGGATCCATTTCATCCAACATCTTTTTAAAGACCAGGGCTACGCCGTTGGTCCAGCCAAAACCATCCTGAGTTTCATACTCACCTCCCCCGGAAAGCAGGCTAATGTCTTCTACATTGTATTTCTCCATCATCTTTCCGGTGTCTTTATAGACCCGTTCATTTAATGCCAGCCAGCGTTGCATAATGGTCTTTGCCTCATCTACATAGCCATAGTTCAACAAGCCCTGTACGGCCATATACTGTAAGGGTGCCCATCCATTGGGCGCATCCCATTGTTGTCCGGAATGTTCCAGAGTGGTCACCAAACCTCCGTCTTTTAGAAAGTCGGACATAAGTTTATCCCTAACACCTTTTGCTTGTTCCTCAGAAGCGAGTTCGAAGAACAAAGGAAATGCCCCTGCCAAAGTAGGAGTTCTGGCAAAGCTCTTTTGGATGTAATTATAATCGTAAAAATAATTTTCATCTGCATTCCAAAATAGCTTTTGTATGCTTGCTTTCCGCTCTTCAGCTTTAGAAAGGAACAAGGACTCATTTTCTCCATCTTCATTCAATTCATAACCTTTTGCGATGCTTTTTTCCATAAAATACAGCAGGCAATTCAGATCTATGGCAAGAATATCAGCGGTTTTGGTAGATCCAAAATCATCTTTTTTGGTATACCATCTGCTACTAAAATCCCAGCCAGATGCAGCACCAGATCGCATATTTGTATAAAGCATATTCTTATCGGTCTTGGATGTTAGTTCGGATGCCAAATGAAAATCTTCCTTGTACGATTCGGGTCTTGGGGAAGTGCCACTATCCCAATAACGATTCAGGAAAAACTCCTCTCCCATTCTTACCACATATTTATTTGGAGTATGTATCCCTTTAACATCTTTCTTGCCCGCCATCCAAAACTCGTATTCCTTCAGGATCATAGGGAAATATTCAGTGAACATCTCCGGATCTTCGCGCGATATGGCATCTACCATTAAAGCATAAAATGGGGGTTGTGATCTGCTGAGGTAATAGTTCCGTGTTCCATTGGGAATAAACCCTAGTGAATCTATCAGAAAGCTAAAATTGTCTACCATACTTTTGGCAAGCTCCTCCTGATCATCAACCAAAAGTCCTTCCAAGGTAAAATAACTGTCCCAGTAATAGATCTCCCTAAAGCGCCCGCCTGGCACTACGTACTTGTATGGCAGGGCTATTCTTGAAGAATTCTCTACGGCGATATCTGGCCCTCTTGTTAGCTTGCCCCACATACTGCTGATATGCTCGTACATGGTCTTTGTGGTATCTGTAACGATGACCTGTCCTGATTTGAATTGATCAGAAAAATGGGAAGAAACAAAGTCTTTCAGGGAGAAATTAGAGGCCATCTTTTCCTCTTTATACAAAGCAGCTAATTCAGCATAAGGTCTGTCTGGCACAAGGTCTACAAAGGTTTTGGAGTCTTTAAAGATGGCTTGTAACTGAACTTCCTTAAAGAGTTCAGTGTTGTAAAAATCGGTTGCTGAAACCTCCTTTTGTTCTTGTCTGCATCCTGTAAGAACCAGAAAGGAAAGCAGGATAAAATGATAAATATATTTCATAGGTTGGGTGTATAAATATAAGGCCTGTTCGTGGACCCATAATTGTTGAACTCCTATTGTTTGATAAGTCCTTTTACATAGGTACTATCTCTTTCCTTTTTAAGTGCTATGACAGGATCTATCTCCTCGTTGGGGATGGTGATGGATAAGACATAATGTGCGATCTTCCATTTCCCGTTTTCCTTTTTAAGTACGCCCGAACCCCGGCAGAGTTGCATCCAGGTATCCAGGAGCTCATCGAACCATGCTACTTTTCCGGTAGCGTCCAGATAAATGTTGCGTTGAATTGCCTTAAAATCCCATGCTTTTCCCTGATCAAAATAAGGCTTTGAGAAGGCCATAAACTCAGTTTTGTTCCAAACTTCGGCTGCATCGGTGCCAATAAATATTGCGTCTTCTGTTAACAATCCAAAATAGTTTTCAAAGTTGGCCTCTCCGGCAGCTATATGCCAATTATCTATTGTAGTATGAATTATTTCCTTTTCAGAAGTTTGAGCCTGAATTTGAGCGAGTACAGCGAGGGCAAAGAAGATACTTAGTAGTTTATTCATCTAGGAGTAATTGAGTGTCGAAGGTATTGTTTACGATCACGTTAAATTGATTGCGCATGGCGTTATAGGCTTCCATCATTTCTACAGCCGGGTCTGTAGCATCTAAACGGTATTCAACCGCTGCCCTGGTTTTTAGAATAAAGGTTTTCATAACCTTTTGTCTGCTCCTAACTTGTGGCAGGTCAAAAGTGGGAGGATATTCTGAATCTTCCAGTGATTTTTGTTTTTCTACCAGGTCATCTAGTACAAGCGCCAGGTCTTCCTCATTCTCTACGGTAAACAAAGCGTCAAAACTTGTATTCAATGCGTTGAATTCTATCCAATCTTTTAAAATGGCGGAGGCCTTGGCATTTATGATCACTCTTTGTGGTAATGCCTCAACCTTTAAAAACTGTTGTTCTTTCTTTTTGTCCGCATTTTCTCCGGCCGACTCCTGACAGGCAACTGAGAGGAGTAAAAGGAAGCATATGGACATTATTTTTTTCATAGAACGAATGTACAAATTTTAATAAAAGCTATCTTTGGAAGGAACTTCAATAATTCCATTCATCTTGCAAAAATCTATTCTCATTTTAGGGGCCTGCGGTCAAATAGGTACAGAACTCACTCTAGCATTACGGGATAGATATGGGAATGAGAACGTTATTGCAAGTGATATACGAGAAGGTGCAGATAATTCCCTGTCTTCCGGACCTTTTGAGATCCTGGATGCCACTAATTATGATGCACTGGAAGATATTGTAATGCACTATGAAGTTGAAGAGGTCTATTTAATGGCCGCTATGCTAAGTGCCACGGCAGAGAAATTTCCGGAACGTGCATGGAGCCTCAACATGAATTCTCTTTTTAATGTTCTTAATTTGGCTAAAGAAAAGAAGATCGATAAGATCTTCTGGCCTTCAAGTATTGCAGTCTTCGGGACAAATACTCCAAAGGAAAATACTCCCCAGCATACCTTAATGGAACCAAGCACAGTGTATGGTATTAGCAAGCAAACGGGGGAACGCTGGTGTTCTTATTATCATGCCAAGTATGGTGTTGATGTGCGCAGTGTTCGGTTTCCGGGGCTTATAAGCTGGAAAACACAACCCGGAGGAGGCACTACCGATTACGCCATTGAAATATATGTGAAAGCGATAGAAAAAGGCAGCTACACCAGTTTTCTTAAAAAAGGCACCAAATTACCCATGATGTTCATGGATGATGCCATTAGGGCTGCTATTGAATTAATGGAAAGCGATAGTGCTAAACTTACTATCCGGTCTTCATACAATTTGGGGGCCATGAGTTTTGCGCCCGAAGAGATCGCCAAAAGTATTCAGGAAGTGTTACCTGAATTTACCATCTCATACGATCCTGATTTCAGGCAGGCAATAGCCGATTCCTGGCCCTGTAGTATAGATGATTCACAGGCCAGAAAAGATTGGGGATGGAAACCCGAATTTGATCTGAAGCGGACTACGACAGAAATGTTGGAAAACCTCAGCTAAGATAGTTCTGATCTACCTTAATTTACGCCCATTTTCAAAGCATAAAGGATTCTGAAGGATTTATCAGAAAGCGGCCATTAAGGGCTTCCCTACCTAGAAGCATCTGATACTCCATGCTTTCCCTGTTTGCCAGGTTGAGCTCAATCTCATAAGTGATATCGCCTATGGTCATAGGCGTTTTGATCATAAGTCGTTTTTCGGAATTTTCATTTGAGGTTTTTACTCTTCTTCTGGTCAACACAGGTGTTTCACATGCTATAGAAATAGGATGGCCGTCTAAAATATAATTAACTTCAAACCGTACCCATTTTTCCTTTTTCTTTTTAAAGGTCACAATATTAGTGGCATGTAAGGAGGACGATTTTGCACCGGTATCAATGCGTGCATCAATTTTAGAGATCCCCAGTTCTTTAAGAGCACAACGCTCTACACTACCTATGATCTTTAGCATTTTTTTTCAGGGATATAATAGCATATTTTGTAGTTGCCTTATTTAACGGCGATATGGATCGATACTCTTTTAAGAGGCAAAAACTTGCTGAGTTTCTTTAAATTTTTTGAATTCCACTACATAACCGTTGGGATCTTCCTCGAAGAAAGAAGTATGCTCCCCTTTCTTATCTTTTAAAAAGGTAGTCGCTAAAATAGGTTCTTCACGTTTATCGGAGAGTCTATTAAAAATGGTGTCCCAGGTTTTCTCATCGAGAATAACTCCAAAATGAAAGGAGGGCAGAATGGTATCTCCAAACTTATAGGACTTGTAAATAAATGAAAATTCACCCGACTTTGTGAAAGTAATCTGATTTCCAAACAAATCGATGTCTACCCATTGGGAAGAATGACGCCCTAGTTTGGCACCGATGATGTCTATATAGAAATTTTTAGTCTTGGTAACACTGTAGCAAGGCAAGGCAAGGTGGAAAGCGCTGTGTTTCATATGGTTTTACTTGATATATCTAATCATCGTTTTCATCATCATCTTCATCCTTGATTTCTACATCTGGGATCGCCTCCGGATCATCATCCTCAAAATCCTCGTAATCATCCTCATCATAGTTGGCCATAGTGACCTCCAGTTTTGCACTGATCTTTACAAGGTATTTGGTGTCGTCTGTAAGAACCTCCACAGCCTCAATACGTTCCCCGCTTGCATTCTTGAAAGTGATAATGTGAGCATCATCATATCCGTCCGGATATCTTTCCACCAAAAGCTTTAACACCTCTGGTGTCAATTTTTTAAAATCTACGATTACTCTTTTTAAATTATCCATAATTACATGTCCAAAAGATAAGCAAAAATTAAAGGTGCAACAATAGTTGCATCGCTCTCGATTATAAATTTTGGGGTCTCAATTCCCAATTTACCCCAGGTGATCTTTTCGTTAGGTACGGCTCCGGAATAACTACCATAGCTAGTAGTACTATCGCTAATTTGGCAGAAATAGCTCCAAAATGGCGTCTCTGTTCTTTCCATATCCTGATATAGCATAGGCACAACGCAAATAGGGAAATCTCCCGCTATTCCCCCGCCTATCTGAAAAAAGCCAATGCCTTTTGAGGAATTCTCAGTATACCAATCGGCCAGGAAGGTCATATATTCAATCCCAGATTTCATGGTAGAGGCTTTTAACTCTCCTTTGAGGACATAGGAGGCAAAAATATTTCCCATGGTGCTGTCTTCCCATCCCGGGCAAACAATAGGCAGGTTCTTCTCTGCTGCCGCATACATCCATGAATCTTTGAGATCTATTTCATAATGCTCCTCCAACACACCCGAAAGTAACATCTGATACATAAATTCATGCGGGAGATATCGTTTCCCTGCCTCTTCAGCTTCTTTCCAAAGAGCATGGATGTGCTGCTGTAGTCTTCTAAAGGCTTCCTCTTCCGGGATACAGGTATCTGTTACCCTGTTTAGACCCTTTTCTAACAGGCCCCACTCTTCCTGAGGGGTTAGATCACGATAATTTGGGACACGTTTGTAATGTGAATGTGCCACCAGGTTCATAATATCTTCCTCCAGATTGGCTCCGGTGCATGAAATTATATGCACCTTGTCCTGGCGTATCATTTCGGCAAAGATCTTTCCCAATTCGGCTGTACTCATGGCACCCGCCAGGGACACCAACATCTTAGCCCCATTAGCTAGTTGTTGTTCATATCCCTTGGCCGCATCTACCAATGCTGCCGCATTAAAATGAAGATAATATTTTGAAATAAAATTCGAAATGGGTCCTTTATTCATTTTCGTCATCAAATTTAGAAGCTGAAATATTTCCAGTGTTATTCGTCAGGTCGTATGTATTGTCATATTCATCCTCCACATCTTCATTCATGAATTTATAACTAAGCATTTTGTAATACAACTTCGCAGCCAGAAAATTAGATGATCTTTCATGTTCATTGGGACATAGCTCTACCAGATCGAATCCTACTACATTCTTCTCTTCAAAGACTTGTTTTAAAAATTCAAGGGTTTCGTACCATAAAAGGCCACCCGGTTCCGGGGTCCCTGTAGAAGGTAAGATGGAAGGGTCTAAAGCATCCAGGTCAAAAGTGATAAAGACATTATCTGTCAGCAATTCAATTACTTTATCCATCCAGTATTCATCAACTACCATTTCATGGGCAAAAAAGGTTTTTTCCTTGTCCATTATTGTCATTTCGATAGCATCCATACTTCGGATACCTACCTGTACCAGGTTGGTATTCTGACTGGCCTCATACACAGCACAGGCATGATTGTAAGGGGTACCGTCATACGATTCCCTTAGATCTGCATGAGCATCAATATGTAGCACAGTAAGATTATCAAAGCACTCATTAAAGGCCCGAATAGATCCAATAGAAAGAGAGTGTTCCCCTCCTACGAGCGTAACAAATTTGTTCCTTTTGATATAGTCTTTTGTTCTATTGTGTACGCTGTTGACCATGGCTTCTGGAGATGATAACTCCGCTATCGCTTCGGCAACATATACCCCTTGTTTGTACACTTCGGTCTCTGTTTCTATGTCGAATAACTCCATATTCTCTGAGGCTTCCAGTAGTGCCTCAGGACCCTTGTCTGCTCCTTTCCCCCAGGTGCTTGTGCCGTCATACGGAACTGGGATAAGAACCACTTTCGATTTCTCAAGTTGTGCGAATTCATCCGAAATTCCGGCGTAATTCTTAGTTGTCTTCATATCCTAAAATTTTAAGCATTTCTGATGCTTTTTGTTGTTCACTAAATAATTTTGTCACCAAATTCCCGTCCTTATCCCGGTCTATCAATAAATGCTTCGGTGTAGGAATAAGGCAATGTTGCAATCCTCCAAAACCACCTATAGATTCCTGATAGGCTCCAGTATTAAAAAAGCCGATATACAGCGGTTTTTCCTTTTTGAATTTAGGCAAATAAATGGCATTCATATCCTGAATGCTGTTGTAATAGTCATCGCTGTCACACGTAAGTCCTCCAAGTAATACACGTTCGTATTCATCGTTCCACCGATTGATGGGCAGCATAATAAATCGTTTATTGATGGCCCAGGAATCTGGTAATGTTGTAATAAAAGAAGAGTCGATCATATTCCATTTTTCCCGATCGTTCTGTTGTTTTTGATAGAGCACTTCATAAATAGCGCCTCCACTCTCTCCAACCGTAAAGCTGCCAAACTCGGTAAATATATGGGGTACAGGAATATCTGCCTCCTTACAACTCGTATTGATCTGGTTAATGATCTCGTCTATCATATACTCATAATCATAGTCGAATGCCAGGGAATTCTTGGTAGGAAAGCCTCCTCCAATATTTAAACTATCCAGGGAGGGGCAAAGTTTTCTCAAGCGCACATAGACCTTAAGGCACTTTACAAGTTCATTCCAATAATACGCATTGTCTCGTATTCCGGTATTGATAAAGAAGTGGAGCATTTTTAATTCCACCTTTTCATTATCCCGGATCTGGTTTTCATAGAAAGGAACAATATTTCTATACCCTATTCCCAATCTTGAGGTATAAAACTCAAACTTCGGTTCTTCTTCAGAAGCAATTCTGATCCCTATTTTAAAAGGTTCGTCTATGGCATCACTTAAAAGATCGATCTCCTCATAATTGTCAATGATAGGAATACAATTCTGATGGCCTTTGTTAATAAGATCAGCAATATTCTGAATATAAAGATCTCTTTTAAAGCCATTGCAGATCACATAGGTGGTATCCTTGATCTTTCCTTCCTTCTTAAGCTGCTGTACAATATTGATATCGAATGCAGAGGAAGTCTCAATATGAACATCGTTCTTTAGAGCTTCATGCAACACATATTCAAAGTGTGAGCTTTTAGTACAATAACAATAAATGTACTTTCCTTTGTAATTATGCCGTTCTATGGCCTTGGCAAACCACTCTTTTGCCCGATTGATATTCTTTGAAATCTTCGGCAAATATGTAAACTTTAAGGGAGAACCATATTGTTCTACCAGGGACATCAGTGGAATGTCGTGAAAACGCAGTCTGTCCTCATCAAGAGTAAACTCCTCCTGAGGAAAATAATAGGTTTGATCTATAAGATCAATGTATTTAATATTCATTAATTGCAGGTGTGGATATCACAAAGTTTTGTACTGGCTTTTTAATGCGATATAAGTTATATGTATGTCCGAAATTTATTATCATTTTCCATGGTGTAAATGAAATCAAAAAAAAGTAAAAATCAAGATTTTTAAGGCAATTTTACATAGCAATTAATAGATTTATCAAATTGTACTCAAAAATAGCTATTACAAAGGATAGTTCACTGGTAAAAAACCTCATCTATTTGTATCTTAGTACTCTAAGATAATAGCTATGAAAAGAGTTTTATTGGGTTTTTTAAATACGATAGTAGTACTGTTTTGTGCTTGTTCCATTTGGGCCCAGCCTGCACCCGGAGTATATCTTGGTGCAGATGGTGATAGATCAAGTGTATTTCACGAGGTCAAAATAAATAATAATTACTTAATCCATACCGTCTATAAACCTCTTCCTACGGGATTTGGATTTATTCAAACAACCGGAGGCTACTATACGGCCAATGCGGATTCCCTTTATGTTGATTTAGAATTTAATTCTAACTATGATAATGATGCTATTAAGCAAGCCCGTTATGGATATAGTATGTCTGGAGATACTTTGATGCTTAACACGCCAACAAAACTGGTCCTTATTCCTGCCCAAAAGAAGAAGCAAGATCTGGATGGCACCTGGCTCTTTGCCACCAGAGGACCGGATACAGGACAGGAACGAAGAGGTAATGAAAGTCCGAGGAAGACCTTAAAATATCTTCAAGACGGTTACTTTCAATGGATCGCCTATAATACAGAAACCATGAAGTTTTCCGGTACAGGAGGTGGTCGTTACAGCGCCATTGATGGGAATTATACTGAGACCATTACCTATTTCTCAAGAGACAATTCCCGGGTAGGGGCTATGTTAGATTTTAAATATGATCTAAAGGGGAAAGATTGGCACCATACGGGAAAAAATAGTAGAGGAGAGCCGATGTATGAAATTTGGGCAAGAAGGGAATAAGGAATACTAAGAATTATCGATGTCTGATTTTCCTCCTGTTTTTTTAAGAAGCTTTATTCGGGATATTTCCACCCCTTTGTCTATAGGTTTTAGCATATCATACATATTCAATGCCACAACACTGGCTCCATGCATTGCTTCTACCTCAACACCGGTCTTATAATTGGTCTTAACTGTAATCAGGATTTTTATCTGAAGTCCGTCAATTTCATAACTGATATCGGTGTATTCAATAGGGAGTGGATGACAATCTGGTAAAAGATCTGCTGTTTTCTTCACCCCGAGTAAGCCGGCTGCCTTACTCATGGCAAAAACATCTCCTTTCGGCACTTTTAATGCTTTGATTGCTTCAATGGTTTCAACGGAACTTACCTCAACGATGGCCTGAGCTACAGCTGTTCTTAAGGTGTTCTTTTTATGAGTGATGTCTACCATTTTTATTTATTTGTTTTCCATTGGTAAGAGGCATCTTCGAATACCTCTTTCCCGAAGATAGGGACTTGTGATTTAATTTCTTCCACTACATAGTGAAGTGCGTCAAAGACCTCTTTTCTATGCGGAGCGGAAACAAATACAAACAGACAAATTTCGCCCACATTTACTGTTCCCAAACTGTGGTAAATATGCATACAACTCAATTCATATTTACTGAAAGTGGCCTCCCTGATCTCATGGAACTTTTCATTGGCCATAGAATCATAGGTGGTATATTCTATCGCTTTTACGCGTTTTCCTTCCAGGGTGTCTGCCCTTACCTGCCCTAAGAAAATATCGTGGGCGCCGATCTGGGTTTTGGATTGGTGTTTGGTAATTGAATTAGCGATGAATTCTGGCGTAATCGCTCCCTCAATAAACACGTCCTTTTTAGTTGCCTTTTTCATGATGTTTACCCTGTTTTATTCTTTTGTAGCCTCACTAGTCCCGATAGCTATCGGGAGAACCTGGATCTAATCATAACATTTGTAGCCTCACCAGGAATCGAACCTGGATCTAAAGTTTAGGAAACTTCTATTCTATCCGTTGAACTATGAGGCCAGTTAGCGGGACGCAAATTTAGGAATACTTTTCAAGAAGCTTTTTACCTATTTCAGGATATTTTATCAAATTCTCAATGTATCGTCTACTTTTCATTCGCTTGATATGATTTTCTATTGCTCCTGCAATCCTCGCGTTTGGGACCTCCATAACCACCTATTTTTAGAACATTAAATGTATAGATAAGGATCCGGATACATCTAATTGAAAACTAAACTTATTAGAGATCGGGATCTCTATGCCCACGTTAGGAATCAGGATCAGGGCAGAAGCGGCATTGAATTTAAGCTCTGTTTGAGCTCTATTTTTAAATGAAATGCCGATAAACAAGCAAAGTTAATATATAATTGAGCCCGCTTTATTTTATAAAGTGTTCCTATAAGCATCCTCCCTCCATGTATTTTCATTTTCTTGACCGACATCGGTTCTTTTATGGCTGTCAAAGGGCACGGCGAGTACAAACTGATTACGGTTGCCACCGCTTACCAATCTGAATAACATCCTGGGGTTCTTGTTCCCTCTTTTTTCCATGACCTTGGAAGCCCTGTACATCCATCTTCTAAAAGAACTTACACCATCTGCCTTTACATTAAAGGTAACCATTCTTACATACTTGGCAGGTGGAGCCGAATTTTTTGGATCATAATTTAAGCTGCCTCCGTTTAATAACTGCCATCTCACCTGTCCACGATCATTGCCGACATACTTACTTACATTATCTCTCCAGTACTTGCCTTCCGCCGAACGATCTTTATCATAGTCCGCGGGAGATTTACGAGCTTCGATCCGCATATAACTTCCAGAATCTGTTCCTGTAATAATACGGTAGGTAACAATGGCGGTTTCTGGTGTGGTATTGAACATAGCCGTTTTCTTTGCTGCTGCATCTTCAAATTTATCATGCATCCCTTCCTTAGCTGAATATTGCCATGTATTCCAATATTCCGAATTGTCATTCCGTTGACTAAATACCGACGCACTCAGGACGAGTGTCATCAACACTACTACTAGTTTTTTCATTTGTTTGGTTGGTTTTGGTTATCAATTAAAGATAGTCATTTAGATTTATACTTAGATGTTTTTACTTACTTAAAGTATTCAATTTACGCAAGTTAGAATTGACTAAAAAATGAATCTGGTGCCAATTATTTTAATTGCTGAAGTTTTGTTGTATTTTGTTCTATTCTTGGATTGAGAACACAATTAATACTTACTTCAAACACTAACTCAATGAAAAAAGGACTTCTCTTTACCCTTATCTTTTTAGAAAGGTTTGTAACCGCACTCTTCGTACTTTCTCCCAAAGAAATATGAGCGTAATTGCAACGTAGTTCAACTACTGACGACAAAAGAAGACAAACTCTCACTAGCAGGACTTCAATTACGAAATGTAGGTCCGGCGTTCCTATCAGGTCGTATTGCAGATATTGTGATACATCCTGATGATCCTAGCACATGGTACGTGGCTGTAGGCTCTGGCGGAGTATGGAAAACAGAAAACTCAGGTACAACCTGGACTCCATTATTTGACAAGGAAGTCTCCTATTCCATAGGTTGCCTTACCATAGATCCCAATAACCCTTCTACCATTTGGGTAGGAACCGGCGAAAATGTTGGTGGTAGGCACGTGGCATATGGCGATGGTGTCTATAGAAGTAAAGATGGCGGTAATAGCTGGGAAAATATGGGCTTGAAAAGCTCAGAACACATCTCCGAAATAATAGTTCATCCTACAAATCCCGATATTATCTGGGTTGCCTCTCAGGGACCGCTTTGGAATAAAGGTGGAGAGCGAGGCTTATTCAAATCTATTGATGGAGGAAAAAATTGGAAGAATGTTTTAAAAGGTAATGAATGGACCGGTGTTACGGATATAATGATGGATCCAAGAAACCCGGACAGATTGTATGCTGCTACTTGGCAAAGACACCGTACGGTAGCTGCCTTAATGGGTGGTGGACCAGATTCTGGATTGCACCGTTCGGAAGACGGAGGTGAAACCTGGGAAAAATTAAGTGCCGGTTTACCAAAATCTAATATGGGAAAAATAGGGATCGCTATTTCACCTCAGCAACCCGATGTGTTGTATGCTGCTATTGAATTAGACAGAACCAAAGGTGCGGTCTACCGCTCAGAGGACAGGGGTTCTTCCTGGAAAAAAATGTCGGATACCGTTTCCGGAGGTACAGGACCGCATTACTATCAGGAATTGTATGCCAGTCCACATGCCTTTGACCGTTTATATCTGATGAATGTTCGGATACTTACATCAAATGACGGAGGTAAGACATTTGTGCAGTTACAGGAAGAAGACAAGCATTCTGATAACCACTCCATCACCTTCCGGGCAGACGACCCAGATTATCTTTTAGTTGGAACAGATGCCGGAATTTACGAAAGCTTTGATCTTGCCAAAACATGGCGATATATCAAGAATCTGCCACTTACGCAATTCTACAAGGTAGCAGTGAATAATCAAAAACCTTTTTACCACATCTTTGGTGGTACCCAGGACAATGGATCTGCAGGAGGGCCTTCACGTACCGATGAACAGCAAGGAATACGCAATGCACATTGGTATAAGACTCTGGGAGCAGACGGACATCAATCGGCCACCGACCCGGAGTACAATCATATCATTTACGCGGAAACCCAACAGGGTGGCTTACACCGTGTTGACCTGATCACCGGGGATCGTGTGTTTATTCAGCCTCAACCACGAGCCGGGGAACCCTTCGAACGTTACAATTGGGATGCCCCTATTTTAGTGAGTCCACATAAAGCTTCCAGGCTATATTTTGCCTCTTACCGGGTATGGAAATCGGAAGATAGAGGGAATAGCTGGACACCCATTTCTGGCGATCTTACCCGAAATGAAGAACGTATCACCCTCCCGATTATGGGGAAACAACAAAGCTGGGACAATGCCTGGGACGTAGGTGCCATGTCTAATTATAATACGATCACCTCGCTCTCAGAATCGCCTGTAACTGCTGGTGTTTTGTATGCCGGAACAGATGACGGATATATCCAGGTAAGTACGGATGATGGTGGCAATTGGCGCAGGATCGCCGTTACTAGTATGGGACTGCCATCGCGCTCTTTTGTCAATGACATTAAAGCCGATCTATTTGATGAAAATACGGTCTATGTAGCTCTGGATAACCACAAAGAAGGAGATTTTTCTACCTATTTATTTAAAAGTTCTGATAAAGGGGTTAGCTGGCGTTCTATTAAGGGGGATCTTCCTGCAAATACTATTATTTGGCGCCTGGTACAAGACCATGTAAACAAGAATCTATTATTTGCCGGTACGGAAAAAGGGATTTTTACTTCTATGAATGGAGGGGTAAACTGGCATAAGGTTCCAGGAGCACCTACTATCTCCTTCCGTGACCTTGTGATCCAGAAAAATGAGAATGACCTTGTAGGGGCTTCCTTTGGTCGTGGCTTTTTTGTCCTGGATGATTACAGTGCACTACGGGAAATGACAGAGGCCACGTTGAATAAAGAAGGAAGTTTGTATTCTAGCAGAGAAGCCGACTGGTATGTGCCTAAAAGTAAGGTAGGTAACACAGGGGCTGATTATTATTTTGCAAAAAATCCGGATTTTGGTGCCTTTTTTACGTATTCGCTGGCCAATGAAATGAGTACTAAAACAAAGGATAGAAAAGAAAAAGAGAAAGCACTTGAGAAAAGAAATGCTTCCATCCCCTTTGCAGGGTGGGATGCCCTTGAAGAGGAGCGCAGACAGGAAGATCCAAAAATTTGGATCACCATCAGGGATGTTAATAATAATGTGATCCGCAACGTAGAAGGCAGTACCAAAAAAGGACTAAACAGGGTTGCCTGGGATCTGAGACATCCAAGTACCAGAGCCATAAGACCCGGCCAGAAAGGCGGCGGAGGAAATCAATGGTGGAATTCTGGGCCCATGGCCATGCCGGGGACCTATACGGCCACCCTTTCTAAAGAAGTAAACGGAGTTGTCACTCAGCTAGACGGACCCATTAATTTTAAGGTTACCCCTTTATTTGAAAGTACCTTAAAAGGGATCTCTTATGAGGATTATAATGCATATATCAAAGAGTACGATGCAGTACAAACTCAGTTAACAAAAGTATCTACGGTATATGAAGAAAGTATGGACAAAGTAAAAGCCATGCAGTTAGCCCTATCCAGAGCAAATGTTGCGCCGGGAGCCATGAATACCAAACTACACACCGTAAAGCAACAGCTTTATGATTTTGAAGAGCGTTTAGAAGGCAATAGGTCCAAAGAAGAGATCGGAGAACGCACCAAACCAAGTGTAGGATCTCATCTTGGTGTGGCGAGACGAGGCATGGCTACCACTTATGGACCTACAGCGTTACACAAAGAGAATTTGAACATTGCCAAAGGCATGCTAGGTGGATTATATAATGAGATCAAGACCATGGCAAATACCACTATCCCTCAATTGGAAAATGAGCTGAAGGCCATGGGAGCTCCTTATATCATAGGACAGGGTATAGATTAATTTAAAAAAGTAGTAAACCTGTATTCAGAAATAAAAAAAACCGCCTTATAAGGCGGTTTTTTGATTTTGATTCTTCTTGTGTATTAAGTATGTCTTTCAAAATATAGAACCTGTGTGAAAAGTGCACATCCATCCTATCCAAGCGATTCCCAAGCAAATTCCGAATCGCGCCATTTCCATTAAATTAATTTTAAAATTCATAGTTTCTCCATTAACAATTAAAATGCTAAAGTAGTTGGAGCTATAAAAAGGGTTTTGAAAAATGGATAAAGGAGCGTTATTATCGCTAAACGAAGAAGCCATTCCCTTTTGTCCTATAAAAGAGGTTTTTACGGAAAAATAGATCTTGTATTTGGTCAGATAAACTTGAAATTTGACGATTGGAATTCCTATTTTTCAAGGAAGTGCATCAAATTCTTTGCTTTTTGAATCATACCATGCCTCCATATCACCAGGGGATTTCATCAGTTCGCGCATTTCCAGCATGGCTCTAAGATGTGGTTTGTCTCCTTTTTGAAACATTTCCATTCCATGTTTCTTGCTCATTTCGGCAATTTCTTTGAATGAATTGGCTCGAAATTCCTGGTCACATGCGCCTCCCAGATCTTTACAAGTCATTGTTTTCATGCGTCGCTTTTTTATTTCAATTTATTAAATATCAGGTTAAAACTTTCTATTCATGAATTTTGATCCATTCAATGGAATTGTCCTCTGTGAGTTTAATTACGAGTGTCTTAGTTTTTATAGGCCAGAATCCAAGCTTTTTCTGGGATATCAAATAATACAAATGGCCTTTATTACTGCGGTCTGGTTCCCCAAGTAATTCTAATAGTTCGTCTTTCGTGAGCTCTCTTATAGCATCGTTATAAACAATATCATGAAGCATTTGCTCTCTGTAAGGGTATTCAGAATCTTCTTTGGTACCCCACTTTGTTTTGTCAAATTTGGCTTCGGTAGTCGTGCTTTCTGGATCTCCAGCAACTTTTTCCACATTCCTATTACAACCAATACAGATTAGAAAAATAACCGCTAAAGTGAATCTGATTTGCATAACCCTTCATTTGCCAGTCCTGGATTGGTCTACCTAGGATTGGAATCTTTTATCCAATAAATATTTGAACGAAATCCATATGTTAAATTACGAAATCTTCTTTAATTCTTGCGTACTTAATTATTTAGTTATCAATAGTATAGGACTAATCTCCAGGTTCCTGATGATCATAACTCAAAGCCTCTCTTAATTTGTAGGAGCCATCTTCTATGATCCATAGGTGTGTAAATTTGGCCGTACTCGTCAATCTGTCTTCTTTCCCTTCTTCTCTGATATAGAAATGATGCTCTCCATGTTGAATGGCCCCATAAAGAATTCCCTCATTGTAAAGTGGAAAAACAACCAGACTCCCTTCTTTTAATCTTCTGATAGGCTTTTGTTGAGGATTGGAGCAAATGTATTTTGCAACGTTTTCAAAAAAGATCTTCCTGTCTTGAATTCCACTTTGGTCATGATAGAATCTTAACTCCCTGGAGATCATTTTATCTAGGGATATACTATCACATTGATTAAATCCTTTTTCAAATAGAGTGCTGTCCTGTTTTTGTAAGGTGATATAAAGTTCAGTCGTTGGATCTACTTGAGCCCAAATGTTACTTACTGCTAAAGCAAATAGTAATAAAAGCGTATATCTCATTTTTTTTTCTTTATCAGATACTTTATTCCCCTTTTTGAAATAAAGTAATTATCCTATCTCCATGTACAAAACCAATACAGAAGATGAAAAAAGCCATCGACTTTCGAGGATGGCTTAGTATAGGTGTACTCTAGTATTTTTAATAATTATTCCCGGGGATACTTTAAGAAATCAGTGCCCTAAAAATCAGCGTCTATATTCCCTTCGCCAATTGGTTCTTTCCCTGTTCTAACATGGCCTATTTTTAGGCTTTCAGAATAACTGAAATAAATAGGTTTTTCATGCCTTAAAAGGTCTATCACATTGGGATACATAGACAAAGGATAGCGTAAGTACACCAATTTATTCCTTTTGTCATAAGAATTTACAGGCACGCTCTTACCGTCAGGATAGAAATTTATCTGAACAACAAAATCATCGTCATGATAACATTTTACGAGGGCACGTGGGTATACTTTACTCTGATCGGACCCCCCTGCTTGAAAGTGAACCCAATATTGGTTTATTTCGCTGGTTATTAACTTCATTGTGTATAGTTTTTAAATTAGTTGATTAAGATACCAAGTTAAAGATTATTTCCCAAGATATAATGTTTGTCTTATCAAAAATAGGGATTAATTGCTTATTAGTTTTTGAGCAACACTGTCATAGTACTCCTGACTAAGTACTTCAGTCCAGATCGTAGGTTGCGATCCACCATAAATTGCTAAGTATGTTACATTACTTTCTTTTGTTGAGGAATGCCAATGTTCAATTTCTTTATCACATTTGATTACGTCACCAACTTTTAAAATCATAGGATCTTTTCCTCTTTCCTGATAATAGCCTTCCCCCTCTACAATTATAATTACTTGAGGGGTAGCGTGTTTATGCCAATCTAAGGTAGAATTTGCTCTAAAGGTGGCTTTGGTGATATTGTAATTTAGTTCTCCATCAGCTCTAAATAACCCATTTAACCATGCTTCACCAATATAATGTGTATTAGGTGCTTTTGTTCCCTCATCCAAATATGAAGTTATGTCGTATTCTGAATTTTGAGCATAACTAAAAAAGAAAGAAAAAGTAAGTAATGAGAATACGAGCTTTTTCATGGATTAAGTTTTAGAACTCTAAAATAATAAAAAAGCTATACAATTATAGTATAACCGTTTTATCATTATAAGTTCCTCCTCCTCTTAGGCCTGCCTGTAGGCAGGCTTCCCAATAGCTATCGGGATAAACTTCTCCCCCAAGTATTTTTTATGAAAAAAGCCACTATTTCTGGTGGCTTCTCGTCGCTTTCGCTCCTCCTCTTGGGCTTACCGCGAAAAACGCGGCACAGGCTTCTCGCCCATTATAGACTGGAATCAAAAATGCCAACCTATTGGTCGGCATTTTTAATAAAGCTCCTCCTCTTGGGCTCGAACCAAGGACCCTCTGATTAACAGTCAGATGCTCTAACCAACTGAGCTAAGGAGGAATTTAACTACTAATTTTCCTTTAATCTTAAAATAATTTCTGGATGCTTTTTAAGATCCTGAATATATTTTACACTCTTCATTTTTTTAATATGGTTTTCTATTTTTCTTGCTTGCGATCTATCTGAACACTCAATTTGCAAAAATACTTCCCAATCGTTGGTCTTGGAAGTAAATGAATTGTCATAGAAACCAGTATTGTGTTCTTCTACTCTTTTTAGTAAATCCATAGTCTCACCTATGTAATATTTATCTAATCTTTTTGAGTAAAGTATATAAACACTATAAATAATCACTCTTTTTTAAGAACGTATCCTTTTGCTCTAACCTCCCGATAGCTATCGGGATGAGCTAAGGAGGAATAATTCGCTGATTTTGAGGTGGCAAATATAGCAGTTTCTTTCAAATCCCCCAACAGTTCCTCACTATTTTCTATTTAAATATCCATTTATATAAATCGTTCCCATTGGCAAACAATAAGAGCGCAATTAAAAGGAAAAAGCCTGTCATTTGTGCGTATTCCAGGAATTTATCGCTGGGCTTTCTCCCTGTGACCATCTCATAGAGCAGGAACATTACATGTCCGCCGTCTAAAGCAGGGATGGGCAGGATATTCATAAACGCCAGAATAATAGATATCAGGGCCGTGGTAGACCAGAAGGCCGCCCAGTTCCAGGTACCGGGAAACATATTCCCTATGGCAGCAAAACCACCTACGCCCTTATAGGCACCCGTTTCAGGATTAAATATTTTTTTAAGCTGCTTTGCATAACTGGTAAGAGTGTTAACACCCTTTTCTATCCCCGCAGGAATGGATTCTAAAAATGTGTATTTTCTTGTCTCCACCTTTAGGACACCTCTCTTTTCAAGATCCTCATAGCTGCCTCCATTGACAACACCTATAGTTGCTGTATCAGAAATCATTACAGGTATTGGAATTAAGCCAGCATCTTCTCTCTTAACCATTAATACTACTTCTTGATTTTTATATCTTTCAAGAATAGGTTTGGCTTCATCAAAGTAGGTAATTTCAGTACCCCCTATCGACACAATTTCATCCTTTACTTGTAACCCTGAATCTTTGTTTCCGGATTCATCCGGGATCGCTCCAATCACAAAAGGAACACGCGGACTTAAAAACCGTATCTTATCCTCATCTTCCAACAGTGTGGATATAAAGTCGACCGGAATCTCCTGCGTAATTTCCCGCCCATCCCTTTCAATGGTAAATTGATTTCCGTTAACCAGTTCAATAAATATCTTGTTGAAATCTTCGATCTTATTGCCATCAACTGAAAGGATCTTATCTCCCGTTTGTATGCCTATTTTATCTCCTATGCTTTGTTCATTGACATAGACACCATCCTTTAAACTCGCATTGGAAATAAATTGATCCCCGTAACTCCATGCCAACCCTATATAAATGATCACTGCCAGAATAAAATTCACAGTTACTCCACCCAACATAATGATAAGTCGCTGCCATGAGGGTTTGCTCCTAAATTCCCAGGGCTTTGGTTCTTCAGACATTTGATCGGTATCCATACTCTCATCGATCATCCCAGAAATCTTAACATAGCCGCCCAAAGGCAACCAACCAATGCCATATACCGTTTCCCCAATCTTCTTCTTAAACAAGGAATACTTGATATCAAAAAAGAGGTAGAATTTCTCTACCCGGGTCTTGAATATTTTGGCAGGAATAAAATGGCCCAACTCATGCAAAACAATTAGCAGGGAAAGGCTCATAAAAAATTGTATGATCTGAATAAGTATCGGACTCATTGATGCTTTCTAAAATTAATCGCACAAAAGTACACTTTTAAGGGGTCTTAAAAAAAGAAACTCTAAATGCCATCAGATTTTTAAGAAAGTTTTAGCAGCGATCTGCCACCTCATTTTTTGATTGCGAGACATGGCTGGCGTACCTTTGTAAAAAAGTAAGAATGCGCGAATTCTTTAAAAAGTTCAGGCTGTTGGGGATGGTATTGCTCGGCCTTTCCCTGGTTATCGTCTTTCTCTTTTACCGGGCGCTTCAACCAAAAAAGGTCCTGCCCGTTTATCAACCGGCCGATTTTAATCCTGAACTCGTAGATTCTTCCCTGCAGTATGTGAAGAAGTATCATACAGTGGCCAATTTTTCCCTGGTGAACCAAAATGGACAGACCATCACCCAGGAAGATTACGCGGATAAGATCTATATAGCCGATTTCTTTTTTACTACCTGCCCTACTATTTGCCCAATCATGACAGAGAATATGGCCACTATTCAGGAAAAGATCCTGAACGATGATGAGGTGCTATTATTAAGCCATTCCGTAACTCCGGAAATAGATTCAGTGCCCCAATTAAAAAAATATGCGCTGGAAAAAGGGGTGATCGATCAAAAATGGAATCTGGTCACCGGCGATAAGAAACAGATCTATGAGCTCGCAAGAAAATCATACCTCGCAGTAAAGACCGATGGTGATGGTGGGCCCTATGACATGATACATACTGAGAATTTTATGCTAATAGATAAGGAAAAAAGGATTCGCGGTACCTATGACGGCACAAATCCGGAGGAAATTGAAGAATTATTAAAAGACCTTGCCATCCTAAAAGCATCCTATAAAGAGTAAAGAAGTACCTTATATTTCCATAGATAGCTCTCACCTATATCCCTTTAAAAATAGGCACTATTTTAATCCAAATATCCACCGCTATTCTACTTTTTTTCTGTTATTTTTGTCCTTACTTAAAATCAATCTAAATAAAAATTGAGCATTACCGTCGCAGATCTTAAAATTGGACAAAGGGGGATCATCCGTGAATTTGCGGATGGTGTATTGCCTATTAAACTCCTGGAATTGGGTTGCCTGCCAGGAAATGAGATAGAATTAATACAGATCGCCCCATTTAAAGACCCGGTGTATGTCAATGTTAACGGATCCCATATTGCCATCAGAAGATCCGTGGCCTGCTTGATCACCTTAGATATCATAGAAGACCTTTAATTGCAATGAGCAAGAGTATTAACGTAGCACTGATAGGAAATCCTAATACCGGGAAGACATCCGTATTCAATGAACTTACCGGACTCAAGCAAAAAGTAGGAAACTATCCGGGAATTACGGTCGAAAAAAAGGAAGGCGTTTGTAAACTTCCCAGAGGGGTTAAGGCTCATATTCTTGATCTGCCCGGTACTTACAGTCTCAATACAACCTCCTTAGACGAAAGTGTAGTGGTTGAATTGCTCCTTAACAGAAACGATAAAGATTTCCCAGACGTTGCAGTAGTTATTAGTGACGTAGAAAATTTAAAACGGAATTTATTACTCTTCACCCAAATCAAAGACTTAAAGATCCCAACTATTCTGGTGATCAATATGGCAGACCGCATGTCTCGTAAAGGTATTACGTTAGACATATCTTTGATGGAACAAAAGCTGAATACCAAAATTGCCTTGGTAAGCACACGCAAGAATACCGGAATAGACAGGATCAAGGATTTGATCGCCGACTATAAGAACCTTTCTGTTAAGCCCAATTTAGATACTACAATCATTGCCCCAGATTATTTTGAACGCTTAAAACGCACGTTCCCAAATGAGGACATGTACAAACTGTGGTTGGTGATCACCCAGGATGTGAATTTTATGCCGATTGAAAAAAAACGGATACAGGATACGAGTTCGTTCAGTACCAAGTCCAAATCAGAATTAAAACGATTACAACAAAAAGAAACCATCCTGAGGTACCAATTTATCAATGGGATCCTGAAAGAGAGTTACAAAGTAGACCTGAAAGTAGCCAAGGGCTTCCGGGCCAGATTAGATAAGATCCTAACACATAAGATATTTGGTTATCTCATCTTCTTTTTAATTCTACTTACCATTTTTCAGGCAATCTATGATTGGAGTAGTTACCCCATGGATTTTATTGATGAGTTCTTTGCCTCAGCCAGTGAATGGGTCAAAAATACCCTGCCTCCCGGTGTCTTCACCAATTTAATTGCCGAAGGTATCATGGCCGGGATAGGTGGTATTGTGATCTTTATCCCTCAGATCGCCTTCCTGTTTCTCTTTATTGCTTTGCTGGAAGAATCTGGCTATATGAGCAGGGTGGTTTTCCTGATGGACAGGGTAATGAGACCCTTTGGGCTAAGCGGAAAAAGTGTGGTGCCCCTCATCTCAGGAACGGCCTGCGCTATCCCTGCGGTAATGGCTACCAGAAATATAGAAAACTGGAAAGAACGTCTTATCACCATTCTGGTAACCCCTTTTACGACCTGTTCTGCCCGACTTCCTGTCTACCTCATCATCATTGCCTTGGTCATTCCCGAAGGTAGGATCATGGGGCTTAGTTATCAGGCATTGACCTTGATGTTATTATATCTTATTGGATTCCTAGCGGCCATTTTCTCCGCAATGATCCTTCATAAAATACTGAAGATAAAAAGTCGCACCTTTTTTGTGATAGAAATGCCCAATTATAAGCTGCCATTACTAAAAAATGTCGCCTATACGGTCATCGAAAAGACAAAAAGTTTTGTCTATGGTGCCGGTAAAATTATTCTTGCCATCTCCATAGTTTTATGGTTTTTGGGATCGAACGGCTTTTCCGACAGATTTGATAAAGCCGATACCATAGTAAAACAAAGGATCTCAGAGGAAGGGTTCACAGCTTACAATAAGGATAATATTGCACAAAAATTATTGGTGTATGAAGAAGGTTTAAAAGCTACTCCTTCATTAAAGTCGGTGCAGTTACAAGATTCCCTGCAACAACAGCGTATTTTCCTGGAAGAACGAGCTCTAAAACAAGAGATAGCAGGCTATAAATTAGAGAATTCATATATCGGCTTTCTTGGGAAAGCCATTGAGCCAATAGTAAAACCCCTTGGGTACGACTGGAAAATTGGGATTGCAGTACTAACCTCCTTTGCTGCGAGAGAAGTATTCGTTGGCACACTTGCCACCATCTACAGTGTAGGGAATGATGAAGAAGAGACAATTAAACACCGTATGGCCGCTGAAGTTAATCCGGTTACCAAAGAACCCTTGTTTAATTTAGCTTCCGGGATCTCTTTATTGTTGTTCTATGCCTTTGCCATGCAATGTATGAGTACCCTGGCGGTAGTTAAAAGAGAAACCAATAGCTGGAAATGGCCCCTGGCTCAATTAGTAATTATGAGCGCTTTTGCGTATATTGTAGCATTGATAGCCTATCAATTTTTAAAGTAAGACAATGAGTTTTCAATTGTTTTTAGTATACCTCACCCTCGCTATTGCCCTCGGGTATTTGGTAAAGAAATTTCTGTTGCCCAAAAGACTTTGGTCCGGGAAAAAATCCTCCTCTACTGCCTGTGGACAAGATGATTGTGGATGTCATTAGACCTAAACAATATTGGCAATAAAGGAATACCCCAACAATGCCCAACCAATTACCAATAACAGACCTCCCAAGGGAGTCACCGGTCCTAACCATTTCCATTTTCGCCCTTTTGATGCACTAAGGCAAAGGCCGTAGATGCTAAATGAAAAAAGGAAGACTCCCAGGATAAAACAATAGGCCATATAGGTTTCCAAAGGCGTGGTAAATCCTATATTAAACCCCAGAACAAGAAGCAGTATCCCGTGATACATTTGGTATTTCACCCCGGTTTCAAAACTTTTCAATTGATCCTCAGTAAAGGATTTTTTCAAGGCATGTGCGCCAAAGGCCCCAAAGATCACTGCTAACAAACCGTATAAAGCCCCAAGGACCTGCACCAATAAGATCATTTCTTTCCTTTGGTTAAAGATAGTCATAAGCCTTGAAATCATAATAATCGCATATCCCGATAACAAAACAGTATCTTTATAGCACCTATTATTAATGTTTATGAAAACTTATTTCCTTCTTTGCTTTTGCATACTACTTTCGGCATGTGGCACTTCTAAGAACACTTCTGCTGCTGATGGGGTCTCTTTAGACCAATCTCTGCAAACTAAAAACAGGGCAACTACCACACTGCTAAATCGTATCCGTCAGATGCCGGGCGTTATAGTTAGTAATGGGGTTCCTTTGATAAATAAAACCAGTAATTCCCTTTACAATGAGCCCGCACAGATTGGTTCAAGCGGTGGGTCTTCGGAACCGCTTTATGTTCTGAATGATTATATCATTGGAAATTCCTTTCGCGATATAAATCAGCTTATAGATAATAATAATGTGAAAGAGATCATTGTACTCACAGGTTCCGATGCTTCCATATATGGTTCCCGAGGGGCAAAAGGGGTGATCAAGATCATTACCAATTAAGATTTCAAACCCTTTGTTATCTCATTCCTAAGAGCAAGTTTCCCTATATCTTCCTGTTAATAATACGGTTGGTAACCTCATCATTTTTCTCTACTTTCAGGGGATAAAATATACCTGATGAAAAGTCTAAACTCCCTTTTTCTGTTCTTCCTGAGCTGTATAGTTTACGGACAAGGAACTCAACTGCTAAGACAACCTACGGTCTCGGCCACAGATATTGTTTTTGTATACGCCGATGATCTTTGGAAAGTGCCTGTTTCCGGTGGTAATGCAGAACGACTTACCAGCAATGAAGGTTATGAATTTGCCCCTCATTTTTCGAACGACGGTAAGTGGATAGCTTTTACCGCAGAATATGACGGGAATAGTGATGTATATGTAATTTCTGCTGAAGGTGGTGAACCAAAAAGGCTCACCTGGCATCCGGGATTGGATGCTGTGCAGGGTTGGACAACAGAAGGAAAGGTCTTATTCAGATCCGGAAGAGAAGCCAAGCCCACGCAAACAAATAAATTATTTACGGTATCTCCTGAAGGTGGACTTCCTGAGGCAATTGCCATTCCGCGAGCCGCTTATGGTGAGATCTCAACAGATGGTAAGTACGTTGCCTACACACCCATCACCTTTTGGGACCCGGAATGGAGAAATTACAGAGGCGGGCAGGCTATGCCCATTTGGATAGTGGAACTGGCAACCGGTGAGCTTACAAGGACCCCACAACCCACAAAAGAACGCCATTTGGATCCGGTTTGGTACGGAAATAAGGTCTTCTATCTTTCAGAACGCGACCTGGCCAGCAACATCTGGTCATTTGACCCAATTACCGGGGAGGAAAGGCAACATACGTTTCACAAGAAATTTGATGTTAAGAGTCTGGACGCAGGTCCCGGTAGTATAGTTTACGAGCAAGGTGGCTATCTGCACATTCTGAATCCTGAAAATAATACTACCCAACAACTTGTAATTGAGGTAAAAGGCGACATGAATTTTGCCAGACCCCGATGGGAATCTGTTACGGGTAATCAACTTACGAATGCTACCATCTCCCCTACAGGAAAAAGAGCCTTGTTTGAGCACAGGGGTGAAATTTTTAGCGTACCAAAAGAAAATGGCACTTATCGCAATCTGACCAACTCCCCCGGGGCTGCAGACCGGTCTCCGGTTTGGTCTCCTAAAGGTGATAAAATAGCATGGTTCTCGGATACTAGTGGAGAATATCAATTAATGGTTTCAGATCAGGAGGGCGGTAATACAAAAAGCTATCCCCTGCCCAATCCTACCTTTTATTTTGAGCCAGACTGGTCCCCGGACGGAAACTATATCGCCTATTCCGATACAGATTATAATGTATGGATCCTTGCATTGACTACTGGAAATGCCCTGAAAGTAGCCACAGACAGGTACGCACATCCAAACAGAACCATGAACCCTGTTTGGTCCCCGGATAGTAAATGGATCGCTTACCCCAAACAGTTAAATAGTCATTTTAAAGCAATTTTCGCTTATAACGTGCAGACCAAACAAGAATTGCAACTCACAGACGGCATGGCAGATGCTATTAGTCCGGTTTGGGATGAAGACGGGGCCTATTTGTATTTACTTGCCTCCACTAATTATGGCCTGCAATCGGGCTGGTTAGACATGAGTTCATATGATCCGGAGGTAACCCGAAGTTTATACGCCATAGTCCTTGCGGCAGATGGGAAGTCTCCCAACCTGCCAACCTCAGATGAGGAGGAAGAGAAAGCTATTGCCACTCCAACTAAGAAAGGAAAAGACAAAAAAGAAGACACTAATGAAGAGGCTGAAAAAAAGGTAGTCGTTAAAATAGACGCAGCAGGTATATATACCCGTATCATCCCATTGAAATTAGACGCGCGTGATTATATAGGCCTGGCTAAGGGACCAAAACACAAACTATTTATTGCCGAAAGCATCCCAAACCAACCTAATCTTACCATTCATTCCTATGACGTGGAGAAAATGAAGGCAGAGGAGTTTGGCGATAAAATCTCCCAGTTTGTTCCTTCGGCAGACAGGCAGAATATCCTGATACAGCAGAATGGCTCCTGGTTTATTTCGGAATCTAAAGGAAGTTTTAAAAATAGTGAAGGGAAATTAGATACGAACTTAAAAATGCTCGTAGATCCCCAGGCAGAATATCATCAGATCTTTAAAGAGGGATGGCGATTTATGCGCGATTTTCTATATGTGAATAATGTGCACGGTGCTCCTTGGGATCTTATTTATGAATGGTATGCGCCCTGGATAGATCACGTTCGTCACAGAACCGACCTGAACTATGTGGTAGACATTATGAGTGGCGAGGTCTCTATAGGTCATTCGTATGTTTCTGGTGGGGATCTTCCTGATATTGAGGACGTACCTGTTGGCTTACTGGGATGTGATCTGGAGACAGTCAATGGATACTATCGGATAAGCAAGATCTATTCGGGTGAATTATGGAACCCGGAGCTGGTTGCTCCCTTACACCACCCTGGGATCGATGTAAAAGAAGGAGACTATCTCCTTGCCATTAATGGAATACCACTAAAAGCGGAAATGAACCCCTACAGCCTGCTAGAACAAACAGCCAATAGAGAAACAAAACTCTCCGTTGGAAGCACTACCGAACTAGGTAAGGCCAGGGAAATTCTTATCAAGCCTGTTCAAAATGAATATCAACTGCGCACTATGGATTGGATAGAAGGCAATAGAAAGAAGGTAGATGAATTATCTAATGGAAAATTAGCGTATGTGTATGTGCCAAATACAAGTGGCAGAGGCTTTGAATATTTTAACCGCTATTATTTCTCACAACAAGATAAAAAAGGGGTGATCATTGATGAGCGAAATAATGGAGGAGGTTCTGCAGCAGATTATATGATAGACATAATGGATAGAGAATTATTGGGGTATTTTAATAGTAAAACCAATGACAACAGACCATGGACCACACCAATAGCCGGAATCTGGGGACCTAAAGTAATGATCATAAATGAGCGGGCGGGCTCGGGTGGCGACCTGTTACCCTATATGTTCAAAGCAAAGAAAATAGGACCATTGGTAGGAACACGGACATGGGGTGGCCTGGTGGGCACCTGGGATACACCGCGTTTTATAGACGGCGGGCGAATGGTGGCACCAAGAGGTGGATTTTTCGATGCAGATGGGCAATGGGCTGTGGAAGGTGAAGGAATAGCTCCGGATATTGAGGTGATACAAGATCCTAAAAAAGTACTTGCAGGCCAAGATCCGCAACTGGAAAAAAGTGTGGAAGAAGCACTGCGTTTATTGAAGACTCAGGAGTTTATCATGAAAAAAGAACCTGCGCCACCAGTGCGATGGATGCGTCCAGAAGGCTATAAAGACAGTAAGGACTAAGAAGATTACAGATCTATTTTAATGGCCTTATCCGAAGAAATACGGAAGGCACATTCCTTAAAACTGGGAGGGCCAAAAGTCTTCATTCTTGCTTGAGAGAAACCTATGGGTTCTTTGGGAATGCCCAGCCAGTTGGTGTCTAATATATTGTTTTCATTCTCATCATGAAATACCGCCAGAGCATACTCGCCATTTGGCAGGTTGTTGATCTGTAACTCTGTTCTTCCGGCATTTGCATGGGTGCTATCTGAGAGAAATACACTTTCAAATTTTAAGAAGCCATCCTCTTTATTGTAAATGGCAATATTTATGTTCCCGGAAGAAGATTGCACTCCCTCTACTTCCACCGTAAGTTTATTCTGTGCCAACCCTAGAAATGGTAAAAACAGTAAGATCAACCCTATATTTTTCATAGATTTATGTAATACAATATTACCCCCTTAAACTCAAATTTGATTGCAAAAGTATATGAATCCTATTAAATAGTTTGATAAAAGATCCAGCTGAAATTTTAAAGCTTACTTTTTTGCCCTTGTTACAATCTAATCTGGCAAATTCTCATCCATTTTCTCTTTTAAAAGTTCATAATATTCTTTGGTTTTAAGAGAGTCCTTAAAATTGAAATAGATCTGTGCATCATCTTTTCTTTCTAATTTGATCTTTGGCTGATTAAGGTCATCTACATAAACACGTATTCCTTCTACTCCCTCAAGGGTGTCCCTGAAAATTCCTTTTTCAACGGCCCATACGGAAAATCCACTTACCCTTTCCATCTCAGGGATCTTGGGTACCATACTCACATTTCCTATATCTGAATAGATGATCTCCGTGGAATAAAACCCTGAGATCAAATTAACTCTATCGGTTTCCTGTTGGGTCCAGGTTTGGGAATGCAAGATAAAGACCGCCAAACAGATCAATACTGTTAGTACGATCACCATATTCCATAACCAATGTCTTTTCTTTCGCGTCATTTAATCCTCATTTGGAATGCGATATTTATTGAGCCAGGCCAAAGTATGTGCCACTTTGGTAATTAGGTTACTGGGCTTATTGGCAATCCCGTGACTAGCGCCGGGGATCTCTACAAGAACAGTTTCTATTTTACGCAGTTTTAAAGCATGATACAATTGTTTTGCCTCGCTGGGAGGTGTTCTGAGATCGTCCATTCCTACCATAACCATAGCCGGCGTTTCAATATTTCCAACCAGCGATAGGGGAGAAAATTTCCAGTAGCCTTCAAAATTTTCCCAGGGTTGCCCAGGGTAGCGAGAGTTGGCATAGCCAAAATAATTATCGGCTACCAGCGTCTTACTTATCCAGTTCATTACCGGCTTAGCTACCACAGCAGCTTCAAACCTGTTATTCTTTCCTATGATCCAGGCGGTCATAATGCCTCCTGCACTACCCCCCGTTACAAATAACTGATCTTCATGAGCAATGCCTTTGGCGATGCAATAATCTACCCCATCCATCACATCATCATAGTCCTGACCAGGGTAATTGTTGTACAATAGATTACCAAACTCCTCTCCATAACTCGTACTCCCCCTGGCATTGGGATAAAAAACGATATACCCATCGGAGGCATATAGCTGGATCTCTGCCGAAAACCGATCGCCATAATTGGAAATAGGTCCGCCATGATTCTCTACAAGGAAAGGGTATTTCTTACTGGCGTCATATCCGGGAGGATACACCACCCATCCTTGAAGATCTCTTTGATCATACGATGAAGTATACCAGATCTCTTCCACTTTTCCCAGGTCCCTATAGTCTGTCAAAGCCTTATTAAGGCTGGTGATCTTTGTGGTGGTTCCTTTCTTTGGATCATAGACCGCCAGTTCCGCAGGATATTCTGGTCTGGTATGAGTATAAGCAATGGTCCCATTATTTGCCACACTAAAAGAGCCACCACCATATGGTCTTCCTATTGAAGTACCCCCTACATTTTTCGCAAGGTCCTTTACAGTTCCGTTCAAGCCTATATGAGCGATCTTTGTGTTGCCTTTGTCATCATACATAAAATAGAGTCCGCTACCTTTCTCATCCCATTGAAAATCATCTACATCCCTGTCTAATGACATTGACAACAATTTCTTATTCTCTCCATCACCATCCATTAATTGTAACTGACTAATCTGATAGGCCTGCACCTTGTCTTCATACCCAGAATAGGCAATGGTCCTGCCATTAGGAGATACGGCAGGACTCCTGTCCGGACCCTGACGCGTGGTTAGCTGTTTTATGTCTCCATTTACAACATTGACAGTATAGATCTCACTATTCCTAAAATCGTACTCCCAATCTTCATTCCTGTTGGCAGAAAAATATAGCTCGGTTCCTGATGGCGCCCATGAAATTGTCCCACGATGCTGAAAGTCGCCCTGAGTAAGTTGTCGGAGTGCTCCACCATTTGCAGGTATCACAAACAAATGATTAAATCCCGGTGCAATATATCCACGACCATCGGCCTCATGATATAACCGATCTGTGATCCTGGGCGATTCGGCCCATTCGGCACCTTTGGGCTTTTCCGGCATTTTGGCCAGAACCGGAGGTTTTTTGGGAATATTCATGGAAAAAGCAAGTTGTTCCCCGTTTGGAGACCAGGTTAAGGAAGAGGGACTGGCAGGAAGCTGTGAGATCCTTGCAAACTTGCCGGAGCTCACCCAATACATATAGATCTCTGACCCTTCTTCGGTACTACTAACGAAGGCTAGTCTGTCTCCTTTAGGCGACCATCTGGGGCTTAACTCGGACATCTCCCTTGAAGTGAGTTTCTGATGTTGGCTTCCATCTTTTCTGATCATCCAGAGATTTCCTTCTGCACGGTCTGTCATAATATTAAATCCCATTCTACGGTATACGATCCAGGAACCGTCTGGTGAGATCTGTGGATCAGAAACATACGACAGTTCAAAAACATCCAGATAATTGAATTTCTTTTTCTGTGCTTCAGTTGACAGAGCGATAAAAAATATAAAGAAGATGAGTATGAGGTTAATACGTTTCATAGACAAGGATTTTATCAATAGACTAAACATAATCAATAGGTGGGATTAATACAAGAACGATCCTCAAATACCGCCGGGATAGGGAATTAAAGGCCAAACTATTGTTTCCTTAGCCCTATTACCTTTTCGAAAATTAGTATCTTTATGACCTAAGTAATTTCATCTTATTAAACATGATTTATAAAAGCCGACACGGCTTCTTATTTTTTTAAAGACCAGACTACCCATGTACACCCTCGAAGATTTAAGTCGCGCCAAAAGAAGGAAAGACCTCATCGATATTGCTGAAGATAAGCAGATTAATGTAGACAAAGCGCTTAGAATGCTTCGCTATGAAGAAGAATTGCGACTGTTGCAGATAGAGATGGTGAATTTCCAACGATGGGTGAAGAAAAAAAGGCTACGAGTAGCAATTATTTTCGAAGGCCGCGATGCCGCCGGGAAAGGAGGTGCCATTAAACGCTTTAAGCAACATCTAGATCCTCGATCTACACGCGTGGTAGCCCTTTCCAAGCCAACCGAGGTAGAACGGGGCCAATGGTATTTCAGAAGATATATCAAGGAACTGCCAAACCCGGGCGAGATCGTACTTTTTGACAGAAGCTGGTATAACCGGGCCGTGGTAGAACCAGTGATGGGTTTTTGTACCCCAAAAGAGTATAATCAGTTCATGGTTCAGGTCCCCGGCTTTGAACATATGTTGTACGAGGATGGGGTTCACATCGTAAAGTTTTGGTTTTCCATCTCTAAAAAAGAGCAAAAAAAACGCATCGAATCCAGACTTTTAAATCCGCTAAAAAAATGGAAATTTAGTCCGGTAGACAAGAGGGGACAGGAACTTTGGGACAAGTATACTTATTACAAAGAACAAATGTTTTCGAAGACGCATTCTACTTTTAGTCCCTGGATAATAGTGCGCGCCAATGATAAAAAAACAGCTCGACTTGAAAGTATGCGCTTTGTACTCTCTAAATTCGACTATACCACCAGTCATAAAACAAAAATTACCATTTTACCTGATCCCAATATCGTCTTGCGTTATTACAGGCAAATAGAACAAATAGATATTTAAGCTATGAATAAGACAGCACCACAAAAACTAAATCTTAGCAAAGAAGATCTTGAGCTTCTCAATTCTCCCCTGGGAAAGAAAATGCTTCTGGCCGACAAAAAAACGAACGTTGAAAAAGCGCTACGTCTTATTAAAAGTGAAGAAGAATTCCACGCATTGCAAGCCCAGATTATTAAGCTGCAAAACTGGGTGATTACTAAGAATAAAAAGGTGGTCATCATTTTTGAAGGAAGGGATGCCGCCGGAAAAGGAGGAGCTATCCGCCGGATCACAGAACACATTAATCCACGGCATTTCCGTATAGTGGCCCTATCAAAACCTACCGTGGAGGAGCAAGGACAATGGTATTTTCAACGCTATGTGAACCAATTACCTAAACCCGGAGAAATGGTATTTTTTGACAGAAGTTGGTACAACCGAGCAGTGGTAGAGCCTGTAAATGGCTTTTGTACGAAAGCACAGTACCGTAGTTTTATGGCACAGGTGAATAATTTCGAAAATATGATCATGGATTCCGGGATCTATTTGATTAAATTCTATTTCTCTATCACGAAAGAACAGCAGGCAATACGTTTTAAGGATATACAATCCGATCCTTTGAAACGATGGAAGATGACAGATGTTGACCGCAAGGCTCAGGAGCTGTGGGATCTGTATACGGAATTTAAGGTCAAGATGTTTGAACATACCAATTTGAAAACTTCTCCCTGGGTGATCATCGAAGCCGACCGTAAAACGGAAGCACGTATAAAGGCACTTAAATATATTATCGATACCATTCCATTTGAGGTGCCGGAAGAGAACGATGATCAAGATAGCAGCCAAAATGCCTGATTATTTGTAAAATTGGTATATTTGATATTCCTAAACTATGACAAAACTGTTATCCATATTGGCCGCTTTGCTCATTCTAATCCAAAGTTTTAATATAAGTTTTGGGGATATCGCACAATTGGATGAGTTGTTGGAACACGCAGCGTTCCACAAAGATCAATATGGTGATAACTTATTTGTCTTCATTTCCAAGCACTACGGGGAACTGAAGGAAGATCATCATAAGAAGCATAAAGAAGAACATGAAGATCACGAAAATTTACCTTTTCAACATAATTCCTGTACCCACCATATAGTAAATGCCCTCGTTCTTTTTCCCAATAATATTAGCAGGGAGAAAATTGAGGTGCACTCTAAAAAAGGGGATAGTTTCTATTATCTACAAAGCGATTCCTCAGGTCATCAATCCGGCGTATTTCAGCCTCCCAGACACGCATAATTCTACGTACTACTTCTTATAGTACCTTCCTGGCGATCCAGTTTTTTAATGGAATTCATATCAGATAACCAATTCGTTGTAACGGATTAGTATTCATATCAATACGTCTTTGAATTATGCTTTCACAAATCATTAGTTTCAGTATTCGGAATAAATTTATAATACTCCTTTTTGTAGTGTTTATCATTGGTTATGGTTCATACTCCCTAACGCAAATACCCATTGGTGCCGTTCCTGATGTAACCAACAATCAGGTTCAGGTGATCACTACCTCTACAAGCTTGTCTACCCAGGAAATGGAAAAATTCATTACCTATCCGGTGGAATTAGAAATGGTGAACCTGCCGGGTGTACAGGAGATCAGATCGGTTTCCAAGTTTGGATTGTCAGTAGTTACAATCGTTTTCGATGATGATATGGGCACCTATTTACCGCGTCAACTGATCGCAGAAAAAATAAAATCGGCCTCAGAGAAAATCCCTCAAGGCTTTGGAAGCCCTGAGATGGGACCTATAACCACAGGATTGGGCGAGATCTATCAATATACCCTGGAAGTAAAACCAGCATATAAGGACCGCTATTCCACTTCCGATTTGCGTACCATCCAGGATTGGGTCGTTAAGCGTCAGCTATCCGGAATTCCGGGTGTGGTAGAAGTAAATACCTGGGGTGGTAAGTTGAAACAGTATGAAATTGCTATTAATACTCAGCAATTGAATGCGATGGATATCACCGCTGCAGATGTATTTACCGCATTGGAAAAAAATAACAGTGTAACCGGGGGCGGATATATTGAAAAAGAGAGTCAGGTTTATTTTATAAGAGGTGAAGGGCTAGTGGGCTCCCTCGAGGATATTGAACAAATAGTAGTTAAAAACAAGGATGGTGTCCCAGTTTTAATAAAGGATATCGCTAAAGTGGGCTTTGGAAATGCCTTGCGCTTTGGCGCTATTACCGGTAACGGAGAAGGTGAAAAAGTACTGGGACAGGTGATGATGCTCAAGGATGCCAATTCAAAAAAAGTGATTGAAGCTGTTAAAGAAAGAGTAGCTTCCATTTCAGCTTCCTTACCGGAAGGTGTCTATATCAACGCATTTCTGGACAGAAGCGAATTAATAGATAGAACTACTGCTACAGTAACTGAAAACCTGCTTCTTGGATGTCTTATTGTAATTTTTGTAGTGGTTTTACTCCTCGGGAATTTAAGGTCCGGACTGGTAGTGGCTTCAGTAATTCCTTTGAGTTTATTATTTGCATTATCCCTGATGTATCTTTTTGGGGTAGACGCAAATCTTATGAGTCTGGGGGCCATTGATTTTGGGATCATTATTGATGGTGCCGTCATCATTGTAGAATTCATCGCCTTTGAGATTACTACAAGAGCAAATCAATTCCAAAGCCTCAAGAAACATGCGCAAAAAGAATTAAAAGATACTATTGTTCAGAATGGGGCAACAAAAATGATGAACTCTGCCATTTTTGGACAACTGATCATCCTGATCGTTTTTATTCCTATCCTTTCTCTGAGCGGCGTGGAGGGAAAGATGTTCAGACCTATGGGCCTCACCTTTAGTTTTGCCCTAATAGGGGCCATGATCCTTTGTCTCACTTATGTCCCCGTCATTTCATCTATTTTTTTAAAACCATTTCAACAAACGGATAAAAACATCGCAGTTAGGATTATTAATTGGTCATATGGGCTGTATACTCCTGTACTTCACTGGGCACTGCAAAAGAAAAAAATAGTTTTAGCAATCGCTTTAGCACTTCTTGTATCTTCCTTACTTCTTTTTGCCAATTTAGGTAGCGAATTTGTGCCAACGCTCGATGAAGGCGATTTTGTCATACAACCTGTTTTAAAAACAGGAACCTCCTTAAGTGAGACCATTGAGATTACTACAAAGATTGAGAACATACTCTTGAATGAATTTCCTGAAGTAAAACAAGTTGTTACGCGCATTGGTGCTGCCGAAGTACCAACAGATCCTATGTCTATGGAGGAAAGTGACGTGATAATTATTCTTAACCCGATACGCACCTGGACCTCGGCAAAAACCAAGGATGAACTGGCGGAAAAATTCAAAGAGGCATTAGAAAAGATCCCAGGCATGCAAATTGAATTTACCCAACCCATAGAAATGCGGTTCAATGAACTGATCACTGGGGTAAGGGCCGATGTTGCCATTAAGATCTTTGGGGAAGACTTAAATATCCTCACAAAAAAAGGAGAAGAAATAAAAGCACTTATTGCAGATGTTGAGGGTGCGGCAGATATTACTGTTGAAAAGATCGCGGGCCTTCCTCAAATGAACGTATCCTACGACCGTTCCCAATTGGCCCGCTATGGGCTAAATATTGAAGATCTCAACAAAATGATATCCATGGGATTTTCGGGAAATATTGTGGGTAGCGTCTTTGAAGGAGAACGAAAATTTGATATGGTTGTAAGATTAAACCAGGAGCATAGAAAAGGCATAGATGATCTAAAGAATTTGTATGTGGATCTACCCTCGGGTGGGAAAATTCCACTAGCCCAGGTAGCTAACATCACATACAAGAAGGAAGCAGCTAAAATAGCCCGCGATAATTCTCAAAGAAGAATTGTAGTTGGGATCAATGTCAGAAATCGAGACCTGCAGTCTGTCGTAGATGATGTACAACTGCTAATTAATGAGAACATATCACTACCGGTAGGATATACGATCAGCTATGGGGGGCAATTTGAAAATCTTAAAAGTGCTGAAGCCAGACTGAAGGTAGCTGTTCCCATTGCCTTGATCTTAATATTTATTCTGCTCTTTTTTACTTTTGATTCGGTCAAAGATGCGCTTTTAATCTATTCCGCTATTCCCCTTGCAGCTATTGGAGGAGTCCTTTTATTATGGATAAGAGGTCTCCCTTTCAGCATTTCAGCCGGTGTAGGTTTTATTGCTCTTTTTGGTATTGCAGTACTCAATGGAATAGTACTTATTGAACATTTTAAGGAACTTAAACGTCAAGGCTTTGCAGATATGGAAACACTCATTAAACAAGGAACGAAAGACCGGCTAAGACCCGTTATATTGACAGCAGCGGCAGCGGCCATGGGGTTCTTACCAATGGCTCTCTCTACTAATGCCGGGGCAGAAGTACAAAGGCCCCTTGCTACTGTTGTTATTGGTGGTTTGGTTTCTGCCACCTTGTTAACATTGGTAGTATTACCGGTGTTATATGCCCTTTTTAATAGTTCCTATACTCATCGCAGATTACCCGGGAGAATCTCATCCAAGAAAAGCCTTGGAATACTTTTTATCATGATGACTTTAGGAGTATCTGGTCAGACAACTCCCTTGGGATTGGAAGAAATGATACCCATTGCACTAAAAAACAATGCGGGTTTACAGGCCTCTAAATTGAGGTTGGAAAGATCGGAAGCCCTTAAAGGAGCTGCCTTTAATTTTGACAAAACGGAGGTTTATTATACCTATGATCAAAATAACCTAGCTTCAAACGGATTAGCAATAGACGTATTTGGAATAAAACAAGATCTCCTGTTCCCAACTGTTTACGGTGCACAAAGAAAAGTGCAAAAAATGCACGTATTGCTTGATAATGATTCCTATGAAATACAAATAAAGTTGGTCCTTAAAAAATTGACCGAAGGTTATTTTGACTATCAGGTAAAAAAAGAAAAGGAACTTATCTATGATCGATTAGATAGTCTTTACAAACGATTTGACTATGCTGCCAAACGCCGATTTGAATTGGGAGAGACAAATTACCTCGAGAAGGTGACGGCAACTGCCAAGCAAAGACAGATAGAAATACAAAAAAATAAGGCTATTAAAGAGGTAGAACAATCCTACACCTCACTTCTTCAGATCCTTCGAATAACGGACACCGTCAATATTTTGAGGGAACCGATGAAGAAAGCAACCCTGGAGAAGCAAGAGATAGATGATTCACCAGAAATAGCACTTTATCGCAACAAGAACCTGCTTGTTAAGGCAGAAAATCAATTAGAAAAACAACGTCTGCTACCCGACATTGCATTGGAATATTTTCAGGGAACAAATGCCCAACTCAATGGCAATGTAAACGGTTATCTAATAGGATTAAGAATACCTCTTCTATTTAGCGGGCATGCTTCTAAAATAAAAGCTTCTTCTATTGAAAGAGAAGTAGTTGCAAATGAAGGTATTGAATATGAAAGCCAGCTTAAAACAAAATGGAAGATCCTTTATTCTTCATTTCTTCAAAACAAAAAGGCATTAGACTATTATGAAGCGCAAGGGAAAACACTTTCAGATGAAATTCTGAAAACTGCATCCAGTAGTTTTAAAAATGGAGAAATAGACTTCTTTCAATACATTCAAAGTATTGAGAATGCTTATGAAATTATGCTGAATTACCTCGATAGCCTTAATGATTATAACCAGACTATCATTGAGATAAATTATTTAACCCTTTAATAAAAAGACTATGAATCGCTTTCAATATTTTATATACACTCTTATTATTTTGACTTTAGTTCTTGGTTGCAAAAACCAAGAAGCTGAGGCGAACGACCGTGAAAAAAGTAAGCTTCAAATAACTGTATCCCATGAACAATTTGAGTCGGGTGAATTGATGTTAGGTGGAGTTGAAGAAAGGAATTTTCCTGAAACCGTACAGGCGACAGGTATTATAGAAGTTCCTCCGCAGAACAAAGCAGTTGTGAGCGCGTTTATTGGGGGATATATTAAAGACACTCCATTACTTATAGGTGATGAGGTTAAAAAGGGGCAGTTGTTGCTTACAATTGAGAATCCGGAGTTTGTAACTCTTCAACAAAACTATCTTGAGACACGTCAGCAGCTAACATTCCTAAAGGCCGAATATGAAAGGCAAAAGCAACTTATTGCTGAAAATATTTCATCGCAGAAGAGCTTCTTAAAAGCCGAAAGTGATTATAAGGGTAAATTGGCTATATACAACGGCCTGAAACAAAAGCTCAAAATGTTGAATTTTTCAATCGAAAAAGTGGAAGAAGGTGATATACGGTCTGTGGCCAATATTTATGCACCCATTATTGGAAGTATAACAAAAATGAATGTTACCAAAGGCATGTATGTTTCCCCTTCAGACGAGATCCTTGAGATTACGGACAATGATCATATTCATTTGGAATTGAGCGTCTTTGAAAAGGATATAATGCAATTGCGCAAGGGACAGACCATATGGTTTACTATCTCTGAAGCCTCAGAAGAATTATTTGAGGCGGAGGTATATTTGATTGGAACCAATATTGAAAAGAACAGGACCATTAAAGTGCACGGACATTTGGTAGACGAAGACAAGCATACTTTTTTAACGGGTATGTTCGTTGATTCACGAATCGTTACTTCATCATCACTCAAAAAAGCATTGCCCTCTGTGGCTCTGGCGGAAATAGACAACACCTACTACGCTCTTAAATTAATTTCAGAAAACGATGCAACCTATGTCTTTGAAAAAGTAATGATAAAGGCCGGCGAGGAGTTCGATGGGTTTACGGCTCTGGAATCATTTGAAAGTTCAGATGAAGAATCGCGCTATCTGATCAAAGGAGCTTTTCCCCTCCTTACAGAATAAGTAGTGGTCCTTATCCAAGGCCAACATCGAGGGCCATCATAATAATAAACCCGCCAATAAATCCCATAGTGGCTATATCTGTGTATTTATCTTGCTGGGTTTCCGGGATCACTTCTTCCACCACTACAAAGATCATTGCTCCTGCCGCAAAGGACAGGGCATATGGTAGAATAGGCTGAAAAGTAAGAACTGCCCATGCGCCCAGCACAGCCGCAATAGGTTCAACAATAGCAGATGCCTGTCCGTATAAAAAACTCTTCTTCCTAGACAAGCCTTGTCTTCTTAAAGGCATGGCAACTGCAAATCCTTCGGGAAAATTTTGAAGTCCTATTCCAAGGGCCAGGGCAACCGCACCACCTATATTAGCCCCTTCAAAGCCTGCCGCAACCCCACCGAAGAGTACTCCTACTGCTAATCCTTCCGGGATATTGTGCAGGGTAATTGCTAAGGTTAATAAGGTAGTACGATGCCAGGGGGTTTTTATTCCTTCTGATTCCTTGAAGTTAATATGAACATGTGGAAGTATTTTATCTAGTCCAAAGATAAATGCCGCCCCTAGTAAAAAGCCAACTGCAGCCGGGATCACTTTTACAAAACCATCGCCGGGACTCATTTCAATGCCGGGTGCCAGGAGACTCCAAAAACTAGCCGCTACCATAACACCTCCGGTAAATCCGAGCATCCCATCTAAAACCGCCCGGTTCATAGTTTTAAATAAAAAAACGAGGGATGCCCCTAAGGCAGTAAGTGCCCATGTGAAGAGCGTGGCATATAAGGCGGCAAGAATAGGGTTTATAGATTCGAAATACGCTACAATTTGGTCCATAATGCTGGTATTATTTCATATAAAGATTTGATGCAATTCTGTTAGAAAGATGAAGTTTTCTATCCCCTATTTGCACATGCAAGGACTCGTCGAAAGACTCCCTACCCAGGATTTCAATTCGGTCGCCCAAAGCAATCTTGTTCTTGTCCAGGTAATTGAGAAAGGATACCGACGTATCCCTGACCCCAACGCACACCGAAATTGAATGTATGGGTAAGATACTCAACAACTTGGAGTGTTGTACCGCCAACTCGCCGTTTTTGTCGGGAATTGGATCGCCATGTGGGTCCATTTTAGGAAATTCCAGGAATTGATCGAGTTGGTCAATCAGTTTCTCACTTTTAATATGTTCCAATTGCTCGGCCACTTCATGGACCTCATCCCAGGAAAAATTAAGTTTCTCCACCAGGAAGGTTTCCCAAAGTCGATGCTTACGTATAATTGATAGTGCTTTTTTGGTACCGCTCGCAGTAAGGGATACGCCCTGATATTTTTTGTAGTGTAATAACCCTTTTTCCGAAAGTTTTTTGACCATGTCAGTTACCGAAGAAGGTTTGGTCTGCATCAGATCGGCGATGGCATTTGTGTTGACATTACCCTTTGGAGATCCTTCGAGGTGGTACACAGCCTTCAGGTAGTTTTCTTCCGATTGGGTCATTCTTTTTTCTTTTTATACAAAAATACATTTTTATTTGTAAAAACATATTTTTAGATTTGTCTAAATTTAATATTAAAATGGGCCAAGCGTTCAGATGTAAAAGACACAGACTCCTCATGGTTGCGTTAGTAACCATACTGTTCAGCATGAATCTGCATGCCCAATTCGCCACTATCTCCGGGAAGGTCAGAGATCAGGAAGCTGCCTTGCCCCATGTAAATATCAGCCTTAAAAATACAATACTGGGCACATCGAGTAATGAGGATGGATACTTTCTGCTTGATGGGATACCACCAGGAAAATTCACTATGGTCGCTTCTGCTGTGGGTTACAGGAATTATATTACTACTGTGAACCTCTCAGCCGGTGAAAAACTTACACTTGATATTTTTCTGAAAACTGCCATTGAAACCTTAGGGGATATTGTGGTTACAGGCACCTTAAAACCTGTGAATCGAATGGATAGTCCGGTACCCGTTGAGGTCTATTCTCCCGCCTTTTTGCAACAGAACCCAAGCCCTAATGTTTTTGAGGCACTTTCCGGTGTTAACGGCGTTCGCCCTCAAATCAACTGCAATGTCTGCAATACCGGGGACATCCATATCAACGGACTGGAGGGTCCCTACACTCTGGTTCTGATAGACGGTATGCCTATTGTAAGTGGATTGGGAACCGTCTACGGGCTTTCAGGTATTCCCAATTCTCTGATCGCACAAATTGAGATCGTGAAAGGTCCGGCCTCCTCCTTGTACGGAAGCGAAGCAGTGGGAGGACTAATAAATGTGATCACCAAACACCCACCAACGGCACCAGAGTTAATGATAGATGGTTTCGTTACCGGGTGGGGAGAATACAATTTGGATATCGGTTCAAAAGTAGGATTGGGAGACAAAACTACTTTGCTTTTAGGGATGAACTATTTTAAGTATGACAACCCTGTAGATAATAACAACGACAATTTTACGGATGTTACCCTGCAGGACAGGATCTCCCTGTTTCAAAAATGGAATTTTATTCGCAATAACCAACGGGAATTTTCCCTGGCCGGAAGATTCTTGTACGAAGACCGCTGGGGTGGAGAAATGCAATGGAGCCCGGAATTTCGTGGAACGGATTTGGTCTATGGCGAAAGTATTTATACAACTCGATGGGAACTGCTCGGCAAATATCAATTGCCGGTGAATACACCGATGATGTTCACTTTTTCCTATACAGATCACAATCAAAATTCTGTATACGGCGATCTCCCATACCTGGCCAAACAGCGCATTGGCTTTGGTCAGCTAACCTGGGGCCCGGAAATTAAATCACACGATCTTCTTTTCGGAGCCGCCTTACGCTATAACTATTATGACGATAATACACCCGCTACTGCCTCCATGAGTAACAATAGCCCGGATAAAGTTTGGATTCCCAGCCTTTTTGTGCAAGATGAAATAGCATTGGCAGAAAAGCACTCCCTGCTCCTGGGTTCACGATTAGATTATGACCGAAGACATGGGAGCATCTTTACCCCCCGATTGGCCTACAAGTGGAAACTGAACGACTTTGATGTTCTGCGTATAAATGCCGGTACCGGATTCAGGGTAGTTAACCTGTTTACGGAAGAACATGCAGCCCTGACAGGCGCAAGGGAGGTAGTGATCACCGAGTCATTAGACCCCGAACGATCCTTTAATGTAAATATCAATTACCTGAAAAAAATATACAGTTCGGACGGAGTGTACCTCAGCTTTGACAGTTCCCTGTTTTATACCTACTTCACTAACCGTATACTTCCGGACTACGAAACCAATCCTGATCAGATCATATACAGTAATCTCAACGGAAATGCAGTTTCCAGAGGAATCAGCGGAAACCTGGACCTTTCACTTCCCAGTGGATTAAAGCTACTGTTGGGGGCTACACTTATGGATGTGAGTACTGAAGAAAACAAGATAAGAACAAGACAAATTCTCACCGAACGATTTACGGCAACATGGAACGTTTCCTACACCATAAGGCCCTGGGATCTCACGCTTGATTACACGGGTAATTTATACGGGCCCATGCGATTACCCCTCCTTGGGGAACTCGATCCAAGAAGTGAGTATTCACCAACCTGGAGCATACAGAACATACAATTCACCTATACCGGTTGGGAAAAATTTGAACTATATGCCGGGATAAAAAACCTGCTGGATTGGACACCTAACAGAAATGTGCCATTTATCATTGCCAGAGCCAACGATCCTTTTGATAAAAACGTTACCTATGATGCCAACGGGCAAGTTGTAGCCACCCAGGACAATCCCTATGCACTTACCTTTGATCCTACCTATGTTTATGGTCCTAATCAGGGTATCCGGGCATTCTTTGGAATGCGGTATCAATTATAAGCCTTATCTCAATCCTATTTTTGACCTTATTCGTACATTTGAAACCTTGCAAAGGCCTATGAAAAAATACGATTTCGTCATAATTGGTGCTGGTGCAGCCGGACTTATGATGGCTGATGGAATGGGAAAAGACCCTGCCTTTAAAGACAAATCTATCCTCCTTTTAGATAAAGACGACAAGTCCACCAACGATCGAACCTGGTGTTTTTGGGAAAAAGGACCAGGGCTTTTTGACCATATCGTTTATAAGAGATGGGATGATATTTACTTCGCAGGAAAAAACCAGACCAAAACATATCCTATTGCTCCCTATTCTTATAAGATGGTTAGAGGGATAGATTTCTATCAACACTATTTAAAAAGAATATCATCATATCCTAACGTGTCATTCAGACAGGAAGCTGTGAATAGCATTCTGGATCAACAGAATATGGGGGTAAAAGTAGGTACTGATAAAAACACATACCAGGCAAAGCAGGTTTTTGACAGTCACTTTAGTTTTAAAAAGTTTAAGGAGCAACCTAGGTATCCTATTTTACAACAGCATTTTATCGGATGGTTTATTGAAACAAAAGAACCTGTTTTTAATCCCGCTCAGGCCACTTTTATGGATTTTTCTGTAGAGCAAAAAGGCAATACCCGTTTTATGTATGTCCTCCCGTTTTCTGCAACATCTGCACTTGTAGAATACACACTTTTTTCTGGCTCATTGCTTCCTAAGGAAGAATATGAAACTGCTATAGCAGCATATATGAACACTCATTTTAAGGGTGTTGAATTTAAAATTCTAGAAAAAGAACAGGGCAGTATTCCAATGACATGTATTGACTTTACTGTACAAAACTCATGGAATGTTTATCATATTGGTACAGCAGGTGGATGGAGTAAGCCCAGCACCGGATACACTTTTAGAAATACAGCCTTAAAAAGTGAAGCCCTGATCCAGCATCTAAAGGAAAACAAACCGCTCGCTTCCTTCCAAAAGAGAAATCGTTTTTGGATGTATGATGTACTGTTATTGAATATCCTTTACAGGAACAATGCTTTGGGACGGTCTATATTTGAAGCGCTTTTTACTAAAAGGAAACCTCAGCTGATCTTTAAATTCCTGGATGAAGAAACACGCGGTTATGAGGATGTCTATATCATGATGGCTCTTAATCCTATCCCATTTGTAAAATCGCTAATTCGCCATGTGGTTTGGATACTCACCTTTAAAAAGAAGCGTTGGTAGTTTATCAGACCTTTCTGCCCATCAGAGCTTCTCCAAATTGACGTAATACATCCTTATTCTTATCTGAAACGGTTAACGTATCTAAATGAGAAAATGCTTTTTTGGTATATAGGGCGATCGCCTTTTTAGTTGCCCTGGACGCACCGCTTTGTTCATAGATCTCTTTAACTCTTTTTACCTTCTTCTCGGTTTTACCGGGTTGTATAGAAAACAGATCCTTTAGCTCTCTGCTTTGAATATTATCGGCCATTTCGATCGACTTTAAGTATAAATAGGTCTTTTTGTTTTCGATGATATCACCCCCTACTCGCTTCCCAAAGGTTTTAGGGTCCCCAAAGGCATCGAGGTAATCATCCTGCAATTGGAACGCTATCCCCAGGTTGAGGCCAAAATCATAAATATCTTTTTGAGCAGAACCAGATGCACCAGCTATTAAAGCGCCCATTTTCATAGATGCTCCAACCAGAACAGCTGTCTTGTATTCAATCATTTTAAGGTACTCAGTAACTTCAACATCTTCCCGGGATTCAAAATCCACATCGTACTGTTGTCCTTCACAAACCTGCATGGCCGTTTTACTAAATAGCATGGTTACTTCCTTGAAGACAGGCGCCGAATACGATTCCAAGTAACGGTATGCTTCAATAAGCATGGCATCTCCGGAAAGGATCCCGGTATTGACATCCCATTCTTGATGTACTGTAGTCTTACCACGTCTCAAAGGAGCCGCATCCATTATATCATCGTGGATCAGGGAAAAATTATGAAAGAATTCCACCGCCATTGCCGCATCAAAAGCGTCCTGATATTTACCGCCAAAAAGATCAGTGGTCAACAGAGTAAGTACAGGTCGCAAACGCTTGCCCCCCAGCCCTAGAATATAACTCATGGGTTCATACAGGCTTGCAGGTTCTCTTACAGTCACCCTGGAGGTGAGATGTTCATTGAATTTTTCCTGATAGTATTCAACTGAATGCATGGCAAATTTTTTTCAAAAATAGGTGAATTCACTACAAGCTGCCTAATGATCCTTAAAATCTCAGCTATAGGTTGCTTTAATTAATATGTTAAATAATTGCAAAACGTAGGAAACTTTATTTGTATTTAAAGTTTCCTGAACTATATTTGCCCCCTTATGAAAGAAAAAATACTCGAAAAGGCCACTGATATGTTCCTGACGCTTGGATTTAAAAGCGTTACTATGGACGATCTTGCCCATGAAATGGGTATTTCCAAAAAGACCATCTACGCTCATTTTGAAAATAAAACGAAATTGGTGGAAACTTCCACTTTGGAGCTTTTTGAGGTGATCTCAGAAGGAATTGACACCATTTGTAGCCTCCAGAAAAATCCTATTGAGGAATTATACGAGATCAAAAAGTTTGCTATGCGGCATTTGAAAGATGAGAAAGCCTCTCCTCAATATCAATTGCAAAAATATTACCCGCGTATCCATAAAACAATGCGAAAGAAACAATTTGAACTTATGCAAAATTGTGTGGTAGACAACCTTAAACGTGGAATGGAGCTGGGTATCTATCGCACTTCTCTAAATATAGATTTTATTGCCAGGATCTATTTTAGCGGGGTAACCAGTATAAAGGATCATACATTATTTCCGGAAGAAGAATTTCCAATAATCCAACTTATGGATGATTATCTGGAATATCATCTAAGAGGGATAGTAACTCCGGAAGGCAGAAAAATATTAAATGAAATCATTCACTCTAATCACGAATAAATGAAAACATATCGTTTATTTCTAATTTTATTCACTGCATCATTCTTTGGTTTTTCTCAGGATGCGCCTTTAGGGTACACCCTTAATGAAGCCATTGCTTTTGCTTTGGAAAACAATTACAGCGCACTCAACGCCGATCGCGATATCATAGATGCTCAAAAGCAAAAATGGGAGACCATTGCCTCAGGATTGCCTCAGATCAGTGCAGACCTCAATTATCAAAATCAATTAAAACAACCTGTTTCCCTGGTCCCTGCTGAATTTTTCGGAGGCCAACCCGGAGAGTTCCAGGCCATTGTTTTTGGACAACCTCAACAGGCTAGTGCTACTGCCACAGTTCGTCAACAGATCTTCGACGGTTCTTATATAGTAGGGGTGCAGGCAACAAAGGCCTTTTTAAGTTACAGCCGGAACAATAAGGAAAAAACACAACAAGATGTGCGTAAAGCCGTAGTAGAGGCTTATGGAAATGTTCTTTTGGCAAAGGAATCTGTGTCCATTTTGCAAAAAAATCTGGATGCCCTGCAAAGCAATTTGTATGAAACCCAAAAATTGTATGAGAATGGCCTGGTAGAAGAAGAAAATGTAGAACAATTACAGATCACTTTTTCTACGGTAGAGAGCCAATTGAAGAATGCCCAGCGTCTTCAGAAGATCACCCTTCAAATGCTCAATTTGGTGATGGGTCTGCCTATTGAGGACGAGACTCAATTAAAGGAGGACCTCAACGATCTGGCCCAGGCCTATGTGGACCCTACTGCTATAGATACACCATTTAGTATGGAGAACAACGTGGACTATAAATTGGTGAACAACCTTAATGAACAACGCTATTTTGAATTAAAACTGGCAAAGAGCAGAGCTCTGCCTACCTTGAATGCCTTCGCTAATTATGGAACTGCTGCCTTTAGCGATTCCTTCACCTTTCTGGATGGGGATCAGCAATGGTTCGATTCCTCTATTTTGGGATTCGACTTAAGTATACCAATCTTTAGTTCATTAAAAAGAAGTGCAAGTACACAAAGAGCCAAAATAGCTCTGGAAAAAGCCAAAACTCAGTTAACAGAAACCCAAGAGAGGATAAGGTTACAATTGGAAAAGGCAAAAAGTGATTACCTCCTGGCAATAGAGCAATATGCCACCACTCAACAGAATTTGAATTTAGCAGAACGCATAGAACAAAAAAATCAAATCAAATACAAGGAAGGGATAGCTTCTAGTTTTGAACTGAGACAGGCCCAAACACAATTATATACGGCCCAGCAAGAGTATTTGCAGTCCATGGTAGATGTTATCAATACCAAAACCGAATTAGAAGTAATTGCTAATAATTAGTATAAATTAAACTTATTTTCAAAATGAAAAATATCATAACCATCTTCACCCTAATTCTTCTGTTACTTTCCTGTGGTGGCGATAAGAATGTGTCCATTGACACACTTATAACCAATGGAGATCTCAATGAACTTAGGTCCAAAAAGACTGCTATCACAACGCAACTAAAAGAGTTGAATGAGCAAGTAAAAGCACTCGACTCTGTCATTGCTGTTTTGGATTCGGACACCAAATTACCCTTAGTGAGCACTTTTGAGGTTAACTCTCAAAACTTTCAGCATTTCCTTGAATTACAAGGTAATGTTGCTACCAAGCAAAATGTGTTGATATATCCGGAAATGGCCGGGAAACTTCAGCGTGTCTATGTTACCGAAGGTGATATAGTAACCAAAGGACAACTCCTTGGTGTTATAGATGACGGAGGCATGGCCAGTCAACTGGCACAATTAAAAACGCAGGCAAACCTTGCTGAAACAACTTATGAAAGGCAAAAAAGACTTTGGGAGCAAAAAATTGGCTCAGAAATACAATTTCTGCAAGCTAAAACCAACTATGAAGCTACCATGAGTAGCGTACAACAAGCAGAGCGCCAATTGAGTAAATCTAATATAAGGGCTCCATTTTCAGGGATTATTGATGATGTAATTAAAGATCAGGGAACTGTGGTTTCACCAGGTCCGGGTTCTGAAGTATTTAGAATCGTAAACCTATCTAATATGTATATCACAGTAGACGTTCCTGAATCGTACCTGGGTAGTATTACCAATGGAAGTATGGCCAAGGTGTATTTTCCTGTTCTGGGTGATTCTATAAATACTACGGTAAGGCAAACCGGAAATTTTATCAATCCTAATAACCGATCCTTTAGCGTTGAAATACCTGTCCCCAATAATAATGGAAGTATTAAGCCAAATTTAAGTGCCAGGGTTACTATCAATGATTACTCCAATCCTAATGCATTACTTGTTCCACAGAGTGTGATCTCGGAAAATGCGGAAGGTGAGCAGTACGTGTTTATTGCGGACAACCCTACTGAAGAAATGCAGGGAATCGCCAAAAAAAGGATCATCACCACCGGGAAAACACAAGGCAGGTTCGTGGAGATCCTAACCGGACTCTCAGCAGGTGAATTGATCATCCAGGAAGGCGCCAGGAGTGTTAAAGACAATCAAGGCGTACAAATTAATAAGTAAGAACCACTATGAGCCGACAGCAAAAAAACGCCGACAAGGAATTCAGACTTGCTTCCTGGGCCATTGACAACTCTTCAGTTGTTTATGTAATGATTGCTATTTTCCTTTATCTGGGATATACCAGTTATATGGCCTTACCCAGAGAAGATTTTCCGGAAATAGTAGAGACCAAAGTGTATATCAGTACTCCTTATCCGGGAAACACAGCGGAAGATGTTGAAAGACTAATTACCGATCCTCTGGAGGATCGGATCAAAAATGTGAGCAACCTGGTAGAACTTACCTCTACTTCACAGGAAGATTACAGCATCATTACCGCTGAGTTCGATGAGGAAATTACCGTTGAGGCTGCTAAACAAAAAATTAAGGATGAAGTAGACGGTGAAAAGGCAAGTGAAGATTGGCCTTTGTTTAACGGCGCCAAAGTGGAGCCGAATATTTTCGATCTGAATTTAGCAGAAGAGTTCCCTATCATCAATATCAACTTTACGGGAGATTATCCGGTTGAGACTTTAAAAGAATTTGCCGAGTATCTTCAGGATGAGATAGAAGACCTGCCACAAGTAAAGGAAGTTAATATAAGAGGGGCTCAGGAAAAAGAAGTGGAAGTTGCGGTAGATGTCTATAAGATGATGGCTTCCAAAGTAAGCTTTCAGGACGTGATTCAAACCATCGCCAACGGAAATATGACCATGTCCGCAGGAAACCTCAAGACAATTAATCAAAGGAGGAATATTCGAATTTTAGGCGAGATCAAAGATCCAAAAGAACTGAATGAGTTTGTGGTGAAGTCTGAGAATGGTGCTGTTTATTTAAAGGACATTGCAACCATCACCTTTGATGAGAAGGATAAAACTACTTATGCCCGTGAATTTGGTCAAAACGTGGTCATGCTCGATGTTAAGAAGCGCTCGGGTCAAAACACAATTGAAGCAATCAATGAGATCAAGAACTTGGTTAAAGAAGCAAGAGAGAATTACTATCCAAAGGATCTTACACTTACTATTGCTAATGATTCTTCGAGTCGTACCCTTGGCCAGGTTGATGACCTTGTCAATAATATCATTTTTGGGATCATCCTGGTAGTTACCGTGCTTATGTTCTTTCTTGGTTTCAGGAATGCCCTTTTTGTTGGTTTCGCTATCCCAATGTCTATGTTTATGTCATTTGTGATAATCTCTGCCCTGGGGTATACCTTAAATACAATGATCCTTTTTGGACTTATCATGGGTCTTGGGATGTTGGTGGATAACGGGGTTGTGGTGGTGGAAAATGTATACCGCCTTATGGAACAGGAAGGGATGTCCAGGATTGAAGCCGCCAAGAAAGGTATTGGGGAGATTGCTTTTCCTATTATTATCTCGACCCTTACAACGGTAGCCGCTTTTGTTCCTCTCGGCTTATGGCCAGGAATATTTGGACAGTTTATGATCTATTTCCCGATTACCCTCTCAGTGGTCTTAGGATCTTCCCTTTTTGTGGCAATTTTTATGAACTCAATGTTGGTTTCCCGCTATATGGAAGTTGGCGATAAAGAACTAACCCGCCGGCAATTGATCAGGATTAGTACAATCCTTGGAAGTATTGGGATCTTGATCCTGATTTTCGGAGGAGCCATGCGTGGCTTGGGTAGCGTAATGATCGTTACGGCCATACTATTCTGGTTTTACAAATACGGCTTAAAAAAATGGGCTAAAAAATTTCAAACTACGTCGCTTATTCGCTTTGAGAATTTCTATGAAAAAACTATTAAATACGCGCTAAGAGGTAAAAATGTGTATTGGTTTTCGGGGATTACCGTCCTATTATTACTAAGTACGTTTATGCTCTTCGGACTTTCATTGGGGAGTGGCCGTACCAAAGTAGAATTCTTTCCAGACAATACCCCAAATGAGATATACGTCTATATTGAGTATCCTCAGGGAACTGCTATTGAAAAAACCAATGAATTAACCAAAACCATAGAAGAGAAAGTCTACGCTATTACTGAAAAACCAGAGTATACAGATAAAGGTTATAATTACTTGCTATCCTCTGCAGTATCTCAAGTAGGAGAAGGCGCCGGAAATCCTAATACGGATGGGGGATCATCAGCTGAAATGCCTCATAGAGGAAAGATCACCCTTTCCATGCGCGAGTTTAAATACAGGAATGGGATCAGTACGGAAGATCTTCGAAGCGATATTCAGGATAATCTGACCGGGGTCTACCCCGGAGTCTCTATTTCTGTTGAAAAGGAAGCTGCCGGACCTCCTTCGGGCTACCCTATCAATATAGAACTGGAAGGGAAGGATTACGATGTGTTGATCAACACTGCAGAGAATATTCGAAACTTTATCAATAAAAAGAACATTGCAGGAATAGAAGAGCTGAAAATCGATGTTAATAAGGGGAAACCTTCCATGAATGTACTTGTAGACAGAGAAAAGGCAGGTGAATTAGGAGTCACTGTTGGGCAGGTAGGCCAACAATTGCGTCGTTCTCTTTTTGGCGAAAAAGCTGGAGTCTATAAGGTAGGAGGGGAAGATTATGATATCAATGTGCGTTTTAGAAAGGACATGCGGTACGATAAAAGTGCCCTGTTCAATCAAAATATTATTTTCAGAGATCAGGCTACCGGTCGGATAAAGGAAATTCCGGTTTCTGCAGTTGCCTCTCAAAAGAACACTTCTTCTTTTAGCGCCATTAAACACAGAGATAGCAAGCGGGTAGTTACCGTATATTCCGGACTAAAACCCGGCTTCTCTGATGCCGGAGCAGTGGTTGCAGATATTCAGAAGGAAATGGAAAACTTTGAAGAACTCCCTGCAGATGTGAAATTAGATTTTACAGGACAGATCGAAGAACAGAACAAACAAATGCAATTTTTAGTAGGCGCTTTCTTCTCTGGTCTTGGCCTTATTATGCTTATCCTGATCTTCCAGTTTGGCGGCATTTCCAAACCTACGATCATCATGACGGCGATATTTCTCAGCTTTATTGGCGTCTTTGGCGGATTAATGATAACTGGCTGGTCTTTTGTGATCATGATGACCATGATGGGAATCATTGCACTTGCGGGTATTGTGGTAAATAATGGTGTTGTGCTCTTAGATTATACCCAGATCCTAATAGACCGAAAGAAAGTTATTCTTGGCCTAGACGACTATGATCTAATACCCCTGGATCAGGTAACAGAAGTGATCGTTAAAGGGGGAAAGGCCAGACTACGGCCTGTAATTCTTACGGCCGTTACAACGGTTCTTGGGCTTATACCTTTGGCAATTGGCCTCAATATAGATTTCTTTTCGCTCTTCTCTCAGGGAGATCCTAAGATCTATATAGGTGGTGATAACGTTATCTTTTGGGGACCTTTGGCATGGACTGTGATCTTCGGTCTAATTGTGGCCACTTTCTTAACCCTGATCATAGTTCCTGTACTATTTAATATCACCTATCGGATAAAATTATATTTCCGTCCTAGTAAGATATCTGACCTTAAAAAAGTGGAGACAGAAATTGCTGCCTAGACCTTAGGGCCTTAATATAAAAAGCCGCCCAATAGGGCGGCTTTTCTTTTTATCTACTTCTAATTATTCGTTTTCGGAAAGAGGTACAGGTAATGTGTTAAAAATCTGATCTCCTGCACGATCTATCGACAATGTATTTGATAAATTATATCGTCTCAGATCGAACATCCTATGATTTTCACACCAAAGAGAATACCTTCTTTGATTCAACATTTCTGTGGTTAAGGCATCTACTGTTAATGCCCCGGCATAGGGTCCTAAAGAAGCCGAGCTCCTTATCACATTGATGGCGTCTTCAGCTTCCAGAAGATCATTGATCAATATATTTGCTTCAGCATAAACTAGAACAAGCTCTTCATTTCGCAACATGTCAATAGGTGAAATATTGGAAGCATATAAAGCCGTCTGATATGCCCCAGCCAAGCCATCCTGTTCAGTAGGATTTGCTCTTATGAGTGTCTTGGAAGATACCCGGGTATCCCCTGCTTCTGCGTCGGCAATAAAAGAATCATGAACGATGATTTGATCTCCGTTATTATCCGGGATCTTAAACAAGTCATTCGTAAAATCACCACTGTCCAGACTATAGACATGCTTGGGACCTACGGTGAGGTCTCCGGCAAGATCAAAATAAGAAGCATTTAAAGCGCTTAAAGTCCCTGTGCCATCCCCTGCATATAATGCTGCCACAGCTGCAGTAGCCCTATTGAATTGAGCAAAGGTACTTGGTGTATCAAATCCGTCAAAGCCGGCCAGAGGGAAAGAAAATTCTGCTCCCGCGCCGTTCAGATCAGATAAAGCGTCATCCAGTAAAGACCTCACAGCCGCCAGAGCTGCATTGAAATCTAAAATTGGCCCTAGGTTATCAGGATCCGCCACATCTACCCTAGCTCTATTGTAAGATTTTAAGATCTCAATGAGTTCATAAGCGATTACAGTCTTTGCGAATCCACGATAGCCAGCTTTCTGAGTATCAGTTATGGCTGTGGTGTTGTCCAAAGACTGCAATAAAATATTTGCATTCTTTATAGACACATACCTACCGCCCCAGGGTGCTGTTGAATAAAAGGAGTTATTGTCTAAAGAAATACCATTTGCTCCCAATAAATCCTGAGTGTTTCTGGGATCAGCATCAAATAGGTACATTTCTCTTGCCATGGTCCCAGATCCTGTGGTCTGTATTCCCAAAGAATTTCTCATGGCCGATTCTACTCCAACAACCAGGTTGTTGAGCTGGTTCTGAGAAGCATCTGTCAATACTCCTGCCAGACTTGGTCTGTTTGGATCTACCTGTTCATCAAAGGAACAGGAGGTTATAAAAGCACCAAAGAATACCAAGAGTGCAATTACACCTGTTGTTTTATATGTATGTATGATTTTCATTGCTATTTTTTTAGAAGTTAACATTTAAATGAAAATAAAACTGCTTTGTACTTGGAAACGGAGTTACCTCTATCCCTGAAGACAAGCCGGCTCCACCATTAGTGGAAGTTTCCGGATCATAACTACTGTAGTCCGTGATGGTGAAAATATTTCTACCAGAAAGTCCTAATTTTACTCCAGTTACTGAATCGCCAAAAAATGCGAGGGCACTGGCTGGCAATCTATAGTATACCGCTGCTTCTCTTAGTCTTAAATACCCTGCTGGTTCTATAAATCTCACTGCCGCTATGGGTTGTCCATTCCTTTCTATCCCTGCTGGCGTATCCAAATCCGGGCTAGTTCCTCCTAAATCGGTAAGTAACCTAGATAGGTTCAGGTTTTCACCTCCCTTTTTCCACTGAAGTAAGAAGGAAACATCGAATTGTTTTGCGATCGTAAAGTTATTGTTAAAGCCCATTTGAAAATCGGGTTCTACATTCCCTAATTGAGTTGGCACCCCATTAACATTTCCAGCTAACTGGGTTACAGGTTGTCCTTCCTCAATATAAAAGGTTCCAAGGCCAAGGCCAAATCCGGCTCCGGGCTGTGGAAACGCTGGCACATCTAATCGGGTTACCTCAGATCTGTTGAACCAAAAATTTACATTAGAACTCCAGATAAAATTCTCTTCCTGAACTGGATTCACTGTAACTCCAACTTCAAGACCATAATTCTTAAGATCTGCAAGATTGGTAGTTTCTGATCCGAATCCGGAAGAAGCTGGTAGCGCACGGTTTAATAATAGGTCCTTTACAACTCTATTGTAGTAAGAAACTTCCAGATTTACTTTATTAAATAGTCCGGCATCAAAACCAACTTCAAATTCCGAAGATGCTTCCGGTTCTATGTCTGGATCTCCTTTTAAAGCGTTGATAGAAGATCCTCCAATACCTCCAACAGAAACCTGGTTTAAGCCTGTAAAGGCAGAGCCAAATGCCCCTGAAGAACCTGTTTCCCCGTAAGCAGCTCTTAGTTTAAGCCTTTTAAGGAACCCATCTCCATCGCCCCAAAACTCAAAGTTATGCAAGTTTGCTGCCAATGAAGCTTTTGGGAATCCATAATACTTATTTGGATCTCCATTCAAAGTAGATTTATCAAAACGATACCCTACTGTACCTATCAATCTATCCATATAGTTTCCTTCTAGCTGAGCAAAGTATCCAAATTCCTTTACTGTAGAAGTGTTCTGTGTGATAGACTGAGCAGATCCCTGAGTTAAATTGGTCTGATCTGGTATAAGTTGGGTTGCCTGATTGAAGATCAGATCTGCTTGTTGTTCCAGGTAGGAGACACCAGCCTGAGAAGTAAGAGCAAGATCACCACCCATGGCGTTGTGATTCCATACGGCAATTCCCTGATAATTGAAATTGGTAAAGTTGTTCTTCCCTACCCCAATAAAACCATTTTGGTTACCTCTTTGGGCCTGATGTGTTTCAGGCACGTAAACGTAAGTTTCATTGGCCAGGAAATCCGCTCCACCGTTAAAAATAAGCTTTACCGCATCATCTCCTGTATTTAAAATATTTGTGGTTAGTTTTATCCCCTGTATAAACCGGTTATTCTTATCCTCATTCGTGGCAAGATCCCTCACAAAAATGGGGTTACCAGAATAGTTAGGGTTGTCCGGATAGGCGCCGGTATCATCCGGGAATAAATTGATCCATGGTCTGGTAAAGGCCAGGGTATATCCATAACTCAATCCACCTTCATTCTCATTCCCTGTAAAACTTCTGCTCGAACTACTGCGAACATAGTTAGAAGATGCTGAAAAACTAAAGGTATTTGAAATGGTATGATCAATATTGGCTCTCAAAGAAAAACGATTAAAACCGGTATTCTTTATAATACCTTCCTCGTCTCTGTAAGATGCTCCTACGTAGAATTTAGTCTTGTCATCGCCCCCGCTTGCACTGATACGCGTATCTGTTATAAGTCCGGTTTCTCCATAGATCTCATCCTCATAGTCTATAAGACCTCCACTAGCTATTGCCTGATTGTAAAGCGTCACTTCTGCTGCACCAAAGGTGTCTTCCACACTTTGGGCCGTCCATGGACGCAGACCTAATTTATTTATAATGGTGTTAAATCCAGTGTCCTGACTGAATTTGACCTCTGTTTTTCCCTGACTTCCTCTTTTGGTTGTGATAATCACAACACCTGCATTTGCCCGTGTACCATAAATGGCGGCCGCAGAGGCGCCTTTTAGAACTTCAATGTTCTGAATGTCGTTAGGATCGAGATCCGCAATACGGTTAGAAGAATTCTCTTCATTCCCCCTGTTAGCACCAGAAGCAAAACGCAAACCAGATGGTATCTCTGCGTTATTGACATATACTCCATCTACAATGTAGAGTGGCTGGTTATTTCCATTGATTGAGGAAATTCCACGTAATCGGAGTGCAAATCCACCTCCGGGTGCTCCTGAGGAAGACGTAATGTTTACCCCTGTTAATTTCCCGTAGAGGGCACCATCTAAGGTTGTTTGCGCAGTGGTTCCAACCAATTGTTCGTTTGAGACCGTTGCAACCGCGTTTGCCAGGTTACTCCTTTTAATGGAGGTACCTAAACCTGTAACGATTACCTCATCCAAACCGGTAGCTGATTCTCCGATAGATACATTCAGCGTGGTTGGCCCTTCTACCATCACCTCTTTGGTTTCATACCCAAGTGATGAGAATACAAGTGTTGCAGGAAAACTGGCAACACTGATCGAATAATTTCCGTCAAAGTCGGATATGGTACCTACGGAGGTACCCTTGACCACGACGTTCACCCCCGCAAGGGGGCCTCCATAACTGGAATCCGTAATATTCCCGTTGACCGTCCCTTGCGAAAAAGCCCATAAAGGCAACGCTAAAAACAACCACAGGAATGATTTTCCGAGTAATTTTTGTTTCATGTTTGTAAGTTTAGAATTAGAAATTGAGTATTCCAAGGTAATGAAGAAATCATAATATCAAAGAGAATTCTAATATTTTCTTTGCATTTCCACTTTAATTTATTCTTTAAAATAGGCATAGATATTATGGGTTAAACGCATTACTTCTTACATTTGCCGCAGTTAAAATTCAGATTATCAATGTATAGAAGTCATACCTGTGGAGAGTTACGGAAAACGCATATTGGGACCCAAGTTATCTTAAGTGGATGGGTACAGAAAGTTCGCGATAAAGGCTTTGTAGTTTGGATAGACCTCCGTGACCGATACGGAATCACGCAATTGGTCTTTGATGAGCAAAGAACAACGGCCACGCTGCTCACTGAGGGTAGAAAACTTGGCCGCGAATTCGTAGTTCAGATCCATGGTGAAGTCATAGAAAGAACTTCTAAAAACCCTCAACTCAGTACAGGTGATATAGAGATCCTGGTTTCTGAATTGAAGATCCTAAACCAGTCCTTGTTACCTCCATTTACTATTGAAGACGAAACCGATGGCGGTACGGATCTTCGAATGAAATATCGCTATTTAGATATCCGAAGAAATCCCGTAAAAAATAATCTTATTTTTCGCAGTAAGGTGGCCATGGAAGTACGTAAGTATCTTTCAGATAAGGGATTTATTGAAGTAGAAACGCCATACCTGATCAAATCTACTCCCGAAGGAGCACGCGATTTTGTTGTTCCCAGCCGAATGAACCAGGGACAATTCTACGCCCTCCCACAATCGCCACAGACGTTTAAGCAATTATTGATGATAGGTGGGCTCGATAAATATTTCCAGATCGTAAAATGTTTTAGGGATGAGGATCTAAGAGCCGATAGGCAGCCTGAATTTACTCAGATCGATTGTGAAATGGCCTTTGTTGAACAAGAAGATATACTCAATGCTTTTGAAGGTCTTACCAGACATTTACTAAAAGAAATTCGCGGTGTAGAGGTGGAAAAATTTCCGCGGATGACCTACGATGAAGCTATGAGCACCTACGGAAATGACAAGCCAGATATTCGTTTCGATATGAGGTTTGGAGAATTGAATACCGTTGCCCAGCACAAAGATTTTCAAGTTTTTAATTCTTCAGAACTTGTGGTTGGTATTGCTGTTCCAGGAGGCGCTTCGTTTACAAGAAAAGAGATTGACGGCCTAACCGACTGGTTGCGGAGACCTCAGATAGGCGCCAAAGGTATGGTATACGTGCGTTGTAATGAGGATGGTAGTTTTAAATCTTCCGTAGATAAATTCTATGATCAGGAAGATCTTAAAAAATGGGCGGAAGCCACACAAGCAAAAGCCGGAGACCTTATTTGTATACTCTCAGGGGAGACCATGAGTACCCGAACACAATTAAGTGCTTTGCGGATGGAAATGGCAGAACGACTTGGATTGCGAAACCCTTCAGAGTTCGCCCCACTGTGGGTCATAGACTTCCCTTTGTTGGAAAAAGATGAAGAAACCGGGGATTATCATGCCATGCACCACCCTTTTACATCTCCAAAACCAGGGCAATTAGCCTTACTCGATACGGATCCGGAGGCAGTGAGAGCCAATGCATACGACCTGGTCCTTAATGGTAATGAGATAGGAGGAGGTTCTATTCGTATACACGACAAAAAAGTGCAAGCTAGTATGTTCCGTCATCTTGGTTTTTCCGAAGAAGAGGCACGCGCGCAATTTGGATTTTTAATGGATGCCTTTCAATACGGAGCTCCACCTCATGGGGGTATAGCTTTTGGTCTGGACAGACTTGTGGCCATTTTAGGTGGTCAGGAAACTATAAGAGACTTTATTGCCTTTCCAAAGAACAACAGTGGCCGGGACGTGATGATCGATGCACCCTCCCCTATAGATAAAGCCCAGTTAAAGGAGCTGAACCTTCGGCTAGTGGACAAAAAAGAATAGATTCAGTGGATTTTGTTCTTCAATTCCCGAAAGAATACCATTGAAAATAACGTATACTATGTCATACCTTTAAGTTATAACTCTATAATGCTAAAACAGATCAAAATTCTGTTCGCACAATTCTTTCGCTGGCGATATAAGCATATCTCCAACAAGACCTTCATACATATTATGAGCGTTGCCGTTGGTTTTTTGGCAGGATTGGCCGCCGTAACACTAAAGAATACCACGTATTACATTGAATCCATTGTAGACCAAGGAATTGCTTTTTCCAGTACACAACTTTACTTTGTCAGTCCCATTATAGGTTTAACTCTTGTGTACCTCTATGTAAAATACGTCCATAGGGAAAAACTAGAACACGCTATCTCTTCTATTTTACATGCAATGTCTAAAAAGAAGGGGATCATAAGTATAAAGAAGATCTATACCCCGTTGATCACCGCCCCTCTAACTGTAGGATTTGGAGGTTCGGTAGGACTATTGGGGCCGGCTATTGCATCAGGGGCTGCCCTTAGTTCCAATTTGTCAAGATTCCTTCATATTAACGCCAAAACCCGGTCCTTACTCATTGCGTGTGCCTCAGCAGGGGCAATAGCCTCTGTCTTTCAATCGCCTATTGCAGCCATCATATTTGCGGTGGAAGTATTTAGTTTGGATCTGACAATGCTTTCATTGTTGCCATTATTATTTGCATCCATTTCAGGAGTGTTGACCTCTTATTTTTTTCTGGGTGATGAAACGCTTTTCAGTTTTGAAGTTACCGAGAAATTCGAGATCAGAGATACACTCTTTTATATTGTCCTGGGAGTAGGTACTGCTTTTTCATCCATCTACTTTACCAAAATGTATTTTGGAATACTCCAATTCTTTAAACGGTTTAAAAGTCCGAAGTACAAGCTGCTCGTAGGTGGTTTGGCAATTGGCACAATGCTGTATTTTATTCCTCCTTTATACGGTGAAGGATTCGGTTATATCAACCATCTCCTGGAAGGAAATTCATTAAAAGCGCTTGGGGAAACTCCTTTTGATACGTATACTTCCAATATATGGGTAGTCATAGCCCTGCTATTTGGTATCACCATTTTTAAGGCAGTTGCAATGACCACTACCTTTGCGGCTGGTGGTGCAGGAGGTATATTTATTCCTACCATGGTTATGGGCAGTACACTTGGAAATGTTGTTGCAAAAGTGATCAACAACATTGGGATGGGTTTTTCAGTGAACGAGAGTCATTTTACCCTTATTGGCATGGCGGGTCTGATAGCCGGAGTGCTGCATGCCCCTTTAACTGCTATCTTCCTTATTGCAGAGATCACCGGCGGCTACGAGCTTTTTGTGCCCTTAATGATCACCTCAGCCATTTCATTTCTGATTACCAAAAATGCGCTAGACCATTCCATTTACACCCGCGAATTGGCAAAAGAAGGCGCATTGATCACACATGACAAGGATAAGACCGTCTTAACTCTTATGCAATTAGATGACGTTATAGAAAAAGATTTCAAAACAGTAAATCAGAACATGACGCTTGGAGAAATGTTACATAAATCTGTTGCAAAATCCACAAGAAATATTTTTCCTGTAGTAAACGCAGAAGGCATTTTGGTGGGTATAGTTCTCCTGGATGACGTACGCGACTTTATGTTCGACACAAGCCTCTATGATAAACTACTTGTTGAATCCCTTATGCATAATGCCCCGGAACACATTTTTTACGAAACAGATACCATGCAAACAGTGATGCAGAAATTTCAGGATAGTAGTGCATGGAATTTGCCCGTAATTAAAGATGGTAAATACTATGGTTTTGTTTCCAAATCAAAACTGCTTACAGCATACAGACGCAAATTGATAAATTTTACAAAATAACATGATTTTAAAGAGTAAATATATTGTTACATTTATCGTTCTCTCTTCTTTAGTTGCAATTATATATGGCTTTAATGTAATTGAACAAAACCCTGTGCTAGGCAATAAATGTATAGGTTTTGGAACAGTAGGCTTATTCCTGATAGCCATGCCATTATTCCTTTATAATGAAAGCAAAGGCAAGAAAGTAAAAGACTATATGCTTAGTGAAGAGAATATCAAAAAAATGCGGGAAGTTGAGGAAAAGAAGACTAAAAATCGCTAGTTCCTGCCCAAAATAATGACTGTTCCATTACAAATTTTGTCCAAAAATCCATAATTTAGTAGGACACCTAATATTAAATAATTTTATATGCATGACTGGAACAGTAAAATTTTTTAATGAATCCAAGGGCTATGGATTTATTACTAACGACGAAACCGGAAAAGACATCTTTGTTCACGCCACTGCCCTCAACGGAGTAGAATTGAACGAAGGAGACAAAGTAGAATACGAAGAAGAAGAAGGAAGAAAGGGAGTGGTTGCCGCTAAAGTAGAGGTGATCAGTTAATATATTTTATTTTGATTGTAGATAGAACGCCTGTAAATTCACAGGCGTTTTTTTTGTATAAATTTTACGCTTAATTCAAATTACGCCTTTGTATAAAAAAACGTTTTAGAAGTGCATTAGCTTCCTTCTCCAAAACCCCACTGGTTACCTTTGTTTTGGGATGTAAATTACCTCCTGCTGCTGAGTACCCCCGTTGCAGATCGGGAGCCCCATATACTATTTTTGGAATCTGGCTCCAGTACAACGCTCCGGCACACATTTGGCAGGGTTCCAGGGTTACATAGAGGGTGCAATCGTACAGATATTTTCCTCCTAAGAAATTTGAGGCAGCTGTAATGGCCAACATTTCGGCATGGGCTGTTACGTCATTTAACTTTTCAGTTTGGTTATGTGCCCTTGCAATGATCCTTCCCTGAACTACAACCACAGCACCTATAGGCACCTCACCGTTGTCAAAAGCCACTTCTGCTTCCTGCAAGGCTTTTTTCATAAAATACGTATCATCCAAGATCAAATCCATGGTCCCAAAAATACAATTTTCACCGAAGTATCTGCACTCATCAAAAATGAATTAATGTACCTTTGTCCCTTTCCATGAAACTCTTAAATAACATACAACACCCTAAGGATCTCCGAGGACTTTCTCTCGATCAATTGCCTCTGTTATCAAAGGAATTAAGGGAATTCATTATTGAGATAGTCTCGGCGAAAGAAGGACACCTGGGAGCTAGTTTGGGTGTCGTGGAACTTACCATTGCCTTGCATTATGTATTTAATACACCCTATGACAAGCTTATTTGGGATGTTGGCCATCAGGCATACGGGCATAAAATACTCACAGGCAGAAGACAATTATTTGATACGAACAGGCAACTGGGTGGTCTAAGTGGTTTTCCAAAAAGAGAAGAAAGCGAATTTGATTCCTTTGGCACAGGGCATAGTTCAACCTCCATTTCAGCCATAATGGGGATGGCAATTGCAGCCAAACTTAAAGGGGATAACAAAAGAGAGCATATTGCGGTTATTGGTGACGCCTCTATAGCCAGCGGCATGGCGTTTGAAGGCTTAAACCATGCCGGCGTAACAGATGCAAATGTGCTGATTATCCTAAATGATAATGCCATTGGTATAGACCCAAGTGTGGGGGCATTAAAGAAATACCTCACCAACGTAAAAAAGGGTACCGCAAAGGAGGAGAATATTTTTGAATGTCTCAATTTTGAATATTCCGGGCCAATAGACGGGCATGATATGAGTGCTGTTATTGATGCCTTGCGTAAGATGAAAGAAATGTCGGGACCGCGACTACTTCACCTTATTACCACAAAGGGCAAAGGACTTCAAAAAGCTGAAGAAAATCAGATCACCTATCACGCTCCCGGAAAATTTGATAAGGTAACCGGTGAATTGGTCGGATCAAAAACAGAAGGTCAGCCGCCCAAATATCAGGACGTTTTTGGTCATACACTGGTAGAATTGGCTAAAGAAAATAAAAATATCATTGGCATTACGCCTGCTATGCCTACCGGAAGTTCTTTAAAATTTATGATGGAAACCTATCCCGAAAGGGCCTTTGACGTAGGTATTGCCGAACAACATGCCGTTACCATGGCCGCTGGTTTAGCAGCCGAGGGAATGATCCCTTTTTGTAATATCTATTCCACCTTCCTGCAACGTGCCTATGACCAGTTGATCCATGATGTGGCGCTACAAAATTTACCGGTCATCTTTTGCCTGGATCGTGCAGGACTGGTAGGCCAGGATGGAGCAACCCATCATGGGGCATACGATCTCGCATTTTTGCGTTGTATCCCTAATATGGTCATTTTTGCCCCTATGAATGAAAGTGAGCTACGAAATATTATGTATACCGCTCAGGCAGGAATTGAACATCCCATGGCCATTCGTTATCCCAGAGGAAGGGGGGTAATGACTTCCTGGCGCACTCCTTTTAGTAAGATATCCATAGGTACTTCCAGAAACCTGGTCAAAGGTTCTGACATTGCTGTATTATCCCTTGGTCATATTGGAAATAAGGTCACACAAGTTTTAAACAACCTTAAAAATCCAAAGGAAATTGGTCATTTTGATATGCGCTTTGCAAAGCCATTGGATATTACCCAACTGCATCATATTTTTAAAACATATAAGATCGTCGTTACTCTAGAAGATGGATGTGAAATGGGCGGTTTTGGCAGTGCTATTTTAGAGTTTGCCAACACTAATGGATATAAGAACAAAATTAAATGCCTGGCACTCCCAGACATTTTTATTGAACATGGTACTGTTGAGGAACTTCAGACTTTAGGGCAGATAGACGAAACAACTATTTCCAATTGTTTAACTCAATTTCTTCATGAGGTCTCATAAAGTATCAATACTTATTCTGATATTCCTGGGGCTGCATTTCCAACTTTTTGCCCAGGATACTATTGTTCCACCACAAGAACCAGATACCACAATTATAGACACCATTGTGATTCGGGCTGTGCAGGAAAGGATAAAATATATTCCCAGAGGAGTGAACCTTACCAACCCGGTCATCTCCTTCAATAAGACCAGGTCACGTACTAAAAGATTTAACCGCTTTAAGATCCCTTCCTTTTGGCGAGTAGAGAACACACTTGGATTAAACGTAAGTGAAGTTGCATTTGTAAACTGGAATGCTGGAGGAGACAATGCCTTTTCTGCCCTGGCAAATGCCAAATTTGTTCGCAACTACAAGTTCAGGTACGTACAATGGAATAATGATCTGGTTCTCCGATACGGTTTCAATATACAGGAAGGGCAAAAACTCCGTAAAACAGAAGATGCTATTCGTTTCTCCTCAAGTTTTGGATATCGAAGGGACACCTTAACAAGTTGGTACTATTCAGCCAAGGTAAAATTCAATACTCAGTTCTCCAATGGATATAAATATCCAGACAGAACTATGCCCATTTCCAGATTTATGGCACCGGGCTATCTTTTTGTAGGGGGAGGTATTTCGTATATCCCGGAAGGCAAGAATTTTAATCTGTATATCTCCCCTCTCACTCAAAAAGCAACCTTCGTTTTAGATCAGGATCTGGCCAATGACGGCGCTTTCGGGGTGCAAAAGGCTGTGCGAGATTCTACCGGTACCATTCTCAAAGAAGGTGAAAAAAAATTCATAGAATTAGGGATCTCAATAACCAATGAATGGGAAACTCCTATTTGGGAAAATGTGAGTCTGGATCACAGAATAAGTTTGTATACAGACTACCTGCGTTCTTTTGGGAATGTTGATATAGACTGGGAACTGAATTTTCAGTTCACAGTGAATGATTTCATCAAAGCCAATTTTGGTACCCAGATCATTTATGATGATGACATCCGTTTTAATCAGATAATTGCTGATGATGGTTCGGTTCTGTCCTCAGGGGTTCCGCGTATCCAATTCAGGCAAATGCTGGCTATTGGCCTCAGTTATAGTTTCTAAAGTTGTTTCCCTGAGATCTTATTGTGGATATGGACAGCTGCACTGTCTGAAAGACTTGCCACATAACAGCAACAATTCAATAAAACGGAATAAAGAGATCCGGAAATATCCTGAAACCTCGGTGGTAAAGTGGTCATTAAAAGTCGGTCATAATTACTGGCAGATCCCTTTTTACTTTTTACCAATGCATCCGAATACGCTTCTAGAATATCGGCTATTATCCGATATCCGGCAATTTCTTTTTCGATCACTTCCTGAGATCTGTATACCTTTTCGGCACTCAAGCTAAGGATGTCCTTTATTTGGGCCTGGTAATTACTTTTATCCAGTAAAGATGTGCTGAAATTTCCTTGCACAATCTCCGATTCATTCTTAATAAAAGTTTCTGTAGCATCACTGATAAGCGTATTAATAGCCAGTGCACGCAGATAACTTAACCTATCTTCCATATGTGCTAATCGGTGATATTTTTTAGTGTCTATCCTGTCTTTTACAAGCTTAATAAGATATTCCAGGGCATAATCTTCAGAGATCAGTCCAAGATTTATCCCATCTTCAAAATCAATGATCGTATAGCAAATATCATCGGCAGCTTCTACTAAGAAGGTCAATGGATGCCTTGCATAACTACCATCCTGTGAGCGTTCCTTTAGCCCCAGTTCTGTTGCTACTTCATTAAAGAATTGTACATTAGACTGGAAACAGGCGTATTTTTTATCTGCAATATGTTGGGTTGGCTTCTTGGGCAGCGATTCCTTTGGGATATTTCAGAAAGGCACCAAGGGTAGCGTAACTGAGTCTAAGTCCTCCTTCTACTCCTTCCCGAGATTCTGTAAGAATTTTAAAACCATTAGCATTTCCTTCAAAATCTATAAGGTCCTGGTATTCCTTGGCAGTCAGTTCCCCTTGATATACGTTCCCTGGACCGCTTTTAAAAAACTCGCCTATGGCTTTTTCCCCACTATGTCCAAAAGGTGGATTTCCAATATCGTGTGCCAGGGATGCCGCGGCCACTATAGCACCAAAATCATTAAACTGATGCCCGTGTATTTCCTGAAGATGCGGGTATTTGGCAAGTAGCTGTTTTCCGGCAATACGACCTAAACTCCTCCCTACAACAGAAACTTCCAAACTATGGGTAAGTCGGGTATGAACAAAATCGGTCTTAGATAGCGGAATTACCTGGGTCTTATCTTGTAAACTTCTAAAGGCTGCTGAAAAAATGACCCGGTCATAGTCTACTTCAAAACCCAAACGGGTTTCGTCCTGTTCTTTCCTTAATCTCTTATTAGTGTCCCCAAAACGCCGTAAAGACAGCAGTTCTTCCCAGTTCATATGATGTATTTGGCCGCAAGATACTATTTTTTAAAGAGGCTGTTTAATATAGAATTCACACGCGTTAACACTAGATTAATCTTATAACCTTTAGATAACGATAAGGTAACATCAAGTCACGTTATTTGCGCCATCAAAATAAATTTAAATATGAAGTTACATTCAATCTTCCTGGTAATTTTTACCCTTTGTTGTTTTTCAATACACGCTCAAGAAAGCAATGCACCGGTTTTTGGGAAAGGGCTTGTTTAACCTTGTTGGAAAAGACAGTTCCTTTACAATGAAGATCGCTGCTCGTATGCAGATCCTTGCCATTACTGAAGGGCAGGATGACTCTGATGGATTCTTTTCGGATAATGAAACAAATTTCTTGGTGCGCCGTGCCAGATTAAAATTCGATGGTTATGCCTATTCTCCTAAACTTAAATATAAATTAGAGTTAGGTCTTTCTAACCGGGATATATCAGGAGGGTCAGATTTTACGCGTAATACCCCTCGCTATATTCTGGATGCGGTTGTAATGTGGAACTTTTACGAAAACTTTGAACTATGGTTTGGACAGACCAAACTCCCTGGAAATATTGAAAGGGTCATCTCTTCTGGAAATCTGCAGCAAGTAGACAGATCGCTGGTAAACAGCAGGTTTAATATAGATCGCGACATGGGGTTTCAGCTTAGACATCATTTCGATCTTACAGATTCCTTTGTAGTGCGGGAAAAAATAGCTTTTTCTCAGGGTGAAGGAAGAAATGTTACCGATGGCAATCTGGGGGGTTACCAGTATACCGGTCGAATTGAGTTACTCCCCTTTGGTGAATTTAATGGTGGGGGGGATTACAGTGGTTCCGACCTTAAAAGAGAAGAAACGCCAAAACTGATGCTGGCCCTTACCTATGACTCCAATCAAAATGCCGTTAGGAACAGAAGTAATTTAGGTTCTTATATGATCAATGATGTAGGGGTATATGAAACCAATATAAATACCTTGTTTGTTGACTTTATGTTTAAATACAATGGGTTTTCGCTGATGGGAGAATATGCGGACAGGAATGCGAAAGATGCTATCGCAAAAAATTCTGACGGCACTGAAACAGGTGATGTAGTATGGGTAGGTAAGGGATTAAACCTACAAAGCGGTTATGTCTTTCCCAGTAACTGGGAGATTTCAGGAAGATATACTAATATAAAACTGGATGAAGGTATAACCGGTAGAAGCCCGGAAACCCAATACACTTTGGGATTGTCTAAGTATATTGTGGGACACAAATTAAAAGTACAGTCAGATTTAAGTTATCTTTCGATAGAGAATGGAACAAACGAGATGATGTTCAGATTACAGCTGGATGTTCATTTTTAAGATTAGAAATAACTATTACATAACACAACTAACCAGGATACTTTAGATATTTATAGCCTTATTTTAATCAACTTATGGAAAATATATACTTTGTAATGATCATTGCGCTAGCTGTGCTGGCGGTTGCTGATCTAGTGGTAGGAGTCAGTAATGATGCAGTGAACTTCCTTAATTCGGCCATTGGATCTAAGGCCATCTCATTTAGGACCATAATGATCGTAGCCAGTTTAGGAATCGCTTTTGGGGCTATTTTTTCCAGTGGTATGATGGAAGTGGCCCGTAAGGGAATATTTAATCCGGGGGAGTTTTACTTCAATGAGATCATGTTCATTTTTATGGCCGTAATGATCACTGATATATTGCTCCTGGATTTCTTTAACACCCTGGGTATGCCCACCTCAACCACAGTTTCAATTGTATTCGAGTTATTGGGGGCCGCAGTAGCAATGTCCGTTATAAAGATTGGTGTTGATGGCGGCACAATGGGCGATATTATAAATTATATAAACACTTCCAAGGCATTTGAGATCATCATGGGAATACTCTTGTCCGTGGTAGTGGCTTTTTCCGTGGGAGCCTTCGTACAATGGATATCTCGTGTTCTTTTGTCCTATGATTTTGAAAAGAAAGCTGCATGGGTTGGTTCAATATTTGGAGGAGTTGCCTTATCTGCTATTACGTATTTCATTTTTATGAAAGGGATTAAAGGGACACCCTACGCAGGTGAGAGTTATGACCTAATTGGAGGTGTAACTATTAGTACTTTTTTGGAAAATCAGGTATACAGTATTATAGCAATTAGCCTTGTTTTTTGGTCTTTTCTTTCATTTTTTCTCACTACTGTTTTTAAAGTGAATATTTACAAACTGATCATAGGTGTTGGCACCTTTGCCTTGGCCTTAGCATTTGCCGGAAATGACCTGGTTAACTTTATTGGCGTTCCTATTGCCGCCTATCAGTCTTATGAGGCTTGGGTCGTCTCTGGCGTACCGGCTACAGAATTTAGTATGGAAGTGTTAGCTACTAAAGTGCCCACACCAACCATTTTATTGTTTATTTCCGGAATGGTGATGGTGGTTACCTTATGGTTTTCCAAAAAAGCACGCTATGTTGCCGACACAGAAATTAATTTATCAAGACAAAGTGATACCAAAGAGCGCTTTGAGCCTAATTTTTTATCACGAAATCTGGTGCGATTTACTATGATGGTGTCTGAATACACAGAAACTGTATTACCCAATTCCTGGACGAGGAAAGTTGATTCCCGCTTTAAAAAGCTGGCAATTACCTTACCGGAGGGTAAAGTACACGAGTTGCCCGCATTTGATATGGTGAGGGCTGCTGTTAACCTTATGGTTGCAGGAATTCTAATTTCCATTGCTACCTCCTATAAACTGCCATTGTCTACAACGTATGTAACTTTTATGGTAGCTATGGGTACTTCTCTTGCAGATAGGGCATGGGGTAGTGAAAGTGCAGTATACAGAGTTGCGGGAGTTCTTAATGTAATTGGTGGCTGGTTTTTAACAGCGATCATTGCCTTTATTGCCTCGGGAGTCATTTTAGCGATCATAAGCTTTGGGAAAGGAGCAGCTATAGCCATTTTATTGTTTGTTGCCATTTTGTTACTGGCTCGTAACTATATTTCATACAACAAGAAATCTAAGGCTATACTTGCTGAGGATAGAATCGTAAAAACAGAAAGCCGCTCTATACAAGGAGTAATTTCGGAAAGTTCTTCGAATATCTCCAATGCAATGAAACGCAGTAGCAAATTATACAGGAATAGTATAGAAGGATTGGCAAAACAAGATCTAGACAAGCTTAAAAAGAACAAAAGTAATGTGGTAAAATTATCTGACGAAATTGATGAACTCCGCGACCATTTATTCTATTTCATTAAAAATCTGGATGATACCAGTTTAGAGGCCAGTAATTTCTATATAAGCATTCTGAGCTATCTAACGGATATTACCCAATCTCTGGAATATATCACGAAGATTAGTCACAAGCACGTTAACAACAATCACAAGAAATTAAAATTCAATCAGGTTAAAGATCTAACGGAAATAAATGAGGAACTTGAGTCTCTATTTGGCAAAACCAAGCAGGCGTTCGATAATGGTTCTTATGAGGAAATTGGAATAATTCTTACCCATAAGGAACGATTGTACAATTTGGTTTCCGAAAAAATTGAGAAACAAATTACACGTACTCGTTCAGAAGAATCGAGTCCCAAAAACACGGTCTTATATTTCTCTTTATTGTTGGAAACAAAAGATCTTATGGAGGCAACCATGAAACTTTTGGAGCTTTATTATTCAAAGCATGATAAGTCTATTGAGCCTCCTGTCATAGAAGAATAGATCGCTTATAGATTTTCATTTCTAAGAATATAGACACTGGGAATAACGGTGGGGTTTACTATTTGATTATTACGCCACCGTTTCCATAGACAGGTTTATCTCGCCTTTAGGAATCAATAGTGTATCCCTTCTGCAATACAGCAATTCGGCTGTGGTAATTAAATTATTGAGAATGTTCCGCATGTTATCATGATCATTGACCAAGGAAGAGGCCATGTCTGTTGTGATCAATTTTTCACGGATCAGACGATTTATCTCTTCATTGTCTGCCTTAAGTTTTTTGTTAGTTCTTTTTCTCAGATCCATCAGTCTTTTTTGATACGTCTCTATGATCCCATCCATAGGAAGGCTATAAATTTCACGAAGTACTTTTACGGTAAGCTTTCTGTAGTTATCGTATTCATTTTTTATATTCTTATTGGAAGAGGATGAGTACATTGTGACGTTCCTGTTTAATTCCCTTATATCCTTGATGACATCTACCATCTTTCTGTTGGCCACTTTAATTTCCAAAATTCGGTTGTTTTGAGTTTCGGACAGCTTTAGGGTACTTTGCGCATTGGTGGCATAACGTATAATTTCACCATAAATGGTCTTTACTTTACTCAAATACAAGGCACGTACATCGGTTTTCATATCCACACTAGACTTTTTTACCACTTTTTTGGCTTTTAAGTCAGATTTTATGTCCTCCCTGTGAATATTCAAGGCATGAGTAATAATTTCGAAAATGGCATTTTGAAAAAGGTATTTAGATTCACTTACCAATGAGGCTATCACTGTTTCGGGGAATTGCGCTATTTTTTCATTCAAATATTTTGGCTCATCAATTTCTCTTTCTGGTGCTAATTTTTCCGGAACTACCCATACCACAATTTTGGCGATAGGGTTTATAAACCAAACTAAAAGAAACGTATTCATCACATTGAATACCGTATGAAATAGGGAGATAGCCACCGGAATGGAAGCTGCACTCAAATATGGTGATTCGCTACCTAACCATTGGGTAAGCCAGCTGATCATTCTTAAAAAAGGATAGAACATGATCAGCATCCATACCACCCCTAAGATATTAAATATAAGGTGAGCCCGGGCTGTCCTTTTTGCGTGGAAATTGGCCACAATAGCGGCCAAATTAGCGGTAATGGTTGTTCCAATATTTTCTCCTAATACCATGGCTGCAGCCAACTCAAAAGGGATCCATCCTTCTGCAGTCATAATAAGAGTAAGGGCCATCGTAGCACTTGAGGATTGTATGATTACTGTAAGTATGGTACCTATAAACAAAAACAACAGTATAGATCCATACCCCATATCTGCATACCTGTTCAGAAACTGGAGGATCTCAGGATTCTCATTGATATTAGGCATAGCTTCCTTCAAAAATTGCAATCCAATAAAGAGGATGGCAAATCCTATTATAAACCCACCCCAGTTTTTTAAATTTTCTTTCTTTGAAAACATAAACAGGAATCCAAACCCTACCAAAGGCAGCGCAATGGCACTCATACTCACCTTAAATCCAAGAATGGTTATTAACCAGGCTGTAATGGTGGTACCTATATTGGCACCCATAATGACGCTTATAGATTCTGTGAGGGTTAATAAGGAAGCATTAGAGAAGCTCACTACCATGAGTGTAGTTGCAGAGGAGGATTGAATAACAGAAGTAATTAAAAAGCCCGTAGAGATCCCCAAAAACCGATTAGAGGTCATGGTGGCCAGTATACCCCGCATTTTATTCCCGGCTAAAAGTAATAAGGCATCACTCATCACTTTCATACCAAAGAGAAAGAGGCCCAGGGCCCCTAATAATTGTAATATATCTCCAAATCCGAACTCCATAGGGTAGCTTGTTAATAGTAGTTGTAGACTGTATTCAAACAATTTAAAATAAATAATCGAAATTGCACTATAAGTAGTGATTATAAAATTTTACACCCATGGTTAAATACAGCTTACTTGTTCTAGTTTCAATTTTTTCCTTTGTAAGTATCGCTCAGGAAACAACTCCAGCCGCGCTCCTGGCAAAATCTATCGAATATCATGATCCTAATTCTGCCTGGGAATCGTTCCGAGGCACCTTGTTAATTACTATGGAAACTCCAAACAATAGTAACCGGTATAGCGAAGTAACACTTGATCTACCCGCTAACTATTTTAGAATATATGTAAAGAAAGACGATACCGTATATGAACAAATTTTGGATAAAGGCGATTGCCAATTATCGCTTAACGGTAGTGACATCATTACTGAAGAAGATGCCAAAAAGTATCGCCTAAACTGCGACCGGGCGATCATGATGAAAAATTATTACACCTATCTCTACGGACTTCCCATGAAATTAAGAGATAAGGGTACCATCCTGGGACCTGTTATTCTTAAGAAAACATTTCAAGGGAAGGATTATCTGGTCCTTAAAGTTACCTATGAAGAAAATGTTGGGAAGGATACCTGGTATTTCTATTTCGATCCTGAAACCTATGCCATGGAGGTGTATCAGTTCTTCCATGATGAATCCCAAAATGATGGAGAGTATATTTTATTAGATGGCATAGAAGAAGTGAAAGGGATGATGATCCCAAAAAAAAGGAGCTGGTATACCAATAAGGAAAACCGATTGTTGGGGACAGATCTGCTTACCACTTACAGGGATTTAGACTAGATTTTTTTAATCCTACTAAATATATAGGGGAACTGATTAAGATCATTGCTTGCTTTCCTATTACTCCTTAACTTCACAATCCTTGAGTACTAGATAGGGCATTATTAACTCTAATACAAATGCCATGAAAAAAGTAATCCTCGGTTTATTAGCTCTTGGATTAACCATCCCAGTCTTTACCCAGGATGTAAAGGTTGTAGAGCTTTCTGAAGTGGTCATTAGACCTATGAACTTCAAATATTTGAATGCGACCAATTCAAAGGATGCTGCCATTCCTGTTAAAACGTTGGAACGTGCAGTTGCATCCTATGATGTAACGGAAGCTGATTTCTATCAGGATGATTTTGATTATTACAGTGTTTCCTTCTATATCCCTGATGGAAAAATTGTTGCCGAATATGACAGCGATGGAAAGATCATTAGGACCATCGAAAAATTTAAAAACATTTCAGTTCCGGATGATGTTAAAACCGCTGTGTTAAAAAGGTTCCCAAATTGGACTATAACCAAAGATGTTTATCGCGTTACTTACACTGAAGATAATGGCGCTAACAAGGTTTATAAGCTTACGCTTAAGAATGGTGATAAAAGAATGAGGGTTAAAGTAGATGCTATAGGTACATTCCTATAATTCATTTAAAAACCCCGGCTTTATTTAGTTAAAATAAAAACAAGGAAAAACGGGTTCTGTCAAAAAAGGCAGAACTCTTTTTTTGTGTGGAAAACCCAATTGACTTAGCGGTAAAAATTCATTTCATCCATATACTTCCATACCGCCTCCGGTAGCATGGGCCTAACATTCTTGCCAGCTTTATGGTTTTTCCTGATAAAAGTAGATGAGATCTCCATGATGGGCGCATCTACTTTATGAACTTTACCATGTTCTCTAAATTGTTCCGGAATACTTCCTCCAGATATTCTGGGATAGACATATAAATGATGGTTTGCCAGGATTTCCTCGTAGTTCTTCCACTTGTGAAAACTCTTAAGATTGTCTTCGCCCAACAAAAGGGAAAATGAGAAGTCCTTGCCGTATTTCTCTTTTAAATGGACAAGTGTATGAATGGTAAAATTAGGTTGAGGCAAATCAAATTCTATGGTGCTGGCCTTTAATTTTGGATACTCCTGTATGGCCTCAAAAACCATTTGATACCTATGATGATTGTCTAATAAGGACTGTTTTGTTTTAAAAGGACTTTGAGGAGTTATGACAAACCAAACCTCATCCAGAGATGAGTATTCCACCATATGATTGGCTATCACTAAATGACCAATATGGATAGGATTAAAGGTGCCAAAATAAAGTCCAATTTGCTTCATAAGCTCAGTAAAGATAGGGATGAATATTGAAATGTTTGGCAGTAAATACTTCTAGCTTTCAAGATCCTTCTTTTTGAAGGAAGGAGTTACGCCTATATAATCGGCTACCATTTGATGGGCCTCATGCAAGGCTTTATCCAGATCGTAATTTTTTATCACCTTATCAAATTGAGGAGCTGTGGCCAATTCTACAGAGGCCTTGGCTATCCGCATATTGATCTTCTCATCAGACTCGGTACTGCGCTTCTTTAGCCTTATTTTAAGCTCATCTATACTGGGTGGCTTAACAAAAACCGCCAGGGTCTCTTTAGGAAATTTCTTCTTTATCCGCAATCCTCCGGCTACATCAATATCAAAGATCACATTCTTTCCTTCGGCCCAGAGGCGTTCCACTTCACTTTTTAGCGTTCCGTAAAAATTATCTCTGTACACCTCTTCCCACTCAAGAAAATCATCGTTCTTAATGTGTTGTTTAAATTCGGAAAGTTTCATAAAGTAATAGTGCTCTCCCTGTTTCTCCTTCCCCCTCCTGTTTCTGGAAGTAGCAGAGACTGAAAATGCCAAATTGAGCTCGGGTTGCTCTAACAGATATCGCACAATGGTGGTTTTCCCACTACCCGATGGCGCCGAAAAAATAATAAGTTTCCCGCCGGTACTCATAAGACATTAAGCATTTGTTCCTTGATCTTTTCCAGCTCATCTTTCATTTGAACCACCAACTGTTGCATGGGCGCAAAATTGGCCTTAGAACCAATAGTGTTGATCTCCCTGCCTATTTCCTGACTTATAAACGCGAGTTTCTTTCCATTGGAATCGGCAGAACTCATAGTCTCCCTAAAGTAATTAAGGTGATTCTCCAAACGTACCTTTTCCTCTGTGATATCATATTTCTCCAGGTAGTACATTAGCTCTTGTTCAAATCGATTGGCATCTACATCCACCTTCAGGTCAGCCACAGCCTTATCTAGTCTTTCGCGAATTGCACCAAGACGTTGCGGGTCCATTGCCATTACTTTCTGCAGTAAAGATTCCAAAGTATCTAATCGGGTAGTAAAGTCATTTTCCAGGATCCTGCCTTCTTCAGACCTAAATTTCTGGATCTCCTTTAAGGCTTCATTCAATGCTTCCAGAATACCCTGATACTCTTTTTTGTCAATATCATCTCTGTCTGTTTTTAGCGTATCCGGTAACCGAAGGGCCATTTCCATTAGTCGCAGATCATCCCCATCCGCAATAGCCTTTAATTGTTTGATGTATTGCTTAACTACCTTCTGATTTACCTCAGAAGAGGTTTCATCTCCGGTAATTTCAACATATAAGCCAAAGTCAATCTTACCACGTAACAGGGCACTTGCGATGATCTTCCGCAATTCCAATTCTTTTTCCCTATATGCCGGAGGCATCCTGGCATTAAGGTCGAGTGATTTACTGTTAAGCGATTTAAGCTCAACGGTGATCTTCTTTGTTGGAAGCTGTACAACATGCTTCCCAAATCCTGTCATGGATTGGATCATAATTAGCGTTTATTTTGGCCAAAGGTACCAATTTCCATTGCCTAATTCTCAGTATATTTCCTTCTTTTAATGTAATTCCCGCACCCAAATATTTCGAAAACTAACCCTGCTATTATCTCCATGATCCTGCAGGCGGATAGGACCTTTACCATGTGGTGGATTTTTGGGCCAGCCAATATAAGGAGTGGTTCCTTTAATCTCAACATGATCCTGAACCAGCACACCATTGTGTAGAACGGTTATGGTGCCTGCTTTGGTTTTATAACCGCTTTCATGGAATTCCGGAGCGCGGTAAATAATGTCATAGGTATTCCACTCTCCACTAGGGACAGAAGCCATAGCCAGTGGTATGTGCTGTTTATAGATAGAGGCCACCTGCCCGTTCACATAGGTATCATTGTCATTGTTATCAAGTACTTGAACCTCGTAAATACCTTGTAAAAAGACGCCGCTGTTTGCCCTGTTTTGACCCTCGCGTTGTACCTCTGCCGGGGAACTCCATTCAATATGCAATTGTACATCCCCAAAGTGCTGTTTGGTCATTATATCCCCCGTTTTGTCCTTCACACCCATGCTCCCGTCCTTGTTTAAAATCCAGGACACATCAGAACTGTCATTCACCATCATCCATTGATCAAAGGAACTCCCATCGAATAATACTATGGCATCACTAGGTGCACCATTATTTTCAAAAGGTCTTACAAGGGGTGGCACGGGCTCATATACCTCGGTTTCTTCTGGTTTAGTGGGTTCTACACCTGTGTATTCCTCATAAACAATTCCCTGCTGTTCTGTTGCATGTTCATCCATATAATTTGTAGCAACATTCACTTTACATGAAAGAACAACAAGGACCAACAGACTACATAAAATAACACCTCTCATTCTAAAGTTCCTTTATTTTGATGTTTCTAAAGGCAACCACATCTCCGTGATCCTGTAATCCAATCTTCCCGGTATGAAATTTCCCAAATCCCTCCCAGGTTGCGAATTTTGATTTGGATACCATGGCATCCCATTCGGCATTGTCTAGTGGAAAAGAAACTATCTCGGTGCCATTTAACCTTACACTCCCTTTATGTTCTGCGTAGTTTACAGTGAGGACACATGTGTTCCACTCGCCTGCTGGTTTTACAACATTTTCGGTAGGGGCTATCATATCGTAAAGGGCTCCTGCCTGGTGAGAAGTTCCATTCTTTGCGTCTGGATGACGCTCATCGTCCAGAACCTGTATTTCTGGTCCTGTCTCATACGGTTGCCCATACTTGGCATCTTCTTTGATCCCCCAAAAGATGCCACTATTTCCTCCCTCAGATACTTTCCATTCAAGGGAAAGCACGAAGTTGGTAAACTCTTGTTCTGAAATAATGTTATAACTCTCCCCTTTAGGTGACTCTTTCGGTGGGTAAAAAACCATTGCTCCATCTTCAATTTTCCAGTTCTCAGCCATACCTTCTTTCATATAGCCTTTCCATCCATCAAAAGAAGTTCCATCGAAAAGTACAATCCATTCGTTCTCATCCATTTCTTTTATATTTTCCATAGACATATCTCCTGTGGCCACTACTTCTTCTTTGTTCTCCTTTTCTTTACAATTTACCAGCACAATGCAGGCCATTACAAACAATACATAATATTTCTTCATAGTATAGATCTTAGATTCCTAATATTTTCTTGAGCATTTTCTTGTCTGTTTCCCCTCCTGCAAAATCATCAAAGGTTTTTTGGGTGGCCTCTATGATATGATCTTGAATAAAGACCGCACCTTCCCGGGCGCCCTGTTCGGGGCTCTTAATACAACACTCCCACTCCATTACCGCCCAAACATCACAGCCGTATTGGGTAAGTTTAGAAAAAATGGTCTTAAAATCGATTTGACCATCACCCAGAGAACGATATCTGCCTGCTCTGTCTCCCCAATCATTATAGCCTCCAAAAGCACCTTTCTTTCCGGTAGGATTAAACTCAGAATCCTTTACATGGAACGATTTAATAAACTGGTGATAGTGATCTATATAGGTTAAATAATCTAATTGTTGCAATACAAAATGACTGGGATCATATAAGATATTCACCCGTTTGTGATTCCCCGTGGCTTCCAGAAATCTTTCAAAAGTATCTCCATCATGCAAGTCTTCCCCCGGATGAATCTCATAACAGACATCTACCCCTTCCTTATCAAAATGATCAAGAATAGGAAGCCATCGTTTGGCTAATTCCTGAAACCCCAGCTCTACCAATCCAGGTGGGCGTTGAGGCCATGGGTGCCAGGTATGCCATAATAAGGCTCCGGAAAAGGTTGCATGGGCCTTTATTCCAAGTCGTCTGCTAGCCGTCCCCGCCTTTTTCACCACATCAATTGCCCATTCTGTACGAGCTTTTGGATTGTTCTTTACACGGTCTGGAGCAAAATTATCGAACATAAGATCATATGCCGGATGCACTGCAACTAACTGGCCCTGCAAATGGGTAGAAAGCTCTGTGATCTCTAAGCCATAAGAATTGATCTTCCCCTTTAGCTCATCGCAATAGTCCTGGCTTTCTGCCGCCTTATCAAGATCTATCAGAAAATTTTCCCAGGTAGGAATCTGAATACCTTTATATCCCAGATCGGCTGCCCATTTACACATACCGTCCAGTGAGTTAAAAGGTGCCTTACTATCTACGAACTGTGCTAGGAAAACCGCGGGTCCTTTTATTGTTTTCATGGAGAAAGAATTATGGAATTATTGAAATTGTCTATTTAGCCCTTTCAGAATTTAGTCCTATATTTATTAGATAGAATAAACCGGGACAACCTCTCTTGGGAATGTCATAAATATAGGAAATACCATAGAATTAAATGAAGAATACACAGGACATTGTGGAAAAGCACTTCGATGCAATAGTGGTTGGCACCGGTATCACCGGAGGATGGGCTGCTAAGGAGTTATGTGAGGGTGGTTTAAAAACCCTGGTACTGGAGAGAGGCAGGATGGTAAAGCATCGTGAAGATTATCCAACCATGAACATGGATCCCTGGGACCTGCCTAATAACAATGAACTTACCAAAGAGGAAAAAAAGAACTATCCAATACAATCTCGGGTTGGTTGGGCTCCAAAGGAAGACGTAAAACATTTTTTTGTAAACGATCTTGAACATCCATATCAGGAAACCAAGAGATTTGACTGGATTCGCGGATATCAGGTAGGCGGCAGATCCCTTACCTGGGGAAGACAAAGTTACCGTTGGAGCGATATTGATTTTGAAGCCAACCTCAAAGAAGGAATTGCAGTGGATTGGCCGGTGCGCTATGCGGATATTGCTCCCTGGTATGATAAAGTGGAAACCTATATTGGAGTTAGTGGCGAAAAATTGGGCCTAAAGCAATTGCCAGACGGACAGTTTCAACCCCCAATGGACCTTACCTGTCCGGAGGAAGATCTTAAGACCGCTATGGCTGAAAAATTCGATGACGATCGTGTTCTTACAATAGGCAGAGTGGCTCATATAACTGACCCCAACGCCAAAATTGAAGGAAGAACCCCCTGTCAGTACAGAGATCGTTGTTGGCGAGGCTGCCCTTTCGGGGGATATTTTAGCAGTAATTCATCTACCCTGCCAGCTGCAGAACGTACGGGTAATTTAACCCTAAGGGCTAACTCCATAGTTCAAGAAGTGATCTATGACGATACCACGAAAAAAGCTACAGGCGTTCGTGTCATTGATACGGAAACACATGAAAAATTTGAGTTCTATGCCAAGGTGATCTTCTTATGTGCCTCTGCCATGGCCAGTGTTGGGATCTTACTTCAGTCGAAATCTGAACGCTTCCCAAATGGGATCGGTAATGACTATGACCAGGTTGGGCGCAATATCATGGACCACCATTATCAGCTAGGAGCAACAGCTTCTGTAGAGGGATACCTTGATAAATTTTACAAAGGCAGAAGACCCAATGGTTTTTATATCCCCAGGTTTGTAAATCTGGACAATACCACCAGAAAAAGGGAATACCTGCGTGGCTTTGGTTATCAGGGAGGGGCCAGTCGCGGTGACTGGCAAGTTAATGTTGCTGAAATGCAGTATGGTAAAGAATTAAAGGAAAATATCCTAAAGCCGGGTCCCTGGCAAATAGGGGTCACCGGATTTGGAGAAATGCTTCCATATGAAGATAACAGGGTAACCCTTAGCAAAACTGAAATAGACCAATGGGGTCTTCCTCAACTCGATTTTGACGTGGAGTTTAAAGACAATGAATACAAAATGCGGGAAGATATACTGCGGCAAATTGTTTTGATGTTCGAAGCTGCTGGTTTCAGGAACATTACTACCTATGAAAATGAAACGGGTCCAGGGCTTGGAATACATGAGATGGGCGGAGCCAGGATGGGTTGGAATCCCCGTACCTCAGTGGTAAATAAAAACAATCAGGTACACGAGGTTCCTAATCTCTATGTGACAGATGGTGCTTTTATGGCTTCAGCCAGTTGTGTAAATCCATCACTTACCTATATGGCCTTTACGGCCAGAGCGGCAGACCATGCCGTGTCTGAATTTAAAAAAGGAAACTTCTCTTAACCTACAAGATTATGAAGAATGCATCTGCAAGAAACTTATGGGGCGATTTTTTAGACCAGCATCTGGAATATGCTTTTGCAAAAGATCCTGTGGTGACTCATTTTTGTGATAATGAAAAAGATGCCACCACCTGTTTAAAATTGGTTTTAAAAGGAGTAAAAAGAGCAACTTCTCATTCCTTATTGGGTTTGCAATATAGAAAGGAACCGTTACCCAAAATTGGTGATTTTACCATCATCACAGATTGGAACGGAAATGCCAAATGCATTGTAAGGACGGTTGCCGTTAAACTAAAACCATTTTTCAGCATTCGGGAATCCTATGCAAAATTAGAAGGTGAAGGTGATAAATCTCTTGCCTATTGGAAAAAGACCCATTGGGACTATTATACCAGGGAGCTGGAACCATTTGGCAGAGTACCCCGTGAAAGTATGATCATAGTCTGCGAGGTATTCGAAAAGGTGTTTCAAAGGAAATAACTTCCAAAAACTAGTCTAGGTTTACCCAGATATTCCCTCCTTTATGCGAGGCAACTGTTGCTTCAATAAAATTGAGTCCGCGCACGCCATCTGTCATAGTTGGGAATTCGCCATCATTATAAGCTTCTCCACGGATAGCCTTGGCAACTCCTAAATATATATTGGCCATTGAGTCAAAGATCCCCTCAGGGTGCCCCGGTGGAAGCTTGGTGCCTTCTAAGGACAACTTAGAGTTATAAGCATGCCCCGGTTTATATACCTGCGTGGCTTCAGTATCACTGATCTTATAAATGTAATTCGGATTTTCCTGCTCCCACAGCAGGCCAAATTTCTCACCGTAAATACGGATGGCCAGACCATTCTCTTCGCCTGTAGCTACCTGACTGGCTCTAATGACTCCTTTAACATGGTCTCCCATACGGATCAATGCCGTGCCGTCTACATCCATTTGATTGTCCGAATAGAGATAATTAAAATCGCATAGTAAGGACTTAATTTTTAACCCGGTAGTATATTCAACCATATTAAAAGCGTGTACTCCTATATCTCCCATACAGGAGCTTATCCCCGCTTTCTTAGGATCTAATCTCCAAACGGTAGATCGTTTTGCTTTATCATGAATGATCGGGTTTATCCATCCCTGATAATAACGGGCGTCCACTTTATGTATCCTTCCTATTTCTCCCGCCTTGATCATTTCCCGCATTTGCCGTACCATGGGATAACCGGTGTACGTATGTGTAACAGCAAATACGGTACCGGCCTTTTTATGCGCCTCTCTTAGTATTTTGGCTTCCTCATAGGTAGTAGTCATGGGCTTCTCACAAATAACATGAAAACCATTGTCTAACAACTTCTTGGCCATCGGAAAGTGCAGGAAATTAGGGGTAAGAATGGCACATACCTGTATACGTTTATCCTTGGGGAGTTTTAATTCCTCTTCTACCAAGGTGTCAAAATCCTTGTAGATTCGATCTGTTGGGACGTCAATCTTTTTAGCAAACGCTAGACTGTCTTCATAGTTGGGGTTAAAGACTGCCCCGGTAATTGCATAGTTATCATTTATAAAAGAAGCAACCCGGTGTAGCACCCCAATAAGGGAATCGCCCCCACCACCTAATATTCCTAGTCTAATTTTTTTTGGCATTCCTGACTTTTTTATTTTTTGTATTCTATTACTTCATTTTTGAAAAAGATAGCAAAAAGCAGCATTACTACAAAGGCAAAAATGGCGGGGAAGGTCCAAATATTGACCCAATCGTGTACATTTTCTGAAACGAGGTACATATCCGAGATCTTTCCTGCTACCCAAAAACCAATAAGCATCCCAAAACCATATGTGGCCAGCGTAATAAGGCCCTGTGCAGCACTTTTAAATTTTTCACCTGCTTTAGAATCTGTATAGATCTGTCCGGATACAAAGAAAAAATCATAGCATATCCCGTGTAGAGCTATCCCAAGGATCAGCATAAAGGCCAGGTCGCCTGCATTGCCATAGGCAAAAAGTAGATACCTTACTGTCCAGGCCAACATCCCTGCAATGATGGTTAATTTAAACCCAAATCGTTTAAAAAAGAAGGGGAGTAACAACATGAACAAGACCTCTGAAGCCTGACCTATGGTCATTTTTCCTGTAGGATTGGTCATCCCTATTTCCGATAAGAACGGGTTGGCATTTTGGTAGTAGAAGGCCAGTGGAATACAAATGAGAACAGACGAAATAAAGAAGATCAAAAAGTTTCTGTCCTTTAATAATTTAAGTGCATCTAACCCCAAAATAGTGCTAATACTAACTTTTTCTTCCTTAACAGCTGTGGGTGGTGTTTTAGGTAAAGTAAAACTAAAAAGACCTA
>CAWCNT010000008.1:0-53287 GCA_963796935.1 uncultured Flavobacteriaceae bacterium
ATTCCAATCCGACTCATTTCTGCCAGATTGGCCCCTTTGCCACCCAATAAATTTTTCATTGTACTATTTCCGTCGGCTTTTTTGTCGCCAAATTTGTATACTCGTGTCTTTTTAGCAGTTGTTGCTTCCATGATGAATTGTTTATTCCTCTGAAGGATAGTAATTTAAGTGTGAAAGTACTGCCAATGCGCCATGATTTTTATGATATAAATCATATAATCTGCTTATGTAATCTATGTTACAATAAAGGTCTACAGGGTATTATGTGTAATGACACATCTTACTTTCCGATACAGAAAGTTTTTTAAAACAATAATAAGTAAGTTGTATAATTAAGGTGCGAAAATAGTGTACAAATTGACTTAAAATAATCAATCGGTTGGTCATTCAGACTCAAAATCTTCTTCCTAACATTAAAATACTTATCAAAATGTTATTTAATCGAAAAATATCCCATAAAGTGAAACAATCTTGGATAATTTAACATTTTTATAATAGTTTAGATTTTCATTCCACAGTCACTTACTTCTTAAGCATTTGACTCTTGGTATTTCTCTTCTTTTTTTGAATGTTTTATTTAATTCAGATCAAAAATAAAAAAACAATTAACCCAGATCTTTTGTAGCTTTACTAGTGATCTTTGGCCAGTTGTCCTATATTTTCTGAGGAAAGAATAATGGTGCGATTAGATTATTCAAAATAGGAAACGCATGAGATAAAATAAGAAATGGTTGCGTTTTGATGGTCTTTAATCTCGATATATTTTTATTCAACATTATTTGAAAATTTCGAGTTAAATATTTGAAAATGAATCAAATAACTTCTTAAAGAAAATTACTGATTTTTTTTAAAAACATTAATTAAAATTATCCATAATGAAAGAATCAATAGTAATATGCCCCTCATGTAAAAAAAGTAGTATAAATGATCGATATCATACTTTCTGGATGTGTAGTGCATGTGGTGAGAAATATTCTTGTATAAGTGGCATTCCTAAGCTTTATTTAGAAGATTCTCTTGGTAAAGCGGATAAGGGACTTCAAGATAATGTTTATAAATATATGGCATGGTTTTATAATTTTTGGAATCCTTTCTTTATGCTTCCCGTCAGACCAATAAAAATATCTGTGAGACACTGGATTGTATATTTTTTATTAGTTTTTTCCTTAATATTCCTTTTCTATAATTTTATAAATTTATTTGCATTTCGTGGCATTGATAAAGTAACAATAAATGACTTTTTATTATTTATACCTTTGGTAATTCTCATTTTTGTGCTGGCAAAACAACCGAGATATGCATATTTACTTTTACTTGCAATACCAATAAAAATCGTACTGTCGATTCGCAAATTTGTACCTAAAAAAACTCACTTTTCTGTCCATGCTGAGTTTTAAAAAGAATATTTAGAGTCAGATAAAAGAATAAAAATGCTTGATATTGCTAGTGGTAGTGGTCAAGCACTTTCCAGATTTTATATGAATTTGAATGCAGATTACACAGCGGTAGACCTTTCTGCAGGTATGATTGTACAGGGAAGGGATTTAATGAGTAAACTAAAGGCTCCTGTAGATTTCATTTTAGCTGATGCTACCAAACTTCCTTTTAAATCTGAGACATTTGATATTAGTACAAATTATGGGGCCGTTAATGGATTTGATGACCCAAGAAGTGCTCTGGAGGAAATGGTTAGAGTGACCAAAAAAGGTGGAAAAATTCTTTTATTAGATGAACAGGAGTATGAATCAGCAACATGGTTAGAACATTTTTATTTTAAAAATGTATTTGCCTATCATAATACCATTGTAGGATGTCCTGTTGATTTGCTTCCGAATGATCTTGAAGAAATACAGGTACACCAGGTGTATGAGTTTGTTTATATATGTACTGCGAGAAAGAAAATGTAATCAAAACACGTTTATTCAAAACAAAAATGGGAGTTTGAACCTAAATTGTTGAATGGCTTTAAATACTGTAGAATATTTCTAATTATCAAATCTATCGTAAGTTGGGTTACTTTATCCTGCTCATTTCAGCAAGATTGGCACCTTTTCCTCCCAATAAATTTTTCATTGTACTATTTCCGTCGGCTTTTTTATTGCCAAATCTGTATACTCGGGTCTTTTTTGCAGTTGTTGTTTCCATGATAAATTGTTTATTCCTCTGAAGGAAAGTAATTTAAGGGTGAAATTACTGCCAATGCAGCACGATTTTTATGATATAAATCATATAATCTGGGTATGTAATCTTTGTTACAATAAAGGTCTTGCGAGAATGATGAGTAAAGCTAGTTTCTTACTTTCCGATACAGAAATTGGCAAAAATATTACCCAGCAGGTCATCGGAAGTGATCTCACCAGTGATCTCTCCGAAATGAAAGAGTGCCTGACGGATATCTACGGCTAACAGATCGCCCGATCTGCCTTCATCCAGACCTTCTTGTACCTTTATGATCTCCTCCAATGCCTTTAAAAGGGCATGGTAGTGTCTGGTGTTAGTTACAATGGTCTCGTCATTGCTAAGAGCCCCGGTGTTTACCAGGGAGAGGAGTGTAGATTTAAAAGTTTCTACCCCTTCTTTTGTTTTAGCAGAAAGGAAGAGGGCAGAAGAATGAGATTTTTTTAGTTTATCAAAGGCTAGTCGGACTAAGAGTGTCCGACTTATTGATCAATAGGAGTACAGTTTTATCCTTATGCTTTTGTTTTAGCTCTTCTACGTTTTTTTCTATAGCAAGACTACGCTTATCATTGTTGATCAAGTGAGGTGGCATCTGCTAAATAGACCACTACCTTGGCTTTCTCTATTTTCTCAAAGGTCTTCTGTATCCCGATAGACTCTATCTCATCCTTCGTATCTCTAATCCCTGCTGTATCTATAAACCGAAAGCCAATTCCCTCAATGACGATCTCATCTTCAATGGTATCTCTCGTAGTCCCTGCAATATGGCTTACAATGGCTCTTTCTTCATTAAGCAGGGCATTTAGCAAGGTAGACTTACCTACATTGGGTTCTCCAACAATAGCAATAGGGATCCCATTTTTTATGACATTTCCAAGGGCAAATGAATCAATTAAATGTTTTAGAACTTGCTGTATCTTCTCCAATAAAGCTCTGAATTGTGCCTTATCTGCAAATTCAACATCCTCCTCGGCAAAGTCGAGTTCCAGCTCAATAAGTGAGGCAAAATTAAGTAGTTCCTCCCGCAGTTTTGCGATCTCTGTACTAAAGCCTCCTCTCATTTGTTGTATGGCCAATTGATGAGAGGCAGCGTTTTCGGATGAAATAAGATCGGCCACGGCTTCGGCCTGACTCAGATCCATTTTTCCGTTTAGGAAAGCACGCATGGTAAATTCTCCTGCATTGGCCATTCTGCAGCCGGAGCGCAGCAAGAGTTGCAAGATCTCCTGTTGAATATACATGGACCCGTGACATGAAAATTCTACCACGTCCTCACCGGTGTAGGAATGTGGATCTTTAAATACGGTAGCCAATACCTGATCCAGAGTTCTTTCCTCGTCTTTCAGGAAACCCAGGTGAACGGTATGACTTTTAACTGAGGACAGTTCTTTTCCACTAACAGCCTGAAAAATGGAAGAACAAATGGTTATGGCTTTTATTCCTGAGACCCGTATCACGGCAATAGCACCTGCCCCTGATGGGGTGGCTAAGGCAGTAATGGTATCCTGAGGAATCATTTGCTAATTTTTGGTAAAAATACTGAAAAGGTACCGATTCAATTGTACTTTAAAAATTTCAATTATTTTCATTACCGGATTTACTTTTGGAGTACATTTGATGTGTTAATTTCGTACATTAAATAGATTACAAAATGAATAAACTAACGATGATGAAACAACTTGTTATTATGCTGGTCTTTATTTGTTTTATAGGGATCACAAAGGGTTATACCCAGGAGAGTCCAAGTCCGGTTATGACAGAAGAACAACTTCAGCAAATGAAAGAAGTTCAGGAAAAGGTTGAAAAGGCACAAAAGGAGGCCGAAAAAGCTGAAAAAGCTCAAAAAAAGGCAGAAAAAGATGCTAAACGAGCGAAAAGACTAAAAGATGACATTCGTGATACAAAAAGATCTATAGAAAGAGATGGGGACCGTATCGTTAAACTTAGAGAAAAGCTGGAAAAAGATGGTGCCAAGGGAAAACTTTCTCCAAAAGATATCGAAAATCTGAATACAAAGATCACCAAACTGGAGGCTGGGATAGTAAAACAACAGGCTCGACTTAAAAAATTAGAGAAGAAATAAATCGTGGTTTTGGTTTAAGATCATCTAATTTTTGTAACATTTTACATGATTTAGCTACCAATAAGTAATCATCAAAACTTTTTAATCATGGAAGTCATCAATCAATCAGCTTTACGAGAGGACAGGCAATTGCTTGTTATCACCCATTTAACGCAACTTTTATCTTATTTCATAGGGTTTGGTGGGCTTATCACTCCTCTTATTATCTGGCTCTCGTCCAAAGACAGGGTAGAAGGTATGGACGAGCACGGAAAGGCCATTGTAAATTTTCAACTTAGTCTTATTTTATATTTTATAATCAGCATCCCCGCCATTCTATTGCTTGGATTAGGAATATTAGGTATCATAGGAGTTGTTGTTCTGGGCTTTGTGCTGCCCATTGTAAATGCTGTGAGGGCCAGTAACGGGGAAGATCCCAGCTACTTTATGACGATACGGTTTATAGCATAAGAACACAGATAGAAAACAAAAAATCCAATCTATTGAGATTGGATTTTTTTATTGAATCCTAATTATAGGAATAAGTTGGTTATAGATGTTGTTTACATTACTACGCCTTGACAAAATTCTCCCCCATTAAGGCTAGACCCTCCTTCAATGGTGAAATCGCCATAGGTATACCCAAGTATGTTGGGTTCTGAGCAGCTGGTATCTATAGTTGTATTCGATGAACCTTTGACCGAAATATGTATCGCTGCACCTAGTGTACCGTTGCTATCAAAACCATCGAGGAAAAACATTTCCCCAGGACTAAGTCTTTCCCTGTAAAGGACTTTTTTGCCTTTAGTACCGGTAACGGTTATTACAGCATCTTCGGCACCATTATATCGTAAGTCTAGTCGGGTAACATTTCCGCTACAATCACAACTTGCAGTTTGTTCAGACCTAACCTCGGTATAGATACCGTCTTCATTTGGACTGCTATTTGGACATTCCCCTAGTGAATCATCGTGGTCTAAATGAGCCTGGATGGCCTCTGGTGGCAGATATAAGGTTATGAATTTCCAGTCATTTCCAATGTTCAGTTTATGACATATGTATTGAAAATCCTTTTTGTGATCTTTATTATTTTTCTTTGATTTCGAATAAACGGCATTTAAGGATTCATTGCTTTGTTCTAATTCATCAACTTGACAAGAAAATAGCAATACAAAACTTAAAAGATAGAAGAGATTTTTTTTCATGACGTAGGTGGATTTGGGTTAAAATGCACATGTATTGTAGGTTGAACGGGTTGATTAGCAGGAAAATTTGGATAATTCGCTGTAGAGCAAGTAAATAGGGTAAAGGGTGTATCCGGCACCTAACATTGAATATTAGACACCATTGCATCTGTAAAATAACATGTGATTATTAATAGTAGGGCCTAAGAATACCCAACTTAATGGTTTTGAGGCATTTAATTATTCAACATCACCGGCATTACCAGCATGGTGACATGCTCACCTTCATCCAGACCATCAATAGGGGTAAGGATCCCTGCTCTGTTTGGCAGACTTAATTCTAGCGAAACTTCTTCTGAAGATAAATTCCCAAGCATTTCTACTAAGAACCTGGAGTTAAAACCTATCTGCATATCATCGCCCTGGTAAGCACAGGTAAGTCGTTCTTCTGCCTTGTTACTGTAGTCAATGTCTTCAGCAGAGATATTCAATTCAGCCCCGGCGATACGTAGCCTGATCTGATGTGTAGTCCTGTTCGAAAAGATAGAAACCCGACGTACTGAACTCAGGAAATGATTTCTTGAAATAGTGAGTTTGTTTGGGTTTTCCTTTGGGATAACAGCTTCGTAGTTAGGGTATTTCCCATCTATGAGTCGGCATATTAATTCTGTATTTTCAAAACTGAATTTAGCATTACTATCGTTATACTCCACCTTTACTTGCTCCTCACTACCAGAAAGGATTCCCTTTAACAGATTCAAGGGTTTTTTTGGCATGATAAATTCCGCAACTTCTGACGCCTTTACATCGTTACGCCTGTATTTTACCAGTTTATGAGCATCTGTGGCCACAAAGGTTAAATGTTCTGAAGAAAATTGAAAGAAGACCCCACTCATTACCGGTCGTAAGTCGTCATTCCCGGCTGCAAATATTGTTTTGGTAATAGCAGTTGCCAAAATATCTCCCATGATGGTCGTAGAACTGGGGCTTGCCAGTTCCACAGCCTTTGGAAATTCGGCCCCATCGGCATATGCCAGGGCGTACTTCCCGTAATTGGAACTTATCTCCACGGTATGGTTATCCTCAACAACAAAAGTTAGTGGTTGCTCGGGAAATGTCTTTAAGGTGTCTAGTAAAAGTCGGGCAGGAACTGCAATTGTCCCCTCGTTGTCCGATTCTACTTCCAAAACTGCACTCATTGTGGTTTCCAGATCTGAAGCAGAAACGGTGAGTTTGCGTTTCTTTAATTCGAATAGAAAATTATCCAGAATGGGCAGGGTATTGCTGCTATTGATAACACCACCCAATACCTGAAGTTGTTTTAATAAATACGTACTCGATACAATGAATTTCACAATGTCTGTTTTTTGGTTATCCTCGAAATAAGTGATTTGCTTTTGATGCTTTACTTGTAGGCTATAAAAACAACCACTTATTACCTTCTTTTCGGCTATAATTTGTGAAAAATCCTTACCAAAAGATCTAAAAACAAATATATCCTAATTGTCTATTTCCTTAAAACTTACTTATTAACATCTATCTGCCAAATCGCCGCTTGCGCCAAAATGAAAAAAGCAGAGATAAAAGTAGGACAAAAAGGAGTGGAACCCCAATAATTATGAACTGCCACAGAGTTTTCTGCGAGGCAATTTTCTCCACATCCAACATTGGAATAGCCACTGCTTTATTTCGAATGTTTATAAGTCCGGCATCGTCAAGGAGGTAATTCACGCAATTCAGCAAGAATTCCTTGTTGCCATAGTAATTATTTGTCCATTTGTCATAGCCCAATTCCAATGGCCTGTTATTTCGCAATTGATTCGCAATTAGGTCCCCGTCGGCAATTACGATCATCTTATTTTCCGGACCTTTTTCTATACTTCCGTTTAATGTAATAGGTTTAACTCTGTTGACATAGGCAGAACTAAATGCGCCTTCAACTAAAACTGCTAATGGCTTGTTGCCATTTGTATACTGTTCCTTGTCCGGAGGTGAATTCAGGATATTAAAACTAATGAGTTTCGGTAGTGACTCAGTTTTGGATAATGGAGAGCTATAAGCTAGAATCGTCTTCTTATACACATTATTTAACGTATCTATGGTACTTGTAAATTGAAACCTCAGGGCTTCCGTATTGGTGTTTATGGGATGATTATTTCTTGATATTACCATGGGGTTGTAATACCAGGGTAGGGGATTGTATTCCGAGCTGTTTCCTTCTCCATTAGCCAGAACGATCTGAGTAAAGTAAAGATCATTCACAAGTACAGGATTAATTCGGATCCCGTATTTAAACAACAGATCATCAAGATTTAAATCCCTCGGCAGCGCGAATGCCTCTCCTTTCTCATTAAAAAGACTGTCGAGTTCCATAACAACAGGATCCACCAACCAAAGCGACTTCCCGCCATTCACTATAAATTGGTCCAGTACGTATTTTTCCGCCTCACTAAAGCCAAGAGTTGGTTTTGCTATCAAGGCCAGGTCATAGGTTTTAAGCTGATCTAATACGTTCTGAGGGTTAGTTTCTACAGAGTCGAGGGTTATGGCACCCAGGTTATAATATTCCCGCAGCGATCCTAATATGTCGGCCAGATAAATATCTTCTAGTTCCCCGTTTCCTTTAATGACTGCAATTCGTTTCTTTTCCTTGATCCCTAATTTGGTAAAGGCATCTGCAAAGGCATATTCCAGATTTTGAACTGAATTGTTGATCCTGTCTTCAGTACTGGCTCCCAACTTATTTTTAAGGAGGGCTACTCTAACTGTTTTGTCTTTATGAGTTACCATGGCCCATGGAAATACCAACTCTTGTGACACCTTCCCCTCATTTTCGGTGGTCACATTCGCCGGAGTTAGGCCAATGCTCTGAAGTTGTGCCAATGTTGCCTCTGCCTGTGAAGGATCTTCCATGGGGTCATCAAAATTGTATTTGATGTTGGCATTTTTATTTGAAATATTCTCTAAAAGTTGTTCGGTCTCTATTCTAAGTCGCTGAAACTCAGCAGGAAGGTCGCCTTCTAACAAGACATCAATGATTACAGGCGTTTCGAACTTCTGGATCACTGTCTCTGTTGCTTCAGACAAAGTAAATCTATTGTCCTCAGTAAGATCGAAACGAATATAAAAGTAGGATGCCAGGAGATTTAAAAGGATGAAAAGCCCTAACCCAAGCACGATATTTCGAAGGACCGTATTTTTCACTTTATGCACGTTGTTTTAATCGGGTTACAGAAAGAAAGAGAAAAAATACAGCAAGGGATATGAAGTAAACCACATCGCGGGTATCTATGATCCCACGTCCCATACGCTCATAATGTGCCTGCATTCCTAAATTTTCAACAAACAGGGAAAACCCACCATCTAAAAGTAATCCAGAGATGGCTTGAAAGCCCAGATATGCAAACAAAGCCAACAGTATTGCAGAAAGGAAGGCAACAATCTGATTTTCGGATAGGGTAGAGGCAAATAGTCCAATTCCGGTATACGCTGTGAGTAATAAGATCATCCCAATGTATGCGCCCATAACCAAACCAATATCAAAATTTCCGGTTTCGGTCCCTAATACCGAAATACACCAGACATAGACTAGGGTGGGGACCAAAGCTATTATCCCCAGTACCAAAATTCCAAAAAACTTACCCAGAACCAGTTCCCATGGGCTAATTGGTTTCATCAGCAGTAACTCTAGCGTTCCTGATTTTTTTTCTTCTGAAAAACTCTTCATACTTAGAGCGGGAATGAGAAATAAAAAAATAAAGGGAGATAACATAAAAAATGCTGACAGATCAGCAAACCCATAATCGAACACATTATATGGTCCCTTAAACACCCACAAGAGTAGTCCATTGATGGCCAAAAACAAGCCCAACGCTAAGATCCCCGTTGCAGTGGTGAAAAAGGAGGTGATCTCTCTTTTAAAGATGGCAAGCATATTATTAGTTTAAGCTGTGTATTTTTTGAACGCTCCAGGCCTGTGGTTTATCATCAAATAGCAATTTAGTACGACCCCAAACCTCTTTAAAAAAGTCGGAATTTCTATAGGCTTCCAAATGATCTTCCGATTCCCAATGACTATAGGTAAAAAAGATTGAGGCGTCATTGACGTCCTGATAAAGCTCCAATAAAGAGCATCCTTCATATCCTCTAATGACTTCCTTGGTTTCTTCAAATATGCGTTCAAAACTAAGGATGTTTTCGTTTTTAAAGTTGAGTTTAACGATGCGAACTATCATTTATTTAAAATTTATAATAACCGTATCCCTGTAGTCTAGTCCCAGCAGGGAAGATGCACTACCAACGGTGTTTGGATCACTTTTATAAATAGCCAGTTCTATATAATTGGCAGAATTAAACAATGCCAGCAGATCTCCCGGACCTTTGCGCTGCTGTTTATCCAGATCAAAATCTATGATCTCACTGTAATTATTCACAATCCTTGTTATCTTCTTATTTCTTGCCAGCAACTCAAAGTCGCGCCCCTTGCGATATGCATTAAAAAGACTCTTTTGAATATTAGTGACCACGTTCCCATAGTTATCAATATAGATGACACTACCGGCGATGGTATCTCCATCGTTGGTGATCCTGGGGGCAAATTCTTTAAGTTCTTTTAGGGCATCGAATTTTTTGCCAACTACTTCCAGCGTGCCACCACGAGCTATATGGCAGGCTACCTTCACAAAGACCTCCAAAACTGGAAAAGCTCCCGGATGGGGATTAGGAATCTTTAATTCTACTACCTTGTCTGGTTTTATTTCTGAGGTGATAAGACTGCTAACTCCATTGTTGGCCAGGATAAAGTAATGTCCATCCACGTATACCGCGAGATGCTGATTCTCTGCGGTACTTTCCGCGTCTACACCCACAATATGAATAGTTCCTTTTGGGAAGGCTTTATAAGAGTTTTTTAAAATATATGCACACTCCTGAATGTTAAATGGGCTTATGGAATGTGAAATATCAACAATTTTGGCATCTGGTAATTCACTATAGATGGTTCCTTTAATGGCCCCTACAAAATGGTCTTTATGTCCAAAATCCGTAGTTAATGTTATGATCGCCATGCAAGACTGTTGATATTTTTTTGGGGTATCAAACTGTTTTATTCTTAAGTTTGTGTGTCAAAATTAAACAAAAAATCAGCGTTTCGAAATTTATATTCAACCCATCTACATAACTCTTAGCTTCTTTGAACGAACTCACACTAGAACTTACAGAAATTAGTCCCAGAGAATTTTTTGGACACCAGAATGAACATATTGATCTTCTAAAAAAATATTTTCCAAAACTCAAGATCGTAGCCCGAGGCAGTAAGATCAAAGTATTTGGTGATGATAAGCTTTTAGATGAGTTCGACAAGCGATTTCATATGCTTACGGCACACTTTACCAAGTATAACAAACTCGATGAAAATGTTATTGAGCGCGTTTTAACCAGTAATGACAAGGAAGATTATGCTTCCCCGGATCAAAGCAATGAGATTCTGGTGCATGGAGTAAATGGAAGATACATCAAGGCACAAACGGTTAATCAACGCCGATTGGTAGACGCCATGGCCAATAACGATATGGTCTTTGCTATTGGTCCTGCCGGTACCGGAAAAACCTATACCGGGGTAGCCCTGGCGGTTAGGGCCCTAAAGAACAAAGAGGTTAAAAGGATCATTTTGACAAGACCGGCGGTTGAAGCTGGGGAGAACCTGGGATTCCTGCCCGGAGATCTAAAGGAAAAGTTAGATCCCTATATGCAGCCACTTTATGATGCGTTACGTGATATGATCCCCAGTGAAAAGCTGGCACAATACATAGAGAATGGCACTATTCAGATAGCTCCAATGGCATTTATGAGGGGCAGAACCCTGGACCATGCCTTTGTGATCCTCGATGAAGCCCAGAATACAACTCATGCTCAAATGAAAATGTTCTTAACCAGAATGGGAAAGGATGCTAAATTCTTGCTTACGGGAGATCCGGGGCAAATAGACCTACCAAGAAGGGTGATCTCCGGACTCAAAGAGGCCCTGCTAATTTTAAATAATGTGGAAGGTATCCAAATGATCTATTTAGATGATAAGGATGTGATTAGGCATAAATTGGTGAAAAAGGTGATTGAGGCATACAGAAATATTGAGCATCAGAACTAAGGACTCCATGAGCCAAACCATAACCAGCACTAATTTTAATTTTCCGGGACAGCAAAAGGTCTATAAAGGAAAGGTCAGGGAAGTTTACACCCTAAAAAATGATCTTTTAGTGATGATCGCTACAGACCGACTTTCAGCTTTCGACGTAGTAATGCCCAAAGGGATTCCCTATAAGGGACAGATCCTGAACCAGATCGCCACCAAGATGATGGCCGCTACGGCCGACATAGTCCCTAATTGGTTACTAGCAACTCCAGATCCAAATGTAGCGGTGGGCTATGCCTGTGAACCTTTCAAGGTAGAAATGGTGATACGTGGCTACTTATCAGGACATGCAGCCCGGGAATACAAAAGTGGCAAACGAATGATTTGCGGAGTCCCTATGCCGGAAGGGATGAAAGAAAATGACCCATTTCCGGAACCCATTATTACCCCAGCTACTAAGGCTGAAAAAGGAGATCACGATGAAGACATTTCCAGAGAAGATATTTTGAAGCGGGGAATTGTATCTGAGGCCGATTATCTTCTTCTTGAAAAATATACCAGGGCCTTATTTCAAAGAGGTTCTGAAATTGCTGCAGAAAGAGGGTTAATATTAGTAGATACCAAATACGAATTTGGCAAACGAAAAGATGGAACTGTTGTGCTTATTGACGAGATACACACCCCGGATTCTTCGCGCTATTTTTATAAGGAAGGGTATCAACAACGGCAAAATGACAATTTGCCGCAAAAGCAGCTATCCAAAGAATTTGTACGACAATGGTTGATTCAAAATGGATTTCAGGGCCTGGAAGGGCAGTCTGTTCCTGAAATGTCTGATGCGTACATAAAATCTGTCTCAGAACGCTATATTGAGTTATACGAGAACATAACGGGCGAAGTATTTTATAAAGCTGATGTTTCCAATGTTACCCATAGAATTGAGAAAAATGTGCTTCTTTATTTAAGTGGTAAATGATATAACAGTTCTTTAACTGTTTTCAATATCGATTGCCCTACTTAAAATCTACAATAAGCTGTAACGCCTCCTTATCTAATAAGATAATCCTTTTGGCATAGCCCATGGTGATCAGATCCTCTTCCTTGAATTCCGAAAGGGTACGAATCGCTGTTTCCGTGGCGGTACCTATCATTCCCGCAAAATCTTCCCGGGGGATATCAATGCCCTCATCGGGAAAATCTTTTATCATTCCTTTTTTATACAAGTCTAATAGGGCTTTGGCCACTCGCTGACGCACGGAGGAGTAGGCCATATTCACCAATTGCTCCTGTACTTCGATAAGATTGTTTGAAATGATGTCCATAAACTTATGGGCCACCTCCTTGTTTTCGTAAAGCAGATGAATAAAATTTGATTTGGGAATACCATATGCTTCTGTATCCTCGATTGCCATAGCTGATTCAAGATAGATGCCTTTTGGATTTAAAAGGGACAATTGACCTATAAAATCTCCTGCTTTGTACAAGCTTGTCACAAACTCCTTGCCTGATTCCATTGATTTATAGGTCTTTACCGTACCACGTTCAACAAAGTACAACGTATGTGCAGCATCTCCTTCCCTAAAGATAAGATCCTTTTTATTGTACTTTTTTGGACGATAATCCCTCGTAATTGTAATATGTTCCAGGTTTAGATAGTGGGATGCATCCTGAAGAAATTCATGTATTCCTTCTATGTTTTTAGAGAAATCCTTTCGTAGAAAATCAGCCTTTTTCAAACGACTGGTAATGGCCTCCAAAAGTTCGTGTTCCTCAAAGGGTTTTGTCAGGTAATCATCAGCCCCCAGATTCATTCCCTTTCGAAGATCTGATTTATCTACTTTGGCAGTTAAAAAAATAAACGGAATTCTTGCAGTTTCATGGTTTTTACTTAGTTCCTCCAGCACCTCATAACCATCCATGACAGGCATCATAATGTCACAAAGGATTAGGTCTGGTTTTAATTCTCTAACCTTATCAATACCTGATTTGCCGTTCTCAGCGATGGCCACTTCATAGTTGGACAATTCTAAGATATCGGCGGTATTCTCGCACACATCTTTGTTATCTTCGATTAATAGAATCTTTGTCATTATTCTAACTTTTTAACTGTCAAACCGGCCTTTCATGGCACCGGAAACGCTACCCTAAAAACAGATCCTTTTCCTGCTTCACTTTCAAAGGATACTGTACCACCCAAAAGTTCAGTGTACTGTTTTACAATATGTAAACCCAGACCAGTACCTTGCATATTTAAGCTGTTCTCAGCACGAAAAAAACGTTCAAAGAGATTTGCTTGGTCCTGGACGGGGATGCCGATCCCCTGATCCTTGATCTCTATACATGTGGTTTTCTTTCCTCTTATCAAATTCAATTGAATATTTTGATCTACATCAGAATACTTAATGGCGTTAGACAACAAATTGATTAGGATATGTTGCATCAATTTTTGATCTAGATATACCCCGATTGTTTTTTTGTTGGTCTTCATTTGGAGGGTTTGCCCTCTTTTTTTTGTAGGCTTGATCTCTTCGAGCAGGGTATTTGAAAATGCTACCAGATCAAAAAGTATCGGTCTTAATGCTACTTTTCCTTCCTCCAATTTTCCCAATGACAAAAAGTCATTGAGTATTATGACCAGATTTCTGACGTTCGATTTGATCTGCCTGATATATTTTATGCGTTTTTCTTTCTGGTCCGATTCGTTCTGTTTTTGAAGAAGAATGGCTGAGGACAAAATTGCGCTCAAGGGTGTTCTGAACTCATGGGATGCCATAGAAATAAAACGTGATTTTAATTTGTTGAGTTCCTGCTCTTGCACAAGAGCTTTGCGAATCTCAACTTCTGCTTGTTTCTGTTTGGTAATATCGTTAAAGACAAAGAGCGTCCATTTTACTATGTCGTTACCATTCATAAGGGGCGAGGAGTTTACTGCATAGTTCTTGTTCTTGAAACGGGTCTCAAATGAAAGGTGTTCGCCTTCCAATGTTCTTTTGACATCTTCTTTGATACGTGCTATCCTTTCTTTTGAAAAAGCATTAATATCATCAATGTTAAGTCCTTCAAATTGACTTTTTTTAAAGCCCAACCGATACAGTTCACCTCCATCAATATAGACGATATCAAAATCGGAATTGATAACGATAATGACCCCTTTGGGGAAGTTTTTAGATATGGCATTAAACATTGCCTGACTCGCCAATGACTTTTTTTCGGCCTCTTGGGTCTCCAACATTTGATCTTCCAGAGTTAAATTTGCATCGATAAGTTTCTGTAAGATGGCTCTGCATATTTCGGTGCGTTTTGCGACTTCTTGCTCCAGATCACTAGCCTGTCCTCCAACAAATTCAGGGCTATTTTCAAGTTCCTGACGTACAATATTTCGTTCTATCGTCATACTCCTAAGATGCGGAAGGTTGGCAATGGTTTCACAAAAAGGTCTTAAATGCTTTTCGCGCTCTGAAATATCTTTTACGAAAACGATTTCTACCTGCTTATCTGCAATATTTGCCGGACTCTGCTGCATTTCTAAGGGGAAGTGTGAACCATTTCGTTTTATGCCGAATAGATTTATATGTTTACCCTTCTGTAATGGTTCTGTGTTTTTTGTAAAGGATGCTTTTTTGTCTTCTTGAATTTTTCTATTCTTTTGGGGAATCAATTCTTCCACTTTTTTCCCTATCAACGCCCCGGTGCTGTAACCAAACATTTTACAGCAGGCGGGATTTGCTTTCAGGATAGACCCATCCTGATCTGCAATCAAAATGGCTTCGATAGAAGATTCGAATATTGCCTGATAAACCGGTATGTCGGCTATGCTGTTATTCATTGATTTCTTTTAAATCATTACAGTTATCCGAGGACGCATACCATGAATAATCAGATTAAACCAGGTATATACCAGTCAAGACTCTGTAATGAACAAAGGCGATAAATATGCCTTCTTATATGGTTTATTAAAAGTAGGCGAATGATCCGATTTGATATATGACATTTATCATGAAGACTACCTTAACAGTGAACTGTAAAAATATTATCATTATAAAAGCTATGAAACTGACCAAGGTCATTTCAAATATTAATAATGACATGTACTTTAACCTTGAAAATAATTTTTATTAATTTAAAATATAGAAGCCATGAAAAACACCAGCGAAGTTTTATTAGCATTATTAACCGGAGCTACCATTGGGGCAGGTATAGGGATCCTATATGCTCCTGATGAAGGAAAGAAGACGAGAAAAAAAATTAAGAGCAAGTTAGAGGATACTAGCCACGAAATCTCGGAACGACTTTCGCATGCCAAGGTCGAACTTACCAAGTCTGCCACTGAGCAGAAAGATAAATTCGAACAAAAATTGGAAGATGCCATTTCTAATATGAGTTATAAGGCTGATGACATCATTGCCACCTTAGAACGCAAATTAGATGACCTTAAAAAGAAGAATGCCCAATTACATAAATAGTAATAAATGGCCTTAGAAAAAATGAAGAAGGATCTAATGGAGGCTGATGCTGATGTTAGATCCTATCTCGAAAATAGTGAGGAGTATATCAGGCTGAAAATATTCAAGGTGCTGATGGGCCTGATTACATCTGGCGCCCAAATTATGTTGGTCGGTGCTTTGGCCTTGTTGGCCTTATTCATACTGTCCTTTGCCGCCTCTTTTGCCATTGGGCAGGCGTTAGAAAGTGATTACTATGGCTTCATCATCGTAGGCGGCGTCTATGTAGTTATCGCAATTATCTGTTATGTACTCAGGGATAGGATCAATGGTCCCTTATTACGTAAATTCTCTAAACAATATTTTGATTGAAATGGAAATACAATACCGTTCATTTTCGGAAATAGACGATCGACTTCGCATTCTTAAATTGCGACGTGAGATCGATAAGGAAAGCATTAAGCTACATTTGAACCAGGCCAAGGCCAATTTTTATCCCATACAATTGATGGGGGGAGTTAGTGGCATTGTTCAAAAAATTGCTCTGACATTTGTGATAAAAAAATTGTCCCGGTTGTTCCGCAAAGACCATGTGGACAAACATGCGAAGGAGATTTCAAGTGTGATGGAATGATCACTGGTAGTGGCGAAATAATACTGAGTACTCTATTCCGAAAATGGACGGTATTGCTATTTAGGAAAATTGCATATACAAGGATTATTCCTCAAGTACCAGCTCCAAAACATTGATGGTACAGATTTGCCCGATTCCTCCCACCCCCAGCTCACTGAAAGCGCCAGACCTGCTGTCTTATTTCACTTTTTTAGTGATGTTCTACCCAGCTTACATATACTTGGTTAAAAACGAAAAGAATTCTTTTTTAAGGTCTGCATATATTAAACGTTGCGTTTGAATCCGATCTCTAAATTTCATATGCTTTTTTACCAAAGCGAAATCCATCGATTCGTTTCCTGCCTTACTATGAGCCACAATGCTGGCTTCGTGTTCTTCAATTGTTTCTTGTAGATCTTCTATTACACCCCCGTGGAGTATAAATTCATTTTGAAAGTGTTCAAGTTGTTTTAATACTTCCTTTTGGGTCCATCGAGTAATCAATTCGCTCAATCGGTTATTGAAAGTTTTTAATTCATCTTTCCAAAAATCAAGTTCCGATTTCCAATTTTGGTGTTCAAAATGACAGTTTTCGTCGTACACCACTTCTGTTAATTTTTCCATGATGATTATTTTATTTTTTATTAGTATAGATGTATTTGTTTATTATTATTCTCAAAACTAATGCAAGTAGATTTTTTATGAAATGATACAGGTCATTTTCAATGTGGGTTTGGGGCATTTACTTTGTTATTCAAATAAGAAGTCATGAAAAACAAGGTTTTATTAAAGTCGGTTTTACTAATTGTTGTGCTATCAGTATTTTTAGTAATGACAAGTTGCGGTCCGGTCATCCTTACAACACGCCACCATAGTCCTCCACCTCCCTGGTTTTATCCTAATCGGATTGAATTGGTACGCTATGTATATTTTCCAGAATACAGTATCTATTATGATCTCTCGGCAAGAACATACTTGTATTTGGATGGAGGCGTTTGGGTACGGCGTGAAGTTTTACCGATACGTTACCAAAGAGTCGATTTAAGTCGATCCCGATATGAAAGAGTACGAAATTACAATGATGATAATATTCGGACATATCATGAAGAGTATAATGCTAACAGGGGCAGGAGTAATCTAAACACTCCTAGAAATAACAGCAACACGAGAACAAGAAATCAATAAAACTCATGGGGTAAATAGCTTTAATAAAAAGCCCAGGTAAGTATTGGCTTTTGCTATTACTATGTCTCAAATTTTATAAAAGTTTAGGCATTATTAGAACAAGTTCTAACTGTTCAGCATTCAAATAGAGGATTTTAAATTTCCGAAGTATCACGAACAACCAAAAAGGGAATATGTATATGAAACCCGATCTGGTCAATATTTTGTTTGATCAGTATACGCTCAAAAAAGGAGTGGCCGCGGTTCATCATTGCCAACAGTTCTATTTGGTGTTCCCCAATATACTCCAGAATAGCGTCGGGCATTGTTTTACCTATGACTTCTACCTCTGTATTAGATGTATTTCTAAGATGTTTTAAAAGCAACTCTTTGTGTTCTATTTGGGCGTTGGGGAGATCTTGTTCTTCCTTTATATGGAGAACCGTAATTTCGGCCCCATGCATTTTCGCTGCTTCTATGATAGGGTATACTTCATTTTTTTTATAGGGCGTTGAATAATCCGAAGGAAAGAGTATCTTCTTCACTGCTTTGAATTTGCAATTTTTGGGAATGACCAAAACGGGCACCTTTGCCTTTCGAATGACAAAAACGGTGCTAGTACCCAGAAACAATTGTTTCACTCCCGTAGCCCCCTGTGTCCCCATGACCACCATATTGATGTTCTTTTTTTCGGATAATTCATTGATCTCGTCTGTTAACGTATTAAAGGCCGAAACAGTTTCAAAGGTATGTTTCGGATTTGGAAATTGTTCCTGTACATCTTCCAGGGTTTTTTCTAATCCTGCCACCGCAACATCTACTTCCATATCGGGTATAGCACTAAAAGCAGGACCTCCCATGGCGTAGTCCATCCGATAAAAGGCCGGGATATAGGTATGCAGAAAGTAGAACCTGCACTTTTCATTCTTAAAAAATTCCATGGCATATGAAATGGCATTCCATGCGTTATCGGAAAAATCTGTAGGAATCAGTATGTTTTTCATCTGGTCTGTATTTCTGTTCTATTACCAAAGATAATTGCGGTAAATTGCTTTTAAAATGACGAAGGTCATTTGGGAGACAAGTAAAAACATCCAAATTTATGGTACACTTAAAACTATAAATCATGGCACTCAATTTCAATCAATACGCAACAGAAGGAAACACCTTTATAAAGGGGTACGCAAAGCAAATGAACCTCGGAACGGATACTGACAAAGCCGGACGTATTTTCACAGCCATAATGCATGCCCTGCGGGATATAATTCCGCCCGAAGAATCTTTACAGCTTATCGCACAATTACCCATGTTCATCAAAGGTGTTTATGTTCACGGATGGAAGTTAAAAAAGAAAAAACCAAAGATAAAGCACATGGCAGAGTTCGTCGATCTTGTAAGACAACATGATGGTCCTGCTGCGGTGAACGATTTTGAATATAATGACGAGGTTGCTGAGCGATACATCGATACTACATTTATCTATCTTAGAAAATATATCTCTTTGGGCGAAATGGAAGACATCCGGGACGGATTACCCAAGGATCTGAAAAGTATGATCTATTCTAATTTGATGTTTTAAAAGGCAATGCGCAGCATCTAATAAACTACCTCCGAATTAAATTTAGGAGCCTGTGGTCTAACTAGGAATGGTATTAGACCTGTAGCTGGTTACAAAACCTTTTACTTTTTATTTATTGAATCCTTTTCTGCCTGCTTCTCTAACTTCCTAAAATACCGCCTAAATAAAAAGTTGTGTTTTAAGGCTTCCATATTATCATTGAACCGTTCCACGCCCTGTTCCACATTTTGCATGGTACCTTGCATCTGGTTGACCAAAACGGTATCCGTGGTTAGATAATTTAGTGCACCATCGCCTTTTGTAATGGAAGCGGACAGACTATCTAAATTTTGAGAAATGGAATGAATTTTTATACTTGAGGCTTCCAGATTTCCAATAAACGTTCTTATTTGTTTACCTGAAAGGGAATCCTTGAGTAAAATCCCCAAGGCACTATGTTCAATATCGATACCTTTTATGATGTTGTTCAGCTCTTGTATGGTTGTATTTGCCCCGCTACTGGCATTTTTTAAATTAGTTAGCGTCGCTTGCAGATCTTTTGCCAATAGGGTGTCATTCAACAATCTGCCTAAAGTTCCTTTACTATTTTTCAGCGATGCAGTTATTTTTAAAAGATCTTCCGTAAGCAAAGCTGCATTTTCATTGGTAACACTAAGTGTACTCAGCATATCGGCAGTCGCAATACGGCTAAGTGACTGAATTTCATCGCCCGATTTTACCAAAGGTGCCACGCCGTCCCCTGGAATAATATTGATAATCATGCTTCCAACAAGTCCATCGGTGGCGATCGCCGCAACGGCGTTTGTTTTGATATGTTCGCGCATGTTTTCCTCAACAATCATCCGTACCCGTATGGTAGTATCGTTTTCCATTTCGATACCCGTCACCGTACCTATGATAATGCCCGAATAGCGCACATTGTTCCCTTTTTGCAACCCGCTTACATTTTTAAAAGTTGTATAAATACTAATGGTGTTGCCGAAAAGATTTTGTTGGTTTCCAATGAGATAGGCAGCGATTACCAAAAACAGGGTTCCTATGATGACAAAAATTCCCAGCCTTATTTTTTCAGATACTGTCTTTTCCATAATTCAAATATTAGTACTCTATTTAATAATTGATGGGTCTCCGCTTGTCCTTAGCACTCCAATTGCAACAGGAGGACCTATGCAAAACCTTTTTTGTCCTTACCAGGCCTTGAAATTATCCATTTACTTATCATTTTACATAACATAATTATTCTGATCTTATTCTTTTCGCTATTTTTTGAAAAACGCCTCTACTTTGGGGTCAGTTGATTGCACAAGTTCTGAATACGTACCCTCGGCATAATTGATTCCATCTACCAAAAGGATCATTCGCTCCGAAATGACCCGTGCACAGTCCATATCATGTGTAATAATAAGGGAAGAGGTCTCATATTTCTTCTGGATGTTCCTCATAAGTTCAATAATTTCCTTGGATGTTATCGGATCTAATCCGCTAGTTGGCTCATCGTATAGAATGATCTTTGGGCGCAATATAAGTGTGCGTGCAAGAGCCACCCGCCGTTTCATACCCCCCGAGAGCTCTTCAGGCATAAGTTCCATTGTATGGGCCAGGCCTACACTTTCTAGAGCTTCGAGCACCAGGGGTGTAGTATCGGTAATATTGCCCAGTTTTTCTTTATGCCTGCGCATAGGAAATTCCAGATTTTCGCGAACGGTCATGGAATCATACAAAGCACTTCCCTGAAACAAAAATCCAATTTCTGAACGAAGTACATCTAAGGTCTCTCGATCTAGTGTTTCTATTTCCTTTCCCATAACAGAAATATAACCGCTATCGGGTTGCATCAATCCCACTAAACATTTGATCATAACGGACTTTCCAGAGCCAGACTTGCCCATGATCACTAGGTTTTCTCCTTTGTGCAGTATCATGTTGAAGCCATTGAGAACATGGTTGTTTCCAAAACTTTTATAAAGGTCCCGGATTTCCAGCATCACTTCCCTAGGATCCATCCTTTGTACTTCACTAACTATGTTGTTTTCTTGTTCCATTAGAGATCATAAAAAATATCAGAAATAAATACGGCTATAAAATCGATTATAAACAGTAGCATAGAGGTAAAAACTACGGCGGTATTAGCTGCAAGACCAACACCTGCGGTTCCTTTCTTGCTATGGTACCCTTTAAAACAGCCCACAAGGCCGATGGCAAATCCAAAGAAAAAGGATTTAACCGTAGCCGGTATTAGGTCACTATACGATAGCGCATCGAAAACCGTACTGAAATAGAGTTGAAAGGAAACATTGCCTTTATAATATTCTACCAAAGCTGAGCCGTAAAGTGCAACCGCATCACCCAAAACAACCAAGAGTGGCAGCATTAAAGTAGTCGCTAAAATTCGGGTAACTACTAAATATTTAAAGGGATTTGTACCAGAGACCTCCATAGCATCAATTTGTTCCGTAACCCTCATGGAACCCAGCTCAGCTCCGATACCTGAAGCAATACGCCCCGCACAGACCAAGGCCGTTATGACGGGGCCTAGTTCTCGGACAATAGAAATACCCACCATATTGGGCATCATGGAGACGGCTCCGAACTGAATCATAGTGGGACGCGATTGCAAATCCAGTACTAATCCGATGATAAAACCAGTAACCAGGACCAGTACAAGCGAACGGTTGCCCATTTGATAACATTGCCGTAAGAGTTCTTTATACTCGAAGGGACGCTTAACCACCTCTTTAAAAAAACGGCCAGCGAAATAAGTAAGTTCCCCGATTTCAATCAGGAGCAGACGTAATTTTTTAGGTAAAAGAAATACCTGTTCCATAGTACGATTTTTGGAGTGCGTCCAATTTCAAAATTAATACGTCTACATGCTAATCGAAATGACATTGGTCATCTTTGAAGGCAGGGGGGAGCTTGTCATATTGATTTTCCTCATTATCCACGAAATATGTGTCGTGTTTTTAAGTAGTGATTATTATGTGTAACCAAAGCTAAACTCTAACGGATCATCCAATATAGGATAAAAGTGAGATCAGGGCACTTTCCGAGGTCCAAATATATTTGGCACTTTAGGAAACCAATATGCAATAAATGAACATTGAATAGCTCTGGTAATAGTAGCAATATAATCAAAACTGAATAGATCTACCTTATTTGGATAGACCTATCCAGTTCTTTAAGATTGGTTGGCGATTACACTTTAAGCCATTTCCGCTTCTTTTTCATGGCGTCTGTTTTTAGCCAGTTTCTCGATCAAGTCGGGTACTTTTTCAAAGGCAGCTGCAAGACCTTGAGTTTTTCCAGCGGCAAGAAAAGAAATCTCCTCTCCTTTGCTCACTAAAAAACCAATAGGTTCAATACCAACACCAGCCCCTGCACCGGCGCCTTGGCCCTGCCCGGATTTAGGTTGTGAAGATTCTCCACCACCAGAACCAAAGCCCATGCCTACTTTAATGACGGGTACGCACTTAAATTCTCCTAATTCAAACTGTTCACCGACAACGGTTTCAGTCTTTGCTTCGGATTTAATGAAATCCGTGATCTTTCCCAATAATTCTTCAAAATGTAGTTCCATGATATTATGCTTTAAGGATTAATAAATGATTTAATAATATGTATTGGCCTGTTTTGAATAAACAAGTACCAATTGATTTCTTCCTTCAAAATTGATATTGAATCTCCCATGGTAATAGTCTAAGAAAGTGAATAAGGGATACAATTTCGCATTTGAGATGCAATTGCCCGTATCTATATCTACGAACAATTTTTTTACTTTGAAAGAGTTCAACACGCGTACTATTTTTCTAACTGGAACTTTCTTTTTGTGGTTTTTTACTTTTGACTTTTCCAATTTTTTGGTTTTGGTCACCCCGATATTTTTTAACGGATAGAAGTAAAAATCTCTAAAAAAAGCTCTAAGTCTTATCCTTATCACTTCTTCATCGTCCTCTTCCACACTTGCTCTTGCCAAACCTTTTAATTGCAAGTAGTACTGATTTATGGCTGTATCTATATAGAGTTCAACTGGTACCATTAGTATACCTGCTATGAGTATAAGGAGTAGAACAAAAATTCCGGCAACGACCATGACATAGATTTTCTACAAAGGAAATTGAATAGGCGATGAACCACAATGACCGCCATCATTCTAACAATTATTTTTTGGCCCTTTCAACCAAATTATTCTAAATCAGTTGGCCAACTGGTTTGGTATACGACTCTTGAAAGTTTTTCGGATTGAAAAGTAAATTCCCAGAATGTTGTACAAAACAAAAAAACCCAAGATTTTCATCTTGGGTTTTTTTCAATAAAAAGTAGCGAGAGGGAGACTTGAACTCCCGACCTCAGGGTTATGAATCCTGCGCTCTAACCGCCTGAGCTACCTCGCCAAAAGGTTTTGAAAGCGGCTGCAAATATAAAGTTTAATTTCCGCTACATCAAAATAAGGTTATCAAAAAATATTTATGGGAGAATATTTTTTTATCATATAGAAATATATATATTGTCTGAAGTTTAAAATACCCTGAATGTCAGATAAGATTAAGTTTCAAATAGAATTTGTAATACAGTCTTCACCACAATTGCTCTATCAATACCTCTCTACGCCTTCGGGACTTTCAGAATGGTTTGCAGATAATGTCAATTCGCGGGGAGAACTTTTTAACTTTATATGGGATGGCTCTGAAGAAGAAGCTAAACTATTAAAAAGAAAGAGCGATGAATTTATTCGTTTTGCCTGGGAGGATTCGGAAGATGGTATCTATTTTGAAATGAAGATCATTGTTGATGAAATTACCAGTGATGTTTCCTTATTTATTACAGATTTTGCTGAAGAGGATGAAGTGGAAGAGGCAAAAATGCTATGGGCGAATCAGGTTTCCAGCCTTAAACAGATCCTAGGCTCCAAATAAAATTTATTAAAGAAGCAGTATCTTTGGCCTTGAAAATTTCAAGGCTTTTTTTATGATCAATTACGATGGGGAGTTGCTTGCTGAGTCATCTACCTACTTTAATGCCCATACCCGTGGATTTTCACATGGTGATGCCCTCTTAGAGACGCTGCGTATAGCTCCTCAAAAGATATATTTTTGGGAGGATCATTATCTTAGATTAATGGCCTCAATGCGAATTCTTAGGATGGAGATCCCCATGAGCTTTACCATGGAATACCTGGAAGATCAACTTTTGAAAACAGTTAAGGAGTCAGGATTAGAAGATACCTCGGTCATTGTGAGGTTATATGTATTCAGAAAGACAGCAGAGGAAGGTTCAGCTCGTAAGAATGAAGTTTCTTTTCTTATTTCTCCCGAAGAAGAAACTACCCCTTTCTATCTTAGCCATGACAACTCTTATAAGATAGACCTTTATAAAGATCACTATGTTCAGGCAGGGATGATATCTAATCTGTCTACCGTAAATAGTATACTCAAAACTATTGGTAGTGTGTATGCATCCGAGAATGGGTATGAGGACTGTATTCTATTGAACGACAGTAAGAATGTGGTGCAAACCCTTTACGGGAATATCTTTCTAGTAAATCAAACCCAGATCAAAACACCTCCTTTATCAGACGGGTGTGAGAACGGGATATTGAGAAAAAAAATGATAGAATTACTCAGTAAGCTTCCGGAATATAGTCTGGAAGAGACTTCTATCTCTCCTTTTGAACTTCAAAAAGCCGATGAACTATTTATTATTGACATTAAAGATGGGATACAATCTGTAACTCAGTACAGAAAGGCTACGTATAAGACCAAGGTTGCCAAAGAACTATTAGGCAAGCTTAATGCGATGGCGCGACTTAATTAAGGCTAGGATTTTCCGGGGCATTGGACCAAAGAAGATAGTCACCCCCCAATTCCATCATTTTCTCTTTCCAAAAAGAATTGGAAGATTTCTCAATGATCTCACTTTCGTAGAGGTTTTTTACTACTATCCATGATTTAGAATCGAGTTCCTGGTCTAATTGAAGTGAGGACCAGCCAGAGTATCCCAGAAAAAAACGAATATCCCTTGGTGTAATTACCCCTTTGTTGATCAGGGCTATAGTAGCATCAAAATCGCCTCCCCAAAATATTCCATCTGAGATCTCAACACTTTCATTGATCAAATGAGGAACCTTATGGATAAAATATAAATTATCTTGTTCTACCGGCCCGCCATTAAAAACAGGGAAGGGAATAAGAATTTCACTTACAAGATCACTGATATCGTAATCCAGAGGCTTATTTAAAATAAATCCTACTGAGCCTTCCTCATTGTGTTCGGCGATCAGAACCACCGACCTATTAAAGGATACATCACCTGTCAATGAGGGTTCAGCGATCAATAGCTTTCCTTTCTTAGGTTTAAGACTAGTCATAAGGGCACTTCCTTTTTTCTAAAGTAGAATAAAACTACCTAACTACAAAAAAATAATAGCAACAAAAAAAGCACTTCTTTATGGGAAGTGCTTTCGGTATATTATTTAGAACAAAAATTAGTTCACAGAGCCGCTCAAATCAGAACCTGCTTTGAATTTAACTACATTTTTTGCTTTAATTTGGATAGTTTTTCCAGTAGAAGGGTTTCTTCCTTCTCTTGCACTTCTTCTAGATACTGACCAAGATCCGAATCCTACTAAAGATACACGGTTACCTTTTTTAAGAGACTTTTGAACATTTCCTAAGAAAGATTCTAAAGATTTTTTAGCTGCTGCTTTTGTGATGCCAGCGTCAGCTGCCATTGCATCGATTAATTCTGTTTTGTTCATAATTTAAGTAAATTAATTGTTGTTAAACATTTTAAAGCTCCAACAAATTTATACGGATTTGCCGTTAACACAAGTAAAATCAAGGGAAATCGGGGTTTTTGTTGATAACTTGAGGGGTTTGTTGATAAAGTGGCAATATTTTGACGATTTCAATGAGCCCCGTATACATGGGACTTCACAGAACATGCGCATTTTTGTTCAATTTCAATCCGTTTAAGACATCTGCAACCCCCATTTTTCGTTTCCCGGGGAGTTGAATTTCTTCCAACGAAATATAGCCGCCATTTACGGCAACTCTCATACTCTTCTTATCGTATAATAACGTGCCTTTAGATAAGGAGTGTTCCTCTTCGGTATAAGACGCCTTGTATACTTTTAGATAAATAGACTCATTGTTATTAATGAGTGTGGTCCAGGCAGCAGGGTAGGGGCTTAGTCCCCTGATCTGGTCATAAATGGCCTTTACCGGTTTGTCCCAATGGATCTTACTATTCTCTTTCGATAGTTTAGGAGCTTCTTTTACAACATCTATTTGCTTTTGATCTATAGTCTTTACCTCACCTTTTTCAATTTGTGAAACGGTTTTTATTACAAGATCGGCACCCTGAGTCATCAATTTGTCATGAAGTGTCCCGGCCGAATCTTCCTTAGTGATTACGCATTCGGTCTGAGAAATAATGGCCCCCGTATCAATCTTCTCATCAATAAAGAAGGTAGTAACTCCCGTTTTTTCCTCCCCATTTATGATGGCCCAATTAATTGGGGCTGCGCCCCTATAGTCTGGTAACAGGGAAGCATGAAGATTAAAGGTTCCATACGCCGGCATCTGCCATACTACCTTTGGTAACATTCTAAAGGCAACTACGATCTGCAAATTGGCTTTCAATTGTTTTAATTCTTCCAGGAAAGCCTCACTCTTAAGATTAGTTGGTTGTAATACCTTTAATCCTTTAGATACAGCATACTCCTTCACAGCAGACTGTCTCATTGCCTGGCCTCTGCCCGCCGGCCTGTCTGGAGCAGTAATGACACCTACTACATTATATGTATGTTCCACGAGGGCTCTCAAACTAGCAACCGCAAAATCTGGGGTACCCATAAAAATGATCCTTATTGATCTCATTTACTTACTGTGTATTCATTATTAGATGTGATGGTGATCTTTCCTTCTTCAAGAAGAAACTGCAATTCTTTTAATATTACCTCCCTTTCCTGCCCCAGGGATTCAACAAGAACCTGGGAGGAGACCGACTGTTCTTTGAGGAGGGCAATAATATCCGAATCTAATGATTTCAATTCATTAGAACTCTTTTTTACGTTTTGAAGGCAAACATCGCATTTACCGCAAGCAGGACTATCTTTTTCTCCAAAATAGTTCAACAACTGTATGGTTCGGCATTCCTTCCTGTTTTTTACATAGTTGAGCATTGCGTTAACATTGTCGATCTTACCTTGATTCAGATCTCTGATCTTATGAGCAAATACATTGATGGTTCTATCATCTTCTCTAGGCACAAGAAATGTTAGTTCCATATCCTGCTTTTCATGATTAAATGCTATTATTCCATCTATATCGGCTTTTTTAAGTGCTGTAAAAACGGCACTTTCGGCTACTTCAGATTTTTTAGCAATCAGCAACGTATTGATCTTTGTGTCAAATTCAAAAACCCCGCCATAGGTTCTTAAGAGAACTTGTAAAATATGCGCTTCTTTCGGGTGTTTTTCCAAATAAGAAAAGATGGCATTCTTTGAAGCCAGAAATTGAACCGATGTTTTATTCGAAAAATTTTGAGAAAGTGCAATCACCGAATTTTGATCTAAAAGTCGCATACCATTATAAACAAGTGATGCGTTGAGGTCATAGGTATCGCAAAAATGGTTGAAATTAAATGGGAAATTCTCTTCATCTAAACTCCCATAAGGGATCCGAAAATAATTGTTCAGCTTGTTATACAGGAGTTTTATAAAGGAAACATCGGGTAGAACTTTTATGAATTGATTCATCAACCGTTGTTCATCGCTGGCACTTAGAAGCAATACCGCTTCTGCCTTTGCTCCATTTCTTCCTGCTCTCCCTGCTTCCTGAAAATAATTCTCTACACTCTCCGGCATTTCATAATGGATGACACGCCCCACATCGGGTTTGTCTATTCCCATACCAAAGGCACTGGTGGCTACCATAACTCGTTTTTTATTACCTAACCAGTCCTGTAATTTTTTCTCTTTTTCATCTCGAGGTATTCCTCCGTGAAAATGAATTGCACTGACACCTTTTTGGTTGAGTAATGCAGCTAGTTCTTCGGATTTACGCCTGCTCCGTACATATACAATGCTACTTGCATCATCCAACTGACACATTTGAACGAGTCGTTGGTTCTTGTTTTCCTGATAAGAAACTTTATAGATGAGGTTCTCTCTATAAAACGAATCTTTGATCAGCAGTGGTGATTTCAGCTCAAGGTTGGCAATTATATCTTTTGAGACCCGCTCTGTAGCTGTCGCTGTTACTGCAATACAAGGCACTTCGGGATGTAGGGTTCTAAGGACAGAACATTCTAAATAAGCCGGTCTAAAGTCGATTCCCCATTGGGAGATACAGTGAGCCTCGTCAATGGCAATAAGAGTTACGTTCATTTGACTTATCCTATCCTGAACTATTTCCTGTTGAAGTCGCTCCGGAGATAAGTACAAGAACTTGTACCCTCCATATAAACAGTTATCTAAAAGGTTATTTGTTTCTTCAAAAGAGATACCGCCGGTTAAAGCAACCGCTTTTATATCTCTGGACCTAAGTTGACTCACCTGGTCTCTAATTAGGGCAATTAACGGAGAAACAACAACACATATACCATCGGTCATCAAGGGAGGGATTTGATAACAAACAGATTTCCCTCCTCCGGTTGGAAGCAGTGCCAGTACGTCCTCTCCTTTTAGCACGGACTCAATGATCTGCTTCTGGGACCCTTTAAAAGAAGAGAAGCCCCAGTACTTTTCCAGTATACTTTCGGGTGTCTCTTTCACAATAGTGCGCCTACCTTCGTTATAATAAAATCTGTACGTTCTTCAACACTTCCTAAGGGGACCATGATGGAAGGATATTGAAATTCTTCATACATAGCCAGTAATTCATTATGAATGTCCTTAGCTTCCTGAAAGGTTTCCAGGCGTTCCTCATCCGTTGCATAAATAGCTTCCCAGGGGGGTAATACAATGACCCTGTCATACCTGTGTTCCCGGCATAAATCTATAAAATCATTTGGATAGGGTTGTCCAAAATAGCGCATATAGGCAAGGACATCCGGAATTCCCCTGTCATAAAATACGATCTTGTTCTTATAGTTGCTTCCTTCTTTGAAATGACTAAGCCTTACCTCCAATAAATGCTGATTGAAACTAAAAGGGTCGTCTACAAAGGCCAAAGGGTTGGTAACAAAATTATTGGGATCGCCCTGCTTTTTAGCTTCCAGTGTTAGATCTCTGATAACCTCATGAAAGCAGAAATATCCCTTTTCTTCCAGGTTTTTGATCACCGAAGTCTTTCCTGTACCTGGCCCACCTGTTATTACAATTCGTTTTGGCATCTAATTAATGTACTTCTATAACAAAAGTAAACAATACGTACATGGGTAAGAAATAAGTTGATTCCCTTTATATTTGTAAAAAGAATTTGCATGAATAAAGACAGTACAGATGAATTTTACCAGCGGTTAAAAGAAGAATTGTTACGCACAACTTCCTGGCCTTCTGATTACTTGTATAAATTCATTGTTCCTACAGATGCTGAGAAGATAAAAGCCATTCAGAGTGTTTTTGACAATACAGGGGCGGTTATTGAGTCGAAAAAATCAAGCAAAGGAAAATATACCAGCTTATCAGTTACGGTACACCTTTTAGATCCCGAAGCCGTGATTGGCTATTATAGGGAAGTGGCTAAGGTAGAGGGGGTAATATCCCTTTAAAATAGTTATTCTCCTATAATTTTCTTAATTTGCACCCGTTAAGTAGTTACTTCCAAGCACATACAACAACTGTAAATAAATCACTTTGAATTTAGTAGAAAACCTAGAATACAATACTGAGCGTTCACATCTCATTATTCCGGAATACGGACGTCATTTCCAAAAAATGGTAGACCATGCTGTTTCCATTGCCGATAAAGAGGAACGCAATAAGGTAGCTCAGGCCATCATATCCGTAATGGGTAACTTACAACCGCATTTGCGCGATGTTCCTGATTTTCAGCATAAATTATGGGATCAGTTATTCATAATGTCCGATTTTAAATTAGACGTAGATTCTCCATTTCCTATTACAAGTAAGGAATTGCTACAGGCACGTCCCGATGCTTTAGAATACCCGCAGAACTTCCCGAAATATCGTTTTTATGGTAACAATATTAAGCGAATGATAGATGTGGCGGTTAAATGGGAAAAAGGGGATATGCGCGACGGACTAGAATACGCGATCGCAAATCACATGAAAAAATGCTATCTGAATTGGAATAAGGATACCGTTGATGATAAGGCTATTTTTAAGCACTTATTCGAATTAAGTGACGGTCAGATAGACCTTGCTTCCGATGGTGAAAGTCTCACAGATAGTGGGCAATTCCTAAAACAGCGGGTTACAAAGACCAGCAGCAGGTCAAGTGGGTCCAACAAAAAAGGAGGACGCAGCAGTAACAGGGGAAAGAAACGTTATTAATCTTCTGACGAGTAAATGGGTACATTCCAAATAGAAGGCGGTCACAAACTACACGGTGAGATTACGCCACAAGGTGCAAAAAACGAAGCTTTACAAATTTTATGCGCGGTATTACTTACCGCTGATAAAGTTTCCATTCACAACATACCAGATATTGTTGATGTAAATAAATTAATATCCCTGTTAGAAGATCTGGGTGTCAAGATCCAGAAAAAAGGCAAGGGTTCTTATACCTTCATGGCCGATGATGTGAATCTGGATTATTTATTGTCGGATCAGTTTAAGCAAGATGGAAGAGGACTAAGGGGTTCCATTATGTTAGTGGGGCCATTGCTTGCCAGGTTTGGAAAAGGATATATTCCAAAACCAGGAGGGGATAAAATAGGACGCCGCCGACTGGACACTCACTTTGAAGGATTCATAAAACTTGGTGCCAGCTTTAGGTACAATAAAGAAGAGCATTTTTATGGTGTTGAGGCTAAAAAGCTCAAAGGGACCTATATGCTCTTAGATGAGGCCTCCGTTACCGGAACGGCCAATATCGTAATGGCATCCGTACTTGCCGAAGGAAAAACTACCATATATAATGCCGCCTGTGAGCCCTACTTGCAACAACTTTGTAGGATGTTGAATAGAATGGGAGCGAAGATAAGTGGTATAGGATCTAACCTTTTGGTTATTGAAGGTGTTACCGAACTTAGTGGAACAGAGCATACCATGCTTCCGGATATGATAGAGATAGGCAGCTGGATTGGCCTGGCAGCCATGACAAAAAGCGAGTTGACGATTAAGAACGTAAGCTGGGATAATCTGGGACAGATCCCTACTGTTTTTAGAAAATTGGGGATTACTATTGAAAGAAAAGGAGATGATATCTTTATTCCTGCTCATACCAATGGCTATAAGATCCATAATTATATAGACGGCTCCATTTTAACAATTTCAGACGCACCATGGCCTGGACTTACGCCCGATCTTTTGAGTATTATGCTGGTAATAGCTACACAGGCAAAAGGCGAGGTACTTATTCATCAAAAAATGTTTGAAAGCAGATTGTTTTTTGTGGATAAGCTTATAGATATGGGCGCCAAGATCATTTTATGTGATCCGCACAGGGCAACGGTCATTGGGCACGATTTTAAATCTACGCTAAAATCTACCGTTATGGTTTCTCCAGATATCCGGGCGGGTGTTTCATTGTTGATCGCAGCCTTATCAGCCAAAGGAACTTCTACCATCCATAACATAGAGCAGATAGATAGAGGATACGAAAATATAGACACAAGATTACGTGCTATTGGGGCCAAGATCACAAGGCTTTAAAAATGATTTTTTAATTTACAATCGGTTTGGCAACAGATTACTCCAAGATTCCACTTCATAATAATACCAAAGGCAGCCAGAAAAGATTTGAACTTCATCTGGAGGGAGGCATAGCCTACACGGAGTACATGATCAATAAACTAAATGTTATCTATCTCACCCATACAGAAGTACCTGCAGCTATGGAAGGTAAGGGGGTAGGGAGTGCACTTATTCAAAAAGTACTACATCATATTAGAGAAGAAGGGCTTAAAATGGCACCACTGTGTCCTTTTGTGGCAGTTTATTTAAAGCGTCATCCTGAAGAAGGCAAGGGTCTGCTTGCCCCGGGATTTAATATTGGTCAATAAGCAAAATTTTCTGTCAAATTCCAAACAAAGAGAAGTGTCCAGATGAGTGTTCTACTCCAATTAAATTTCACCAATTGTGACAGCGTCTTTTCTGAGTAAGAACCGCTTGAAATCTCCTTATGTCTGGGCACAAAAATTGTAAATGTGAGTAGCCAGGCCATAAGTACCAGGACAAAAGACCCAATACTATAAAATGTTTTTCCTTCCTGCAGTAAACTGCCATACATCATTAATTGTCCCAACATCAATGGAAGTACAATAAAAGTTATACGCGGGGTATATTTTTTATGCCAGCGAATAAGATCATCCTTCACATAATAAAGAAAACTGGGATAGATGACCAGTTGTACTAGCCAGATCAGAATGACAAGACCAAAATCTAATAATAATCTCAGCGAATCTGAATTCATTTATTTCTCTACAAGGGTGCCGTCCGGATATTTTGCAAAACGACCTCTATTTCGTTCATGGACATTGTCCGGATAAGGCCAGGGCCATCCTCCAAACTGTGTAAGCCTGTATTCTTCCATGGCCTGCTCAATCTCTTCATTTGTATTCATGACGAAAGGACCATACTTGGCTACCGGCTCTTCAATCGGTTTTCCCTGAAGCATTAGAAAGTGGGCCGTTTCCAAACCATTATTGGTAACTGTAAGCTCAACAGGATTTAAAACAATTCCATTGTTGGGTTTTATCTTATTGCTATCGATAACACAAGAGTCACCCTCATAAAAATAGAGTGTTCTATGAACATCTGCAGGGATCTCAGGAAAAGTAAAACTGGCACCCGGCTCCAGATGAAGATTCCATATTGCTACCATGTTTTCTTTAGCAGCTGCCCATGAATCGGGGGCTGGGAGGGGGGCTGAGGTATTTTTGTAATCCCCTGTAATGATCTTAAGGCTAACACCATCTTTTTTTTCAATGGGGATATCCTCATGCCAAAGCATTTTAAAGTGTGGGTCTGCCATCTTGTTTGATTTAGGCAGGTTTAACCAGATCTGAAAGAGCTCCAGGGGATTCTCTTTCTCCTTTTCTAACAAAGGAAACATTTCCGAATGTTGTACTCCTCTTCCTGCGGTCATCCACTGCACATCTCCCTGACCAAAACGGCCTGCAGCACCCATTGAATCGGAATGATCGCAAAACCCCTTATTCACTATTGTAATGGTTTCAAATCCACGATGAGGGTGGTATGGGAATCCGGGAATTGTTTGCCCGTGATACATCCTCCATCCCTGAGCATTAGGAGCAAAATCGTTACCAAGATTACGTCCTTCTAATGAGGCGGCAGGTCCCATTTCATCGTTCCCTTTGGGATAATGATCCAGGTGATAGACACAAAATAAAAAAGGATCTTCAGTTTCCCAGGGAAAACCAAGAGGTACTATTTTTTTAATAGAAATTGACATACAAGCATATTTGTCGCCAAAAATAAGAATTGCCTGGTTGCCTATGTCTTATAATTATGTTAACGAGTGGCACTTTGGTATTGATGCTGCTACTTTCCGGCATTGTTGATCTCTACCCAGTTCCCTTCTGGATCCTGTAGATAGATCTGTTGAACACCATCTTCTCTGTTAGAAACTGCGCCTGGTGTTCCCGGCCAGTCCCAGAATGGGATATTTTCTTTATTTAGATAGCTAATAAAGGCCGGCAGATCTGCCGTTGAGAGACACAGATGTACGCTTTTATTCTTTTCCCTGGCTACTACATCTTTACGTATCAAATGCAACTGGGATTCGCCATTAATGGAGAACCACCTAAAACCTTCGGCATTGGAAGGATGAGGAATGTCTTTCAAACCCAATACTTCTTCATAAAAGTCTCCTGTTATTGACAAATCTTCCACGATCATGGAGAAATGATCTATTTTAAAATCAAACGACTGAGACGCCCCGTAGAAACCTGTACTAAGGAAAGAAAGAAGTAGAAAATAAGGTAAAGCGATTCTTTTGAATACCATTTGGGCTATTTTTTTATTGGTTATTTTGATAGGATACAAAGGCAAATTTCTTAGAGTCGGGCGACCATGAAGGTACATTAATGGTGCCTTGTCCTCCGGTAAAAGAGCATAAAGTTTTGATGGTCTTATCTTGTAAGTTGTACAAACGAAGCGAAACCTTTTTTAAAGCAGGATGATTTTGTCCCTGATCTTCCAAATATGATAAGAACGCAAGGTATTTTCCATCCGGGGAGGGATGAGGAAACCAATTAGAATAAACGTCATTTGTAAGTTGTTCCTTTTTAGTACCATCAGGATTCATTCGCCATAGTTCCATTACGCCAGATTGATAGGAATTATAGTAAATGTAGTCCCCATCCGGACTGTATTCCGGTCCGTCATCTAATCCCGGGGCATTGGTTAATTGCACCTCAGTAGTATCATTAAGAGCAATTTGATAGATATCATATTCGCCATTGCGTAAGGCGGTATATACCACCTTCTTTCCATCCGGGGACCAACCATGCCAGTAAGATGGCATTTTCTCAGTAATGAGTTTGGGCTCTCCACCCTCTATAGGTAGGACATAGATCCGGGAAGTGCCGCCTGTAGCACCTTCAAGGAGATCGTTATTGCTGATCGCTAAAAAGGCTCCATCTGCAGAAATTCCGTGATCATTGTTACACTGTGTAGCAAAACCGGTAGGGATCAGCTCTTTATCAGAACCATTGCCCGATATTTTGTAAAGTAAACCGTCTTGATTAATAATGAAATAACTTCCATCCGTACTCCAGTTAGGTGCTTCAAAATGACCAATTTCCTCCCTTATCAGACTTCTATCATTTGTGGTAATATCGAAAGTCTCGAGTCTGGATATCATAGTGCTGCTTTGTGAATAGCCCCATGCAAAATAGGAGAATAATAGAATATTTAGGAAGTATACTCTCATATTATCGGCTATTTTGGAGTTTAGCTCATTGTTTTATTAAAGAGTTGAAGTGCTATGCATCCTTAAACCCTGCCGCTCTATGGCTGCCATCACAATATGGCTTATTTCCGGAGGCACCGCAACGACAAAAGGCCGTAGGTTTTGATTTGGTCTCTTTTGACCCGTTTGCTAATGTGATCTCTAATTCGCCGTGAACCATTAATGGTCCGTTAGGCAATACATCTACTCTCTTACTCATATGTTTATTCGATTTATTTTGTTCCTGGATACCTTCCGCAAGTCGATAAGACAATGCGCCGGAAGGACACAGGTCTATTTGAGATTTAAGCTCGCTAGCCGAGCCATTCCCGGGGACGATCCAGGGTTTTTCTTTTGGTTTGTAAACATCAGGCAGCATTTTTACACATACCTCAGAGTGAATGCACTTTTTTGGTTTCCATATAACGGTAATTCCTTCTGTGCTATACTCTTTACTGATCTCTTTTTCAGCCATGCTACTATTCTTTTTGCATTAATTGGTCTATTTTTTTCTGAATTTTATCCGCTTCTGCGTATTTAGTGTCTCCGGCACTTCGGTTGACCTTTGAAAGATCGAAGGCCTCCTTCATGAGCGACTTATACTGTTCTTCTAATTTTTCTAAGGGTGATTTTTTCTTAAATAATCCAAACATAGCAGTGTTTTTTTATTAATTATTACCAATTGGAGGCGGACCTTCCGGAACAATAGCCTCATATTTTTCATTTCCTTTTCGTTCAATGTATTCTGCCTTTACTTTTTCAACCAATTTAGGGTTTTCAAAAAGATCTGTCATCGTCATGCCCAAGGCTTTGGCTGCTTGTAGCATCCCTTTGTGTCCAATACTCATGCCGCCACAAGCTACAACTGCCCATGAGTGCCATGGAGTATCTTTAGGGGCCACAGTTACTCCCAGGTTTATGTTTGGTACATTCCAGCTCACATCGCCTACATCTGTAGATCCTCCGCCCGGATTTTCTTTAGTTTCTGCAAGTGGAGAAATACTACTATCCATCCCTACTTGAGGTTTCCCTGTTTCTTCCTGTATCTTACGCCCAAACACCATTTCATTTTCTGTATAGGAAATGGGACCTAAGAGTTCAAGATTTTTTTGCATGATCTCTCCACCGGCACGGTTTACCAATACTTCATAGATGCCAGAGATCAATGATATTTTATAATCCACATTTGCCAAAATAGCTGCACCTTCTGCCATGGCCATTACACGTTCATAAACAGGCATCATACCACTTCTTTTAGTATCTCGTACCCGTACCCAAAGTCTTGAATAATCAGGGACAACATTTACCACTTGACCTCCATCCTGTATGTGATAGTGGATCCTCACGGTTGGTTTAATATGCTCTCTGTAGTAGTTAATACCAGCTGTATATAGTTCCAGAGCATCTGAAGCACTACGGCCATTCCAGGGATCGGCAGAGGCATGGGCCGCTTGCCCAAAGAATTCCACTTTAAAGTCTACCAGGGCCAGCGTACTCTGAACATCGGCTTCGGTGGTTGCACTGGGATGCCAGCTTAAATTTACATCAACGTCATCCCAGAGCCCGGCTTTTACCATCCATATCTTCCCAAAATACTTTTCTTCAGACGGCGTCCCAAAAAATTTGACCGTTCCCTTTAACTTACCCGCTTCTATTAACTCTTTTACGGCAATAGCTGCACCAAGGCTGGCAGTGCCAAATAGGTTATGGCCACATCCATGTCCGGCCGCACCTTCATTCAATGGAGATTTAGTTGGCTGAGCTTTTTGTGAGATCCCTGGTAAGGCATCATATTCTCCCAGTACACTAATAACTGGTTTACCAGAACCATAGGTAGCAATGAATGCTGTTGGCATGCCTGCAACCCCTCTATCGACAGTAAATCCATTAGCCTCAGCATAATCAGCGAGGATACGAGCAGAATCATCTTCTTCGAATGCCGTTTCTGCATGGGCCCAAATGGAATCACTGATCTGTATCAATTTAGATTGATGTTGTTCAATGGATGAAAGGACAGCCTTCTTGCTGGCATTCATCTTCTGAGCGTTTACCGGGATGAACAGTAGGAGGGATCCAAGGAGTAGTAATTTCTTCATAGGTAGCGATTTATAGTTGGTGATATTTATCTTTAATATGTTTATTGGAAGCCGCAAAAAGCTCTTTTAAAACGTCTGTATCAATATCACTTAATCTTTTGACAAACAAGCATGACTTAGCTGTTTTGTGCTTTCCAAGTGTTTTCATCAAGGCTTTATAACGCATTCAATGTAGGATTTTAAATATACTAAAAAAATAGGGCAGGTAGGAAAGTTTTACCTTGGGCATAAAACCATCTTAAAATCGACCGAAATCCAAATGCCTAGCTTGTGATCTAGGCTAAAGCCGACTTGTATGTCTCAAGACAGCGCTCACGGGCTTCTTTGTGATCTACCATTTTAGAGACATAGTCATCACTATCTATTTCCGGCACCCATTTCTTAATATAGGTCTTGTCCTTGTCAAATTTATCTACCTGGGTCATGGGGTTGAATATTCTAAAATAAGGAGCAGCATCTACGCCACTGCCTGCAGCCCATTGCCAATTGCCCACATTGCTGCTCAATTCGTAGTCTAGTAGCTTTTCCGCGAAATATGCCTCTCCCCATCGCCAGTCTATCAACAAGTGCTTACAGAGAAAACTGGCAACCAGCATGCGCACTCTGTTGTGCATATATCCCGTAGCATTCAGTTCTCGCATCCCTGCATCTACCAGGGCATAGCCTGTTTCCCCTTTTTTCCATTTTTCAAATTCCTCCTCATTGTTTCTCCATTCAATTCTATCGTATTTCTTTTTAAAGGCTTCCTGAGTTGTATGAGGGAAATGCCATAAGATCTGCATAAAGAATTCGCGCCAAATGAGCTCATTCCAAAACGTTTCGTTCTTTTCAGATATGGCTTTTTTAATCATTTGGCGAATAGAAACAGTACCAAAACGCAAATGAGGACCCAGATGGGAAGTGCCTTCCAAAGCGGGAAAATTACGGGTCTTCTCATAATCTCCTATCAATGACGATGATACATTGTAATCTGGAACGTTTATAGGAGAAGGTTCAAATCCCAGGTCTGAAAGTTCCAGATCTGGCAAAGAGGTATCTTTTATTAAGTTTTTAAAAAGGGGTTTTTCTTCCTCTTTTTGAAGGGGCTTGGTTTCATTAAAGCGTTTTTTCCAAAGCTTCATATAAGGCGTGTAGACAATATATGGATCACCATCACTTTTGACCACTTCTTCTTTTTCAAAGATCACCTGATCTTTTAAGGAATGGAATGTGATTCCCTTATTTTCAAGATAGCTAGTTATGGCACTGTCTCGTTCTTTCGCGTAAGGCTCATAGTCGGTATTGGTATAGACAGCTTGCAGGTCGTAGTTTTGACCAAGTTCTTTAAATACTTCTAATGGATCATTGAAATAGATGGCCAAAGAACTGGAATTCTCATTTTCCAGCCTGGCTCTTATTTTTTTAAGTGTAGTGTAAATAAAGGAGACCCTTGCATCGTCTTCAGGAAGTTCACTTAGTATATTGGGATCAAAGATAAAAAGAGGTAACACCGGGAAGTCTCCTTTTAAGGCTTTATTAAACCCTGTATTATCTTCGAGTCTTAGATCTCGTCGAAACCAAAAAATGGTAATTTTTTCCATATTAAGAAATGTTCAGAGACGACATACCTCCATCTACACCCAGTACCTGGCCTGTCATCCAACCACTCTCTTCTTTTAGTAAAAATACGGCCATATTAGCTATATCCTGAGCAGTGCCCACTCGTTTTAGAGGATGTCTTTCCGCCATCATATCTTTTTTTCTGTCATTGCTCAGTAAGCGGGAAGCCAATGGCGTATCTACCAGGGAAGGAGCAATTACGTTTACTCGTATCCTGGGCGTATACTCGGCCGCTAAGGCCTTGGAAAAACCTTCGATGGCGCCTTTGGCAGCAGACACACTCGTATGGAAAGGCATACCCATGGCTACAGCAACAGTACTAAAAAACACCATGGACGAATTTTCTGCCATTTTTGGAAGTACTTCTTTCACAGTTTTTACTAAACTAAAAAAATTAATTTCCATATCTGCCCTAAACGCTTCCAGGTCCATCATTTTAATTGGCTTCAGATTTATACTGCCCGGGCAATATACAAATCCATGTAGCTCTTCGGGAAGTTGAGACAGATCCAACTCATCTTTGGAAACATCGAAGGGGATATGTGTAATAGGCAAGGAAGCTATCTCATCAGCTGTCCTGGAGGCAACGAATAGATTATGAGTATCCTTTAAAAGAGCTACTATTTCAAGGCCTATCCCATGAGAACCACCTATGAGAAGAATATTTTTTTTCATACTTATATCTTTTTAATGACAAGCGAGTTTTTCATTTTATCGAGACATCCAAATCGGGCTTCTAATTGTTTTTCGCGAAAGTTGAAAATCGTCATCAATTGTTTTTTAACTACAAGCGGATGTGCCCATTGCCCAAGGATTCCAAGTGGAAGTTTGTAATCTATCACATCCTCCATTTCTATTCCGCCTTCGATCTCATTTATAAAATGCTTATGATGCCATAATGAATAGGGGCCAAAGCGCTGTTCATCCACAAAATAGGAACCATCCTTCACATGTGTTATTTCCGTCACCCATTTGGTAGTATAGCCCGGAAAAGGATGAACCTTATATTGGATGATCTGCCCCGGATACATAGGCCTGTCTGCCCCCGATAATATCTCAAAACCCATTGCCGGTGGGGTAATGACCTTTAAATTAGCAGGATTTGATAAAAACTCCCAGGCAAGTTGCCTGCTTATGGGAAGGGCTTGTTTGGCCGTTAAGCGATACATGCTCATATTTTAATTTTCAACAAAACTAAGCACTATATTGTTTAATAAAAAATATAAAAAGTTAAACAAATAGTAAATTTATTGAGTTTTAGATCGATAATTGCTGGTCTACGTGTTTCCTTTTAAGGTATAATACTTGTCTTTTTTCATTCTGCTTCAAACTCTATGTTTTTATCGGTATTTTTGTTTAGAACATAAAACCCAAAATGAAATGAAAAAATTAGTATTTATTGCCATCGCTTTTATAGCGTCCTTATCTATGCAGGCGCAAATTCAGGCGCCACAACCGAGCCCTTTTGCAACATTAACACAACGTGTTGGTTTAACCGATGTTAGTGTTGAATATTCCCGTCCTTCTATGCGGGGAAGAACCATATTTGGAAATTTGGTTCCTTTTGATAAAATATGGAGAACCGGAGCCAATGCAAGAACTAAGATCACCTTCAACACAGATGTAACAATTGGGGATGGAACTTTAAAAGCCGGAACCTATGCAATCTTTACCAAGCCAAGTGCGTCTGCCTGGGACGTTTACTTTTACACCGAGTCAGACGGAGGTGGAACACCCCAGGAATGGGATGAAAGTAAGGTTGCTGCCCAAATAAGGGTAAATACGATGCCAGTAGAAATGCCTATTGAGACTTTCACTATTACTTTTGACGATATGCATAGTGGTGGAGCTACACTGGGCATGCTGTGGGAAAACACCTATGTGGGTGTTCCATTTACGGTACCTTCCAAAGAGATGACCATAAAAAGTATTGAAGCTACTATGGGAGGTCCTTCTGCCAATGATTATTTCTCAGCCGCTACCTTTTACTACGATGAGGGAATGGATCTGAACAAGGCGAAGACATGGATAGACAAAGCCGTTTCCATGAATGAGAATGCATTTTGGATGATGCGAGCTCAGTCCTTGATCTATGCCAAAATGGGAAATAAAAAAGGTGCTATTGAAGCCGCTAAGCGATCTTTAGCTGTTGCCAAAGCTGCTAACAATGCGGATTACGTAAAAATGAACGAGGATTCCCTTAAAGAATGGGGAGCTATGTAGATTAAGAATATTTTTTTGAACAAATAAAAACCCTTGTATCCACAGGGGTTTTTTTATGTTTCTAATGGAGGGTTCTTCAGAACACGATCAAAAACTTCAAGGATCATCGCAAACATAATGACCAGTGCACAACCAAAGGCATTAAGCCACAAATAGGACATCCAGTCTAATTGGTAACCCACTATAACGATGATCTGGGTTATAACTGCGGCTACAAATACTGCATTGCCTTTAACGAACTTAAAAAAGAAAGCCAGTAAGAAAATACCAAGTACGTTGCCATAAAAAATTGAACCAATAATATTCACCAACTGAATTAAATTGTCAAACAGATCGGCTACACAAGCAATGCCAATAGCAATTATTCCCCAAAGTAAGGTAAACGCTTTGGAAACCTTCACGTAGTGTTTTTGAGTAAACTCGCCTTTTTTATTGCGTTTATAGAGATCGAGTGCGCTAATGGTGCCAAGGGCATTTAATTCAGAGGCAGTAGAAGACATAGCAGCTGAGAGGATCACGGCCAATAATAAGCCAATTAATCCTTTGGGTAGATTGTTTAGGATGAAATGTATAAATACATAATCCTTATCATTTGTTTGTACTAAGGAATCGGCTTGCGTAATCAGTAATTTGGCTTTTTCTCGGTTTAGCTTTTCCTTTTGATTTACTGCCAGGATATGTTGCTTGGCTTCCATAGTAGCGGCGTATTCCTGTAATTTAAGTGCCCCGTAGAACTCATCCTGAGCCATGGTTTTTTCGAGTTCAATTTCTTTATGCCTCTCTTCTAAGTTCTTTGTAGTCCTCCGCGTATTCTGAATTCTCAACTGCGATCCTGGCAGCCGGATTAAAATTGATGGGTGAAGGGTTGTATTGATAAAAGACAAAGACCATGATCCCAACCAATAAAATAAAGAATTGCATAGGGATCTTAAAAATGCCGTTGAAAATAAGTCCAAGCTGCATTTCTCTTATAGATTTACCAGAGAGGTAGCGCTGCACCTGACTTTGATCTGTCCCGAAATAGGCCAAAGCTAGAAAGAAGCCACCTGTGATGCCACTCCAGAAGGTATATCTACTGGAAGTGTTTAGATCAAAATCCAGAATATTTAATTTTTCACTTGCACCTGCAACTTTTAATGCATTACTAAATGAAATTTCGGGTGGTAACGCCCCAAGGATAAAAAAGAAAGCTATGAACATCCCTGTCATGATGATGATCATTTGTTGTTTTTGAGTAACACTCACTGCCTTAGTTCCACCGGAAACGGTATAAATGATGACAAGGATACCAATTATGATATTTAATGTTAACAGATCCCAACCCAGGACCGCCGATAAAATAATGGAAGGGGCATAAATAGTTATCCCGGCAGCCAGTCCTCTTTGAATTAGAAAAAGTATGGCCGCTAAAGACCTGGTTTTTAGATCGAAGCGTTTTTCAAGGAATTCATAGGCCGTAAAGACCTTTAATTTATGATAAATAGGGACAAAAACTATGCAGATCACAATCATTGCCAGAGGTAAGCCAAAATAGAATTGGACAAATCCCATGCCATCGTGAAAGGCTTGTCCTGGTGTAGAAAGAAATGTGATGGCGCTAGCCTGTGTAGCCATTACCGATAGACCTACGGTCCACCATCGGGCTTCTTTTCCGCCCAATACGTAGTCACTTACATTCTTGCTTCCCTTTGTTTTCCATACCCCGTATATAACAATAAACAAAAGGGTGCTTGTAAGTATGAACCAGTCTAAATTACCCATGCATCAAGCGTTAGAGATCATGATGTAGTAAAAGGTAAGCACATAGAGAATATTCAGGATTATCACCAGCGAATATTCTTTTTTCCATGCTTTAGAGTTGTCCATTACTTTCCTTTTACCGGATTTTCATTATTCAGTGTTACTTTATTTTGAGAAAGCATATTGGCGAATAACTTATATGCACCAGAAACGCCTGCAGGTAATTCCCTGAAAAAACTGAGTCCGGTATAAATGTACGTTCCTTTTCCATAGGAGGCAATCAAAAGACTTCCTTCTTTTGGCGTTTCTCCAGGATCTGCCATAGATAGCAAGGGAGTAAAGGCAGCATCCCACTTATCCGGGAAATAAAGTCCGCGCTCCTGAACCCAGCCTTCAAAATCTTTGGGCTCTATCTTGTTGGGAAAATTCATCATTGGATGCTTTTCGTTCAAGATCGTAACCGGGGCATTTTCATCGGTGACCCTGTCTCTCGAAACTTCCAATGAATAGGGTGCTAAGTTCTCAAATTTAAGTCCGGTTCTCCCTGAAGTATTGTACTGAAGGATTAGATTTCCGCCATTCTTTACATACTCCAAAAGAAAGGTTTGTTTGAATTTTAATTCGTCTACAACATTGTATGCTCGTATCCCTACGACCACTGCATCATATTTATCCAGAGACCCTGGCTGAATATCAATTGGATCTATGCGATGTACGGTATATCCTATTTGTTCTAAACTTTCCGGCACCTCATCACCGGCCCCCATTAAGTAGCCAATATCCTGGCCTGCTTTTTCTATGTTTAAACGAACAACCTTAGTTTCTGAGGGAACCAATACAGATTGTGTAGGTATATGATCATAGGCAATGATCACCAATTCCTTCGATATTTCGGTGCCATCAATAGTAAGTACAGGGGAAATAATGCCTTCGCTTTCCGTTGCAGGCGGGGTAATTAAGAAAGAATACGTTTTTTCATCCCCATTCTTTTCGATCTTAAAAGTGAGGCTGGCGGTATCTACCTTCCAACCTTCAGGTACCTTGAGTTGAAGTTTTCCCTGTACATTTCCCCTTAAGGCTTTAACGGTTACGGGTATTTCTTTTGGCGCAGCATCTGCGAAGATGAGTACCTTATCCCTGATTCCGGCGGTAGCAGGAGGGAGGATCTCGAAAGGGCTATAAAGTTCTCCCTTGTCTGGCTTGGAATAACGATAAACTACGGGCTTTTTGATGGTAACAGGAATAGCATTTATCTCAAGTAAAAATGCTGCCATAAATGCAGGAGGTGTTTCAGGTTTTCCTATAAGATCAAAATCATCTACCCTGTACATGCCTAAACTACCTTTTTCTCTAAGCCAGTATGGACTTGTATATCCTTTGGTGGAAGGAACATTCAGCGGAATGGTAAAAGTCTCTTTTTTATTATTATCCAAGTTTATATTTGGTTCAACTACACGCTGATCTCCTATATAAATTGATTTTAATTGTATTAAAGTATTACTTCTATTAACAACTTCAACATCCACATTTACAGAGTTTCCCGGATTGGAATAAGGTGATTCTGAAGAAGCTTCAAGATAAAGTCCGGTGATTGCCGCTATAAGATTTTCCAGTTCATTGAGTTTGATCTGTTTCCAATGTTTATCCTCTACACTTTGAAGTAAATTATACGCTTGAACAAGATCATTCAGGTGAGTAGACGGATCTTTAAAATTGAATTGTTCTTCTACTTTATACAAGATTTTTCCAATGGCTTCTCCGCCTTTTATACGGGACCATGATGTGTCAATACCTTCGAAGATATCCGAAGGATCATTGACAGGCATATCGCCCTTGAGCAATTCTATATACTCTTGCTCGGAACCCCGAAAGGTGGGCCTCCCAAATCCCTGACATAAGTGTTGACTGCTGGCGATGGATGCAATTTCATTGTTAGACATCCCTAACATCGGGTAATAAACGCCAATATCCAGATCAATTAGTCTGGATTTATCTGCCTTTTCAAAATTTTCCTGACTCCCATAAAACCACCAGGACGTATTAAAAAATAGTCGTTTAGGCTGCCAAAGATCTACGGATTGGAGTTGTTCCTTATAGGCATTGGCATTTGCGGCCAAGTCAAATGCTTCCTCGCTTAAAATAGCAGAGGACGTATGATGCCCATGGGTAGATCCCGGGGTGCGATGATCAAAGCGATTAATGATCACATCTGGTTTAAAGGCTCTGATAAGCTGCACTACATCACCTAATACTTTTTCCTTATCCCAGAGTTGAAGAGTTTCATCAGGGTGTTTAGAATATCCAAAATCGTTTGCTCGGGTAAAGAATTGTATTCCCCCATCCACTCTTCTTGCAGCTAATAGTTCTTCGGTACGTAAGACCCCTAAAAGCTCTCTTAATTCCGGACCTATTAAATTCTGACCCCCATCTCCACGTGTAACTGAAAGATAAGCCGTACGGGCATGCACTTCATTAGACAAATACGAAATAAGCCTTGTGTTCTCATCATCCGGATGGGCTGCAAGATACATGGCAGAGCCCAGGAAATTTAGTTTTTCGAGACTGTGATATATGTCAGTGGAAGACCATTTCTTGGGTGCCTGACCGTAGCTGGGAGCAATACTTAAAAGAATTCCCAATAAAAATAACAGGTAGTGGCGCATGAAATGACATTTTTGATTGGTTCTCAAAGATAAAAAGATAAATAGGCTACCGCCCAATTTTACAACTTCTTTAACAGGCTAAATTGCGTCACTGCCCTCATTATCAAATGTTTCATCGGTGATGACACATACAGCTTTCTGAAGCATTAGATTGTTGGGATAGGTGAGTAATTCTCCATTTTCCTTACGCAAATGAATATGATATGCTCGTATGTCCTCGATGATATAGGTCCCGGCATTTTCAATTTCTTTATCCATGATCCGGATGCGGTCTCCAATTTTAAAAGGAAAGGAAAAGAAAAGTATTATACCTGCTGTTACATTACTAAGGATAGACCATTGCGCAAAGAGTGCAACGCCAATAACCGCAAAAACAGAGGACAAAATTAAACTAAGTTCTTTGACGTTTACTCCCCAGATAAAAGTAAAGGCCACCATGGTAATTGCAGTAAAACCGAAAGAAAAATATTTGCCGACAAGACGTCTTCTGGCCACATTCAGGTCAGAAATACTCGCCACCTTTTTTAATTGTCTGGTTGGTGATAAATTTAAGAATGATCACCACCAACAGTGTAATGCCAGAACTTAAAATCTCATTATAATAATTAACAAAAAAATCTTCCATATCAACTAGATTCCCAATGTATCCCGCAAAGATACATCCTCATTTCCATTTTGGCGCCAATAAGGTGTTTTTACGGTTTAAATTTTTGATAGCTTTTATTGTTAAAATCTCGGTATTGGTTCCAAAACCACTAGGGTATGAATCTGTCCAACTCTCAATATCATAGGGGAAGGAGGTCTGAAATTGATCTTTAGCGTTCGTTTCAGCTCTGGATGGTAACATTACTGTTGTAACCTCAAAGCTACCCAAAGCTCCTCAAGATGTCATAGTCATTAACATTTTGTAAACTAAATTTGTTGGAAGTCCAACCACATTGCTATAAGAACCTTTTATTTCTGTGATTGCAACAAATCCAAGCCACTCCTGTATCCCATAAGCTCCTGCCTTATCTAATGGTTTATAGACATCGACATAGTAATCAATTTGCTCAGCTGAGAGGTGTTCAAAACAAACTTTGGTAGTACTGCTTGCCACCCGCTGTTCTGTTGCTGTGGTAAAACAAACAGAGGTGATCACTTCATGCCATTGCCCGGATAGGTCCCTAAGCATTTGCTTCGCCTCTTCGGTATCCGCCGGCTTTGCGAGGGAAAGATTATTGAACCATACCACCGTGTCTGCAGTTAGTAAGATGTCTTTTTCTTTGAGAGTTTCTTTTAAGCCACTCGATTTTAGTTTCGCCAAATAGGTGGCAATTTCTTCACCTTTTAGACTTTCGGGATAAACTTCTTCAATAGGATTTTTGACAATTTCAAAGGGTACACCCATATCCTTCAGGTACTGCTGTCTTCTGGGAGAACCAGAGGCTAAGAGAATGCGGTAGGGTTTTAATTTTACGGTTAAGGGATTTTCAATCATTGGCAGCACTGAAATTATCGAACCAATCGCCTCGCACTTTTAAGACTTGTTCAATGACGTCGCGAACACATCCATTGCCGCCACTTTTATGGGAAATATAGGTGCAGATGTTTTTAACCTCTGGCACGGCATTTTGCGGACAGGTAGGTAGCATTACTTGTTTCATAGCCGGTATGTCCGGAAGATCGTCTCCCATATATAATACATGTTCCGGATTTATGTTATATAACTCTAAATATTCCTCTAACGATTCATCTTTATTATGTGCCCCCAGGTATATATCGGTCACTCCCAATCCTCTTAAACGCTGTCTCACTCCTTCATTGGTCCCACCTGTAATTATGCATATATTATACTCCTTTTGAATAGCCGTCTTTATGGCATATCCGTCCTGTACGTTCATCCTTCTTAGGAGATCTCCCTCTGAGGTGATCATTACTGTACCGTCCGTGAGAACACCATCCACATCAAAAATAAATGTAGTGATCTGTTTTAAATACGTCTTATAACTTTTTTCCATAGGTTTCTTGTATTGATTCAGAGATTGTTGTGTACACGTTTTTATGCCTTGATTCTTTTAGCAAAAGTAGATGTTCTTGAAGTGTTTTTGAATCATTGCGTCTGGCAGGTCCCGTTTGTGCATCCAGAGGTGTCTGGTGCATAATCTTTTCATATGTTTCGCAGATAAGGGGTTTTAATAGCTCAAAGGGTATCTCATGCTCTTTACAAATATCAGAGGCCAGGAAGTACATATGATTGGTAAAATTATTGGCAAACACTGCGGCCAGATGAAGTTGTTTTCGTTTTTCAGAAGATATCCTTTGCACACTATTGGAAATACATTTCGCCAAGTCTTCTAACAAGGTGTAATCCTCTTCATTTTCCGCCTCTACACAAAATGGGATGATCTCACTATTTTTTGGTGGAACACCGCTAAAGGTCTGTAGGGGATATAATACACCACGCCTTACATTCTTTGGAAGTGCCTTCATGGCTATACTACCGGATGTATGAACCAATAATCCATCCTGGATCATTAAGTCTTGTGAAACTGTTTGGATGGCTTTGTCTTTTACAGCGATAATATAAATATCTGCAGCTTTTAAATCCTTGAAATTAGTACTTACCTCAGTCTGCTCTTTGAAGTAATTCAAGGCCTTAACATTTCTGCCAACAACCTGAATCAACCTAAGTTGAGGGTGTGCAGAAAAGACTTCAAAAAGAAATTTGGCAACATTGCCGGTACCTATAAGTACAACCTTAATCATATCCAAAAGTACAATTTTTAGGAGGGAAGTGCTTAGTAAAGAATTAACAAATTTGTTTAACCTTTTATAGCATCATCACTCCCTATAAACGGTAAAAAGGCCGTATTTTTGACCCTGAAATTTTGTTTTAACACATATTAGATGATATCCACATTAAAAAAAATATTATTTTCTAATCGCCTCATGGCCGTACTCTTTTTGGTATTTGCAGCTGCCATGGCCATAGGGACTTTTGTGGAAAGTTGGTACAGTACTGATACAGCAAAGATCTGGATCTACAATGCAAAATGGTTCGAAGTCATTATGATATTTTTTGTCATAAACTTTACGGGTAATATGTTTCGCTATAAGTTATTGCGATGGGAAAAATGGCCTGTATTAGTACTACATCTTTCCTGGATCCTCATTATAATAGGTGCTGGAGTTACCCGTTATATTGGCTTTGAAGGGATGATGCCTATTCGAGAGGGGAATAGTGAAAAGGTCTTTTATTCAGATAAAACTTATTTTACGGTCTTAGTAGATGGAGAAATAGATGGCGAACTAAAACGCAAGCCGTTACAAGAAGACCTAATTGTTACTCCTGAAGGGATTCAATCTTCTTTACCCTGGCGAAAAGATTTTAATGGACAAGATTTTAGTGTTTCCTATGTCGGTTTTATTCAAGGCGCGAAAGAAGGACTGGTACCAGATGAAAATGGAACTCCTTTTTTAAAGATCGTAGAAGCCGGTGATGGCAGCCGCCACGAACATTACCTTGCAGATGGGCAGATTGCGAATATCCACAACGTACTTTTTACCTTAAATAAAAATACGGAAGGGGCTATCAATATTTTTACGGAAGGTGAATCTTATCAGATCAGATCCCCTTTTGAAGGTTCCTTTATGCGAATGGCAGATCAATTTAAAGGCAATTTAGAAAAAGACAGCCTGCAAACCTTGCAATTGCGATCTCTTTACAGCATTGGATCCATGCAGTTTGTGATCCCGGAACCTGTGATAAAAGGAAAATATGGTGTGGTAGCAGTACCTGAAGAAGAGCAAACGCCAAATTTAAAAGACGCCTTAATTGTTGAGATCTCCACAAATGGTGAGACCGTTCAAAAACATGTTCTAGGAGGGAAAGGCAGTAGTAATTACATGGATAAATTTACCCTGGGAGGACTCGACTTTACCCTGGCTTTCGGATCAAAAGTGTACGAATTGCCTTTTAATATCAAGCTTAATGATTTTATTGCCGAAAAATATCCGGGAACCGAGAAGGCGTATGCCTCTTTTATGAGCAGGATCACAGTAGAAGATGAACGGTCTTTTGATTATGATATTTTTATGAATCACGTTCTGGATCATAAAGGGTATCGTTTCTTTCAGGCCAGTTTTGATACGGATGAGAAAGGCACCGTCCTATCCGTAAATCATGACCGCGCAGGTACATGGATCACATATATTGGATATTTCTTACTTTATATTGGATTGATGGGAATCATGTTCTTCGGAAAAACCCGATTTAGGGACCTTGCCAGTTCGCTGGATAAATTAAAAAAGAAAAAGGCAGCCATAACCGGCCTTTTGGTTTTTGCCGCCTTACTTCCCTTAGGAGCACAACAAGCGCCGGCTGCAGATGATCATACTCATGATGCTGGTCCCAGCATTTCTCAGCTAGATTCTATTCTTCAAAGTACAGTTATACCTGAAGAACATGCTGCAAAATTTGGGAAACTAGTCATTCAGGATGAGGGAGGCAGAATGAAACCTATCAATACCTTCGCTTCGGAATTACTGCGAAAATTAAGCTTTAAGAGCAGTTACAAAGATTTGAATGCAGACCAGGTGTTTCTCTCAATGATGTTGAATCCCGCACTGTGGTACAATACAGAATTCATAGCCCTCGATAAAAAGGCCCAGAATGATAGTATTCGTAATATTATTGGAATTCCAAAGGGGCAGAGAAATATAAAAGCAACCGACTTTTTTGATGCGCAGGGGAGAAATAAATTGGGACCTTTTCTTGAGGAGGCCTTTTCCACCAACACTCCAAATAAGTTTCAACAAGATTTTAAAGATGCCTATTTTAGGCTTAGTCTGTTAGACCGTGCCCTTAGTGGAGAGATCCTTAAGATATTTCCTTTGCTAAATGACGAGAATAACAAATGGATCTCCGCCATGGAATTCAGAAGTGGCCGGCACCAGATATCAGATAGTCTCTATGCAAACTTTGTGAAAAATGCGGTGCCTTATTACCTCATTTCCCTAGGAGAAGCAAAGATTAGCGGCGATTATTCAGAGGCTGAAAAACTTCTAGCAGCCTTTGAGCAGAACCAGATCAATCACGGTTCGGAGGTGCTTCCTTCAAAAGGCAGAATACAAACAGAGACCATCTATAACAAGCTCGATATCTTTAACAGGTTATACAAATATTACGCCCTTGTAGGGTTATTGATGTTTATAGTACTGGTATTCAGGATCTTTAAGGAACGCGAGATCTGGCGTATAGCTACCTATTTATTTAAAGGAGTTATATTTCTCTTCTTCTTTTGGCATACCGCAGGTTTAATTATGCGATGGTATATTTCCGGTCACGCTCCATGGAGTGACGCCTATGAAAGTATTTTGTATGTCTCCTGGGCAACATTGGGCATTGGACTTGCGCTGGGTCGTAAGAGTGATATGACCATTGCTGCCTCCACCTTTGTTACCGCCATGTTACTATGGATAGCGCATCAAAGCTGGGTAGATCCATCCATTGCTAATCTGGTTCCCGTATTAGACAGCTATTGGCTTATGATTCACGTAGCGGTCATTGTTGGAAGCTATGGTCCTCTAACCGTTGGCATGATCCTTGGCGTGGTGTCACTATTGCTAATCATTCTTACCAATAAGAAGAACAAAGAGCGTATGGACCTTACCCTAAAGGAACTTACTACTGTCAATGAACTCGCTTTAACTGTGGGCTTAATTATGCTTACAATTGGGAATTTTCTCGGTGGGCAATGGGCTAATGAAAGTTGGGGAAGGTATTGGGGCTGGGACCCTAAAGAGACATGGGCCTTGATCTCTATAATGATCTATGCCTTCGTCATTCACACCCGACTCGTGCCAGGCTTGCGGGGAAAATGGACCTTTAATTTCTTGAGTATCCTGGCCTTCGCCAGCATCATGATGACCTACTTTGGAGTTAATTTCTATTTAGTAGGCCTTCATAGCTACGCCAGTGGTGCCCAGGTAATTACTCCGTCATTTATTTATTACACCGTCTTTGGAGTAGGAATCCTTGGTGCAATTAGTTACTGGCGATACCGAGTAAACTACTCAAAATAAAGTCCTTTTTTAAGGGGTTAGATTTTTTTTGCACCTTTATCATTAGATAATGGATTAGCATGACCATTAAGTCTGGTAGTATACTATTTAAGATCTATGACTCCTTTTTAGACGCCGTAAAAGGGAAGCAAACCGAATTCACTTCTGGAAGTATAAGAAAGGCAATCTTTATGTTGTCGGTTCCTATGATCCTGGAGATGATGATGGAATCTATCTTCGCTATTGTTGACATCGCTTATGTTTCTCAGATCAGTGTTAATGCCGTGGCTACTATTGGACTTACTGAATCTGTGGTCACCCTGGTCTATGCTATTGCTATTGGGTTAAGTATGGCAGCAACCGCTGTAGTGGCCAGACGAATAGGGGAGAAGGATGAAACAGGTGCCGCCCAGGCGGCAGTACAGGCCATTTTTCTTGGAATTATAGTTGCAGTAATAATTGGGATCATTGGATTGATTTACTCCCAAGAGATCCTCTCACTTATGGGGGGCTCCACTGATTTGATTGCCGAAGGTCATGGGTATACTAAGTTTCTTATAGGAGGTAATATTACCATTGTACTATTATTCCTTATCAATGCAATTTTTCGCGGTGCAGGAGATGCTTCCATTGCCATGTGGACGCTAATCTTATCTAATGGACTGAACATCATTTTGGACCCTATTTTTATTTTCGGATGGGGTCCTGTTCCCGAATATGGTGTTATGGGAGCAGCTATAGCAACAAATATAGGCAGAGGCAGCGCTGTTATTTTCCAATTGTATATTCTATTCAAAGGAGGAAGTAGAATACGACTTTATACTTCAAATTTAGTGTTGAGGCTAAAGATCATGATAAATTTGATCAGGGTTTCTATGGGAGGCATAGCCCAATTCCTAATCGGAACTTCAAGTTGGGTGTTCTTAATGAGGCTTATGGCCGAGTTTGGAAGTGAGGCGCTCGCAGGATATACCATTGCTATAAGGGTTATGATGTTCACCTTTATGCCGGCCTGGGGAATGAGCAATGCTGCCGCAACTTTGGTAGGGCAGAATCTGGGTGCAGAAAAACCGGAAAGAGCGGAAAAATCTGTTTGGCTCACCGGGAAATACAATGCCATTTTTATGTTTTTCATTTCCCTTGTCTATTTAGTATTTGCGGAGGGGATCATAGGTCTTTTTACTAAAGTGCCCTCAGTAATAGAAAATGGCTCTCTTTGTCTGCAGGTAGTGGCAGCCGGTTATGTATTTTACGCATACGGAATGGTAGTAACCCAGGCTTTCAATGGAGCAGGGGATACAAGAACACCAACCAAGATCAATTTTATTGCCTTCTGGCTCATTCAACTTCCGTTTGCGTATCTGGTATCTCTTTACCTAGATTGGGGTGTTTTGGGTGTATTTATAGCAATTACCCTTGCAGAAGTACTACTCTCGGTTATGGCGGTTATTTGGTTCAGAAAAGGGCATTGGAAGCAAACAGTGGTTTGAGCTATTTTTGTACCTTTAAGCGTATTAATTAAGCTA
>CAWCNT010000009.1:0-12776 GCA_963796935.1 uncultured Flavobacteriaceae bacterium
GCACCAATCCGTGTTGCATAGAAAGAATAGAGGATATAGCTTCAATAGCTCCTGCGGCACCTAATAAATGACCCGTCATTGACTTGGTTGAATTTATATTGATATTAGAAGCATGTTTTCCAAAGACCTGCGATATTGCCTTTAACTCTGCCACATCGCCCAATGGTGTTGAGGTGCCATGAGTATTTATTGCATCTACATCTTCAGGCTTTAAACCAGCATCTCGCAAGCAATTTTCCATTACCCGCACTACTCCAATGCCCTCAGGATGTGGAGCGGTCATATGGTAGGCGTCACTAGACATTCCTCCGCCAATGATCTCTGCGTATATTTTTGCTCCTCTTGCTTTCGCATGCTCATACTCTTCAAGGATCAGTGCCCCGGCTCCTTCTCCCAGAACAAAACCATCTCTGGTAGCATCGAAAGGTCTGGAGGCTGTCTCCGGACTTTCATTTCTGGTCGACAGGGCGTGCATAGCATTAAAACCACCCATCCCGGCCAAGGTTACTGCAGCTTCACTTCCTCCGGTAACGATCACATCACAATGTCCCAAACGAATGTATGTCAAGGCATCGATCATGGCATTCGCAGAAGAGGCACAAGCCGAAACCGTCGTGTAATTTGGTCCCATAAAACCGTGTTTTATGGAAATATTGCCAGGTGCAATATCAGCGATCATTTTAGGAATAAAGAAAGGGTTGAACCTTGGAGTTCCATCTCCATTGGCAAAATCCATTACTTCATTTTGAAAGGTCTCTAACCCTCCAATCCCTGCACCCCAAATAACGCCAACTCTAAATTTATCAACGACGTTTAAATCAAGACCTGCATCTAATATAGCCTCATCCGAAGATACTAACGCATATTGTGCAAATCTATCTAGCTTTCTGGCTTCTTTTCTATCAAAGAAATTCAGAGGATCAAAATTCTTGATTTCACAAGCAAATCTTGTTTTGAATTTCTCCGCATCAAAATAGGTAATAGGAGCAGCGCCACTTTTTCCTGCTTTGAGGCCTTCCCAGTATTCACCCAGGGTATTGCCTATAGGTGTCAGAGCACCTAGTCCGGTAACAACAACTCGTTTTAACTGCATGGAACCAATTTTTGTTTCATAGGTAGTACGTATACCACGTGAAAATTAAAAAAAAATATCCATGCAGCATGGTAACCACATGGATAATTCACATCATGTTCCTGATATCATTACTTATTTGGCCTCTTCAATATAGCTAATAGCCTGGCCGACGGTTGCGATATTTTCTGCTTGATCATCCGGAATCTGAATATCAAATTCCTTTTCAAATTCCATTATCAACTCAACAGTGTCTAATGAATCTGCTCCCAGATCGTTGGTGAAGCTAGCTTCTGCAACTACTTCATTTTCATCCACTCCTAACTTATCAACGATAATTGCTTTAACTCTTGATGCAATGTCTGACATAATTTTATTGGTTTTAATTTTTAATTGTTGGCAAAAATAAAAAACTTTGGGGGAAATACACCATATGATGCCAATTTGTGGGGTAATTTAAGAAATTTAATGGCAAGTGTATTACTTTAGCACCATAAATATTGAGTGAAAAATTATTTCCAGAGGGAGATAGTTACGGGACGTACCCTAATCTCAATTTTTTCTTTAGAACCCCCACTAACTCCTATATTCTAAGGAAGATAGATTATAAGAAATGAAGCGTATAGTCCTTTTTGCCTCTGGCTCAGGTTCCAATGTTGAAAATATTGTAAAGCATTTTACAGGACATGCTGATATTGCTGTTTCTTGTGTTATCACCAATAAACGCGATGCCTTCGTTATAGATCGTTGTAATAAATTGGAGATTCCGGCCTTTTATTTTAATAAAGCGGGTTTTACAAACTCTCCTCTTGTCCTGGATATATTAAAATGTATACAACCAGACCTTATAGTTCTGGCGGGCTTCTTATTAAAGATCCCTTCAGATCTAGTAGCGGCCTTCCCTAGGAAGATTATTAATATTCATCCGGCCCTACTGCCTAAATACGGGGGGAAAGGTATGTATGGTAAACATGTTCATACTGCGGTAAAAGCGCAGGGGGAATCTGAAACGGGTATTACTATCCATTATGTAAATGAGCATTATGATGAAGGGGCTATCATTCGGCAATTCAAAGTGAGCATCTCTGAGGAGGATACTGTAGATCAAATTACGGCGAAAGTGCAATCTTTGGAACAGAATCACTTCCCTCAGGTAATTGAAGAGGTACTATTAGGTAAATAATGGCAGTAAAAAAGAAATTTTATGTAGTCTGGAAGGGTAAGAATCCTGGAATTTATGACAGTTGGGAGGCTTGTAAGTTGCAGATCACAGGGGTAAAAGGGGCCCAGTATATGTCATTCCCTACTGGTGAAAAGGCAAAGGAGGCCTTTAATAGTCCCTACGAGGCCTATAAAGGGAAAAAGAAAAAAGATCCCGGCTTGTCTGCTACAGATCTTTTAAAAATTGGGGACCCCACTATGCATTCTATTGCTGTTGATGCCGCATCCAGTGGAAATCCAGGAATTATGGAATACCAGGGCGTAGACACCAAAACCAAAAAAAGATTGTTTAAGCAGGGTCCTTTCCCTCAAGGGACAAATAATATTGGTGAATTTCTTGCCATAGTTCACGGCTTGGCCTATTTAAAAGAACGAAAGTCTGATAGGATCATATATACAGATTCCAGAACCGCTATGAGTTGGGTGAGAAAGAAGCAATGCAATACAAAATTGCAGCCTAATGCCAGGAATAAGGCATTATTTGATCTCATTAAAAGGGCCGTTACCTGGTTAAAGGAAAATTCTTACAACACCCCAGTGGTTAAATGGGAAACTGCTGCCTGGGGCGAGATTCCTGCCGATTTTGGTCGAAAATAATCTGATATATTTTAACGTTTCCCGGTGGCATTCAGGGAATTTCAAAAGCGTATATTTGCAACAAATTTGAACGTCATTTATGGGCAAACTTTTAATTGTTGGTACGGTAGCTTTTGATGCCATAGAATCTCCATTTGGAAAAACTGATAAGATCCTTGGCGGGGCGGCAACATTTATTGGTCTTGCAGCGTCCCAGTTTAACTTAAAATCTGCCATAGTATCTATTGTTGGGGATGACTTTCCACAAACATATTTGGATCTATTAAAAAATAAAGGGATCGATATCTCTGGCATTGAGATCGTGAAAGATGGAAAGACTTTTTTTTGGAAAGGAAAGTACCATAATGATCTAAATAGCCGGGACACTTTGATAACTGATCTGAATGTCTTAGCCGATTTTGATCCAAAAGTTCCTTCTGATTTTAAGGATGCCGATGTTCTTATGTTGGGCAACCTGCATCCTAGTGTACAGCTTAATGTTATTCAGCAGATGGAAGAAAAGCCTAAGCTGATTGTGCTAGACACCATGAACTTCTGGATGAACAATACTATGCCAGAATTGAAAGAGGTTATTCGTCATATTGATGTGATCACTATTAATGATGAAGAAGCCAGACAACTTACCAAGGAGTATTCCTTAGTCAAAGCCGCTCAGAAGATACAGGCCATGGGGCCAAAATATGTAGTGATTAAAAAAGGAGAACACGGTGCGCTTTTATTTCATGATGATGAGGTTTTCTTTGCACCGGCTTTACCACTGGAAGAGGTCTTTGATCCCACCGGGGCAGGTGATACCTTTGCAGGTGGATTTGTGGGGTATATTGCCGAAACAGAAAATATCTCTTTTAACAATTTAAGAAATGCGGTTATCCACGGGAGCAACCTGGCATCCTTCTGTGTGGAAAAGTTTGGTACAGAACGAATGTTGCAACTTACCAAAGAAGAAGTTGATAGAAGGCTCGAGCAGTTTAAACAATTAACACAATTCGATATTGAGTTACAATAACGCCCTGTCTTTACGGGGCTTTTTTTTGATATGAATTATGAGTGACGCTATTAAACACGAATGTGGGATCTCCCTAATACGTTTGTTAAAACCGCTAGATTTCTATAAAAAGAAATACGGATCTGCTTTTTATGGGGTAAACAAGATGTACCTCATGATGGAGAAGCAACACAACCGTGGGCAAGATGGTGCTGGTTTTGCGAGCATTAAGTTAGATGTGGAGGCCGGACAAAGATATATGAGCAGAGTACGATCTGTAGAGTCGCAACCTATACAAGATATCTTCGCCCAGATCAATGACAGAATAAATAGAGCCTTCAAGGAACATCCGGAATGCGCAGACGATGCCGAAGCTCAGAAAAAATACATCCCATATATTGGCGAAGTGCTATTAGGGCATGTTCGTTATGGAACGTTCGGCAAGAATAGTATTGAGAATGTTCATCCTTTCCTGAGACAAAACAACTGGATGCACCGTAATTTAATCGTTGCCGGAAATTTTAATATGACCAATGTTGCCGAATTATTTGATAATCTGGTGCAACTGGGCCAACATCCAAAAGAGTTGGCAGATACAGTTACGGTCATGGAAAAAATAGGCCATTTCCTGGATGATGCGGTGGCTAAGCTATACAAGCAAATAAAAAAAGAGGGGTATAACAAAATGGATGCTTCCCCTTTGATTGCGGAACGACTTAAAGTAGGTAAAATATTAAAAAAAGCCGCAAAGAATTGGGATGGTGGTTACGCCATGGCAGGATTACTAGGGCACGGTGACGCCTTTGTTTTAAGAGATCCTTCGGGTATCAGACCGGCTTACTTTTATCAGGATGATGAGGTAGTAGTAGTTGCTTCGGAAAGAGCAGCTATACAGACGGTATTTAATGTTAAATACGAAGCCGTAAAAGAAATAGACCCGGCCCATGCGCTTATAATTAAAAAGAACGGGAAAGTTACATTAGAAAAGATCTTGGAACCATTGGAGAGGAAGGCCTGCTCTTTTGAACGTATCTATTTCTCAAGAGGTAGTGATAAAGAGATCTACCAGGAGAGAAAGCAATTGGGAAAATTGATTTTTCCAAAGATCCTGACCGCTATAGACCACGATATAAAAAATACAGTCTTTTCCTATATCCCAAATACTGCAGAAACTTCTTTTCTTGGAATGGTAAAGGAGGCGCAGAATTATTTAAACCAGAAAAAAGAAGATCAGATCCTGGCCAAAGGTTCGGGGATTTCTAGTGAAGAACTTCACGAGATCCTTGATATACGTCCGAGAATTGAAAAGGTAGCAATAAAGGACGCCAAGTTAAGGACCTTCATAACCCAGGATAGCAGCAGGGATGATCTGGTGGCCCATGTTTATGATATCTCATATGGTTCAGTGAATGAAAACGATAATCTGGTGATCATTGATGATAGTATAGTTAGAGGAACTACTTTAAAGAACAGTATCTTAGGTATCCTCGATAGACTAGCACCCAAAAAGATCATTGTCGTTTCTTCCGCTCCTCAGATCCGCTATCCGGATTGCTATGGCATTGATATGGCCAAACTGGAAGATTTTATTGCCTTTAAAGCCGCTCTTGAATTACATAAGGAACACAAAAGCCTGCATGTGGTAGACGAGATCTATAAAAAATGTAAGGATCAATTTCATAAGAAGGATCAGGAGATCATCAATTATGTAAAAGAATTTTATGCCCCTTTCAGTGCAGATCAAATCTCGCAGAAAATCGGAGAACTTTTAAGTCCGGCAAATATAAAAGCAGAAGTAAAGATCATCTATCAGTCTATTGAAAACCTGCACGAGGCCTGTCCTAAGAATTTAGGCGACTGGTACTTCACGGGCAACTATCCAACTCCGGGTGGAAATAAGGTAGTAAACAAAGCATTTATTAATTTCTATGAAGGAAAGAATGAACGCGCATACTAGCTAAAAAATCGATGAAATGCATAGAAAAGTGTATTTCATCGATAATATGTGCATTTAATCGCCTTTATCGTCATTCCGTACCTAAGGAAGTTACATTAGTCATGCCATAGCATAAGTAGGTTAAGTTCATGGTAAGATTTGGGGCAAAAAAGGTGGAGACTTCTCCACCTTTTTTATTTTAGGTATTTTATTCCAGGATCTGATATTCTTTTGTAGTCCGTTTCTTCCATATTTTTATACATATGCTCTACAAATGGTATTTCAACCAATTAAAGGGACGTTTGTCCAAAACCTTTTTTCTCAGCATGCACTTACTCTATTTTTGGAGGACCATAGCATAAGTAGGTTAAGTTCATGGTAAGATTTGGGGAAAAAAGGCAGGATCTATCCTGCCTTTTTTATTTCTGATTATCAAAGAATTAGCATTTCACTTTGTACTCTTTATTAGATTTTGAAAGACTTTATTCTTAACTCTTTGTCCAAAATTTCTCTAATTTTCTTTGTTATTTCTCACAATACCAGTAATTTAGTGGTGCCATAGCATAAGTAGGTTAAGTTTATGGTAAGATTTGGGACGAAAAGGGTGGAGACTTCTCCACCCTTTTCTATTGTCCTAATCTCAACTTTATTCAAATAAAAAGCCGCAACGTTTAGACATTGCGGCTTATACTATTTTAATAAATCTTCTATTTATGCTTGTTGTAATTTTCAGCAACTTTGGACCAATTCACAACATTAAAAAAGGAAGCTATATAGTCTGGTCTGCGATTTTGATAATTCAAATAATACGCGTGTTCCCATACATCTAAGCCCATAATAGGAGTTCCTCCACACCCTATTCCTGGCATTAAGGAATTATCCTGGTTGTGAGTAGCACAGATCTCAAGCTTTCCTCCTTTATGGACGCAAAGCCAAGCCCAGCCAGAGCCAAATAATGTGCCCGCAGCATTGCTAAATTTCTCTTTAAAGGCATCAAATGAACCGAAAGCGCTATTGATCGCTGCCGCAAGATCCCCGGAAGGAGCTCCACCGGCGTTTGGTCCCATGATCTCCCAAAAAAGAGAATGATTAAAATAACCCCCACCATTATTGCGAACGGCCTTATTGTTCATATCCAAGCCTTTTAGGATCTCAACTATGCCCTTAGAAGCAAGCGGAGTGCCCTCAATAGCAGCATTTAATTTAGTAGTATAGCCGTTGTGATGTTTGGTATAATGTATTTCCATGGTCCTTGCATCGATATTAGGTTCTAAAGCATCGTATGCATAGGGTAATTTTGGTAGTTCAAAAGCCATTTCTAGTTGTGTTAATTGTTAATAATAGACTTCTCCAAAAGTAAGGATTTTAACAATTATATTCCTATAATTATATGTTAAGAACTCTGCTAGTTTCCTTATTTTGCAGGTAAAATCAATTCCATTGGATCCATACGTAATTTACGATGCCTCTGCCGGAGCAGGTAAGACCTTTACTCTGGTAAAGGAATATCTGAAGTTACTACTTGCCGTTGAGGGAGGTCAAAATTTTCGAAAAATATTAGCCATCACCTTCACCAACAAGGCGGTTAATGAAATGAAACTGCGTATTTTGGAATGCCTGCACGATTTTTCCCTTCCTTCTGAAGGCAATGATAAAAATGAACTTTTTCTTCAATTACTCCAGGAACTACAACTCTCTCCTGAGATCTTGCACAAGAGAGCACAACGAACACTCAAGGAGATACTACACAATTATGCGTTTTTCGACATTTCCACCATTGATAAGTTCAATCATCGACTCATTAAGACCTTTGCAAAGGATCTCAAGATCCCTCAGAACTTCGAAGTAGTTCTGGATACAGAGCTGCTATTGGCAGAAGGGGTAGATCGCTTAATTGGTAATGCGAAGGTCGATGATCAAATAACAGACATCCTGATAGCATTTGCGCTGGAAAAGATAGATGAAAGTAAAAGCTGGAATATTGGGTACGACCTGGGGAAAGTTGGTGCAATGCTTTTTAATGAAAATCACTCGCCTTTTCTGGAAGATCTTAAAAGCAAAGATCTCAAATCCTTTTTAACCCTGCAATCCCTGCTACTAAAGACCATAGCCGTGCTTAAAAAGGAACTGGCGGCAGTTGCGCAAAACGTACTTCAACTTATGGAAGAAGCCCATTTGGAGCAATCCGACTTTAAAGCTGGGTATTTCCCTAAGTTTATGAAACAGGTGAGTGAAGATCCCTCTTCCCTCGATTTCACGGCAAAATGGAAACAACAATTTGGCAGTGAACCACTCTATAATAAATCGACTCCTGAGGACAAGAAAGCAGACATTGACACCCTAATGCCTCAGTTCACAACTCTTTTTACTACGATCAAACAACGGTATGGCCGACTTACATTTTTAAAGAATGTTTACCAGAACATTGTTCCACTAACCATTCTCAATGCCTTGCAAAAAGAAATAAATTCCCTCCTGGAGGAAAGAGATCAATTACCTATTTCTGCTTTTAATACGCTTATCTCTGATCATATAAAAGATCAACCGGCTCCTTTTATATATGAACGGCTTGGCGAAAAATACAAGCATTATTTTATAGATGAATTTCAGGATACCTCACTCATGCAATGGTCTAATTTAGTTCCATTAATCTCCCATGCCCTGCAAAGTGAGGATCTCCAGGGAAATAGGGGGAGTCTTTTTCTTGTTGGTGACGCAAAGCAGGCAATTTACAGATGGAGAGGCGGGAGATCTGAACAGTTCTTAAATCTAATACGTAATGATGATAGCCTTTTCGGCATAGCTCCTAAGACTGCCACTCTGGGTACCAATTATAGAAGCTATGAAGAGATTGTAAGTTTTAACAATGCCTTTTTTACCTCAACAGTGCCTCATTTAAATAATGAACTATATCAGGATTTGTTCGTCAAAGGAAATCAGCAACTCCATACCAACCAAAAAGGAGGCTTGGTGAGCATTCGTTTTTTAGAGGATTCTGAGGAACAAAAAGATCTTTCTTATTGTGAAGAAGTAGTGCGTATCATAAATGAATTACAAAATAAAAATGTACCGTATCGGGATATTTGTGTGTTGTTCCGTGCAAAAAAACAGGGGGTTAAAGTGGCAGAACATCTTTTGGGGAATAAGATCCCTGTCATTTCCTCAGAATCTTTGTTGTTACAAAACAATGCCTCGGTAAATTTCCTAATAAATCTGCTTCAACTTTCAAACTTCCCTTCAGATCTCAACATTCAATATGAAATCCTGTCTTTTTTAAGTCCAGCCCAAAACAAACACAGCTTTATATCTCAAAATTTGGAGAAGCTACCGGCACTATTCACCTCTGACTACAATTTTGACCTCTCTGTTTTTAACAAGCGATCTGTGTATGATGCACTGGAGTATGCCATTCATCGTTTTAAGCTTTGTGATGATACCAATGCATATATCAGCTCCTTCCTGGATGAAGTGTTAGATGTTGAGCAAACATTAGATACTGGAATTGCAACTTTCCTTACGCAATGGAATAAGAAAAAAAGTTCTTTGAGCATTCCGGCACCCGATAATGTCAATGCAGTGCAACTTATGACCATTCATAAAGCTAAAGGACTCGAATTCCCCATGGTAATTTTTCCCTTTGCGAATACTTATATATATCAGGAAAGAGATCCTAAGATCTGGATCCCTACCGAAGACGATGCCCTTGAAGGGTTTGAGAATATTTTGGTAAGCAAGAAAAAGGAGATGATCATGTATCATGAGCAGGCCAGGGTTCTATATGAGGAAGAACAGCAAAAAATGGAATTAGACGCCTTTAACCTTTTATATGTGGCGCTTACAAGAAGCATTCAAGGACTATTTATTATCTCTGAGATGGATCTATCCTCCAAAGGCGAGCATAAGCCCGCCTATTTCTCCGGTCTATTCATTCATTTTTTAAAGGAACAACGGCGTTGGGACCCAAATACCTTTCGCTATGACTTTGGTGAACTGATATATCAAAATGAAAGCACAGCAAGTGGGATGTCTCATACCAGTATGCCCTTCATTTATACAAATAAATTTGAAAGCAGTCTTACAATAAGTACCCGTGCCGGAGAATTATGGGGCTCCTCAAGAGAATTAGCCATTTCTCAGGGAACTTTGTTGCATTATGGTATGAGTCTAATTATGAGCCCCGAAGATGTGGCCCCTACCGTTTCTCTTCTTGTAGATACGGGTGCCATCTCTGCAAATGAACAAGAAAGTTATTTGGAGCGGTTTTACAATATTGCTACTCACCCAGACTTGGCGCCATATTTTAAAGCCGGACAGAATATTAAGAATGAGCAAGCTTTAATTACGGAAAATGGGGTAATTTTGCGGCCAGACAGGATGGTGTTTAACGAAATGGAGGTTACCATTATTGATTACAAGACCGGAAAAAAATACTCGTCCCACAATGAACAAATAGATACCTATGGCCAGACAATGAAATCCATGGGGTATAAAGTGAAGGATAAAATCCTGGTCTATATAGATGATGAAATAAAACCCATATTCATATAATTATGTACAGTAGTATTAAGAAATACCTTGAAGATGAACTTATAGCCATTGAAGAGGCCGGCCTTTTTAAAAAAGAAAGGATCATTACCTCTCCTCAGGATGCTGTGATCAAAATTTCCACAGGACAGGAAGTAATTAATTTTTGTTCTAACAATTATTTAGGCTTGTCCTCTCATCCGGAAGTTATCCAGGCAGCCAAAGATGCGTTGGATTCACATGGTTTTGGTATGTCATCCGTTCGTTTTATTTGTGGTACCCAGGATATACATAAAGAACTGGAAGCAAAGATCGCTTCCTTTTATGGAACTGAGGATACTATCCTCTATGCCGCAGCATTTGATGCCAATGGAGGGGTGTTTGAACCTTTATTGTCTGCGGAGGATGCTATTATATCCGATTCTCTTAACCACGCTTCTATCATTGACGGTGTTCGTTTGTGCAAAGCAATGAGATACCGCTATGCAAATAGTGATATGGAGGATCTGGAAACTCAGTTAAAACAGGCTGTGGCAGATAAGGCCCGTTTTAAGATCATTGTTACAGATGGTGTCTTCTCCATGGATGGACTATTGGCACCTCTGGATAAGATATGCGACCTGGCCGAAGCCTATGACGCTATGGTTATGATAGATGAATGCCATGCCACAGGGTTTATTGGACCAACCGGCAGAGGTACTCTCGAGGAAAAAGGGGTCATGAACAGAGTAGATATCATTACAGGAACACTAGGTAAAGCCCTGGGTGGAGCTATGGGAGGGTATACTACAGGTAATAAGGAAGTGATAGCCATGTTGCGGCAACGCTCCAGACCTTACTTATTCTCCAATTCACTAGCACCTGCTATTGTAGGTGCTTCTATAAAGGTATTTGAGATGTTAGAAGGGAGTACGGAGCTAAGAGACCGGCTGGAAAGCAATACCCGATACTTTAAAGAAGGAATGAAAAAAGCAGGGTTCGATATTATTGATGGTGATTCCGCAATTGTACCTGTTATGTTATACGATGCTAAATTATCACAACAAATGGCAGATATGTTACTGAAGGAAGGAATCTATGTAATTGGCTTCTTTTACCCTGTTGTCCCTAAAGGAAAGGCCAGAATACGAGTACAATTGTCTGCTGCGCATAAAAAAGAACATCTGGATAAAGCCATCTCAGCCTTTATAAAGGTTGGTAAGGAGTTAAAAATTGTGTAATTCCTCATAACCTATATATTTTAATAGGTTAAAAAAATAAGAAATTGATTTTGTTAATAATTCTTAACAACTTACATTTGCAGCTAATAAACACTTAAACTTAAAATTTTGAACATGAAACAGCTTAGCAGATTATTGGTTGTTGGCCTACTTTTAATAGGGTTTAACAACATTCAAGCGCAGGATGAAAATAATCCTTGGCAAGTTAGCTTTGGTGTAAACGCAATAGATGTTTATCCTACTAATGACACAGATGCCGCTTACCCAACAGGTACTTTATTCAGTGAGTACTTTAATGTTAATGATCACTGGAATATTTTGCCTTCTATTTCTTACGTATCTGTGTCCAAGTATGTTGGTGACGGTTTCTCAGTAGGAGCTAAAGGTAGTTTGAACCGAATCTCTAAATTAGGAGATGTTTCGGCTGATGATTTATCTCATTACGCTGTGGATGGTACAATTAAATACAACATCTTAAAGGATAAAAAAATAATCCCATTCGTAGAATTCGGTGGAGGTTACACTTGGATCGATGAAATTGGATTCGGAACTGCTAACGCCGGTATCGGTGCTAGCTACTGGTTTAATGACAACATTGGCTTTAGTGTTCAAACGGGTTACAAACACGCTTTTGAAGACTACGGTGTAAAACATTTCCAGCATACAGCTGGTATCTCTATCAAGTTCGGTGGAACTGATACAGACGGAGATGGTATCTATGACAAAGACGATGCATGTCCGGAAGTTGCTGGTTTAGCTGCTTTCAACGGATGTCCTGATTCTGACGGTGATGGTATCGAAGATGGAAAAGACAGCTGTCCTAACGAAGCTGGTCCTAAAGAACTTAACGGATGTCCTGATTCTGACGGTGATGGTATCGCTGATAAAGATGACGCTTGTCCTAACGAAGCTGGCTTAGCTGCTTTAGCTGGTTGTCCAGATGCTGACGGTGACGGTGTAGCTGATAAAGATGATGCTTGTCCTAGCGAAGCTGGACCTGCTGAAAACAAAGGTTGCCCATGGCCTGATACAGACGGAGATGGTGTATTAGACAAAGATGATCAGTGTCCAGACGTTGCTGGTACTGTAGCTAACAAAGGTTGTCCTGAAGTTACTGAAGAAGTTCAAAAACAATTGAACGATTACGCTAGAACTATCTTGTTCGATACAGGTAGAGCTTCTCTTAAAACTGAATCAGTATCTGTATTCGTAGACATCATT
>CAWCNT010000010.1:0-267437 GCA_963796935.1 uncultured Flavobacteriaceae bacterium
TTAAAAAAATAAGAAATTGATTTTGTTAATAATTCTTAACAACTTACATTTGCAGCTAATAAACACTTAAACTTAAAATTTTGAACATGAAACAGCTTAGCAGATTATTGGTTGTTGGCCTACTTTTAATAGGGTTTAACAACATTCAAGCGCAGGATGAAAATAATCCTTGGCAAGTTAGCTTTGGTGTAAACGCAATAGATGTTTATCCTACTAATGACCAAGATGCCGCTTACCCAACAGGTACTTTATTCAGTGAGTACTTTAATGTTAACGATCACTGGAATATTTTGCCTTCTATTTCTTACGTATCTGTGTCCAAGTATGTTGGTGACGGTTTCTCTGTAGGAGCTAAAGGTAGTTTGAACCGAATCTCTAAATTAGGAGATGTTTCGGCTGATGATTTATCTCATTACGCTGTGGATGGTACAATTAAATACAATATCTTAAAGGATAAAAAAATAATCCCATTCGTAGAATTCGGTGGAGGTTACACTTGGATCGATGAAATTGGATTCGGAACTGCTAACGCCGGTATCGGTGCTAGCTACTGGTTTAATGACAACATTGGCTTTAGTGTTCAAACGGGTTACAAACACGCTTTTGAAGACTACGGTGTAAAACATTTCCAGCATACAGCTGGTATCTCTATCAAGTTCGGTGGAACTGATACAGACGGAGATGGTATCTATGACAAAGACGATGCTTGTCCGGAAGTTGCTGGTTTAGCTGCTTTCAACGGATGTCCTGATTCTGACGGAGATGGTATCGAAGATGGAAAAGACAGCTGTCCTAACGAAGCTGGTCCTAAAGAACTTAACGGATGTCCTGATTCTGACGGTGATGGTATCGCTGATAAAGATGATGCTTGTCCTAACGAAGCTGGCTTAGCTGCTTTAGCTGGTTGTCCAGATGCTGACGGTGACGGTGTAGCTGATAAAGATGATGCTTGTCCTAGCGAAGCTGGACCTGCTGAAAACAAAGGTTGCCCATGGGAAGATAAAGATGGTGATGGTGTATTAGACAAAGATGATCAGTGTCCAGACGTTGCTGGTACCGTAGCTAACAAAGGTTGTCCTGAAGTTACTGAAGAAGTTCAAAAACAATTGAACGATTATGCTAGAACTATCTTGTTCGATACAGGTAGAGCTTCTCTTAAAACTGAATCAGTATCTGTATTCGTAGACATCATCAAGATCTTAAACGAATATCCTAATGCTAAGTTTACCGTTGAAGGTCATACTGATAGCGTAGGTAGCGAGAAATTGAACCAATCTCTTTCTGAGAAGAGAGCTAACTCTGTTAGAGACTTCTTAGTAAAAGAAGGAATTGGAGCAGATAGATTGACAGCTATTGGATACGGTGAAGCCAAGCCAATTGCTTCTAATGCCAATAGAGCAGGTAGAACTCAGAACAGACGTGTTGAGATCAACCTAGTGAAATAAATAATAAAACGTTTATAACGTTTAAAAAGCTCCGCAAATGCGGAGCTTTTTTTATTTTTGACAATGCAAAGTTTTCTTGAAGAGGTTGTCGCCGATATTATCCGCAAAAAACAAGTCAGCGATGCTCTTGTTCTGGTGGTGCCAAGCAAACGCGCCGGCGTTTTCCTTCTGCAGCAATTCTCTAAAACAACCAAAACAGCTTCTTTTGCCCCTACTATAGTCACTATAGAAGAATTTGTAAAACAACTTTCCGGCCTTCGCTATGCCTCCGGCACACAGTTATTCTTTGAATTATACAGTGTTTATCAAACCCTTCATAAAGAACAGGCAGAAAGTTTCTATAGCTTCTCCAAATGGGGAAATACACTGCTTCAGGATTTCAACGAAATAGATCGGTATCTTATACCTCCTCATGAGATCTTTTCATACCTGAGTGCCATTCAGGAAACCAATCATTGGTATTTACAACCAAACAAAACACCCCTGATTGAATCCTATATCCGTTTTTGGAAATCCCTGGAGCCACTTTACAATGAGTTTAAAGAGCATTTGATGCAACTTGGAGTGGGGTATCAGGGAATGGTATATAGAAAAGCACATGAAAATATTGACGAATATGTAAAGACCATAGAGGAAGGCACTCATTTTTTTATAGGTTTCAATGCATTAAATGCTGCTGAATCTTCGATCATACAAACCCTATTAACTGAGCAAAAAGCCGATGTTTACTGGGATATTGATCCTTGTTTTCTTCAAGATCATATTCATGATGCGGGCGTTTTTATTCGATCGTATTTGAAAAATTGGCCCTATTATGTTTCCAATGCACCTAAAGGTCCAAAACCAACCTATAATTCTGAAAAGAGCATCAAAATAGTTGGGGTGCCGAAAAATGTTTCTCAGGCTAAGTATATTGGTTCTTTAATAAACGACCTTAATGATAAAGACAGGGCTACTTTAAACAAAACCGCCATTATCCTTGGCAACGAAAACCTTCTTAACCCTGTGCTTAATTCTATACCGGGAAACATTTCTAACATCAATGTAACCATGGGCTATCCTGTGGCCAGCACACCTGCAGCAAGTCTGTTTAATGAATTTATTTCTCTCTATGTCACAAAACAAGATAAAGGTTGGTACTACAATGACCTTCTCTCCTTTATTTCACACCCGTATATACAATCTCTTTTTAAGACGCCGCTGAAAACAACCTCAGAGCTTACGAAAGTAATCAAAGAGAAAAATTGGATCTATATACAACCTCAGCGCCTCCCAAAACTGATCACTACAGATAAAGAGGTTATGGCACTTTTATTTTCCGAGCATTTTACTTCCCCCATTAAACTTCTCAATGCTTGCGACGAGCTTACTGCTTTCATTAAAAGAGTACTTTACCATGGAGACAGATGCAATTACCCTGGAATATCTGGTTCAACTTCATGTGGTCTTCAATGAAATGAAAGAATACATGAATAAATACGATTTTATAAGCGATCTAAAGTCCTTTCAAAGTCTTTACAAAGAGTTGCTCGCCAAGGAAACACTCGATTTTTACGGTGAACCACTGGAAGGAATTCAGATCATGGGAATGCTGGAAAGCAGAAATCTCGACTTTGAAACGGTGGTTATTACCTCGGTCAATGAAGGTGTCCTCCCTTCAGGTAAAACCAATTCGTCCTTTATTCCTTTCGATCTTAAAAAGGAATTCAAACTCCCTACCTATAAAGAGAAAGATGCGGTGTATACCTACCATTTTTACAGACTCCTGCAACGGGCTAAAAATGTCTATTTACTCTATAATACAGAGCCAGATGTACTGGAAGGTGGGGAAAAGAGCCGCTTTATCACCCAATTGCTCACGGAAGATGCAGGAGAAAGAAAAATTACACATTCAGTAGCCTCCCCTGCAATGGAGCTTCCAATACGTGAAAATGAGACAATAGAAAAAGAAATCTCTGTTCTTAACGCCCTTAAAGAAAGAGCTCAAAAAGGTTTTTCTCCCTCTTCTCTTTCGCAATATATTCGTAATCCCATCGATTTTTATAAAAAATACGTGCTTGGCATTAAAGAATCTATAGATGTTGAGGAAGTCATTGCTGCCAATACCTTTGGTACCGTAATACACAGTAGTATGGAAGCACTGTATACCCCCTTTATTGGAACCAGACTTTCACCCGAAAAACTTAAAAACTTTACTTCCCAGCATTCCAAAAGTTGTGAAAGAACATTATTTAGAGCATTATCCTAATGTGTCCCTGGGTAGTGGTCAAAATCTGATCGCTTATCACGTCATTCAACGATATATAGAAAAATATATCAGCTCAGAAATAAAAGAAAGTACACATCATACAATTGAGCTCCTGGCCCTTGAAGAACCTTTTAAAACCTCCATTACTGTCCCGGGAGTACCATTTCCTGTATTCCTCAGAGGTACTCTGGACAGGGTAGATAAAAAGGACGGAATGCTGCGTATTTTAGACTATAAAACCGGGAATTCAAAAGCCGCTGACGTTCAAATTACAGCCTGGGAGAGCCTTATTAATGATCCGGATAAAAGCAAGGCTTTTCAACTTTTGTGCTATGCCCTGATGTATAGAGACAAGCACCAATCAGAGGCCTTTGAAGCGGCGATCATCCCTTTTAGAAATCTGGAGGCCGGACTTCTTACTTTCGCCGTAAAAGAGGCTGGTAGCAGGTCCTCAAAGGACACTACCATCTCTTCACATACTCTGGATCTATTCCAGGAACAACTATTGCAACTTATTGAGACCATTTGCAATCAGAATGAGGCCTTTGTTGCAAAGGAGGTCTAGTTCTTATTTTTTATCGGGTCTGCTGGGTCTGACTTCAATCTTACTTGGCAGAGTCCTGGGATTCATCCTCAAAAGATCCTCCACAAGTTTACCAATGTCTTCCGGTTGTATTTTCCAGGAATCACTTTCATCAGGTACGTTGTTATTAAAATGTGTAGCCACAGATCCGGGCATGATAGTAGATACCTTAATGTCATGCCCTCTCAGATCGAGCATGGCAGCCTGAGTAAAGCCAACTACACCAAATTTAGAGGCATTATAGCCTGTTCCTGAAGCAAAAAAATTGGTACCAGCCAAACTGGCTATAGAGATATAATATCCATGTGTCTTTTTCAAGGGTTCCAGGGCCGCCTTTAAGGTGTAAAAGGCCCCGCTTAAATTGGTGTCTATCATCTTCCTCCAATCTTCTATACTCAGCGTATCTACCGAATTAAATATTCCAACCCCGGCATTTGCAATTACAACATCTAATTGACCCCATTTTTTAAGGACCATTGCAACTGCAGCAACTTCATCTTCCGGTTTTGTAACATCTGAGGCAAGCCCCAGCACCTGTTCTTCAGATCCAAGTTCCCTGGCTGCCATTTCAGCGTCTTTTTTATTTCTTCCACTGATAGCCACTTTCATTCCTGCATTGACAAGAGTTCTTGCAATGCCATGTCCTATTCCTTTTGTTCCACCAGTTATATAGGCTACTTTTCCGTCTATGTTGTTCATTATTTCTTTTTTTCTAAAGTAAGAATAGGTACAGAAGACATAAAACTTATGAGCGTTATACTTTTCTTAAAAATAAAAGAAGGTAGCATTTTGAAAGGTTGCCAAAAAGTAGTTCCTTTGAACTTCCTAAAAAGGGGGATTAGCTCAGCTGGCTAGAGCGCTTGCCTGGCAGGCAAGAGGTCACCGGTTCGACTCCGGTATTCTCCACGAACAAGTGCAATTGTTTTGCGTTTTAGAACTAAAGATAGCCACCAAATTTATTTGAGTGGCTTTCTTGTTTTACAAAGCCCATGGCGACAGACATGGCAAATTGCATTTGCAAAACGGGATATCTCTGGAGCAACGAAGTTAATCCGGTATTCTCCACAGATCAAGCGCAAAAATTTATGCGCTTAAGGGATATCAAAAACCGCCAAGTAAACTTGGCGGTTTTTTTATTAATCTTTCTTTACACTTAATACCAATACTGGGATCTTGGCTGAGAATTCGGCCTTATGAATGGTGTTCTTTTCCCATAAATTTGTAAACACTCCTCTTTTTCTTCTAAAGACACAAAGCAAATCCGGATGTTCAGCCTGTATATGCTCTAAAATTCCTAAATAGGTGGTGGCGTGTTCTGCCAACGTCAAATGAGAACTGATATCCATCAATGCCGTATTTATCTGCAGGTCTCTGTCAATATATCCGGGAGTCTTTACAAGTAATAAATGAATCTTGGAGCGAAATTTTTTCTTGATCTCTATTAACGGATTAAGAATTCGTTTTCTTTTTAATACACCCGACTTAAATCCAACTAAGACAATTTTAAATGGAGTAAACTTGGTTCCTTTTGGCACTATCAATGTTGGGATCTCTGTTCTTTTTATGATCCTTCCTGATGTATGACCCAAATACAGTTCTTCCTTAATATCATTACTTCTTGGAGCAATTACTATTAAATCTATCCCAAGTTCTTTATCGATCTCTTTTAGTCCATCAATTAGATCTCCGTTATAAGTGGCTATTTTGATCTCAACTTTCTTTGCGTCTACCTTATTGATGATCTCTTTTAGTCTTTCTTTTCCACTTTGTGCTACTTTGGCCGTGACATTTTTTAAATTTCCGGCACCTTTAGTCACATTAAATACTTCCATTACATACACCTGCTGAAGAAAATTTAGAGGCTAAATCTACAGCGTATTGAAGTGTCTCATGAGCATTGGGGGAGGTTCCTATTGGTACTAATATGTTCTTCATAATGGTTAGCGATTAATACTATAAATTTACGGATTAATTGGCATGAATAGATGATTCGACTTGCAAAGATAGAAGAAATTCCCCAGATCTTGAGTCTTACCAAAGCCTGTGCACAGCATATGATTGGCAACGGAATATTTCAATGGAATGAAGACTATCCCTCGAAAGAGGCATTTTTAAAAGATGTGGCAAGGAAAGAACTTTTTGTGCTAGAGCAGCATTCAATGATACAAGGGTGTGTCGCCATCTCTTCCCTGATGGACGAGGAATATGTCCCCGTTCAATGGCTTACACCAAATGATAATAATCTCTATATACATCGTTTAGCAGTACATCCTGAGCTGCAGGGTAAAGGCAAAGCCAGGATATTAATGGATGAGGCAGAACAGAAAGCAAATGATGAAAAGTATACATCTATCCGTTTAGATACCTTTAGTAAAAATGAACGAAATCAGCGTTTTTATGAATCCCGTGGATACCAAAAACTAGGGGCCATTTATTTTCCGAAACAAAGTATTCATCCCTTTTATTGTTATGAACTAGTGCTATAATCTCCATTTTTGAAAACTGTTGTATCATTTAAGACCATTAACAAATTAGCCATTCCGGCCACCATAGCCGGCATTGCAGAACCAATTTTATCCATAACAGATACAGCTATTGTGGGTAACATTCCTGTTAATGGTCTGGAATCTCTTGCGGCCGTAGGTATTGTAGGGGCCTTTCTATCGATGCTAATTTGGATCCTGGGTCAGACCCGTAGTGCTATTTCCGCTATCATTTCCCAATACCTGGGAGCAGGAAAACTACAACAAGTGGCCAACCTTCCGGCCCAGGCCATATGCCTGAATCTGCTTCTAAGTGTTCTGATCCTGGTTGCCACCATCTTTGTGGTAGAAGAAATATTTATGCTGTTAAATGCCAAAGGCAAGATCCTTGAATTTTGCGTGTCTTATTATTCTATAAGGGTCTGGGGCTTTCCGCTTACTCTGTTCGTATTTGCTATCATGGGAATTTTTAGAGGCTTACAAAATACCTACTGGCCCATGATGATAGCCATCGTAGGAGCTGTTCTAAATATTGGCCTCGATTTTGCCCTGGTGTATGGCATTGAAGGATTTATTGCGCCCATGTATTTAGAAGGTGCCGCCTACGCCAGTCTTATAGCGCAAGGTGTCATGGCTGTAATGGCATTGTATCTCCTTATTACCAAAACCAGTATTTCTCTGATACCAAGACTGCCATTACATCCGGAGCTGGGCAGATTGGTGGTGATGAGCCTAAATCTATTTGTACGCGCAGTTGCACTTAATATTACATTGGTCCTGGCCGTAAGGGAGGCTGCCGCATTGGGCGATAAATTTATTGGCGCTCATACCATTGCCATCAATTTATGGTTATTTGCGGCATTTTTTATTGATGGATATGGGGCCGCTGGCAATATTATGGGGGGGCGTCTCCTCGGTGCCAAGGACTATCATAACTTATGGAAACTAGCCAAAAAAATAATTATTTACGGTGTGGCCGTATGCATGGTGTTAATGGCAATAGGCGCACTGCTTTACCGCCCCCTTGGTGCACTTTTCTCCAATGACGTTGAAGTACTGCAAACCTTTTATTCCATATTCTTTATTGTTATTCTGGCCCTCCCCATAAACACGGTTGCTTTTGTTTTTGATGGACTTTTTAAAGGTCTCGGTGAAATGAAATACTTGAGAAACGTGCTGCTTGTAGCTACTTTCCTGGGGTTCATCCCAACGCTGTTTTTGGGAAACTTCTTTAACCTGGGTCTTCATGGTATTTGGATAGCAATCACTGTTTGGATGATCATCCGAGGTGGAGCACTGATCTGGAAGTTCAGGGCAAAATTTCGTCCGCTATTGCAAAAGGTGTAATTTTGAGAAAATCTATAATCCATGGGAACTTCCAGAACAAATGGTAGTCTTTACACCAATATTCAAAATAATGTTGCTACTGTAGAATTTGGCCATCCGGCCAGTAATTCCTTTGTAACTGAATTACTTCAACGCCTTACCAACTCTCTGGATGAGCTTTCACAAAACAAAGACGTTTCTCTCATTGTTTTGCGATCGGAAGGAGATGGTCCTTTTTGTGCAGGGGCCTCTTTTAAAGAACTTATGGCTGTTTCTAACCAGGAAGAAGGGACTCAGTTTTTTAGTGGGTTTGCCCATGTCCTAAATGCCATGCGCCGATGTTCTCAACCAATAATTGGTAGAGTACAAGGGAAAGCCGTTGGCGGAGGAGTAGGACTTATTGCAGCCTGTGATTATGTTTTTGCTTCTGAGGATGCCTCGGTCCGACTTTCGGAAGTTACCATTGGTATTGCCCCACTTGTTATTGCCCCGGCTGTTGAACGAAAAATAGGTGTGTCTGGTTTGGCAGAAATGTCTTTGGCCCCTACCGAGTGGAAAAATGCTTATTGGGCCAGGGATAAAGGCCTGTTCTCCAAAGTCTTCAACAGTATTGAGGAAATGGACAAAGAAATTGATTTTTTTACATCCCAACTGGGCAGGTATAACCCGGATGCCCTTCGTGAACTTAAAAAAGTATTATGGGAAGGAACAGAAAATTGGACGCAACTGTTGACAGATAGAGCTGCTATTACAGGTAGCTTAGCCCTTTCAACTCATACCAAAAAAGCGCTGGAGTCCTTTAATAAGTAACATTATTCCAAATCTGTTGATTGAATAGCCATGAATATGTCTATCGTAAAATTCTTAAACACTCCTTATCCCTTTTATTTTAGAGGGAGGTCCCTTCTACAGTTTGGGCTGGTCATCTTCCTGTTAGCTTTGTTTTTTAATTACGTCTTTACCCCATTTAATGTAAATACATCCGAACATAGGATGGACTATTTCTGGATCAGCTTTATACATGCGTTTATGCCCATTGTGATCCTACTACTTATGTATCCATATATACATTTATCACCTTCCCTGGATGAGCATTGGACCATTGGGAAGGATCTTATTTTTCTAAGTGTTTATCTTTTACTTATTGGTATAGGCCAATTCCTTATCAGAGATATCATTTACGATAATCCCAACAATTGGTCCTGGGGGTATTTTAGAGAAGAAGTAGGAAATACTTTTTTAGTTGGGATACTTCTGGTTGGCATTATTGTATCTGTTAATTCTAACAGGCTGAATGCCCGTTTTATTAGAGAGGCCAATATTCTGGAGCGTTCCCGGAGGGTTTTCAACACGCCCAAAAGTGTTAGCATTGTTCCCATAGAAACACACGTTAAAATGGATAGGTTCGATCTCGAAATAGATCAATTCCTATTTGCTAAAGCAGAAGGGAATTACCTCATGTTATACATGTATAATGGGAATGATCTCATCCAAATTTTAAAAAGGATCACCATCAAAGAATTTGAAAAGCAACTGGGCGTCATAGACCAGATCGTTAGAACACATCGTTCTTATATTGTTAATCTTTCCTTTCTGGAACATGTAAAAGGCAATGCCCAGGGGTACCAACTTACGCTGCAACATAGTAAAAGTACCATCCCGGTCTCAAGAAATATGATCCCTACGTTTGAGTCGAGGTTGCAACAATAGAAAAATACCTTGTCATTCAACACAAATCCTTGTCATTCAGCACAAAGGATCACAACGCATTTGGTTTAAGAATACCTTTGAGTAAAAGAATATATTATGCGACGATACGATCTGGATTGGTTACGGGTACTGGTTTTTGGATTGCTCATCTTTTACCATGTTGGAATGTTCTTTGTTCCGTGGGGGTGGCATATTAAAAATAATGTAGAATATTCATGGCTGCGTTACCCAATGTTGTTCCTTAATCAATGGCGACTACCCATCCTTTTTATTATTTCCGGAATGGGCACCTATTACGCTTAAACAAAAGAACCGCCATGCAGTTCAGTTTGGAACGTATTAAAAGGTTATTCCTTCCCCTAGTAGTGGGCATGCTTCTTATTGTTCCCCCACAGATCTATATTGAAAGAATTGTGAACGGACAATTTCTAGGGTCCTATTTTGACTTTTGGCCATCAAAGGCATTTATAGGTGTATATCCGGAAGGTAATATGAGCTGGCACCACCTCTGGTTCTTACCCTATTTGTTGCTTTTTTCCCTGGCCCTTCTCCCGGTCTTTCTTTACCTGCGTACCCATCCCGGAAACAGATTCCTTTTGTGGATTAAAAAAAAGGTGGAGAACAAGTATGGCCTTTTCTGGTTTATACTCCCCTTGTATCTGTTCGAGTCTCTGATTGAACCATTTTTTAACATTACGCACGCACTTATAGATGATTGGTTTGCAATCATAAATTATGCTGCCTTATTTTTCTTTGGCTTCCTGCTGATCTCTGTAAAAGAACAGTTCTGGACAACAGTAACAGAGCATCGCAGATTTTATCTTATTTGCGGAATAGTAGGGTTTACTCTTTTTCTTAGTTTAATATTGACTTTTGAAGACTCGGTTTGGGAGCATTTTGTGGAAGCTTTTCTGAAGGTCTTCAATCTATGGTCATGGATCCTAGCTCTCTTTGGCTATGCTGCGAAATATTTAAACAGGCCCAGTAAGGCTTTGGCTTATTCCAACGAAGCCGTATATCCCTTTTATATCCTGCATCAGACAGTCACCATAATTGCAGGCTACTATATCATGGACTTGTCATGGGGATTGTTTCCGAAATTTACTATCCTAACGATCGCCACTTTTGGTGGCTCATTGATCATTTATGAACTGTTCATAAGGAGGTGGAAGCTCATTAGACCACTCTTTGGAATGAAAAAACCAAAATAAGTTCTTGCGATCTGCTTAAAAGAATGAAGTGCAATGTCAATTTAAAAAAGCCTTCCTTTTATAGAATTCCTACCTTTGTCTTTTAAGAAAAGTACAAATGAGTAAGATACGTGTAACCAAGGAGTTTAGTTTTGAAACCGGCCACGCCTTATATGGTTATGATGGGAAATGTAAAAATGTCCATGGCCATAGCTATAAGTTAGCTGTAACGGTCATCGGAACTCCCGTGTCTGAAGAGAATGCCGTAAAACTGGGAATGGTGATCGATTTTGGAGATCTGAAAAAAATAGTAAAAGAGGAAGTAGTTGAGCTTTTTGATCATGCTACGGTATTCAACAAAAATACCCCGCATTTAGAATTGGCTAAAGAGCTGGAAACAAGAGGTCACAAAGTTATTTTTGCAGATTATCAGCCCACCAGTGAAAATATGGTGCTCCATTTTGCAGATAAGATCAAAGCACGGTTACCTGAACATCTACAACTTCATTCATTAAAATTAAGGGAAACGGAGACTGCCTATGCAGAATGGTTCTCAGAAGACAATAAATAAACCCCTAGCCGTTTTTCCTATCTTTATACCAAATGAAGCAAATTCTCGTACCGCCAGGAAAGAAGATCTATTTTGCCAGCGATAATCATTTGGGGGCTCCAACCAGAGAAAAAAGTGCTGAAAGAGAGCGCATTTTCGTCTCTTGGCTGAAGCACATAAAAAAAGATGCTGCGGCTATTTTTCTATTAGGCGATCTTTTTGATTTTTGGTTTGAGTATAAGACAGTGGTTCCCAAAGGATTTGTTCGTACCCTTGGCACCCTGGCAGAGATCACCGATAGTGGTATTCCTGTTTATTTTTTTACCGGCAACCATGACCTATGGATGAACGGATATTTTCAGGAAGAACTCGGGATCCCTGTATTTCATCAACCGGAACAATTTGAGATCAATTCAAAACGATTCTTTATTGGGCATGGTGATGGGTTAGGACCACATGATAAGGGATATAAGAGAATGAAAAAGGTGTTTACCAACCCGCTAGCCAAATGGTTCTTTCGTTGGCTACACCCGGATTGGGGCGTGCCAGTGGCCCAATACTTTTCGGTAAAAAACAAATTGATCTCAGGTGAAGAAGACCAGGAATTCCTGGGAGAGGAAAATGAATGGCTGGTTCAGTATGCAAAACGAAAATTATCTCAGGATCATTTCGATTTCTTTGTCTTCGGACATCGTCATCTTCCCTTGGAAATAGCTTTAAATGAGCATTCCTCCTATATCAATTTAGGCGATTGGATAAGTCATTATACCTATGGAGTCCTAGACGGAACTACTTTTAAGCTAGAGCGTTATACCCCTTAAGACGCCCTAAGATCCTTAAGTTTCAATTGCAAATTTACGGTGCCATTCCAGACATTTTCCTCCAGGGTATAGACCGCACTAAATTCATTTCTATTTGCAACAACGGCTAATTTATCCCCAAGGCCAAAACCAATAGCCCCTATGGGTTGTGGGGTATGTTGTTTAACTGCAAGTTTTAAATGCTTGTTCTCTTCCCCTACTCCTTTAGCATAGCCCGTATCCTGAAGGTGATGCGATAAAAATACAGGCTTCATATTCCCCGGGCCAAAGGGAGCAAACTGACTAAGAATGCGCATTAGTTTTGGAGTAATCTCAGAGAGCGAAATTTCCGCATCTATAGTGATCTCCGGTGTAAGAAGCATTGGGTCAATGCTGTCTGCTACTACTTTTTCAAACTGGGCCTTAAAATCCTTGTATTGGCTCTCAAGAAGTGTTAGCCCTGCCGCATATTTATGACCTCCAAATTGCTCCAGGTGATCCTGACACAGCTCTAAGGCATTATACACATCAAAGCCCCTCACAGAACGTGCGGAAGCAGCTAATTTATCTCCACTTTTAGTAAACACCAGGGTGGGCCTGTAATAGGTCTCCGTTAGGCGGGAAGCAACTATTCCTATGACGCCTTTATGCCAGGTTTCCTTGTAAACAACCGAAGTAAATCTTTCTTCCTCCCTATTTTCCTGAATCTGTGCCAAGGCCTCTTCAGTGATCTCCTTATCTAAACCACGACGGTCCGTATTAAAGACTTCTATCTCGCTGGCCATTTCTTCAGCCTTCCCCGGATTGGTTTCTGTTAAAAGTGCAACGGCATAGCGCCCATGCTCCATTCTACCAGCGGCATTGATCCTTGGCGCAATGACAAAGACCACATCAGTAATTGTCATCACAGTTTTTTTCAATGCTTTAAGGATAGCTTTGAAACCGGGGCGAGGAGATGAGTTAATGACTTTTAGACCAAAATGTGCCAAAACCCTGTTCTCCCCTGTCATAGGAACAATGTCTGCTGCAATGGCCGTGGCCACCAGGTCGAGGTACGGAATGAGACCATCTATAGATCTGCCCTTCCGAAATTCTATGGCCTGAATCAATTTAAAACCAATTCCACAACCGCATAATTCGTCATAAGGATAGGTACAATCCTCTCGTTTCGGATCAAGTACCGCCACAGCCTCTGGCAATTGTTCTCCGGGCCTGTGATGATCACAAATAATAAAATCGATCCCTTTGTCCTTTGCATAAGACACCTTATCAATGGCCTTAATACCGCAATCAAGGGCAATGATGAGGTCTATTTCATTATCATCTGCAAAATCGATCCCGGCGTAAGAAATACCATAACCTTCAGCATACCGATCCGGAATATAGGTAGCAACTCTGGGGTAAGATTTCAGGAGATATGAAGATAACAGTGCCACTGCCGTTGTGCCATCCACATCATAATCCCCGTAAACCAAAATGTTTTGCTCCTTTTTAATTGCCTGCTCTATCCGATCTACGGCTTTGTCCATGTCCTTCATCAGAAAGGGATCATGGAGGTCTTCTAGTTCAGGTCGGAAAAAATGAAGTGCTTCTTCATAGGTGCTTATCCCTCTCTGTAATAAAAGCTTTGCCACCAATGGGCTAACTTTTAATGCTTCGCTTAAATCCTTGACAGCAACTTCTTCGGGTTTGGGTTTTAACGTCCAGCGCATCTGTGAAATTTCAATGGGACTCATAAGGTACTATTAGAAGATGCATATACTCTGCAGTGCTGGTTTCATTATTAGAAATTGGATTAAGGCCGAACTGTGATATTTATTTAGGCCTTATGAAAAATAGTTTTTATAGAGACCTCAGCAAATTTTCGAAACATTTCCATTACTCCGCAGTACTTTTCTACAGACAGGTCTACTGCTCGCTGAAGTTTTTTCTCATCCAGATTGGCCCCGTAAAAATGGTATTCTACCTTTACTTCATTATAGTATTTAGGATGCTCATCGGTTAGTTCTGCAATGGTTTCAATATGAAATTTATCTACCTTTAATTTCATTTTCTTTATAAGAGAGGCCACATCCAAACCAGAGCAGCCTGCCAGGGAGGACAACATCAGCGCTTTTGGTCTAAACCCTTTTCCTTCACCGCCATCTTCTGCTCCTGCATCCATAATAAAATCGTGGCCCGATGGATTATTGCTCTCAAAGGCCATATTGCCTATCCATTTGGTAGTAACATGATTTATCATACTGTTTTTTTTTGTTTCTTGTTAGCTCAAAATTACAACAATAACTACAAAAAAGATCCTATGCCACTGGTCAATCCGCTTTCTCCCGAACACAATTCTGAAACAAAAGAATTAGCTACATTTTTTAATGAAACACTGGGGTTCTGTCCTAATTCTGTCCTTACTATGCAGCACAGGCCAGCGATCTCCAAGGCCTTTATTAATTTAAACAAGGCTGTGATGGAAAATCAGGGAAGGGTTACTTCGGCCTTAAAGAGAATGATAGCATGGGTAAGCAGCAATGCCACTGGCTGCAGGTACTGCCAGGCCCACGCAATCCGGGCTGCTGAACGCTACGGAGCTGAGCAGGAGCAATTAGATAATATTTGGGAGTACCAAACCCACCCTGCATTTTCAGAAGCAGAACGCGCTGCACTTAATTTTTCTTTGGCAGCGTCTCAAGTGCCCAATATGGTTGATGAGAACATCAAATCAGCCTTATACAAGTATTGGAATGAAGGTGAGATCGTGGAGATGTTAGGGGTGATCTCACTCTTTGGTTACCTCAACAGATGGAACGATTCCATGGGAACTTCTATAGAAGAAGGAGCCGTTGAAAGCGGGGAGCAATACCTTGGAAAACACGGTTGGGAAAAGGGGAAACACATATAGCAAAATCAAACAAGTAGTAAATGCTCTAGTAAATATATGGTGAGCATGCCCCAAAAGGTACCTGTGGCCATACTTAGTATGGCAAGAACAACCGCATGTGGCATCCATTTCTTTTCATAGGCCGCTGTAACTGCAGGTGCGGTAGCAATACCCCCCACATTGGCCATACTCGCAATAGGGACCCAGGCCATATTGATGTTCAAAACCTTTGCTATGATCGTCATAAAAATAAAATGCCCTATTAGCCATACAACAAGAAATAATAAAAAGGAGGTATTAAAGCCAAGGGTAGCGAATTGTAGCTTTAATCCCAGGATAGCCATAACGATAAGGATAAGAATTGCGCCAAATTTTAAGGCGAACTTAAAATTCCATTGAGGCCATAGATTGCTGATCGCCAGTCCGATTAACGAAAGCAGAATGACCTTGGCTATAAAGCTGTCCAACATTTGATTCATCAATAATACCGAACCTATCAGCACCAGGACAACAAGCCATGGAGGGAGCGACTTTGTGCTACTAAAACGCAAGCTTTCAGGAATCCCAAGATCGGTGATCTTAAACATCTTGTTTAGTTTGTTACTCCCTTTTATGCTTTGGAACATCAGGATGGTCCATATATTCACAAGTATGTTGTCCATAACCAGCACAGATAGGAAAATGTCTTCCGGGCAATTCACTAATTCCTTAAGCACCAATTGACTCGTACTTCCACCTATCCAACTACCCACAATTGGTGGAATACCTTTCCAATATCCCTCGGAAATCAGGGTACCTGAAATGAATTCGGTTTCCAGGAAGCTCATCGCCAGAAAGAATGGGAAAAGCGCAATAAAGATTGAGCCACTCACAAAGAGTAAAATGGGTTTCCAGCCTATAGACCTGAGCTGTCCTAAAGACAGGCTACTCATCACGGCAACGATCGCCAGGGGGATAAAGTAATCCCGACTAAAATCATGGATGCGTGCTTGTGAATAATCCACATTCGCCAGATGAGAAATAATAGCAGGAATTATATACGCGAGTAAAATAGCAGGAACCCAATCGAAGAGCGATTTGATATGTTTATTTTCCCAGCGATCGAGGAAATAGACAGCTATCACCGTAAAAAGAGCTATTAGCCATGGGAACATCATGCGGAAAAAATACAACTTTTAACAACAGCATAAGCAACTATTTCTTCCCTCCAACAACCAACACAAATTCGCCCTTTACAGTATGGGTGGTATAATATGCGAGTACTTCAGATAAGGTGCCGCGTACAGTCTCCTCATACAATTTAGTAAGCTCTCTGGATACAGCAGCAGGCCTGTCTGGCCCAAAATAGGTAATAAACTGCTCCAGGGTTTTAAGTAGTTTGTGGGGAGATTCGTAGAAGATCATGGTGCGTGTTTCCTCTGCCAAATGTTGTAGTTTGGTTTGCCTTCCCTTTTTTAAGGGGAGGAAGCCTTCGAAAACAAAACGGTCTGCAGGAAGACCACTATTCACCAAAGCCGGGATAAGGGCAGTGGCACCAGGGAGGCATTCAACAGCTATTCCTTCTTCTATGCATGCACGAGCAAGTAAGAATCCAGGATCGGAAATTCCGGGGGTACCCGCATCCGAGATCAAGGCAATGGTATCTCCACCTTTTAATCTATCTACTATCTTGCCAACGATCTTGTGTTCGTTATGCATATGGTGCGACTGCATGGGAGTGCCTATCTCGTAATGCTTTAATAATTTGCCACTGGTACGGGTATCTTCGGCCAGGATAAGATCTGCTTCTTGAAGAACTTTAATTGCCCTTAGAGTGATGTCCTCCAAATTTCCTATTGGGGTGGGTACCAGATATAATGTTCCCATGAACGAATTGCTGTTTGTTAAAAATAAGAAGCCGAAAGCTAGATTCTCAACTTTCGGCCAATACTTTTTTAAATGTCTTTTCTACTTAAGAAAACCGGCGCTCTACCAAGGCCATAAATCGGGCAGCATACTCCTCTTTACCTTTCCAATTGTTGTATTCTGGTTTTACCATGTTTTCGATAAAGGCGGTAGATCTATCCTGGCTCTCAATGGTATTTAACTGAGATAAAACACGGTTAAACTCTTCTGTACTATCATTGAAGAGGTGTTTAACAAAGGCCAAGCGGTCGTTTAAGCCAACCACCATTTCCTTTGCGTTATGTGTATCGTTTAAAGATCTGCCTTTGGTGTCTTTTGAAAGTGTTTCCTTGTCTGGGGTAACATCATTCATGTCATTCTTTATCACTTCGGTCTTTGCAACGAATTCTGCAAAAAGTTGTTCAATGTTGACATCCTTAGGCATCTCAGAGATCATGTGTTTTATGGTATCCATCCCTGGTGTCATAATATCTTCATCATGAGGGTTGCTCTCGGGGACGGTTTTATTGCCTTCCATAACGGCAGTAGCCATTTTCTCAAATTTAGAGGCCATCACATTCTTGGAAACATCTATTTCAACGTCGTTCAGTTTCTCTTCAATAAATTTCAAGACCGCCAATTTTTCATATAAATTCCTTGCAGCCTCATACAATTCAGCAATATCGCCCATGTCATGCGAAGTAATGATCTCCGTAGACAACTTCACCAATTCCTCTTTCAATTTACGCTTCATTTCTTTTTATTTTTCTGTCCTGTAAAGGTCTATCTTTTTTAATACTTTTATACATCTATATTACTAACGGAGGAAATCACATATTTCGTCTAAAATTACAAAATGTTTCTCGAAAATACTGTTAATCATAAAGAACAATTTGGGTGGATAGAAGTGATCAGCGGGTCCATGTTTTCCGGGAAAACGGAGGAACTTATCCGAAGGTTAAAACGCGCTCAATTTGCAAAACAAAAAGTAGAGATCTTTAAGCCCATTGTAGATACAAGATATCATGATGAACGTGTTGTATCGCACGATGAAAATGAGATCAGGTCCACGCCGGTGCCGGCGGCGGCCAATATTAGGCTATTGGCAGATGACTGTGATGTGGTTGGAATAGATGAAGCCCAGTTCTTCGATGATGAGATCGTCACTGTTTGTAATGATCTGGCCAATAAAGGAGTGAGGGTAGTAGTGGCCGGACTCGACATGGATTTTAAAGGAAATCCTTTTGGCCCTATGCCGGCTTTGATGGCTACTGCTGAATACGTTACAAAGGTTCATGCTGTCTGCACGCGTACAGGGAATTTGGCAAACTACAGCTTTCGAAAATCTGATAATGACAATTTGGTCTTACTAGGAGAAATTGAAGAATATGAACCATTGAGCAGGGCTGCTTTTTATAAGGCCATGCTAAAGGAAAAAGTAAATATGATGGATGTAAAGGCAGAAGAAGTGGTGAAAACCTCCGCAGCAAAAAAACAAACGAAAGCAAAAAAGAAATAAAAATATATATCCCTTAACATTTAAAATGACTATCCGTACTGCAATGAGTTTTATTCCGGGTTTAAAACGTTTCTATGAGTAAAGTTGAGCGAGACAGTCCTGGAAATTGATCTAAGTGCCCTGGAGCATAATTACCAATTCCTTCGCTCTAAACTCAAGCCCTCGACCAAATTCATGGGTATTGTAAAAGCCTCCGGATATGGAAGCGATCCACTGATAATTGCAAAAAAATTAGCAACTCTAAAGATAGATGCCCTTGCAGTGGCCTATGCCGGAGAGGGTGTTCAATTGCGTAAAGCCGGTATACAATTACCCATTCTTGTTTTACATCCACAAGTGGCTAATTTTGAGTTGCTAATAGAGCATTGTCTGGAGCCGAGTATTTACAGTCCAAGAATATTAAAAGACTTTCACCAGGCTGCTATTATGGCCAAGCAAAAAGAATATCCTGTTCATCTAAAGTTTAATACAGGATTAAACAGGCTGGGCTTTGGGAAAAACGATGTTGAGTATATCGCGAAAGAGATAAAAGATTCAAATGTCTTAAAAGTCAAAGGAATCTTTTCCCATTTGGCAGCATCGGAAGATGCAGCGGAAAAAGAATTTACAAAACGCCAAATTGCAGGGTTCGAAAAGATCGTTAAAAATGCCGAATCAACTTTTGGACCTATTCCTATAAAACATCTGCTAAACACCTCAGGGATCTTAAATTACCCAGAAGCTCAATGGGATATGGTACGCAGTGGTATTGGACTCTATGGCTATGGAAACGACCCTGCCATTGATCCATTATTAAAGCCGGTAGTTTCCTTAAAAACTATCATTTCACAATTACACAAAATTGAACCAAATGAAAGTGTGGGCTATAACAGGGCCTATCACTCACAGGGCTCCAGGACCACAGCCACCCTGCCACTTGGCCATGCCGATGGAATTGGCAGACAATACGGAAACGGAAAAGCATTCGTCATCATAAATGGTAAAAAAGCTCCCATCATTGGAAATGTGTGTATGGACATGCTCATGGTAGATGTTACGGGTATAGAATGCAGAGAAGGAGATGAAGTCACCATTTTTGGGAAGAAGCAATCGGCAGAGGTCTTTGCCGCCTATGCAAATACGATCTCCTATGAGCTTATTACCGGGATCTCTTACTCGTGTTAAACGTGTTTATAAGTAATGCCAATTACTTCATTTCTACCCTTTTAGGAGCGTTTTAAAATACTTATCTTGCAAGCAAGACAAACACTAACATTAACTAATTAAAACAGACGATCAATGTTAAAAGATTTTAAAAATTTCATTATGACTGGCAATGTTATTGAATTTGCCGTCGCAGTTATTTTGGCCGGAGCCGTTGGGCTTGTGGTAAACGGATTTGTAAACGACATCATCATGCCCATTGTAGGGGAATTTGCCGGTGGAGTTGACTTTGCCAATCTTAAATATGTCCTTACCGAAGCATCGGGAGTGGCAGGAGAGGCCGGAGCCATTGCAGAAAATGCCATTCGTTATGGTGCCTGGATCAACACCATTGTAAATCTTATTATTGTAGGATTTGTTTTGTTTATGATCGTAAAGGCTTATAACAAATCTAAAACACCACCACCTCCTCCAGCACCTTCAGGACCTAGTCAGGAAGACCTATTAGGAGAGATCAGAGATCTTTTAAAAAAGAAATAAGAAGTTGTTTCCTGCATAGGCAGGAAAACCGCTGCACTACATAGTAACCTAAACCCCTTGTTTGGTATAAAAACTAAACAAGGGGTTCTTTTTGTTATAAAAATAACAAGTTGTTATATTTTTATAAAACTTTATTCAGAGTTTGTAGCATCATTCTCATTCGTTTACCTTTGGCATGATAAAATTATCAATATGAAACTAGCGGTCGTAGGGGCTACAGGCATGGTAGGTGAAGTAATGCTCAAAGTGTTGGCGGAACGAAATTTTCCTGTAACTGAGTTATTGTTGGTGGCCTCAGAAAGGTCAAAAGGTAAAATACTCCATTATAAAGAACGTCCTTATACTATTATAGGTTTACAAGATGCCGTTGATGCCAAACCAGACATTGCCATATTTTCGGCAGGAGGCGATACCTCTTTGGAGTGGGCTCCCAGGTTTGCTGAAGTGGGGACTACCGTGATCGATAATTCATCGGCCTGGAGAATGGATCCAAAGATTAAATTAGTGGTACCGGAGATCAATGCCAATATATTAGGGAAAGACGATAAGATCATAGCAAATCCCAACTGCTCTACCATACAACTAGTAATGGTTCTGGCGCCTCTTCACAAGACCTACGCTATGAAACGCGTAGTAGTTTCAACCTATCAATCCGTAAGCGGTACCGGGATAAAAGCCGTGCAACAAATGGAAAATGAAATGGTAGGTGCCAAAACAGAAATGGCCTATCCGTACCCTATCCATAGAAACGCATTACCGCATTGTGATGTTTTCCTGGAAAATGGCTACACCAAAGAGGAAATGAAATTGGCCAAAGAACCCCAAAAGATTTTGGACGACTCCAGTTTCGAAATTACGGCAACAGCAGTGCGCATCCCTACCGCCGGCGGGCATTCGGAATCTGTGAATGTTACCTTTGGGAAAGACTTTACCCTGGAGGCCGTACGGCAACTCCTAAGAGATACACCCGGTGTGGTTGTACAAGACAATCCGGACACCAATACCTACCCAATGCCCTTATACGCCCATGACAAAGACGATGTTTTTGTTGGAAGGATCCGCAGGGATGAGTCGCACCCCAATACGCTGAACATGTGGATAGTGGCCGATAATTTAAGAAAAGGAGCTGCTACGAATGCAATACAAATTGCGGAGTACCTGATACGAGAAAACCTGGTCTGACACTGGTGGTCTAAAACTCTGTTAAAAAGGCTCTTCATCTTTCTTACCCAGAACTTTTTAAAGTATTTTTAGGGCAATTTAAGAACCAGCATATATGAAAAAAATTGCCATTGCCCTTACCGCATGTATTGCCTTTCTGGCCTGTAAAAACGAAACAACCTCAGAACCTTTAACCGTGAACTATCCCGTTACTGCAAAAGTAGATACAGTAGACACTTATTTTAATACAGAAGTTCCGGACCCATTTCGCTGGCTGGAAGATGATCGCAGCGCTGAAACTGAAGCATGGGTTACCGAACAGAACAAAGTTAGTTTTGGGTATTTGGAGCAAATTCCCTTCAGGGAAGATCTGAAAAACCGAATGGAGAAATTATGGAACTATGAAAAAGTAAGTGCCCCATTTAAGGAAGGAGCGTATACCTATTATTACAAAAATGACGGATTACAGAATCAAAGTGTGGTCTACAGAAAAAAAGAGGGTGGTACGGAAGAGATCTTCCTGGATCCTAACACTTTTTCTGAGGATGCTACTACTTCCCTGGCCGGACTTAGTTTTAGCAAGGACGGTTCTCTGGCTACCTATCTTATCTCTGAAGGTGGAAGCGATTGGCGAAAGGCCATAGTGCTAAATGTAGAATCCATGACTATTGTAGAGGATACCCTTTCCGACATTAAGTTCAGTGGTATTGCCTGGAAGGGTAATGAAGGCTTTTTTTACTCCAGTTATGATAAGCCTAAGGGCAGTGAGCTATCTGCTAAGACAGATCAGCATAAAGTTTTTTATCACAAATTAGGCGAGGAACAGTCCAAAGACGAACTTATTTACGGGGGAACGCTTGCTGAAAAACATCGATATATTTCTGCGAGTGTCACGGAAGATGAACGTTATCTTGTCTTATATCCTGCAACTACCACTTCCGGAAATAAACTGCTGATACGGGATCTCACAGATCCTAATGGACTTTTTATTACGATCCTCAACGATACAGATTCGGATAGTAATGTTATTGACAATAAAGGTGCAACCCTATATATTCAAACCAATAGGAATGCTCCCAATAAAAAAGTAGTCACCGTTAGTGCTTTACAACCAGGTCCTGAAAATTGGAAGGATTTTATTCCTGAAACGAATAATGTGCTTAGCACAAGTACAGGTGGCGGTTATATTTTTGCCGAATACATGGTAGACGCTATCTCCAAAGTACTTCAATATAACTATGATGGGAAACTAATTCGCGAAGTAAACTTACCGGGGATTGGTAGTGCCGGTGGCTTTAGCGGTAAGCTGGAAGCTAAGACCCTTTATTTCTCCTTTACCAATTACAATACCCCCGGCTCCATATATAAATTAGATCCGAAAACGGGAGAATATAGCAGCTATTGGAAGCCTGAGATCGACTTTGATCCAAACGAATATGAATCCAAACAGGTTTTTTATACTTCAAAGGACAGCACCAAAGTACCTATGATCATTACCTATAAGAAAGGTGTTACTCTTAATGGCAAAAACCCAACGATTTTATATGGGTATGGCGGATTTAATATCAGTCTAACACCCTCATTCAGCCCTGTAAATGCCATATGGATGGAACAGGGAGGGGTATATGCCGTTCCAAATTTGAGAGGTGGCGGAGAGTATGGAAAAAAATGGCACGATGCCGGCACAAAACTTAAAAAACAAAATGTCTTTGACGATTTTATTGCGGCTGCAGAATATTTGATCGCAGAAAAGTATACCTCTCCTGAATATTTAGCCATCCGGGGCGGATCTAACGGAGGATTGTTGGTTGGGGCCACTATGACGCAGCGACCAGAACTTATGAAGGTTGCCTTACCAGCTGTTGGCGTAATGGATATGCTTAGGTATCATACCTTTACGGCCGGAGCGGGTTGGTCATATGACTACGGTACGTCAGAAGACAGTGCGGAAATGTTTGAATATTTAAAAGCCTATTCTCCCGTTCACAATGTAAAAGAAGGGGTGTCTTACCCGGCTACACTTGTAACTACCGGAGATCATGATGACAGGGTGGTACCTGCACATAGTTTTAAATTTGCGGCGGCTTTACAAGAGAAACAAACCGGTACTAACCCAACACTTATTAGGATTGAAACAAATGCAGGACATGGAGCCGGAACCCCAATTAGTAAAACTATAGAGCAATATGCAGATATTTTTGCCTTTACCTTGTACAATATGGGGTATGAAAAACTACCAAACCAGACAGTTTTAAAAGAATTTAAGGGCTAATTATCAATAATTTAGTGCGAAATCCGTTTCTTAGAGGCGGATTTTTTGCATTCAATAACAAGAAGATCAAACTCAATGCTACAAGTAAATAAGCTTTCCTTTGCTTATGAAACCTCCAATGTACTGGAAGGTCTTTCCTTTGAAGTAGGGAAAGGGCAGCATGTAGCTGTTATGGGTGAAAGTGGTTGTGGGAAGAGCACCTTATTAAAACTAATTTATGGTCTCCTAAGCCCAGGAGAAGGAAATATTTTATGGGGGAAAGAAGAAATAAAAGGTCCGCTGTATAAGTTAGTCCCCGGCGAATCTTATATGAAATACTTGTCACAGGAGTTCGATCTGATGCCTTTCACCACTGTGTCTGAAAACATCAGTGAACACCTTTCTGTATTCTACCCCAAGGAAATGAAAGCAAGAACAGAGGAACTGTTGGAAATGATCGAAATGTCGTCAGATGCTCAAACTAAGGTCAAGAATCTTAGTGGAGGCCAGCAACAAAGAGTAGCACTGGCAAGAGTACTGGCTCAAAAACCAGATGTTCTGTTGTTAGATGAGCCATTTAGCCATATTGACAATTTTCGAAAGAGCAGTTTACGAAGAAACCTGTTTCAATACCTGAAGGAAGAAAAGATAACCTGTCTTACAGCTACTCATGATCACCAGGATGTACTCCCCTTCGCAGATCGTATCCTGGTGCTAAAAGACAAAGAACTTCTTATAGAGGGGGTTACCAGAAGAATATATGAATCACCCCCAAATTTTTATGTTGCCAGTCTGTTTGGGGAAGCCAATATCTTACCTATCACATTGTTGAAGTCTTATGCAGATACAAAGAGAAATATCATTGTTTATGCCCATGAGTTTAAGGTTGCCAACTCTTCCGGATTAAGGACCAAAGTAAAGAAGTCGTTTCCTATGGGAGGCTATTATTTGGTTGAAGGCGAATCTGAGGATGGCAAGGTTTTCTTTCATTCGGAAAGGGAGTTGAAAATAGACTCCAAAGTATACCTCAATGTCTCCATTGAAACCATTAACAAACGATTAAAAGATCTTCCTTAAGTCCATAGTAAGGAGGCGATAAATACCGCGATAGCGGCTGTGGTGCCCAGGACTACGGTTCCCAATCCAAACAATTTGTACCCGGTTTTTACATTCATCCCACTCATTTGAGTCACTACCCAAAAGAAGCTATCATTGGCATGAGAGATCATGGCCGAACCTGCTCCGATAGATACAACAACCAGGGCCTTTTGTATCTCTGATTCATAGCCAAGTGATGTCATCATAGGGGCTAAAATAGAAGCTGTGGTAACAAGGGCAACAGTAGAGGATCCCTGCGCCGTTTTTAATGCAGCAGCTAACAAAAATGGCAGAAAAATGCCAATGTTCAGGTCTTTTAAGGAGTTTCCCAGAACTTCAGCTATGCCTGACATCTGCAAGACAGTACCAAAAATACCTCCGGCTCCTGTTATCATCAGAATAGAGGCAGCGTCTTTTATTGCCTTCCCTACCCATCCTGAGGATGAAAGCATCTCCAAATGAAGTTTTTTAGGCAGCAGCAAACAGAGAAATACACCAATAAGAAGGGCTATTACCGGATCTCCTAAAAAAGCTATCAGACTTTGTAAGGGACCAAATTCTTCCGCCTCGCCTTTAATAAATACTGATTTTAGAACAATAAGGACTATAGGGATCACAATAGGAATGGAAGATCTTACAATTCCGGGGTCTTCAGTTGGTTCTGACATATCCTCAGTGACAGCTTCATCTCCCTGCTCCGGGTCAATATAGGTTTTGGCAGCGAATTTAGTGGCGAAGATCACAGCAGCACTAAGTGCAATTAAACTAACAGGAATGCCAAAGGCAATAACCAATCCTAAGTTGGCCTCCAGGATACCCGCGGCCGCAATAGGTCCGGGAGTAGGAGGCACCATAGTATGTGAAGCCATAAGACCCAGACCAAGGGCAATGGCAGCACCCGCCAGTGAAATTCCTGCTTTTCTACTAAGTCCCTTGCTTAAGGGATGTAAGAGCATAAATCCACTATCTGCAAATACCGGGATGGAAACAATATACCCTATGAGTCCCATGGCCAAGGGAATACGTTTCTTACCAATAAGTTTCAGTACGCTTTTTGCGATGGTTTGAGCTCCTCCTGTGTGTTCCAGGAATGCCCCAATGATAACTCCAAGAACAATGATCAGCCCAATTTTACCCAAGGTGCCTCCAAAGCCATCATTAATTGCAGTTGTTATATCCTGCAAGGGCATGCCCGCAAATATTCCATAGGCAATTGAGATAATTAATAGAGCGAGAAAGGGATGGACCTTTAACTTTGTGGTTAAGACCACTATGAATAGAACCGCAACTATTAAATAAACAATTTCCATTTTATATAACCTCAATTGTTCTTTAAGAACTATGGGAAATTACATATTTCTGCGGATACAGCCTAAAGAGCTAAAATGAAGGAAAAAGTAGTTAGGCTATATGGGCTAGTTCTTTGCCGACATGACTTCCAATAGCGATCCCCATACCGCCCAGACGCACCCCAAAAGCTACTCTATCTGTAAGTCTAATTACAATGGGGCTTTTCTGCGAACCTGTTCCCATAATGCCACTCCAACGCTGATCAATCTCAAATGGTGTGTTGGGTAGAATGGTTTCCCGCAATACTTCCTCTAATTTATTCTGGATATTTGTGGTTAGACCAAATGTTGTGGTTTCTTCGGTCTTAAAATCTAAGTTTCGGGCACCGCCAATCATAATGCGATCTTCAACATTCCTAAAATAATAATAGCCTTTATCTAAATGGAATGTTCCTTTGATCTTAAGTCCAGGTATTGGTTTGGTGATCATGACCTGTGCCCTTGCAGGTACTATATCTTCCCGCAGCCATTCTGCAGCAAAACCGTTGGTAGCTACCAACATTTTACCGGAACGGAATTCAAAATTATTTGTGCTAATGGTCACTCCAGAAGCATCCTCCTCATAAGATGCTACCTCCATCCCATTCAGAATATGCACCCCTGCCGCCCTTACTTTTGTTAAAAGTGCATTCATCATGAATCCGGTGTTGATCTGGGCTTCAAAAGAATTGGTAATATAGGTGTCAATGATCTTCTTAAATTCGAAGTTATTTGCCTGTTTATGAAATGCAGGTTTTCCATAGACCGGCATTAATAAGGTATTGACCTCATCTATCCGGTCCAGGCATTTTTGAAAGAGCTTTTTATCCTTTTCAAAGAAAAGTTCGTGTCCTCCCTTTCTTTGGTAATCTATGGTCTTGTCTCCCAGAGTAGCCCGCAACAGTTCAATACCATCCCAACGCTTTTGAACCAACTGTACAACCTCATCCGGACTGTGATGATCCAGATCTTCCAGGATCTCCGAAATACTGCCAAAACAAGCAAACCCAGCATTTTTGGTGCTGGCTCCCTGTGGCATACTGCCCTTTTCCAGTAGCAATATTTTTGCCTTTGGATATTTTTTTCGAAGTGCAAGAGCACAAGACAGACCTACAATGCCACTGCCAATGATGGTAAAGTCAACATCATCAAACCATGTTTTGTATTCCCAGTAGCTAAGATTCATAGATGTATAAAAAACTCCGGACAATGCCGGAGTATGTTTTAGTTATTTTCGGGTTCCGGATTCATTTTAAATCCTTCCATAAATTTAGTGGTATAATTTCCGGCTAAATAATCCGGATGATCCATCAATTGTCTGTGAAATGGAATGGTGGTTTTGATTCCTTCAATGACAAACTCATCAAGGGCCCTTTTCATTTTATTGATGGCTTCTTCCCTTGTTTGCGCCGTCGTAATTAACTTGGCGATCATTGAATCATAGTTAGGCGGAATAGTGTAGCCACTGTATACATGTGTATCTAATCGAATTCCATGCCCTCCTGGAGTATGTAATGTTGTGATCTTACCCGGGGATGGTCTAAATCCATGATATGGATCTTCTGCATTTATCCTGCATTCTATGGCGTGTAATTTTGGAAAATAATTCTTGCCAGAAATAGGAACTCCGCCTGCAACAAGTATCTGTTCCCTTATCAGATCATAATCTACCACCTGTTCTGTAATGGGGTGTTCTACCTGGATCCGGGTATTCATTTCCATGAAATAGAATTTTCTGTGTTTGTCAACTAGAAATTCTATAGTACCTGCACCTTCATATTTGATAAATTCAGCAGCCTTTATAGCGGCATTTCCCATATCCTCCCTTAATTTATCTGTCATAAAAGGAGAAGGGGTCTCTTCCGTTAGTTTCTGATGTCTTCTTTGTATGGAACAATCGCGTTCTGAAAGATGGCATGCCTTTCCGTATTGATCTCCTACTACCTGGATCTCAATATGTCTGGGTTCTTCAATTAGTTTTTCCATGTACATGCCCCCGTTGCCAAAGGCAGCGCTAGCTTCTTTTACTGCACTGTTAAATGCAGCTTCCATATCTTCTTCCTTCCAAACGGCACGCATTCCTTTACCACCACCACCGGCAGTGGCTTTTACCATAACAGGATAGCCTACTTTTTTGGCCGTTTTTTTGGCATCCGCTACGTCTTTTAACAAGCCTTCTGAACCTGGTACAATTGGCACACCCGCTTTCTTCATGGTTTCCTTGGCGGTTGCCTTATCTCCCATTCTGTCTATCTGTTCTCCTGTTGCGCCAATAAACTTAATATCGTGTTCTGCACAAATTCTGGAAAACTTAGAGTTCTCGGATAAAAATCCATATCCGGGATGAATTGCATCTGCATTGGTGATCTCTGCAGCCGCAATAATATTTGGGATCTTTAGGTAAGATTCACTGCTGGGTGCAGGTCCAATACAAACTGCTTCATCAGCAAAGCGCACATGAAGACTTTCTTCATCGGCCTTGGAGTAAACAGCTACCGTCTTAATGCCCATTTCCTTACAAGTACGAATAATTCGTAAGGGCAATTTCACCTCTATTCGCTATGAGTATTTTTTTAAACATAATTACCTACTTTTCGTGGCCAGGGAAGTTTTGTATGCACCACATGAGAGCAGCAATAATCCTGGCTATGTTATTTTCTGCTTAGGAGGGATCTACCAGGAATAAAGGTTGATCAAATTCTACCGGAGAAGAATCGTCTACCAATACTTTTACAATTTTTCCTGATACTTCAGATTCTATGTCATTGAAAAGCTTCATGGCCTCAATTACACATAACACATCGCCTTCGCTAATGTTATCACCAACTTCAACAAATGATGGCTTATCTGGTGATGGCTTTCTGTAGAAAGTTCCGATGATAGGAGATTTGATAGTTATCAAATTTGAATCTTCTTCTTTTTTAGCAGCTGTGGTTTCTGCAGGCGCAGCAGCAGCCACTGGGGCTGGAGCAGGTGCAGTTACTGCAGGTAGTTGCTGTATATAGGTCGTTTCTCCTCCAGAACTAGGTGCTCCTGTTCTAATGGTGATTTTAATATCATCGGTTTCCAGTTTTACTTCACTGGCTCCTGATCTTGCCACAAACTTAATTAAGCTTTGAATCTCTTTAATATCCATGGAATTCTTTTTTTGATTAGTTATATGCCCATTTTAAATATATAGAGCCCCAGGTAAATCCACCTCCAAAGGCCGCGAATACCAAGTTGTCTCCTTTTTTTAATTGCTGCTCATAGTCACTCAATAATAGTGGCAGGGTAGCAGATGTTGTATTTCCGTATTTCTGAATGTTCATCATTACTTTCGACGGTTCAAGACTCATCCTGTTAGCGGTCGCATCAATGATTCGCTTATTTGCCTGGTGTGGCACAAGCCATTGCACATCATCATGAGAGAGATCATTCCTTTCCATGATCAAGGCAGCAGCATCTGCCATATTGGTTACAGCAAATTTAAATACCGATTTTCCATCCTGATATACGTAATGCTGTTTATTCTTTACTGTCTCCTCTGATGGGGGCAATAGGGATCCTCCTGCTTCTATTTTCAGAAACTCTCTTCCGTTTCCATCAGATCGAAGATATTCATCTTGCAATCCAAAACCCTCTGTATTGGGTTCAAATAGTACCGCGCCTGCACCGTCACCAAAAATGATACAAGTGGTCCTGTCTGTATAATCCAGAATAGAAGACATTTTATCTGCTCCAATAAGAAGTACTTTTTTGTATTTCCCTGATTCTATATAGCGAGCAGCGGTAGACATTCCATAAAGGAAGTTACAACATGCAGCCTGTATGTCATATGCAAATGCATTTACAGCCCCAATCTTCGTGGCCACATAGACGGCAGTTGAAGCAACGGGTAAATCTGGTGTGGCTGTTCCTAATAATACGAGGTCTATCTCTTTTGGGTCTATATTACCTTTCTTTAATAGATCCTCAGCGGCATTAATAGCCAAATAAGAGGTGCCCTTATCCTTGTCTTTTAGTATTCTTCTCTCCTTGATACCAGTACGAGTGGTGATCCATTCATCATTCGTATCCATCATGGTTTCCAAAATTTTATTGGTTAACCTGTATTCGGGTACATAGGCTCCTACAGCTGTAATTGCTGCTGTTAATTTGGTCATGCTAAGATCGGTTTTTTAAGCGTAAACCTTTAAAAATGCTCCAAAAGTTGTGAAAAATAGTGATTTTTTGTGACTTTTTACTCAATTTCAAGGTTTTTAGGGTGTTGCACATATCCCATAAAAAAACTCCCATCTTTTAAGATGGGAGTCTCATGCTATTTTTCAACTTAAGCTGTTGCTTCTTCCGCCTTGTCAATTAAAATCTGGCCTCTGTAATAGAGTTTCCCTTCATGCCAGTGAGCTCTGTGGTACAAGTGCATCTCACCAGTTGTTGGATCTTTGGCAAGGGTAGGTGCCACTGCTTTATAGTGTGTTCTTCTTTTGTCTCTTCTGGTTTTGGAAATCTTCCTTTTAGGATGTGCCATTTTGAAACTTATTTATCCGTTAGTAAATTTTTTAATGCATCCCATCTGGGATCCGTCTTATCGTCGTTTTTCTGTGTCTCTTTTGGTTGTAATTCTTCCAGTTTTCGCAATGCTTCAGATTTTAGTGTTCCATCTTCCACCCCAGGGTGAATTCGTTTAGAAGGAATAGCCAGCACAATCATTTCGTAAATGTACTGCGCACTATTTATCTGATGTTCTGAATGCGGAATGACCAATACTTCATCATCCTCATCATTGTACTCCTCGCCAAACTTTATTACCAGCTCCAGGGTGGCTTTTACCGCCTGATCGAAAGGTTCGTTTGTGAGATCGCAAGCGACATTTACCGTGCCTTCGGCACTCATGTCTAACTCCATCACTGTTGTCATTTTGTTTAATTGAACCCGCACTAAAATGTCAGCTTCATTAAACTCATGATACTCAAAAGATTCAAAGAACTTATTATTAATTTGATGCTCAAACGTATGCGCACCTAGCTTTAATCCTGAAAAAGGAATACTAAATTCCTTATGCGTCGCCATCTTTTACAATCGTTTAAGGCGTGCAAAGATAATTTATTTTTCATCAATTGCAAACCAAATTCCTATTTATTTCGGCTTTGCTTTGTAAGAAGCTAAAGTGCAAATACGCTTTCTATGAGGCTCTTAGTTTTTGCTTTCTAAGAGGATTCTTTGTCAGTCCCAGTACTCCTTTCTATTCTTATAAGATCTTTATTCCCGTAAAGACTGCTTCCTTAAAGGAACCCGGATCTGCCACTCCTTTTCCCGCTATTTCGTAAGCCGTCCCATGATCTGGTGAGGTTCTAACCTTTGATAAACCTGCTGTATAGTTTACTCCTTGTCCAAAGGAAAGGGTTTTAAAAGGGATAAGACCCTGGTCATGATAGGCCGCTAAAATGGCATCGAACTGCCGAAAAGTGTCCGAGCCAAAAAAACTGTCGGCCGCATATGGACCAAAAACGAGCTTTCCTGTATTGGATATTTCTGCAATAGTGGGTTTAAGTACTTCCTCATCTTCTTTCCCAATTACCCCATTATCTCCACTATGCGGGTTGATCCCTAAGAGGGCGATCTTTGGTTTCCGAATTCCAAAATCCATCTTCAGGCTTTTCTCTATGATCCCAATCTTGTTTTGGATCAACTTCTTGGTAATAGACTGTGCCACATCCTTTACGGCTACATGGTCTGTTAACAGGCCAACTTTTAAAGTGTCTGTCACCATAAACATCAAACTCTCCCCTTCCAATTCTTTTGCCAAATAATCTGTATGACCGGGGAAATTAAAATCTTCAGCCTGTATATTTTTTTTATTGATCGGTGCGGTTACCAAAATATCAATCTCGCTATTCTTTAAAGCGCCAACGGCTGCTTTTAAAGAGCGAATGGCATACAAGCCGGCTTCTTCCGTTTCTTTTCCGTAGTTGATATTCGGTGTTTCTTTCCAGACATTCACCACATTGATCTTTCCATCTATGGCACGGGAAGCACTATCAACCCCATGAAAAGTGAGTTCCATGCCAAGGTCGTTCTTTTGTTGAGAAATGGTCTTTGTGGAAGCGAAAATGACCGGGGTACACAACTCCATCATCCTAACATCTTCAAAAGTCTTCAGGATCACTTCACAACCAATACCGTTTAAATCCCCTACGGAGATCCCAACTTTAATTTTTGAATTTTCATTCCTCATATAACTGTGCTTTGCACTAACTTTGTGCTCCCGGGTGGGAACGTACATAATCGCAGTAAAAGTGCCTGGATATTGCTCTTTACGCTGCCACTTTCCACGCGAATTATTGTTCAAAAATAAGCTATAAAGCGCGTATTCATTGCGAAATTTTCGCTTTTCTTAAAACTTCCGATGCATGTTTACAGGAATTATTGAAACCCTTGGAAAAATTACCCACCTCAAAAAAGATGGAGGTAATTTACACCTAACCATCTCCTCCGGGCTTACCCCTGAATTAAAGGTAGACCAAAGTGTGGCTCACAATGGGGTTTGCCTAACGGTGGTGAATATCCAAAACAATGAATATACGGTAACCGCTGTTGAAGAAACCTTATCAAAGACCAATTTAAATGACCTAAAAGAAGGCGCTATGGTAAATCTGGAGCGGGCCATGATCCTTGGCTCTCGTTTAGATGGCCATATAGTGCAGGGACATGTAGATACAACTGCAACTTGCACCAGTGTAGAAGAAAGGGACGGCAGTTGGTATTTTACTTTTACCTATGAGCCTAACGAGCAGCATGTCACCATAGAAAAGGGTTCTATCACTATAGATGGAGTAAGCTTAACGGTGGTAAATTCTCTTCGACATTCCTTTAGCGTTGCCATTATTCCCTATACCTACGAACACACTCGTTTTAAGGAATACACTAAAGGCAGCAGGGTGAATCTGGAGTTCGACGTTATTGGGAAATATGTTGCCAAGCTAGTGGCTAACAGCCTGTAAGATATTCTCCAGGAGCCAGGTTAATTTTCAAAAAAACTGATGGAAGACCCTATCCAGGTATCATTGGTGAGGTGGGAAACATTAATAAGTCCGCCTTTCCCCATCCTGGTAAGGTTTATGACCGGTTTCAGTTTTCCAGCTTCTTCGTTCCATACATACAAGATGCGTAACTCTACCTTAGAATTCTTGTCTGTATTGGTCTTAACAAGTGAGGCATAGCTCACCTTCTTCTGAAGCATATAGTTTTTACGGTCCTTTATCTCATTGAGCATCTCCCAGGTTGGTTCCAGGTTTACTCCTTTCCCCGCAAAGGAAAACAAAGGCTTAAGCACATATTGATGAAGATCAATATCTTCAGGGACCTCATCCAAATAATACGACTCCGGTACACTTTCATGAGACAGCATGGGCATAATACACTTGGAGATCATAAAGAACCAATCGGGATTGGTGATCCAGGTAACCTCCAGGTCGTCAAAAATATTGAAATTGGTCTTCAGGTCCTGAAACTGGTACAGGTCATCAAAAATTACACGATTATAAATACGATGTATTCTAATCTTGCGACCGTCCTTCTCGTAAAATAGCTGTTTCCCTTCCTTAATGACCTTGGTCATGCAAACAACTTCAATTCCCAAGGCAAGTTTTGTAGCCCAAAAGTCGATTCGCGTCTTTTGTTTCTCCGGAAAGATCTCCATTAAGATGACATTCTCAGGATCTTCCTCCCCAATTATTACTTTTTTAAGCATTTCGAAATAACTTTCTTCCGTATGTCCGTCAAAAAAGTAATGGAAACCTTCTTTTGGAAGGTTTGGATAATGCTTTAAATAGGCCTTGGCCAAAAAAGGCTGATAGCAGAAAAGTGAAGGAAAAGCCTGTAATTCTATCAGCTGAGGGCTTAGATTCCCGGCTTCATCTTCACACAATCCAAAATCGATCCCTAAAAAATGAGGATTTCCGGAATGGGATGCTGAATGCAAATGTTTTGGCATAAAACGGTGCTTTACCGTTTCAAAATTGATGTCGTCTAATTGCGCCAAAATTGCATTACAGGCGTCGTACACCTTTTTCTCCATCGCCTTGTCAAAGAAAACCGGCGATTCTGAGATCCTAAATGCACAAGGCTCACCTAAGGTATCTGCAATCTCTTTTTGAAGCTTTTCGTAATAAGTCTGATCAAATCCCTTATTAAACTCGTCCCTAATTTTGGGTATCATACAGAAATTGGTGTTTGATGGTCAATGGCGTCTGCTGCCTGTTGTAAAAATCTGGGGATGATGGTCCTGTTTGTCTTCAGGATCTTGTCATCATCATCTAAATGGATCATCATATCATGATACTTCCTTTTTCCATGGTGTTTGATGATATGATCTCGCTTGTCCGCTCTTTTAAAATAGCGCATCATCCCTTCCGAATCTGCTTCGGGATGAAATTGTACCCCAAAGATCTCCTTCGAAAAACGAATGGCCATAACAGCGCGTTCCAATGGTACATGAGGGCGCTTTTTTTCCTTACATAAAATTGCACAGCCCAAATTCTTAAGTTTCTTCTTTTTGGGTTTTACTACCTGATAATCCCTGGAGTCTACCGCATAAAAAGGATTCTGCAAACCTTCAAGGAGGTACTCCTTCTTTCCACGCTTTGTCTTGTGTACCGGCATGATCCCGAAAGCCGTCGACTTTCTTCTTTTAATTTTTGCCAGTTTCCAGTGTAAACACGCCAATTGAAACGAATGACAAATCAGGAAAAGGTATTTTTTCCTCTCTTCTAATAGATTGTGGTCGTAAAGCTCATCCAAAAATTTGAAGTACTTTTTCTCCCATTTTTCCCCAATTGGTTTTGGGGAGTCCGGACCACCGGAAGAGATAAATATATCGAAGTCTAACAGTTCCGGAAGTAGATTGTTTACACGAACATCAAAAATCTGATAATCGCCGCTAACATCTTCATTCTCAAAAAACTGTTCCACCAGCATTTTTATACAACGCATGCCTTCATTGGGCTGACCAGCGTTCATATCAAGTATGGCTATCTTATAGGTAGGGTGCATGTATTATTCTCTTTTCGTACTGGGAAGCATTGCGATCACAAGCCGGTTAAGCCCATGTCTTCTCAATTATAACCCTTTGGAGGTTTGTTCCACAATATATTTTACTACTTCTTTAAGGTCCTTGGTATCATTATAAACCTGGAGTTGCCTGTCTGCTCCAGAGCCTTGTTCTAACATTTGATATACGTAATTCACGTCATTTCGGCATCCCAATTCATCTACCACATCTTCTACAAAGTCGAGTAGTTCAGCAATCAAAACTTTAAAAGGTACTTCTTCTTCCTTGCCAAAATCAATCAGTTTTGCTTCTATCCCCCATCGGGCGGCACGCCACTTATTTTCATTGATAAGGACGCGTCTGTACGATCTAAAACTTTGATTCTTCTGATGTAGTCTGTGCAATTTGGCAATGATACATTGCATCAAAGCAGCAATACAAGTAACCTCATCCACGGTCATGACCATGTCGCATACTCTGAATTCTACCGTTGGATAAAATGGATGTAAACGAATATCCCACCAGATCTTCTTCCCGTTATCTATGCAATTTGTCTTTACAAGTATCTCTACAAATTTGTCATACTCTGCAACACTCGCAAAATATGGAGGGATCCCCGTACGCGGAAATTTATCAAAGATCTTTGAGCGAAATGATTTAAATCCGGTATCTCTTCCTTCCCAGAATGGGGAGTTTGTGGAAAGCGCATACAAATGTGGCAGAAAGTAACGAGCCACATTCATTATTTGCAATCCTTCTTCCCTACTTGGGATCCCCACGTGTACATGCAATCCAAAAATAAGGTTAGACCTGGCTACATCCTTCATTTCTGCAATAAGCTGATCGTAGCGGGGGTTAGGCGTAATAGGTTGTTCGCTCCAGATTGAAAAAGGATGCGTCCCTGCGGCAGCTACCTTCAATCCTTCTTTCCCTGCCAATTCTATCACTTGTTGCCTGAGATAAGATACCTCATCCCTGGCTTCATTAATATTCTCGCAGATATTGGTCCCCATTTCCACCACGGACAGGTGCATTTCTTCTTTGATCCGTTCCTTTAAGAAAACTTTACCGTCTTCTAATATTTTAGACATTTGTGAAACCAATGTAAGGTTGTCACTATCCAGGATCTGGAATTCCTCTTCAATGCCCAGGGTGAACTTATGCATAACGTCTGCTTTATGTTAGCTTACTTTTTCTTCTTAGGCGTGGCCTTACGAGCTGGAGCAGCTTTTTTAGGAGTTGCTTTTGCTGTGGTCTTACGAGCAGGAGCAGCCTTTTTTGGAGCTACCTTTGCTGTTGTCTTACTGGCAGGCGTTGCTTTTTTAGGAGCTGCCTTTTTAGTAGCCTTCGCTGTTGTTTTCTTTTTAGGTGTCGCTTTTACAGCTGCTGCTTTTACAGGAGCCTTCTTAACCTTGGCTCTCTTCACTTGCGCAGCCGATTTCAATGACATCTTTGGCGCTTTTGCCTTAGTTGGAGCAACCGCTTCCCTTAGGAAGGTACCCCAGGAACTATTATTCTGCTTCTCAGAATGAGCATTCGCCTTTTCAATAGCAAATTTAGCAGCGTGCTCTACGATCCACTTAAAGTTTCCTTCTCCCACAGAATGGATATCAGCATCCGGAGCCGGATTACAAAAATCTATAGCGTATGGAATACCATTTCTAACCGCAAATTCTACCGTATTAAAATCATAGCCCAGTGCCTCGTTTAATTTAATAGTATAATCATGGATGGTCTTCATTAACTTCTGATGCTCAGCACCTGTGGTCTTAGGTTCGGTAACATAGCGCAGATGAAATTCGTTCCTTGGTTCATACGGCATAATATGCACATATTTCTGACCTAAACAGTACACTCTGTAGTAATCATCAAATACAATCTCTTCCTGCAACATCATCACCAATTGCCCAGTCTCTTCATGCTTTGCAAAAAGATCTTCAGGAGATTCAACCTTATAAACACTTTTCCAACCTCCACCAGAATGTGGTTTCATATAGGCAGGAAAACCAATATAGTTAAAGATATAGTCCCAATCTAAAGGCCCCTTTAAATTCCTGAAAGACTTTTCCGTGGTATCATCCGGCCTTTCTTTGGAAGGCAATAAAATAGTTTTAGGAACAGGTACCCCCACTTGTAGTGAAAGGCAATTGTTAAAGAATTTCTCATCTGCACTCCACCAAAATGGATTATTGATCACCGCAGTACCCATGAGTGCCGCATTTTTTAGATAGGATCTGTAAAATGGCACCTCTTGTGAGATACGATCTATGATCACATGGTAACCGTAATCTATTCCTTGCTGAACTTTATCTATTAAAACAGGCTCTGCTATTACCTTCCCGTTCCCCAATTCATTTACCTTATCAATAAAGGCCCATGGAAAGGTGTCTTCCATTCCAAATAAAATTCCTACTTTTTTTATCATTTTGTTTACTTTTTAAGATTAAAAATACTTGCCTATATATTCCGGAAATGCCATTTTCCATAAAGGCCAATCATGTTCTATCCATTTTTTTTCATCGTACCAGTAAGGGATGCCTTTGGATTGAAGTATCCCTGCCATTTGTTCATTCTTTGGCTTACAACTATCCCAATCTGAAGTGCTTAAAACGATGTTCATATGCTGGTATCGCCAGGCTTCTTCGTTTTGCATAAACTCATCAGGGCAATTGTAATAGATCCGCATATCATCAGAAAGTGGTACAAAGTTGCGAATAGTAAATACCCCGGACAGTGAGAACAAATGCGATACAAGATCTGGGAACCTGAAGGCAGTATTCCCGGCATGGTAGCCTCCAAAACTTACTCCGGCCACACCTATCCTGTGCGTATTACATTCCTTTTGTATAAAAGGGATCAGTTCGTTCTTAAGAAACTGCATGTACATCTCGTAATTGTGGATCTTTGCCTCAGAAGACATATTCTCCGCATAGAAGGAAAGTCCGTCTATGGTTTCAACGTTATACAACTTAATTCGCCCCTCATTAATAAAATTCATCACGGATCCATTGAGCCCAAAATCATTGTTTTGAGTAAAGCTACCGTAGGAAGAAGGAAACATAAGAATAGGGTATCCCCAATCCCCGGTGATTTCCAGATTTATATTGCGGTCTAAGGTGTTAGAATAATATTGAATATGATTAATAGATGCCATGCGATAATGTATGCTAATTTTCTTTATTTACAAATAAAAATTTAACGGGCAAAGATATTTATTTTTGAATACATCTCGCTTAAAATCAGCATAATCCTTATACTTGCGCTTTTAAATAATTTTGATGGTTTTTGATATTGAATTCATTAGTTTAAAAGGAAGCTTTGCGTCTCGATTCCTGGAGCGAAAAGTGAGTTTCAGGTTGGTAGCCCCTCCTAATTACAGGACCAGTGATCTGCCCTTCCCGGTTTTATTGATGAATGACGGACAAGATTACAGGAATATGGGATTAGAACGTATTCTAACCGCTGCCTATACGGACAAAAGAATAACTCCTTTTATTTATGTAGGCATTGAAACCAACGAAAACAGAATGCATGAATACGGCACAGCCTGCACCCAGGATTACAAGGGAAGGGGCAAAAAAGCCAAACTCTATGCGCGCTTTATTACTGAAGAATTTATCCCGTTTTTAAAAAAGGAATTCAAAGTAGCTACTCAAAAAGAGGCATGGGTCTTTTGTGGGATGTCTCTGGGCGGACTTACCGCTTTTGATATTGTATTTAATCATCCCCATCTTTTTGGCAAAGCTGCTGTGTTTAGTGGTTCTTTCTGGTGGCGTAAAAAGGCCTATACCAAAAAGGATCCGGCAGACCGAAGCCGTATAGTTTTAGACATGGTAAAGAATGGAACCTATTCACCTCATCTTTCCTTTTGGTTCCAATGCGGTACTCTGGATGAAAAAGCAGACAGAAACCATAGTGGGATCATAGATGCCATTGAGGACACTACAGACCTAATAAAAGAACTGCGTTTAAAAGGATACCCCCCTGAAAAGCTAACCTATGTTGAGATGGAAGGTGGAAAACACGACCTGCCCACCTGGGCCAGGATTTTTCCTTCGTTTTTACAATGGGCCTTTGGTATACCAGCCTTGACAAAAATTGCCGGCAAATAAAACCTTTTCTTGTTTCGCTAAACCTTAATAAAGATCTTCCTTCTATACATAATAAGTCCCAGCAGCAAATATATCCCAACTACCGTTAGGCCATACAAGAGGGACGCCAATTCACCCGATAGAAAATCGTGCCGATAAATATTCTCAAACAACCATTGGTGTATGGAAGTATCTTCGTTCACTTTTATGGAATAAAATAGCTTAGATACAAAGCTGGAAAGGAAGTATAGAGTGATTGCGTTAGACCCCATATATCGGAAAATACTGCCAAACTGTATGCCCTTTACATCGGTTAAAAAATAGATCAGGGCCAGAAAGATATTGGCCCATCCTGCAGTGACCAGCACAAAACTACTGCTCCATATTGCTTTATTGATTGGGAAGGTCATGTCCCATAGATAACCTACGAGTAACATTAAAACACCAAGACCTAACAATACCATCTCTTTTTTGGCTCTTTTAGAAATAAGGATAAGTCCTGTAAAAATTCCCAGCAGAGAAGAGGCAATGGAAGGCAAAGTACTCAACAAGCCTTCGGGATCGTAATCTTCTTTATAGTTATGACTTCCAAAAACTTGTACGTCTAAATAATTTGCCCAGTTGTTTGGAGCTCTGTCAAAGGTTGGAACTTCACCCAGCAAAGGAATATACCCAAGCCATACCCAGTAGCCTACCAAAATGGCAAGGCAGATCCCTATTAGTGCTTTCCAGTTAAAGTTGAGAAAGAGGACAGCGGCAAAGAAGAAGACCACCCCTATACGTTGCAGAACTCCGGGGAAACGAATTTGATCGAATTCCTTGATAAAAGGAAAAGAAATAGTAAATGCCCCCAGAAAAAGGCCAAGGCCTATCAGCTTTAAGGTTCTAATACTGATTTTTTTATAGGTAGCGGCATTCGCGATTTTGTTGTTATAGGCAAAAACAATAGAGGTTCCCACAATAAAAAGGAAAAATGGGAATACCAGGTCTGTAGGCGTATATCCATGCCAATCTGCATGGCGCAGCGGAGGGTATACAAACTCCCAGGTTCCGGGTGTATTCACAAGTATCATTAAGGCAATGGTTAGGCCTCTGAAAATATCTACGGAAACGATTCTATCTTTCATATCTTTTTATAATATGGTACCTTTCATTTTATTCCATACTCTGGCCAGCAACAGGCCGGAAATTATGGCGATTGCTGTAAGTATACTTGCCTTTAAGGTATAGCCATAGATCCAATACCCGGTGGCAAACATACAGGTGTAGATAAGGATACAGCCCAATAGCATGGCGGAGATACCGGCGGGCACACTCCATTTCTCATCAGTTGTGATGATCCTTTGCTTATCCTGCTCAGCTTCTCTTACCACCTTTGCCCAACCCGGACCACCCGGTTGAATTTTCATATAGAAAGAGCGCAAGACCTCTTTAGACTCTGGTTGAGTTATAAAGGTAGCGGCCAACCAAATAACGGTAGTGATAACCACCACAAAAATATACTCCGTCCAATCCGGAAATACACCGGTATCTGTCGCAAAAAGATAAGCTCCAAAGGAGGTAAATTTTAGAACAATAGAAATGATCCCGGAGGCAAACATAGCTGTGATCTCGCTCCAGGCATTAATACGCCACCAAAACCAACGCAGAATAAAAATTAATCCCGTCCCTGCACCAAAAACCAGGAGCACTTCAAAAAGCTGTAAGGCATTCTGTAACAACAAGGCGAGAGCAGCACTAAATACCATAAGAATTACAGTTGAGAATCTGCCCACGGCCACCAGTCTTTTCTCTGAGGCATTTGGGTTAATCTGTTGCTTATAGAAATCATATACTATATAGGATGATCCCCAGTTTAGCTGGGTAGATATAGTAGACATATAGGCGGCTATAAGGGAGGCCAGCACAAGACCTAAAAGTCCGCTGGGTAATTTGGTCAGCATGGCAGAATAGGCCAGATCGTGCCCCAATTTGTCATCTGCGATCGTTGGAAATGCTTCGTGTAAACTGGCTATATCCGGATATACTACCAAAGAAGCCAGGGCCACTAAGATCCATGGCCATGGTCGTAAGGCGTAGTGCATGATGTTAAAAAAGAAGGTAGCGCCAATGGCGTGATTCTCATTTTTAGCTGCCAACATTCGCTGGGCGATATATCCTCCACCTCCGGGTTCTGCTCCCGGGTACCAGGAACTCCACCACTGCACAGCCAGGGGGATCACAAATAAGGTGATCAGGGCTTGTTTATTACTAAAATCTGGTAAGATGGATAGTTTATCTGCCACATGTTCATTGGCCATCAAGGCTTGTATCCCACCTACTTCGGGAATATTCACTAAGTAATAAGCTGCTCCTATGGCACCGGCCATAGCTACAAAAAACAGGAGAAAATCGGTATATACAACTCCTTTAAAACCTCCAAGAGCACTAAAGACCACCGTTATCAATCCGGCACTTATCACTGTTTGCCAAGGCTCTAGTCCCAACATAATACCCCCGATCTTTATAGCGGCCAGGGTTACGGCAGACATGGTGATCACATTAAAGATAACTCCCAGATAAATGGCCCTGAACTTCCGCAAGAACCTGGCTGCAGGACCCCCATAACGAAGCTCATAGAATTCCAGATCTGTATTTACATTCGACTTACGCCAGAGTTTGGCATAGACAAAAACGGTAAGCAGCCCGGTGATTAGAAAAGCCCACCAGACCCAGTTGCCCGAAACTCCGTTGGTCCGAACAATATCGGTTACTAAATTGGGTGTATCTGTTGAAAAGGTAGTGGCCACCATGGAAAGTCCCAATAACCACCAGGGCATGGTACGGCCAGATAAAAAGAATTCAGACGTATTTTTCCCGGCTTTTTTTGAGACTATGATCCCAATAGCAAGGACAATAGAAAAGAAAACAATAATAAAACCGTAATCGAGCGTGCTTAATTCCATGAATACATCTATTGGTTGGCGGTTAAAGATATTATTTTTTAGGATACCTTTGAGTAACGTCTTCTTTGACTGTGAAACAATCTTCCGACGCCCGTGGAAATTTCCATCACTTCCTGGATCCTTGCCTTTGTTGCCTCTTTTGTTTTGGGTATTTCGAAATCCGGGATCAAGGGGATCGCCGTTATCATTATTACCCTGATGGCACTTTCATTTGGTGCCAGAGCCTCCACCGGCTTACTGGTTCCCTTGTTTATAGTGGGCGACATCTTTGCCGTCTTATACTACAACAAGCATGCGCAGTGGAAATACATTCGCAGATTTTTACCCTGGATGATGAGTGGGGTTGTCCTGGGAGTGCTCATTGGAAATGATCTCCCGGAAAAGACATTTAAGATCTGTATGGTCATTGTAATCCTTGGCAGCGTTGTAATGATGGCCTGGTGGGATATGCGAAAATCACAAGTAGTGCCTACCCACTGGACTTTTGCAGGTTTTATGGGGATCATGGCGGGTATTACTACCATGATAGGAAACCTTGCGGGTGCCTTTTCCAATATTTTCTTTTTGGCCATGCGTATCCCCAAAAATGAGTTTATTGGCACAGCGGCCTGGCTATTTTTTATCATCAATCTTTTTAAGCTACCATTTCACATCTTTGTATGGGAAACCATCACCTTAGACACCTTGCTTATTAATGCCAAATTGCTGCCTGGGGTTGCCCTGGGGTTGTTTTGTGGGGTTCGACTCGTAAAGATCATCAAGGATCAATTCTTCCGTAAAATGATCCTTCTCCTTACGGCCCTCGGTGCTTTAATCCTGCTGTTTCGATAAGCATTCATTTTATTTTACTAATTTACTCCGTTCTTTAAATCAATCAGGGAGCTGTTTCTTCATAGAGCCAACTAATTATGCGCCATTCCATTACTTCATTATTGTTGTTGCTGCTGCTAGGTTCGTGTTATGAATTTAAGCCACGCCAACAAGTGGTTAATGCGTCTCAGAATATACAGCGAGACCTGGCAGACATAAAAGCCGAAGGTAAACTTAAAGCTCTTATCGCCTATAGTGCCACCAGCTATTTTCTGTACAGAGGGCAGCCTATGGGCTATGAATACGAGTTGCTTAAGCGTTTGGCAGATGATCTTGGGGTGGAATTAGAACTTCATGTATCCAGGAATCTGGATGACCTTCTTGCTGAACTGAAAAAGGGGAAAGTAGATATTGTGGCCCATGGGCTGGCAATCACTCAGGAACGAAAAAAGGAAGTAGCCTTTGCAGACTATCTCTATATCACAGAACAGGTATTGGTACAGCGAAAACCTGATGGGTGGCGAAAAATGACCCTGGATCAGATCCAAAATTCAATCATTACAGATCCCATACAACTTATTGGCGATACCATTTCCGTACGGAAGAACTCCTCCTATTATAAAAGGATAAAAAATCTGTCCAAAGAAATTGGGGGGGAGATCCATATTGATCCCTTAATGGGTAACCTGGCCACAGATGAGATCATTAAAATGGTAGCGGATGGGACCATCAAATACACTTTGGCAGATAAGAACCTGGCTTCCATAAACGCCTCATATTTTCCAAACCTGGATGTTGGCGTACCGCTTAGCTTTTCACAGCGTATTGCCTGGGCCCTGAGGCCAGGGGCCAAGAAGCTTTTAAAAGCCACGAATGAATGGATCGAAAAAGAAAAGAAACAAACAGACTATTACGTTATTTACAACAAGTACTTTAAGAACAAACGAAGTTTTAGAAGGCGGGTGAACAGTCCATTTTACAGTCTTAATCAACGGCAGATCAGTAAGTACGATCCTATAATCAAGGAAAATTCTAAGCATATTGGGTGGGATTGGCGCTTATTGGCGTCTCTGATCTATCAGGAATCTCGTTTCGATCCGGCGGCCCAATCCTGGTCTGGTGCACAAGGCCTTATGCAAATGATGCCGGAAACAGCCAAGGAGATGGGTGTAACGGCCTCTTTAGACCCTAAAGATGTGATCAGGGGTGGTTCCAAATACCTGAAAAAACTCTATGACAGGTTTGAACATATCACCGATTCTGTACAGCGTATGAAATTTACCATGGCCTCTTATAATTGTGGCTATAGCCATGTGCTCGATGCCCAAAATCTGGCCCATATAAAAGGCCTGAACGACACCATTTGGGACGAGCATGTAGAAAAGATGATCCTGGCATTAAGCTATCCCAAGAACTACAACCATGAAGTGGTAAAATATGGATATGTACGGGGACTTGAACCTTTTGAATATGTAGATCAGATCTTTAAAAGATATGATCATTACCGTAAGTTTATTGATCTGGATGGATCTTAGTTAAGGGTCTAACGGGTTCTTTGTTTATCTGCTATGTTCTTACTAAATTTTTTGTCATCCTCCAGGATGCTGAAAAAGTCATTGATAAAAGCATTGGCCTGCCTGTACTGAGAAGGGTCCTGAAATAAGTCCTTTAGCGCTGTAACTTCTTCCAGCATTTCCTCCTTTTTTTCCAGGAATAATTTCCTCACTTCGTGGAGTTGTGCCTCCTCCCGTTCGTATCCTTTGTAGATACGATCTGTAACCTGGGTAATAGAACCAGACAGGTTCTGAATGTTGGTCACTGCCGCGTAAGGAGCATTCACCAGGCCGCACATATCAAAATCATAGGGCACCGGGATGATCCTCTTTTCAGAAAACAAGATCTTTTGATTGTGCTGCAGCTTGGTGGAATAATCCGTATTGGCGATCATATATTCAAAAAAGGAATTTTGTAAAGAGGCAATAGCATCATACTGCAAGGGATGTATGCTACGTTTTATTTCCTTCCCATCGTATCTTTCTTCTACCTGGTCCATATCCTCTATCATAAAGCCTAGAAGGTTATGTTCTACCTTTCTCTTTCCTCTTTCCTCAAAGAGTTCTATGCGAGTGAGTCTGGTTTTAAAATGATAGTCGCCTACACATTCGTAGAGTTTATAGGCCAGGTATTCTTTTAACACATAATCTCCGCTATTTCTATCTAAGAGACAGGGAAGGACCAGTTTTATCTTTTCACTTCCCTGAAATAAGCTGCCTTTGGTTTGGGCCTTTCTAAACTTGAGTTTTAGGGGCGCAAAATAACAGTTTTCCCGCCTAAAATTACCCCGGGCCCTGAGATCTACCGGGAGTGAATCCCAGGAAGTATTGGCCTCTTTAAACCAAACCATAGACTGCAAATAGGTGCTGTCATTGGTTTCCCTTTTCATGTCTTTATTCGAATACCGGAGCTGAAGAAGTAAAGGAATTTCGCTGCTAAAAAGTGGCTGTACGCTTTTGTCGACAGCGGCTAAAACGTCTTCCTGTCCATATGAGAAGGGCATCAGATATAGTATCCAAATGAGTAGTACCCCCTTTATCCAATGGTGATTCATTACCTTCTTGTCTTCCTTAAATGTACAATTAAATGTGAAATACATGGCCCTGGACTATTACCGTTGTCTTCTCAACAAGTCTTTATGTAAAAATATGATTATATCAAAGTTGCGACTTCTGCTCATTAGCTATAGTTCCAGGGTAGATTAAACCAAGATATACCTTCCCTTTAAAGATTTATAATTGAGCTTATTTATTTTGTTATATCCCTAACTATGAGTACCTTAAACATGGTATTCATCATAAATTTTACTGTTATGGGAAGAATTAAGGCGCTGAACAAATGGGCCAATGCCCATACCTATTACCTCATAGACCTACTGCGAGCTGCACTTGGTCTATTTCTGATTTTAAAAGGGGTCGATTTTATGTCTGATGCCGAGGCCATGGCTCTGGTCATGGATCCTTTTAGGGAGCTGCCCGGCAGCATGATGATCATGCACTACGTGGCGGCCGCACACTTTGTGGGGGGATTCTTTATTATCGTAGGCCTATTGACCCGATGGTGCGTAGTTCTGCAGCTACCAATCATGATAGGAGCCATCCTTACCAATTTCTTAGGCGTAATGGTCGTCTCCAACCTTATTCAGGCAAGCGTTGTATTAATGATACTAATATTCTTCCTGTTGTACGGATCCGGAAAACATTCGCTAGACTACTATCTTAAAATGCAGAAATAAAAGAGAAAGATCTCTATTTCGATGCTGCTGGAGCCGGTTTTCTTTTAGGCATCACCAAACTATCTGCTGGATAATTCTCCTTTAAATAACTCATCTGAGATTTCGCCCAGGAAATAAGCAATTCTCTTTGCTCCTCGGATAAGTTTGCCTCGGAATGCAACCCTAAATAGGTGTAGTCCGCTAAAGGCATTTCCTTTTTTTCTACCATTTCAACCACTTCTTCCCACTTATGGTTTTGGATGGCGATTGGTCTGTTGGTGAACTCAGAGAAATTAAGATGTCTTTTTCCATCTTCTACATGGTCATTAAGCCACCAGGCCACCGGCTGTACATTTGCATACCAGGGATAGACGGTCTTGTTAGAGTGGCAGTCATTGCATGAGACCTTTAATATCTCATTAACTTCCGCAGGTACTTCGTATTTTGTAGTTATGGCATACGTAAGGTCGTTACTTTCATTTTTATCTGGTCTGAAGAATTGAATGATGACCAGGATGGCAAGAAGTGCAAGGAGGATCTTTTTGATCATGATGTATTTAATTAGGTTTGTTCTGCTAAAATACTAGTCTTTGCATTATGGTCAACTTTATAACTTCAAATTAACATTCGTTCTTCCTTTTATTTCAGAAATAAACCCCTTTCCTCAAATACCCAAAACTGTTAAAACATCGATTAAATGCACATAACAACGGTCTACACCACAGATTTTGGCACTTTCACAACAATTGGCTGTAGGAGCATTCTTATGTTTTGTATCTTATATAGACGAAAATCTTAAATTCTATGTTATGGAAAAATACACGAATAAACACCCGATCTTAAACACTATTCTTTCTGTTTTAAACGTAAGTCTAGAAGTAGTCCTTGCCCTTATCGCTTTGGGATTCATCATTGGCCTTTATGGCATCTTAAACTAAGAGGTTAATTTTGAGTACCATTGCGATCTTTGCAACACAGAAAAATCCGATCTGAATCCAGGTCGGATTTTTTTATGATCTCCCTCATCATACTTCTACCTCTCATCTACCAACTCATATCCCTGATTGATCCCCTTTTCCATGGCAGGAACGCCTCGTTCCATCCACTCTGGTTTGGGATCTCCTTTTAGATAATAGTCAAAGAACTGGGCCATACGAATGGTAAAATCTTTTCGATTCTGCAGTTTTAAGGGCCAGTGCGGTTCGCCGTTGTAATTCAGAAACCAGGAAGGTTTACCAAGACGGCGCAAGCTCACAAAAAATTCTATCCCCTGATACCAGGGTACATGCCCATCTGCATCGTTATGCATAATAAGCAGGGGAGTATTTATCTTATCCATATTAAAGATGGGCGAATTCTCCAGATAGCGGGTGGGGTATTCCCAGGGGGTACCTCCTATTCTGCTCTGGGTATGCTCATACTGAAACTGCCTGCTAAGGCCTGTCCACCATCTAATGCCTCCATAGGCGCTGATCATGTTAGGAACCGGAGCACCTGCTTCTGCTGCTTTAAAAATGTCTGTCTTGGTTACCAGGTAGGCTATCTGGTAGCCGCCCCAGCTATGCCCCTGTACCCCAATATTCTCTTTATCCACAAAGCCCTTTTCTATAAGGGAAGTAATTCCCGGGATCACACAGTTATAGGCACTTTCCCCGGGATAGCCAATGCGGTAGTGCACATCCGGATTAAAAATTAGGTAGCCCCTGCTGGCATAAAAACTGTAGTTGATGGTAGATCTGCCTGCCGAAGGTGCCCGGTGGCGGTGTAACCCATCCGCACTTTTTTCATAAAAGTTTACCAGCATAGGATACTTTTTGGAAGGGTCAAAATTCTCCGGTTTTACCAGCATGCCGGTAAGCTCTACACCATCCAGGGAGGTCCAGGTTACCAGTTCTATACTGCCCCAGTTATAATCTGCTTGCTGCGGATTAGCGTCACTGATCTTAACAGGGGATTTTAAGTCCATATCGGATACCCAGAGGTCCGGGAATTCGGTAAAAGATTCCCGGGTAAATAGCAATTTGTTGGCCAGGGCCGACTTCATAGAAACCCCATACCGGTAAGGTCCACTGAGGAGGGGTTGTACGGTATTGCTCTTAAAATCATAGGAAGCAAACCCACTGCTTTTATCATCTTCCTTAAAGGTTTCGAGCAATGCTTTTTCGGCGGTGTCAATATATTCTTTTTCCCAGTCTAGTTGAATATATCGATAGACTGTTTTGGTCTCGCGACCTTTTGTGAGTCGGGTTGAGGAGCCGGTAGCAGGATCAAATTTCCAAATATCATAACGGTCGTATAGCAATAAAGACCCATCCTTCTCTGTCCAACCCGCAAAACCGTAAGGGGAGGGAAAAGAGGGGGAATCGTGGAGCTCATCGTAAAATTGTTTGCCCTTGGTGAGAGCTTTGTATTGGTCCTTGGCGATATTGTAGGTAAACCAGAGACTATCCGCATTGTTATAGCCAAAGACATAGGCGCCTTTAGGGCTTAGGCTTACCCGCCCGGCCAACTTGGTAAGCACTTGTTTGCGTGCTCCTGTGCTGAGATTTACCAAGGCATAGTCGCGCGCACGCTCTCCTGTCCATTGGCTTTCCAGGGCATAGGGGGTTGGGTTGCTCAACAAAGCCATGTTGGCATTGCCTTTGTCTGTAATATAACTATCAGGATAAGTGGCATTTGCCAGTTGAGTTATAGCCTTCTTTTTATCTAAGTGGATGACAGCAGTATAGGCCTGGATGGTGTCGTTCTTAAGCTGCAGTTCCTGTACGGTATAGAGGCGTGGCTCATCATAGGTCCAGACTTCAACATTAACGATCTCTTCTTCGGTTAGCAAAGTATCTTTGATGATAGGCGGTTTGGCAAGGCCAAAATAGAGCTTGGTTTCATCTTTGGAAAAGTGCACCTCCTCCGTAGCCGAAGGCCGAAGGTCATTACCAAGACTTTGCCCATCCACCAATTTTTCGGCGGTGGCCATGCCTTGTTGCCAGTGATAGAGTTCCCTGGGGCGCAGTTGAATTTTGGTGGTATCTGCATCTACTACAAAGCCCAGATGTGCACCGGTTTCGCTAAGGCTGAGTTGGGAGTAGGAAGCCTTTTTGGCCTCATGCACTTTGGTAAGGGATGTCTTTTCAAAATTAAGCACATAGACGGCGGCGTTAGCCGAGTCATTCTCCCCGGAGGTAACCCAGGCCAGAGATTTACCTCTTTTAGCAAAGGTATAATCAGTGACAAATTTAAAGGTGTCTTGCTGCCCAGTGGTAATGTCTCTCACTAATAGGTGGTAGCCATTTTTCTTATCTGACTTTTTTTACTTTTTTCTTCTTTGCAGGCTTTGTCTCGGAACTATCTTGTACCGTATCTTTTACGGCTTCTATTTCTTCTAATTGATAGGCCACATAGCCTGTCCATTTTTCCGGGATCTTGTAGCTTTTTATATTCCCGATTTTCTCCAGTTCCCCTGTGGTAAGGTGGTAGATCCCCAGGCTGTCCTTGGGCATGTCTTTCTTTTTTACTTTTCTGCGTTTTAGTGCCAGCACGCTATCTTTCCAGGCGGTGATGGAAAAAATGGCATGCTTGGAATCATAGGTAAAGGCCCCTTTGGAGGCCCTCTCATAGGAAAATAATTCCTCTCCTGATGCGTCCTTTAGGTGCAGGAACTGGTCTTTCTCTCCCTGTTCCAGGCTGTATAGCACATAGGCCCCATTAGGGGCAATCACCGGGGTCTCAATGGTGTTCCAAAGTGCAAGATCCGGATGATCAAGTACTTTTTTTTGGGCAGTTACGGAAAAGCTTAGTACTAGTAATAGGGCGCAGAGTAAAGGCTTCATAAAGGTGGTTTAGATGAAAGTTCTAAATATACTATTTCTAAAAGTTCTGGAAAAAAGGCTGCCTTTAGATTCCCTGCCTTAAAATCATCTTAACTAATCCCTTATTCTCCCTTTTTGTCGTTTTTCATCATGTTTAAGACCACAACGACTAATAATATAACTACTAAGGCAAAGACGCCAATGAGAAGGATGCCGTACTCCCAGGCGACCAGGGGTAGTGTTGTAAGAATGTTCATATAAATATTTTAAAATTTCAGAAAGTAAATTTAGAGAAGGCGAGGAAAAGAAGTTATGATATTTGTCAGGTTGTCAAATCGCTTTTGTTGAAGAGCAAAGAGATTCCATATGATAATACAGATAGTAAGAGCATGGTATAAAATCTGTGGTATTGTGCCTAACTTTTCTTCATAAAATGGTGTTTCATAAAGTTTCAAGCCATTTATTTTTTCTAAATAATTAGCTTATCTTTCTGGCTATAACCAATTAATTTTAAACCAAAAAAACCAACCAACATGCCAAACAATTATGTAAAATTTCAAGTAAAGAGCTCCGGACAATGGTTAAATATTTTTGAAGTAAGACCCGGGAATCCAAAAATCGCTTGTCAAGGTGTTTTGCCCACAACCAACAATTTCTTTTGGGAATTATCAGATGCCCCAGGCAATCCGGGCTGGCACTTAATACAGGTAAGGAGCAGTGGACAATATTTAAATGTAGAGGGGAATGCTATGACTAATGGAGCTCCTGTCTGCCAGGGTAGTAATCCAACAACCCCAAATTATTTTTGGCAAATAATTCCGGATCAAAATAATCCGGGCTGGTCCAAAATACAGGTAAAAAGTAGCATGCAATATTTAAATGTAGCGGGTAACGGAATGAATAATGGAGATCCCGTATGCCAGGGCAACACCCCGACCACAACTAATTTCCTTTGGATGCAAAGCCCAGCTAAGGATCCAAAAAAAGTGACTATAACACTCAGCATAACCGATTGCACAACTTTATTTGCAATTCCAGACCAAAGTCGACTAACAGAAGCTCAAGCCAATGCCTGTTTGGACATGGAGGACGATAATAATGGTAAAAAAGAAGACCAAAATCAAAGTTCCTTCGAAACCATTTTAAATCCTGGAAGTGAAGCAATCTGGCAACCGAAAATTGGCCCTGGGAATAACAATAATGGTTTTAGTGAGGCGATCACCGATATCACCTATGTACAGGGATCTGGCAAAAATGTATTAGGTCCGGTAACTCCCATAGGAAATAGTGGCAAGGTGAAAGCTGATGTATTATGGACAGCAATTCCCCCTTCAACTGTAGACAACGAGGCCTATACTATTAAATTTACACTTACTCAAAATAATGTACCTCACACTTATTATTTTGATCCAAAACTCAAAGTAGATCCCGGCAATTAACAGGTATTTTTTGTAAGTGAGACAACAGACATGGTTAGTAAAAGTATTCTTTTTCCTTGTTATAGGAGCATGGAATGGTATGGCCCAAAACCAAGCGGATGCCGACAGTCTTATCAAAAGACTAAACGCATACCAGGGCGCCAATGATACCCTGCGACTCTATTGGTTGGCAAAGATCTCTTTTAATCATAACACCCCAGACAGTTCTGTGTTTTATGCCCGTAAGTTGGCTTCTGAAACCAATGATCCCAGTTGGTTGTTTCAGGCCTATTATAACGAAGGTTCTGCCTTGCGGATGTTGGGAGATCTGGATGGGGCCTTACAGGCTTATTTTAAAAGCCTGGAAAATGCACAGAAAGCAGGTTTGAGAAAGAAAGAGGGTTTGTCATACATGGCCATTGGTGACGTATATTCTGTTTCAGGGGCCCATCAGAATTCAACCGACTATTATGCCAAATCCATTGAGATCTCCAGGGAATTGAAAGATACTTTAAAACTCGCATCGGCCTTATTTAATGCGGGAGATGAATATCTTAACCAGGATAGCTTAGTAGCCGCTATAGCACATTTTAGTGAATCTGCGCAATTATTTAATCTATTACAATACGAGATTGGGGTAGCTTATAACCTGGGGAATATGGGGGTGGTCTATGCCAAACAAGGGGATGATACCCGGGCATTTGAAAACATCAATGAGGCTATTGTCATCCTTGAAGAATTACAAGATTATTATGGCATCTCAGAATATCTAACATATATGTCTGATATCTATATGAACAAAGGTGATATGTCTACTGCCCTGAGATATGCAGAACGCAGTTTACAATTGGCTTCTACCTATGGGCTAAAAGATCAATTGAGTGAAACTAACCTAAAGCTCTCAACACTTCATGAACGACTGGGGAATACGAAAACTTCTTATCAATACTTTAAGGATCATATCGCCTACCGAGACAGTGTAAAGAATATGCAGTCGATCCAGCAAATGGCCGATATGGAAACAAATTATCAGGTGGCCCAGAAAGAAGCGGAGAAAGAAGCAGAGAAAGAGGCAGAAATAGCAATAGTCAACCAACAGAAGAAGACGCAACGCATCATCGCTATCGTCACCGTACTCGTATTAGGAATATTCGCTATAGGCTTATATCGTCGTAATAAATTCATCCAAAAAACCAAGCGGATCATTGAAGAAGAAAAGGATAAGTCTGAAGCGCTTTTATTAAATATTTTGCCTGAAGAAACAGCTCTGGAGTTAAAAGAAAAAGGGCGGGTGGAAGCCAAGAAATTTGATTCGGTCACTGTATTATTCTCAGATTTTAAGGATTTTACCAAATCAGCAGAAAAAATGACGCCAGAATCTCTGGTGGAGCGGGTAGATTACTATTTTAAGGCTTTTGATGCCATCACCACAAAATACGATCTGGAAAAAATAAAAACCATAGGCGACGCTTATATGTGCGCCGGTGGCTTACCAACTGCCAGTACAGATCATGCCAAACAAGTGATGTTGGCTGCTACAGAAATGGCCGATTTTGTAAAAAATGAACGACAAAACAACGGAAACCAGACGAATTTTGAGATCAGGATAGGATTACATACTGGTCCGGTTGTGGCAGGGATCGTTGGGGATAAGAAATGGCAGTATGACATCTGGGGAGATACCGTAAATATCGCTTCCCGTATGGAATCTAATTCTACCCCGGGCAGGATCAACCTTTCGGAAACCACTTACCTGAAATTAAAGGATGAGTTCGCTTTCGAATTCAGGGGTGAAATTGAAGTAAAAAACCGCGGCAGCTTAAAAATGTACTATCTGGAAGCCTAGGAATGTATTGGTAAGGCCTATCTTTAGGTAAAATAACAATTCCGCAGATCAGCACAAACTCCGGAAATTTTTGATTAAAATCCATGGAGGACAACCAACAAAAAATAGACCAACTCCTTAAAAAACTAGAGATCCTTCAGGGGGTGCACAGCCATTTTGCCGAGGAGATCAAAGAGCTGCGGGAGGAGATCAATCAACTTAAAAATGCCCCTCTTACCCCAACCCCTGTTCAGGAAGCACCACAGGCGCCAACTGAAGAAAAACAGGAGGCTGCGGCTGTAAGCACTACAGCTGTTTCTTCCAGATTAGTCCGTGTCCAGGATCATAAAATTGTAGGGGGTGTCTGTGCAGGGATGGCGCAAAAATATGGGATGAACCTTGCGTTAATGCGATTCATATGGGTGCTTTTTGCCCTGCTGTTCTGCGTAGGTGTATTGGTCTATGTGATCCTTTGGGCCACACTCCCAATAGGCGAAGGGTTTTATGAAACATCATCTCCGGAGGTGGCTGCCCCTGTCATGCAAACCACCTCAACGCCTCAGTCCACAGCCCCTAAAAAACCTGCAGTAGACTTAGAAAAATACATAGGGGAAAACCTTATCAGCAAAATAGGTATTGCTGTACTCGTCATTGGGGTAGGCATTGGTGCCAAATACTCTATTGACAATGATCTGATAAGTCCGGTTGTACGCATTATCCTGGGTTATACCATAGGCGCAGCCCTGTTGGTACTAGGTCAAAAACTAAAGCAGAAATATGAGAATTTTAGTGCTGTCCTTGTCAGTGGGGCCATGGCCATCTTCTATTTTATGACCTTTGCAGCCTACTCCTTTTATGACATGATATCTCCCGTCACGGCCTTTGCGTTGATGGTGCTTGTAACCATAGCCGCGGTAGGGGCAGCCCTGAATTACAACAAACAATTTATAGCCCATATTGGCCTGGTTGGTGCCTATTGTATCCCATTTTTATTGAGTGAGGGGAAAGGGCAGGTACTGGTACTTTTTAGCTATATGACCATCATCAATGCGGGCATTTTAGTAGTGGCCTTTAAAAAATACTGGAAACCGCTCTACCTGGTTGCATTCTTTGTGACCTGGCTCATTGTCCTTAGCTGGTATGAGACCAGCTATGAGGCCCCTGAGCATTTCAGTATCCTGTTAGGCTTTGGCTTTGTCTTTTTTGTGCTCTTTTATCTTACTTTTCTAGGCTATAAACTCATTAAAAAAGAGCCCTATGAGGCGCTAGATATTGTCCTGGTATTGGCTAATTCCTTTGTTTTTTATGGCCTGGGCTATAGCCTCTTAAAAGATATGCCGGAATGGGAATCCGCCCTGGGAATGTATACCCTGTTGCATGCCTTGATACATGGGGTGGTAGGGTATGTGATCTATAGGCAAAAGGGGGTAGACAAACCTATTTTTTACCTTGTTTCGGGGATGTTCCTCCTCTTTGTGACCCTTGCTATTCCCGTGCAATTAGACGGGAACTGGGTAACGCTGTTATGGCTGGGCGAAGCGGCCCTTTTGTTCTGGATAGGAAGAACTAAACAGGTGGCCATTTATGAAAAAATTGCCTATCCTCTGCTTGTACTTGCTTTTATCAGCATTGTACAGGATTGGAATGAGGTGTATTACGGCGGACCATTTTTTGAAGAAGAGATCACCCGCTTCCCATCGCTACTGAATATTACCTTTTTAAGCTCCCTCCTCTTTTGCGGGGTTTTGGGATATCTCAATTACCTGCATTACAACAAAAAGTACACGGCGGCTTTTGCGCATGATAAAACTGCAGCTACGGCAGTATCTTTGTACATTTCTGGCATCTTGCTCATAGTGCTCTATTTTGCCTTCTATTTGGAAATTAATTATTACTGGGGGAGGCTGTACCGGGAGTCGGCCACGGAAATATCGCCGGGCTCCTATGGGAAGGAATACAATTATGAACTCCTCACCTTTAAAACCCTTTGGGGAATGTTGTATTTCCTTGGCTATACCGCACTGCTACTAGTGGTGAATGATGCTAGGATAAAAAGCAGAGTATTGGGGGGACTGGGACTGATTCTCACAGGCCTGGGGCTTGGCTTCTTTCTAACCGTAGGGCTATATGAACTAAGTGAACTACGCGAAAGTTATTTATATGAGGGCGCTGCTGAAAACACCGGCGGGTGGTTCCATCTGGGTATTCGTTATCTGGCCTATGCCTTTGTAGCAGCGCTGCTTGTAGTGGCATTCCGACATCTGAAACGGCACTATCAAAAAGAGCAATACGGCTTGTTCTTTGATCTTATTTTGGCAACGGCTGTTCTTTGGACGGCCAGCAGTGAACTTCTGCACTGGCTCGATATTGGAGGCGCACAGGATTCTTACAAACTGGCCCTTACCATTTTCTGGGGTGTCTATGCTTTGGGTCTTAGCGCATTTGGGATCTGGAAGGGTAAAAAACATTTGAGAATAGGGGCCATTGTCTTATTTGGTATCACGCTTATAAAACTGTTCCTGTATGATCTGGTAGACCTGTCTACCCTGTCTAAAACGGTGGTCTTTGTCTCCCTGGGGATACTGTTGTTGCTTATTTCCTTTTTGTACAACAAATTCAAATCACAAATATCATCCCGTTAGTGCCGCCCATAAATTTCATTAAATCTTAAGCGGGGCAAATAAAAAAGGATCCGGCCCATAATATAAGGCCGGATCCTAATGTTTACATTCATTGAATTAGTCGAGCCACTTACTGCTGATATAGGCCGAGGAGTTGGTAATTTTACCCTCCTTATTAAAGTCGTGAAGATACATGGCCGGCATCACGATCTTTTTCTTGTCCGATTTTCTGGTTAGTCTGATGTTCCACCAGCTTTGTACTACCCTGCCGTCCCTGAGGTCGTATTCCAGATAATCCGGATATCCCACCACATCTATGGAGTTGATCTCAAATTTCTCTAACATCTCCTTAAGATTCGCTTTAGACTCTTCCATGGTCATGGATTCATCTCTTGGCATTTCAATATTCCTGAAGCGTGCCTTCTCATCAAAAAAGCTATAGGCTTTTTCCATGTCTCCAAACTCAAAGGCGTGCATCATGCGTCGTACACTATTTATATTGTCATGGTGGTTGTAAAGTGTCCCATTCTTACGGTCTTCAAAACTCTCACCTATCTCCCGGTAAATGGCTTCGTTATGGTAGCTGATAGACATATCTATTAGTCCATCTTTAAACCGGTACATACGGTGCACAGGCACATCCAATTTTACGCCTGTAGTGTTGTGTACTCCCTTAAACTGGTCCCAGGTCTGTACCCATAGTTGTCCGTCCTTGTATTCCAGGGCATCAGGATAGGCTCCGGAGGAAGGGGTAAGGCTCAGGTAGGACACATTCTCTTTCCACCATTTAGCTCCGCCCGCGAACTGCGCTTTAGTACCACCCTTGGCGTCCTTGTTGATTGCTGAGCCATTATACGACTTAAAATCATCGTGCAGGTAGCTGGCCACTGTGGCACTGTCGCCGGCTATCCATGCAGCATTCATCGCATTCACCGTAGTGATGGCTTTGTGCTGTTTGTAAATAGTTCCGTTTTTTTCAGATTGGCCGTAGGCCATGGTTAGGCCCAATGCAAAGGCCAGAAGCATTGCTTTTTTCATTTTGGTTGGTTTTTAGTTGGTTAACTGGTACTGAAAGTATGAAATTAATTTAAAATATTGATAAAGAGACCCATAGAAATATGATAACGGTTAGACAAACCGACTTTATAGGATAATATTCCAAATAGCAAGTTTAATGCTGAGATAACCTCAGGTTTTTAGGAATAATTCGATTTTGCCAACACGCTTCCTTTAGCTCTTAATTGCTTTAAAGCTACCTGGGCGGGGCAAGGTAAAATGTACTTAAAAGAATACAAAGCCTAAGTACTAAAGGAACTACTATCCACATTTAGACGAACCACAGTCGGTACATGTTAGGCAGCCTTCCTGGTAGATCAAATTGGTAGATTTGCAATTACTGCATTTCTGACCTTTGGCGGCAACGCCATCTGCCACATACTTTTTTAAGGCACGTGCCACACCATTTTTCCAGGTATTGATCTGTTCGCTGTCTAGCTGCAGACTATTGATCAGATCCACTATTTTTTCAATAGGCATACCGTGGCGCAGTGTGCTCGATATTAGTTTGGCATAGTTCCAATACTCGGGATCAAACTTATGGGAAAGACCCTCAATGGTGGTCTTGTACCCCCTGGTGTTTTTGTATTGAAAATCATAACGCGAGTTCCCGTCTGAGTCTCTGTTTTTTATTATCACTCCTTCATCTACCCAACGAGGTATCAAAATACCGTCGTCATCATCCGCAATACCTGTGAAGATCTCGTAGGGTTTGCTGTCTATGCGCCCAATAAAAGCGATCCACTTTTCCTTGTTGTTCTGAAAACGTACCACATCTGCCTCCAGGATCTGGGGCCGTTTGGTAGGAAATGAGGTTAAGGTATCTTGTTTGTCTCCTTTACTATCTTCATTTGAGATCAGTACTCCAGAACGAGAGCCATCTCTATATACGGTAACTCCTTTGCACCCTACCTTCCAGGCTTCCAAATACAATTTACCCACCAGTTCTTCTGTGGCATCGTTAGGGAGGTTGATAGTAACGCTTATGGAATGATCTACCCATTTTTGAACCGCGCCTTGTAACCTAACCTTGCTCAGCCAATCTACGTCGTTGGAAGTAGCCTTGTAATAAGGAGATTTTTTAACGATAGCATTGATCTCCTCCTGGGTGTAATTTTTATCGGTATCATAGCCCTTGACATTCATCCAGGCCTTAAACTGATGATGGAACACCAGGTATTCTTCCCAGGAGTCACCCACCTCATCTACGAAGTCTACGCGGGCCTCTTTATCATTAGGGTTTACCTTCCGTCTGCGTTTATAGACCGGAAGAAAAACGGGTTCAATACCCGAAGAGGTCTGGGTCATTAAACTTGTGGTCCCCGTGGGTGCAATAGTTAACAGGGCAATATTCCGTCTGCCATATTCCAGCATTTCATAATACAGCTTTTCATCGGCTTCTTTTAAACGAAGAATAAACGGATTCTCTTTCTCCCGTTCTGCATCGAATATTTCGAACGCACCTCTGTCGCGTGCCGTATGCACAGATGCCCTGTAAGCCTCAATGGCCAGGGTCTTATGTACCTCAATAGAAAAATTGTTTGCTTTTTCACTGCCATACCGCATGCCTAATGCTGCAAGCATATCGCCTTCGGCTGTGATACCAATGCCGGTACGGCGACCTTCTTCTGCTTTTTTCTTTATGTTCTGCCAAAGATTGTATTCCACCATTTTGGTGTCCTCCAATTCCGGGTCGTCTGAAATTTTCTTTAGGATACCATCCACTTTTTCAAGCTCCAGGTCTATGATGTCGTCCATAATACGTTGGGCTACCGCTACGTGTTTTTTAAAGAGCGGAAAATTAAAGGCAGCTTTATCTGTAAAAGGCTCATCTACATAAGACAAGAGATTGATGGCCAGCAAGCGACAAGAATCATAGGGGCAAAGGGGTATCTCACCACAGGGATTGGTAGAGACTGTTTTATAGCCCAGGTCTGCATAGCAATCTGGTACTGATTCATTGATAATGGTATCCCAGAATAAAATTCCGGGTTCTGCGGATTTCCATGCGTTATGCACAATTTTGTTCCATAGCCCGGACGCTTTTATTTCCTTTTTAAACTTTGGATCTGCACTATGGATCGGGAATTTTTGAGTGTAGCTACCGGCATTTTCTACGGCTTTCATAAATGCATCGTCCATACGAACGGAAACATTGGCGCCTGTTACCTTGCCCTGTTCCATTTTGGCATCTATAAAATCTTCAGCGTCGGGATGGTTGATTGAAACAGACAACATTAAAGCTCCCCTTCTGCCATCTTGTGCCACCTCACGCGTAGAATTTGAATACCGTTCCATAAAAGGGACCAAACCTGTGGAGGTCAGCGCCGAATTTTTCACCGGTGAACCTTTTGGACGTATATGAGACAAGTCGTGCCCCACGCCTCCCCGGCGTTTCATCAATTGCACCTGTTCCTGGTCTATCTTGAGGATGCCACCGTAGGAATCCGATTTTCCATCGGTTCCTATAACAAAGCAATTAGAAAGCGAGGCAATTTGAAACGGGTTGCCAATACCGGCCATTGGACTGCCCTGAGGGACAATGTATTTAAAGTTCTTTATAAGATCTAAAACCTCCTCTTCCTTCAACGGATTTGGATACTTGGCTTCTATGCGGGCAATTTCGTGAGCAATTCTGCGGTGCATATCATCTGGCGTACGTTCATAAATGTTTCCGTCAGAATCTTTCAGGGCATATTTATTTACCCATACACGGGCGGCCAGGTCATCGCCTTTAAAATAGATCAGCGAAGCTTCAAAAGCTTCATCCTGGGTGTACGTAGTTGTGAAATTGGAGAACGTTGTTGTTTGCATTTAAAGAAGAGTATGTTTTATTGGCTTTAATTCCGCTATAAAATTAGACAAAAACTTTAGAACTATTTTAAAATAAAAATCACAAAGTGTACAATAAATAAGGTTAAATACACTGATTATCAATTATTTATCAATTTATCAACATTAAAAAGTTGACAAATAAAAACAAGTACTATGAAATGGATAGGACACGCGTACACAGGGGGCAGAGCGCACTGCATGTCCTTTGTAACACAAAATTTTTGTTTCTTTAAACGGCCCTATACTGCCATAACTTTTTCAAGTGCTTCTGCTTTAGGGAACAGAATGTTGTTCTCTAAATGTATATGCCGGTGCAGATCTTCCTCAAACTCCTGTAGCAATGAAAATCCTACGTGGTAGGTGTTACAGCCATCTGCCGGAGGTTTATATTGATTGCTGAGGGAGGCTATTTTTCTAAATCGCTCTCCTTCGTTGTCATGTTCTTGCATCATTGTGCTTATTGGGTGCTGAACAGACCCAAAATGTGGTTTGCCAAGGGGCTCATTCTGTTGCCGTGCCTTTACCATTTGACGTACCCAGGGAAAGAGAATCAATTCTTCCTTTTTCATATGCTTTGCAAGTTCTCCTGCCGAGGCAATAAAATGTTCATTGATCTCCAACAGTTCTGGGTGTTTTTCGCCATGCACCTTACACAGTTTGTCCAGGTATTGTTTTAAAACGGGAATACGTTCTTCTACATACCGGTGATGTTTTTTCTCAATATAATCTGCGAGCAGGTCTATGGGCCACGATTTAAAATCGATGTTGCCATTATTGGGTTGTTGTTGTACCTGATCTATTTCGCGTAGCAAGGCATCAGCCTCTAAACTGTGCTTTTCGGCCACTTCTTTAATACTGCGGTTTCCCTGACAACAAAAGTCGATTTTATGATTTTTAAACACCTGTGCTATACGATAATCTTCGGCTACCATTTGTCCGATCGTTTTTTCCTGTACTTCCATGATATATAAATTTTTGATTATTTTCTCTTATCTAATTAGGACTTTTTTATCCTGTTTATATATAAATTTTTTTTACAGCTTTAAATAGGTCAGCCCTACTTCTAGTCCGACAGTCATATCGTAGAGGCTAGTGTTGTTCAGCATATGGCTTAGATCGTCTCGTATTTGTATAAACTTACCGTGCACGGGGCATGGCTTATCGGCATTGCATTCTTTTAACCCCAGGGCGCAGCCTACAAACACATTGTCTCCATCAATGGCATGTACAATTTCACTAAGTTTTATGGTATCAATTTTTGTTCTATCAATTTCAAAACCCCCCTGGGCTCCCTGTACCGAATTAACGATATTGTTCTTTGACAATTGCTGCAATATTTTTGCGGTAAACGCCACGGGAGAATTGATTTCTGCGGCTATTTTCTTTAAGCTGACCCGCTTCCCCTCCAGGGACTGAAGAGCTATATATGTAGAAGCCCTGATACCGTATTCACATGCTTTTGAAAACATTGAGATCACTGTTAAAGTCAGTACAAAGATAAACATGTTTTTAATTAGGACAAATTTATCCGAGTTAATTTTTAGATTGTAATTTCTGATTTAGAAACTTGACTTTTCTGAAGGTTTTCAGAAATAGTGGAGTTGCCAGCGAAAGTGCGTTTCGCGCAGCCAAAAAGAGCATGTAGCGATAGCAACTACCATGGTTTTGGCCCCAGACAAAAATTTCCTAAAACCTTCTTGATGTTTTGGTTCGTTTTACATCAAGGTAAAATGAACGCAAGAACAAAATGGTTATGCATAATTACTCTAGCGCTCTGCTAAGTCTCAAAAGACGATGTGCCTTTTTTACTTTGATAAGGAGCGCTAAGTTTCTTTTTCGCTTTGTGAATAAACTTGATAAAAAAGGAAATGCCTTATCCAATTAAAGGGATAATAAAATCAATATCATATAAGATTTACCTCAACAAAGTGACCTTTTAAAAATAATGGTGTCTTAAGTATGTGAATCATTACGTATTCTTTTTAAAACATACAATCGTGAACTTGCCTTTTTTATTAGGCGCCTTATCTGCAACTACCTATGTCCCCCTACAAGTAGTATGCAGATCCCGGGAAAACCTACTTAAAGCTTATAGCGAAAACGATTAAAGAATTAGATGAACATTACGATAGTTGGTTGGGTTGATTTGGGTCTCTGTGGGAACATAAAAATTTCCGAAGGGGGCCCTTATCTCAATGTTTCATTAAATTGCTGTCGTTTACTAAACAACTGATTCAAACCAAAGTAGAAGGTGACCATACTCAAAAAATTGTTTCTTGTCCTAATCGGTGACCGATATAAGTCCGATTTAACAAAGGAAAATCCGTATCGCAGCCTTACGGACGAGGAATTGGTTAAAACTATTATTGAGACTAAAAACACCCTGTTATTCGGTATTATTTATGACCGGTATGCAAATAAGGTCTATACAAAATGTGCCGGATTTTCAAGGTCTGATGATGAAGCCGCAGATCTTACACAAGATGTTTTTCTTATGATTTTCGTTAAAATGGGAAGTTTTAAAGGCGACTCTAAATTTTCGAGTTGGGTGTACGCCCTAACCTATAATTTTTGCGTCAACTATGTGAACAGGAACAAAGAGCGTAAAATGAGTGAGAAATCAGACAAGCTAGATGCTAAAGAAACTAATTTGTCTATTAATGTAGAAGACAGAAGCTTGTTTCAACTGAGAACAGACAAGCTGAAAAAAGTATTGGAACAAATTGCCCCCGAAGACAAAGCCATCTTGCTACTAAAATATCAGGATGATGTTCCCGTAAAAGAGCTTTGTACCATTTTAAATATTGGTGAAAGTGCTGTAAAAATGCGCCTTAAAAGGGCCAAGGCAAGACTAATAGAAACCTATAATGCAAACCCATAATGGCAGATAACAAACAAAATCCGTTTAAAGATCTGGGTAAATTGATAAAGGAGGCTCCCCCGGTCTCAAAAAAAAGGTGATGAACGATGTTGCCATGGCCAAGCTTTTTATGGACATGGCCTCCCTGTTTACCCTCAACTTTAAAGAGGTGCTATCTGGGATGTTTAAAACCCGTCGTAAAAACTAACAAACTAACTATCTAATCTCACTAAAATCATGGAAACAATTGGAAGCTTAGCATCAGAATCCCTAAAATCGATCCTTCAGGATATCGTCTCTGCACTCCCCGGAATCATAGGCGCCATCATTGTTCTGATCCTGGCGTGGATCATCATTAAGATAACCTCTTTTATTTTGAGAAAGATCTTGCGAATTGCCCGGATAGATGCCGTATCAGAAAAGATAAACGATGCTAAATTATTTGGAGAAAAAAGCAATGTAAAAGTAGATGTGTCCAAGATATTAATAGGCTTTGTAAAAGGGATCTTATGGATCACCTTTATTATTGTGGCCGCCGAAATAATGGGCCTAACGGTTATTTCAACAGAGATCTCAAATCTGTTGCGCTACTTGCCCGTTCTGCTTAGTGCTGTCGTTATTTTTATGATAGGGATGTTTGCCGCTAAACTGATCCGGAAAGCACTGCTTGGAATTTTTGATTCCATGGGCATGAGTGGCTCAAAGATAATTAGTGGCATTGTGTACTACATGATCATCATTTTTGTGTTGGTCACCGCCCTCAATCAGGCCGGGATAGATACGGAGATCATTACCGGCAATATTACTATGATCATAGGAGCCTTTTTATTGGCATTTGCCATTGGTTTAGGGCTGGGATCAAGAGAAGTGGTGGCAGACCTGCTCACCACCTTCTACGCCAGAAAAACATATGCCGTGGGAGATGCTATCAAAACAAAGAAAATAGAAGGTACCATAGAAGCAATAGATGGCATCTCGGTGACCGTAAAAACCAAAACTGCCAGGATAGTGATCCCAATAAAGGATCTGGTTCAAAATAAAGTAGAATTAAAATAGAAAGGAATAGCGAGCAACCGGCCCAGACCATGACCCTCGCTATGATCAATAATAATCAACAATTTGTGTAATTAATAATTGAAATTAAAATGGGAAAATTTGAAATTAAAAAAACGAAATCGGGACTGTGTAAGTTCGATCTGAAAGCATCGAACGGACAGGTCATCTTAAGCAGCCAATCTTACAAATCCATGTCGGGTTGCAAAAATGGCATCAGCTCGGTACAAAAAAATGCCAAAGATGATAAAAGGTATGACCGTAAAACAGCTAAAGATGGCAGCCCTTATTTCACCTTAAAGGCAACAAACGGACAGATCATTGGTACCAGTGAGATGTATAGCAACGTTGCCGGAATGGAAAATGGGATCGCTTCAGTAAAGAAAAATGCTATTGGTGCGCCTATTGAGAATAAGTCTTAGAAATTAAAAACAATTCAAAATAAATTTTAAAATAAAAACGATGAAAAAATTATTTTTGTTAGCTCTGTTTGTCCTGGGAGGTGCGTTTACATACGCCCAGACAGCAGATGAATTAAAAGCCGCTAAGGCATTAAAAAACGACTCTATAAACGCCATTCAGGGGCGGGTAGATGCCATTCAAGGGCAGATCAATGCCCTCCCGGGATGGAAAAAAGGTGCCTTTGGGACCATTGGGGTAAACCTGTCTAATTTTAACAACTGGTACTCTCAGGGCTTTCCGAATAACTCGGCCGGGAATATTGGAATTACTGTAAATGCTTTTGCCAATTTAAAGGAAGATAAGTTCTTCTGGCGCAATGCAGCTAATATCAATCTAAAATGGGTAAAGTTAGATGACGAGGATGATCCTACAGATGATGATGGTTTCAGAGAAGCTACCGATGTCTTTAATATTACCTCCCTATACGGTAGAAAAATAAGCGAGAAATTCGCCATCTCTACCCTGGGTGAATACAGAACAACAATCCTGAATAATTTTAACGATCCGGGATATTTAGATATTGGGGTTGGGGGTACATGGACTCCTTGCGATGATCTTGTAGTGGTGATACACCCATTAAACTACAACTTTGTGTTTAGTAAGGAAGACGCCATTTTCAATTCTTCCCTGGGAGCTAAGATAGTGGCAGATTACACCAAAAGTATAGGGGCTGTGAATTTTAAGAGCAACCTTTCCTTATTTCAAAGTTATGAAAGCGGAGACCTCAGCAACTGGACGTGGACCAATTCCTTTTCCTATACGTTATGGAAGATGATAGGTGTTGGTTTCGATTTTGGCTTGAGGAACAACAAGCAGGAAGCTTTAAACTATTCCGTGAATACGTTGGGGAATACCACAGATACTTTTGCAACTGTGGACAATAACCTTCAAACCTATTGGACCGCAGGCTTGAGCTATGCGTTCTAACAAAACCAGAACAACTAAGAATTTTATTTATTAACTATATTTTATTAATCATTTAAACTATTAGAACTAATGCTAAAAGATTTTAAAAATTTTATTATGACCGGCAACGTTATTGAATTTGCCGTCGCAGTTATTTTGGCCGGAGCCGTTGGGCTTGTGGTGAACGGATTTGTAAACGACATCATCATGCCCATTGTAGGGGAATTTGCCGGCGGTACAGATTTTGCAAGTTTAAAGTACGTGTTAACCGAAGCTTCCGGCGTTGCAGGAGAAGCCGGGGCAGTTGCTGAAAATGCCATTCGTTATGGGGCATGGATCAACACCATTGTAAACCTTCTTATTGTAGGTTTTGTGTTGTTTATGATCGTAAAGGCATACAACAAATCAAAAACACCACCACCGCCTCCGGCACCTTCAGGACCTTCACAAGAAGATCTTCTGGCTGATATACGAGACCTTTTAAAGAAGAAGTAGATCGCTGAATAAAAGGAAGAATTAGGAAAACCCCCTGCACTCTAGAGTGCAGGGGGTTTTTGATTTACGATAGTTCCAATATTATTCGTTTTTCTCTTTATCGAACTTTTGGTTTAGTAAGGGTGCATTATTCAATTTTAATAAGTGCAGTACTCCTTTTCTTATTTTTCTAACCTCTTCATCAGTTGTACTTAAAACGAAACTAACTTCATCGCAATAAGTGCTATTCTTATCGGTAGTAAATTTATTTAAAGCGTGTCCTTCTGCACAAATCAAGCTAAGGCCAAGATTTCCATTTAGCGCTCGTTTTTCAAACACTGTATTAACATGCTCTGGTTGCACTCTTGCGCTGTAGAGTAGCCCATTAGGAGTGTAAAAATCAAATTGCAAAACCTTTTTGTTAGTTCTTGAATCATAATTGGCGCCAATTTGCATCTTTGTTTTGGAGCCCTCATATAAGATTTCTGTTCCATCAGCAGACAAAGCAGTATTTATAAAATCTAAGGTTTCTTGTTCTGTCTTATCATTAGTAAGTAAATCCTCAACGAATACGCCATGAGGCATATTTAGTGTCTTCTCTTCTTCTATTTGAGGGTACACAGTAAAACCAATAAATAAAACGAGTTGAAATAGAATTCTCATGACAAGCAGTATCCGGGATTAGATGTAGATATGATCCTGAAATTTATGAAAAAATGATTTGATAGTTATGTCCAAACCGTGCATATATATTCTGTAGGCACCTCCATAATTCATAAATAATTGTGAATATTTACGGAGCCATTTCAAATATTTAATACTTTTAATCCGCGTTAAAAGAATGTGTTTTGATACCTGATTTCCCTATCAGAAACATGTTTTGCCACCGCTGTATCTCAACGGGCTATACGCTTTTTCCCCATGCCGGAACACCCTCTTCCTATTCATCCCTTCCGGAGGTTGTGGTTACCAATTCCTTTGTAGAAAATGACTCCTTAGAAAGGCCATACAGGCTACATATTTTCAAATTAATAAACACTAAAACAGACTACTATGAAAACAACTAAATTTATTCGATTAATTGTATATCATGCTTTTATTTTTGGAGCGCTGAGTTGTACCCCCGATGAAAATCCCCCAAATGAAAATCTCCCTGCAAACATATCTTTTAGTCAGGCACAATACATCCTTAATCCCGAAGACGAATCCGTCATTATTTCCATTAATTTAAGTGCTGCCCTAGCCAATAATGGCTTTGTTGAAGTAGCACTATTAGGAGAGCTGCTCTACGATCAGGAGTATGCAACAATTCCTCAGGCTGTAAACAGTAAAATTCCTTTAGAACTTACAAAAGATGCACGAACTGCAAGTTTTATTGTTGTCCGGAATGCCCTGACTATCAATGAGGAAAAAACGCTCACCCTTTCCCTTGCTCGCCCCAGTTCCGGTATTGTATTGGGAAATATGTCCACTACCAGCATAAAATTTATAAAGAATGTCATTGCGTTAAACGAGGTAAATTTTAGTGCTGAGGAAGCGACTATTTCAGAAGATGCTGCAGATGGTCTTAGCATAGGGATTTCTCTTTCTGCTCCAACGAATACCTCTGAAACGTTGAAAATTTCAATGAGCAAACCAGACAATAAAGAATATGGAACTCATTTTTATACATCTCCTGCCGCCGTATTAAATGAGATATCCCTTGTCATCCCTCCTATGGCAAATTCAATCACCTTTAAAATTTTTCCTGTAGACGACCAAATTCTCCTGGGGGATTATAAAGTAAGTTTTACCATTGCAGAAATGACAGACGGGCTACAACTTGGGGCACAAAATACCTTTATTGCAACAATTAAAGAAAATGACCAGCCTGCTGGTGAAACCCATCCTATTTCGGAAGTAAGGGCGGAATTTGAGAACCATGAAAATGAATGGTTTTTTCCTACGGACTATTTTATTGAAGGAGTCATAACCTCCGGGTACAATGTCATAGACAGCAAAACTGCCTATATACAGGATGCAACAGGGGGTATATTGCTCCGCTTTTTTACCCCAAATACCCTAAAATTAGGAGACAAGATCCGGCTGAATCTTATAAATGGGACTGGAAGGAAGATAAATGATCAGAAAAGCATTGATGGCCTTAGCCCTGGAAATGTTGTACTACTTAGCGAAAACATCATAGTTGAAGCCGAGACAATTACTGTAGTGCAGTTACATTCCGGCGCTTATGAAGGGAGAAGGATAAAGCTGGAAAATGTTCAGTTTATGAATGCAGACGGGGTAGTGACCTTTGCCGGCAGCCATAGAATTAGTCAGGGAAATACTACGGCATTAGTCTTGACCTACCCATCTGCCTCTTTTAGCAGTACTCCTTTGCCTGTTGGCAATGTATCGGTTTCAGGTATTGTCGGAGACTTCGGGCGTTTAATGCCACAAGTATATTCTCATGATATCATAAAATAGGTCTGGATGGGCTGGCTGTGCTAGTTCGTCTCGGGAATGCAAAAACCCACTCTGTTTGGAGTGGGTTTTCTGCTTAATATGGTTCCATCCCCTCCCGATAGACAATGGGACACACAGCAACGACCATAGCTTTTTGTCCACAGCAGCTATTGTAATATCCCATCGATACTCACTTTCTTAATTCGTTAATTTTTGTTAGTTAGGCAAATAACCCTATCTTTTCTGTAAAGTATACTCACGTCATGCAATCTGTACTTCATACTTTTAAACAAAACAGAAAAAATATCGTTTCCCTACTGGGAGAACATACCTTGGGGCAGGTAAATACTATTCCCCACGGGTTCAATAATAATCTACTGTGGAACGCCGGACATTTACTTTTGAGCCATCAATATCTTCTATATCACTTTTCAGGCCTGTCCATGCCCGAGTACGTAAAGGAATTAGGGCCTAAATACGGCTCAGGCACCATTCCGGATGGCAAGGCCTCCCAGGCAGAATGTGATCTGATCACAGACCATCTGAACAGCTCAATTGAGCAATTCATTGGCGATTACAACAATGGTCTCTTCAAGACATACAACGAGTATACTTCCGAATATTTTGGAATTACCATGCAAAATATTGAAGAAGCGATACAGTTCACCATTTACCACGAAGCGTTTCATTTTGGTTTTATGAGTGCCATAAAGCTTGGTTTAAGGTAACGTATTGTTGGGTCATTCAAAGAAATTGACGATGCAAAAATCGAATCGAATCCTTGCTGCGGTTATGTTCACCGATATGGTGGGCTTTACAGCATTGATGAATACTGATGAGGCACTGGCTCGTAAGAAAATAGACCGGCATCGGCAGGTTATTGAAGAACAACATAAAAAATTTGAGGGACAGATCATCAATTATTTCGGTGATGGCACCCTGAGTATCTTTTCCAGCTCTGTGAACGCTGTTGATTGCGCCATCGAAATCCAGGCACAATTAAAAACACCTATTGACGTACCGTTACGCATTGGAATTGACGCTGGAGACATCGTTATTGAAAAGGGGAACATTCTGGGAGATGCTGTTAATCTTGCTTCTCGAATTGAATCTTTTTCGGTACCAGGAGCTATCCTAATCTCCGAAGCAGTACACACACAGATAAAAAATCATCCCCACTTTCAATTTAAGTCACTTGGTCAATTTTATTTTAAGAATATCCCGAAACCGAGTAAGGTGTATGCGGTATCTAACCCAGGACTAATAGTGCCGGATCCCTCAGAGCTAAAAGGAAAAGGACATCGGGAAGTCCCTTCTAACGAAAAATTCCCAAAAATACTCACTACCTTTTTAGGAAGGGAGAAAGAGGTTGAAGAGATCTGTGAATTGCTGAATACCCATAGACTGATCACTCTCACCGGTCCCGGCGGCACAGGGAAGACCAGTCTTTCCGTTAAGGTGGCCTGGGAGGTCGCGGATAGATTCCCCGGAGGTATTTTCTGGATACCGTTGGTTTCGGTAAAAAACACAGAAACTGTAGCCACGGAGTGTGTTACTTATTTAGGTCTCAAGAAAGACCCCATGCTTAGTTCTGAAGAAGTGCTCATTGCATTTTTTAAGGAAAAGAGGGCTTTGCTGGTACTAGACAATTTTGAACATGTTATAAAAGCCGCGCATGTAATTGATCAACTCCATAAAGCTTGTCCTGAATTATTTATTCTTGTAAGTAGCAGGATCATTCTTCAGGTACGGGCTGAAAAAGAATATCAGGTACCCCCTTTTATAGTACCTAAACTTCAAGAATCACACACATTAGAAGAATTGATGGAAATGCCTTCCGTTGCTTTGTTTACTCAAAGGGCTCAGGCAAGCAGACGCAATTTTACACTAACTCAGGAAAATTCAAGAACTATTGCCGAAATATGTGTGAGACTAGATGGTTTGCCATTAGGTATTGAGTTGGCGGCGGCCAGAACCAAGATATTTAGTCCGGAATCCTTGCTGAAACGACTAAACACCTCTTTTGATGTTTTAAAAGGGGGTGGTCAATTTCCAGCCAGACACCAGACTATTCGCCAAACCATTTCCTGGAGTTATGATCTGCTGGATATGGAAGAACAAAAACTTTTTAGGTGCATTTCCTTATTTGTTGGTGGCTTCACCCTGGAGGCGATCGAAGAGATCTGTGCTGAAAATGAGTCAATACACGGAGACATAGTAGAGGGTGTCATGGCCCTAGTGGATAAAAGCTTATTGTCTACCGATGATTCTGCAAATGAGCTCCGATTCTTTATGTTAGAAACCATAAATGAATTTGCCAGGGAGGAGTTGGGAATATCAAAAGAACATACATCCATAAAAAAGGATTACATCAACTACTATCTTAAGCTGTCTGAAGAGGCCTCTCCCCACTTTTACAGTTCGGAAGCCGAGGTTTGGACCAGCATAATTTCTCCGGAACTACCCAATATCAGAGCCGCTATAGACCATGCCATTGATTTCAAAGAAATAGATAAAGCCTACCGCTTTGTAAAATCATTGATCCCATTTTGGAGTTCAAGGGGGCTGACAGCCACTGAAGGCGTACAACAATTAGAAAAAGTAACAGCAGTGCCTGTCCCGGAATCTTTGACCGTTGAACGATTAAAACTAAAGCAAAGCCTGGCTTCTTGCTATTTATATACAATCTCCCGTGATAAATCGGAAATAATTTTTGAAGAATGTTTGGCTTACTGGCGGCAGCAAGATGATAAAAATCAATTAGGATTAATTCTCAATGATATTGGCTGGTACCACATCGTAGTTGGGAATTTCTATGAAGGTGAGATCTACACAGAAGAAGCTAGGGTTATTTTTGAGAGTTTATCTAATAAAAAGCGCTTGGTGGCATCTTTAAACAGCCTTGGTATGTTAAAAATGTGGCAACGAAAGCCGCTTGAAGCCATTCCCTTTTTTGAACAAACATTTGTACTTACTGAAGAATTACAAGATCAGCGGAGAAATGCACAGTCTGTCCTCAATACTGCTTATTGCAATTATTTAATGGGTAAATACAAACTAGCGGAAAGGCAGATAGAACAAGCCCTGGTGATTTTTAGAAAAGGTTCATCGCTGATTTTTGAAGAAACAGCCCTTATATGGTTGTGTTATATTTACTATGAGTATGGTGCTTACGACAAATGCAGGGAGCTATGTATTAGAATTATTGAAATTGGAGAGGAGGCAAATCTCGTGTTTGGTAAAGGCATGGCATATACCTGCATGGCCCTGGCAGAAATTGGCATGGGGAATCTTGATCTCGCAAGAGAGTTAATAAACAAAGCAGATAAGCTTATAGCAAAAGGAGAATGGCATTTTACGTATGCAACAACAGCTAGCCTGGCCTCAATTGAATGGCAATTTGGAGATCTGGTAATGGTAAAGTCTTGTTGCCAGAAACTACTCTCCCAAAAAAATGAAGATGGAAGTGGTCTGGCTTTTATCCCCGGAATTGAGATCGCGGCGAGAATTGCTGCGCATGAAGGGCAATATAAATCAGCTGCTATCTTATTTTTTAATGCCCAGGCATTTAGAGCTGAGCTGAGTACGCCCATTAGAAAAAGCGAGGAAAATACATGTCAGGATTTATTGGAGGATCTAAAAAGTAATTTGAGTGCAGAGGAATATTCTATGGCCATAGACAATCGTAAAGATGTTAAGGAGCTGTTAGCCCTCGCAAATAGCTTTATACAATCCTAATAATATGACTGAAGACCTTATTCTTTTCTGACCTCGGACTATGACAATCTTACTTACTTCCATTTTGAGAAATCATATCAACTTGTAAATTACCATAACTGTTTGTAAATTATAAGAACTTTCTTTCTCATTTATAGCAATGAAAAGATCTGTAAATCAACCAAATAAAACAGTATGGAAACCAACCAAGTAAGCGCGAAAACCAATGAAATCAATAGTGAAATTTTAGAAGAATTCCGGGCCGGATTTGCCGGTTCAATATTCAGTGCCGAGGACACGGAATACGAATCGGAACGTCAATTATGGAATAAAATGATTGATAAGCATCCCGGTTTGATAGCCCAGTGTACCGGAGTGCATGACGTTATTCTAGCAGTAAACTTCGCCCGAAAGAACAAACTTTTGGTGGCTGTACGAGGTGGCGGGCATAATGTGGCAGGAAATGCTATGAATGATGGTGGTTTGGTAATAGACCTATCGCATATGCGCACCGTTTTGGTCAACCCAAAAAACAAAACTGCCATCATACAGGGAGGAGCTACCTGGGCAGATGTTGACCGGGAAACCCAGGTATTTAGTTTGGTTTGCCCGGGTGGTGTGGTCTCTGAAACCGGTGTTGGCGGTCTAACCTTAGGTGGTGGCTTAAGCTGGCTCCGCCGTAAGGTTGGAATGAGTATCGACAATATTGTGGGGGCAAACATGGTCCTGGCAGATGGGAGATATATTCACGTCTCTGAATCTGAAAATCAGGATCTATTTTGGGCCATAAAAGGAGGTGGTGGCAATTTTGGTATTGTAACTTCCTTTGAGTTTAAGCTTTATGAGTTAGGTCCTGAGGTAATGTTTGTTTCCTGTATGTATCCTCGTGATGAGGGTGAAAAGGTAATGAAATGGTGGGTAGAGTATACGCGGGATCTGCCAGATGACGTAACGAGCGATTGTATCCATTGGGCTGTCCCTGCGCATCCAGCTTTCCCAGAGGAAATTCATGGCACACCTGTAACTGTTATGGCGGCTTTGTATGCCGGTTCAGCGGAAGAGGGTCAGAAAGTGCTGCAACCTTTCCGTGAGGTGGCAGAACCATTTTTAGATCTGAGCAATATTTACCCATACGGTGCGGTACAGCAAATGTTTGATCCATTTCTGGAGAAGGGAGTTTTGTGCAGCTATTGGAAATCTCTATACGTAGATGATCTATCTGAGTCTTTGCAGAAGTTGATTCTTGACAGGGCCAATCAATCTCCTGCCCCTCAATCATTGATTTCCATCCGGAATCTTCATGGGGCTATTGGCAGAGTTCCTTCTGAGGACACAGCTTTTGGAGATAGAAGTGCCAGGTTTCTGGTTAGTATAGACACTATGTGGAATGATGCAGCCCAGAATGAACATAATATACAATGGACCCGGGATTTCTTTAATGAGCTTCGTCAGCATTCAAAAGGCCAGGTCTACTTTAATTTTAATAGCGATATGAGTGGCTCAGACAACCTTGCCAAGGATACTTTTGGTCCAAATTATAAAAAGCTCGTAGATATAAAGACAAAATACGACCCAACCAATTTCTTTAGATTGAATGCTAATATAAGGCCCAAAGGATAATACAAACAAGATGGTAACCTGTGATCTTCGCCGAAGGTTTTCAGAAATAATGGGGTTGCCAGCGGGGCAGGTACTTATAAAAAATGGTTTTTGAAAATAGATTAATTGGCACGAGCGTGACCCTCGCACCAACAAGGTGGCCGCTCGAGCAGCTAGGTTTATTACCACAAGTATATTCTCATGATATCATAAAATAGTCAGTATCTTTCAGGAAATACCAAGGCCAGCCGCCAATTTTATAACCTTATAACATCAACTATTTTATATGAAGCAATTAACGAAACGCAAAGGTATCTTTTGGTCATTTTTACTAATGCTACTGTTCCTTTTTGGATTTAATGCCTGTGATTCTAAAAAAGAAACGGAAACTGCAGAAGATCGCAAAACCGTTGAAATGGTAACGGATTATGGCACTATTCTTATTGAGTTGTACAATGAGACGCCTCAGCATAGGGACAATTTTATAAAGCTAGCCGGGGACGCTGCCTATGACAGTGTCCTTTTTCACCGTGTCATTGAAAATTTTATGATACAGGGAGGGGATCCTGAAAGTAAAAAATCCCAACCCGGAGATACCCTGGGCGATGGCGACCTCCCCTACACAATTCCCGCCGAGTTTAATGATTCATTATTTCACAAAAAAGGGGTATTGGCAGCAGCACGTACAGGCAATCCTGAACGGGCATCGAGCAGTATGCAATTTTATATAGTACAGGGAAGAGTGCTCAATGACACCCTCCTGGTTGGAGCCGAGAATACGATCAATGAATGGCTGGCCGAACACTATTTTTTGCAAGAGCCTGCAAACAAATCATTTCTTGATGCCTTGCAAAAGGCAGAAGACGCCGAGAATTGGCAAGAGTATGGAATGCTCCGGGATAGTATCTCAGCATTGGCTAAATCCTATAAAAATTTTGAGCAGTATACCATCCCTGAATCGCATAGAAAAGTGTATAAATCTATTGGGGGTACTCCCTTTCTCGACCAGAACTATACCGTTTTTGGAGAGGTCATTAAGGGCTTGGAAGTGGTAGATTCTATTGCAAAAGTGCAAACAGATTCTTTAGACCGCCCCACCAGGGATGTCCGGATCCAATCGATCAGGCCGGTGGAATAGGTTACATAGTACCCTGCATTCTTATTCAGCCAATAGACAACTTTTAGGTCTGGCGGTCACTTTGTTTTTAAGGTTCCCCATCTATTGGTTATATTTAAGAGATTGAATCCTTATACAATGAATACAACCTATGATGCCATCGTCATTGGGTCCGGCATTTCTGGCGGATGGGCCGCAAAGGTATTGTGTGAAAACGGCCTTAAAACCTGTGTTGTGGAACGGGGAAGAAATGTGGAGCACAAGAAAGATTATCCTACTGCTCACTTACAGCCATGGGAATTTCCTCATGGCGGCTTAATGCCCAGGAAATTCAGAGAAGAAAACCCCCTGATCACCAAATCAGCAGGTTTTGGAGAAGATACGGCCCACTTCTTTATTAAAGATAAGGATCAGCCCTATGTACAAAAAAAGCCCTTCGATTGGATCCGTGGATTTCAGGTGGGTGGAAAATCCCTGACATGGGGCAGAGCTTGCCAGCGCTGGAGCCAATCCGAATTTGAATCCCCTTTTAAATATAAGTATGGAATTCAGTGGCCGGTAGACTATGCGGAAATGGCCCCCTGGTATCATATGGTGGAAGACTTTATTGGGGTATGTGGCAATAAAGACGGCTTAGAATCCATGCCAGATGGGGAGTTCTTGCCCCCCTTTGAAATGAATTGTGTGGAACAACACATGAGCAAGACCTTAGGCGATACCTATCCGGACCGGCACCTGGTACATGGAAGATGGGCGCACCTAACCGAACCAAAAGAACACCATTTGGCCCTGGGAAGAGGCAAATGCCAATCCAGAAATCTTTGTATGAGAGGATGTCCCTATGGCGCTTATTTTAGCAGCAATTCCAGTACATTACCCTCGGCAGAACAAACCGGTAACCTCAGCATTCTTTCCGATGCCGTAGTAGTTAAGATCATCTATGATGAGCAGGGAAAAAAGGCAAGCGGAATTGAGTATATAGATACGACTACCGGAGCACGGCAGGAATTAAAAGCCAGCATTATTTTTGTAAATGCCTCTGCGCTAAACTCTAATCTTATCTTATTAAACTCCACCTCAGACCGCTTTCCCAATGGCCTGGGAAATGATCATGATATCCTGGGGCGTTATATAGGTTTTCACAATTACCGCGGCTGGGCCTCTGGCCTCTTCAAAGGATTTAAAGACACCTATGTCTATGGCAGGAATCCCTCAGAACTTATTTTGGCCAATTATAGAAACCTATACAAGAATGATATGCCCTTTGTTGGGGGATATACCATTTTCAGTGGCGCATCCCGGCCACGTAATCAGGAAGCTCCCGAATATGGCCCCGGTATTGGGGCAGCCTATAAAGAAGGCCTTCGCTATCCGGGAGATTGGCAGGCGTATATGTATATGCAGGGCGAAACTATTCCAAAAGCAACCAACAGGGTGTATTTATCCCCCACAGAAAAAGATCCCTGGGGAATTCCACAGCTGGTAACGGATGTGAATTATGACGAGAACGACGAATTAATGGTGCAGGACTTTCTAAAGGAAAGTAAAGCCATGTTAGAAATAATGGGGTGTACAGATATTGAACTGGACGATTCTAAACAGGCGCCGGGGTTAGATATACACGAAATGGGAGGATGCAGAATGGGCACCGATCCAAAAACGTCTATGCTCAATAAACATAACCAACTGCATCTGTGCAAGAATGTTTTTGTCACAGACGGAGCGTGTATGACCAGCACGGGGAACCAGAGTCCATCCTTATTGTATATGGCATTTACAGCAAGAGCTGCGACTTACGCCGCCGAACAATTTAAAGCACAGAGCATATGAAAATTACGCAACAGAGCCAGGTAGGAGTTGGCATCATAGGATCTCAATTTATCGCTACCATCCATGCCGAAGCGCTGAAAACGGTCTCTGATGCGGTGATAGTTGCCGTAATGTCTCCCAACGAGGCACATGTAAAAGCCTTTGCAGAAAAACACCAGATCCCGAATTGGTTTACCGAGATAGAGGCCTTTTTAGCCCTGGAGGAGATAGATATGGTGATCCTTGGCGCACCCAACTATTTACATTGTGAATTAGCCGTAAAAATAGCCGAGGCAAAAAAGCATGTAGTGGTAGAAAAACCCCTTTGCTTAAACCTGGAGGAAGCAGACCTTATGATTGAGACCTGCAAAAAGAATAAGGTAAAACTTATGTATGCGGAAGAATTGTGTTTTACGCCAAAATATGTGCGCTTAAAAGCGCTGTTAGATGAGGGCGCTTTGGGCAAGCCGGTGCTTTTTAAACAATCTGAAAAGCACGATGGCCCGCATGCAGCTCATTTTTATGATGTTGAAAAATCGGGAGGCGGTGTTATGATGGATATGGGCTGCCATGCCATTCAATTCTTTAGGTGGTTAAATCCAGATGCTAATATTGTTTCGGTCTATGCACATATGCAAACCTCGGTACACAATGATAAAACCATAGGAGATGACAACAGCATTCTTATTTTAGAATTTAGCAATGGGGTAACGGCCATTGCAGAAGAAAGCTGGACAAAAAAAGGAGGCATGGATGATAAAGCAGAAATACATGGAAGTGAAGGTGTGGCGTACGCCGATGTGCTGCAGGGAAGTTCCATATTAACCTATAGTGAAAAAGGGATAGGCTATGCCGTGGAAAAAGCAGGAAACACAAAAGGCTGGAGTTTTACCATGTATGAAGAGCTTTGGAACTATGGCTTTCCACAGGAGATGGCCCATTTTGTAGACTGTGTTAAGAATGACCGTACCCCTCTGGTAACCGGAGAAGATGGGCGGGCTGTGTTAGAAGTACTCTTTGCTGCCTATGCCTCAGCGGGGGAAGGAAAAAAGATCATGCTGCCTTTTAAGACAGATGCTAAAAAACCGTATTTATTATGGAAAAAATAGATCGCAGAAATGCTTTAGGGATAGTGGCCCGGTGGTCTGCCGCAAGCTTTATCCCCTTTTCCTGGCTACTGGAAGGATGTGCAGATAACAGCAATCCCAATTTATTAAACCAGGAATACCAGTTGCTTCTGGCTGAAATGGTGGAAATTATTTTACCCAAAACAGCAACGTCTCCGGGAGCCAAAGAAGCAAACGTTCAATATTTTGTAGGACTTATTGCAGAAGATTGCTATGAACCAGAAAGAAAGGATAACATCATTGTAGGTTTAAACCAATTATTGCGCAGTGGATTTTTAGATTTGTCAGCACAAGAAAAATATGAGATACTAGCACAACTAGACCAAGATGCACATTCATCAACCCATACAAATCCTCATTATTTTAAGGATGTAAAGTCGCTTACACAGTGGGGATATTTTTCCTCTGAAAAAGGCATCACGGAGGGGCTGCGGTACAATCCTATCCCGGGAGATTACAAAGGCTGTGTGCCTTATAATGGTGAAATAGCCTGGTATTAATGACAGTATATCCCTGTAAAGACTATGAGGAAGTAAGCAAAACGGCAGCTGACTGGTTCATCCCGAGGATCAGGAAAAACCCATTAAGCAAGGTAAGTGTTGCCACCGGAAATTCTGCCTTGGGAATGTATAAGCACATTACAAAGGCCCAAAACCTGAACACCGCATCGCTTTCTTTGTTTCAATTGGATGAATGGGTTGGCATCTCCGAATACAATCATAGTTGTATGAGCTTCATTGAAAAAGAGGTGAGGATCCCCTGGGGAATAGCTGCTGAAAGCACCCATTACTTTGCTCCTGTATTAACGCTCCTTGAGAGTAAAAAGCAGGCAGCGGACGCCGCGCGTTCCATGCAAAAACAACTAGAGATAAGTGGCCCGCTGGATATCCTTATTCTGGGTATGGGAAAAAACGGCCATTTGGGGTTTATAGAGCCGGGCGAAAACTGGCCACCAGATGAATGTTATGTTTCTGAATTGGCCCCATCTACTCAGAATCACGCTATGATCGCCGGGGAACAAACACCCCCAAAGCTGGGCGTAACTATGGGCATTAAGGCCATCCTGGAAGCAAAAGAAATTTTATTTATTGTAACCGGTGCAGAGAAAACGGCTGCGTATGCTGCATGGCTTACAAAGGAAGTTACCCCAAAATTACCTGCAAGTATTTTATGGAAACATCCCAATGTTTCCCTGTTCACGGACCTGTAGTTTTAAAAAGGGAGTTAATCAAATAAAATGGGGCGACAATTAATAAATTCTATAGAAAGACCCACAAAAATATGGCCTTCCTAATTAAAGGAAGGCCAATATTATAACCGTATGTTAATCTCTTGGAGGTAATTATTATTTCAAGTGGCCCCTGTAGGTAATACTCAGGAAACCCAGGAATTTCCACATCGTCCTTAAAATCCAGTCTGCCGGTAACTCCTTCAAATATCCCGGTACCACTTCCCTTTGTAATAGGATGCTGACAACGCCCAAAAATTTCAGCACCACCAAGAAGTATCCGTCTTCATTGCACTCTTCATACTTGGCTTCGAACTTATAAGCCGTTTCGAATGATTCCTTCTTCTCCATTATAAGTACCTACGAACAATTCGGTGCCGGATTCCCGATACGTGCCACTCGGTGAACAATCAGAGGCTTCTGGAAAAACAAATAGGCAGCCTTCAAGATCACCCGTTAAATGTAATGCGAAAAGCGCACCTTCTGGCTTCAGAGCAGTCACAATAACAACGTCGTCGGCACAATGAATGCTTCATAACCGATTCCTGATATCTGTGTGGCGCCCTTACCCGCTTTGCCAAATACCGCCTCTAGGGTGTTTTCCGTTTCAGCTGATTCAGGATCTACCGTACTGCAGCTCATAACCAATATGGCCACGCCACAGCTGACTAACTTTAAATAATTTGCTTTCATAATAACAGGTTTTAAATTAATAATGGTTACAATCAAATTATTAAAACTGTTAACAAAGAATAAACTGAGTTTGCCTTTACGTATCAATTTGTTCAAATCATGTTGTATGGTTGTCAACTCATTTCTAGACGATTACAACGATCGTAAGTCGTAAGAGAAATGTTGAAATTGCCGGTTTGTTCTTGAAGAAGGTAGACTTAAATAAATTTAATTAATGAAAAAAAAGGACGAATACAATCGATTATTACCCCAATTATATTAATTATTTATCGAAGGATTTAAAGCAAGATGATTTTGCCATATTGATGTACTTTATTGAAATGGTATGGAACTATGAAAAAGGCGAGATAATTTAAAACCCAAAAATTACCAGCAAGTATTTTATGGAAACATCCCAATGTTTCCCTGCTCACTTACCTGTAGTTGCAAAAGGTAGTGATTCAATTAAAATGGCCCCTAAAATAGGTGAGTAGAAAATTCTACTCTTTTAAATCCCGACTGAATTTTAGGAGTTTGTCCCGGATATTAGGTATATGTTATTTGTCAGAAATACTATCTACGATTGAGACTACTAAAACTACGGCTATCATTCCCATTATTGCTGTTATAAATAAAGTCATAACACTTGGTTTTAAATATTTCTACAAAATTGAGGCTACAATAGATTGCAATCTATGACTTATCTCATAGTTCATTAAAAGGCCCAAAACTGCCTGCCAGTTTTTAATGGAAATATCCCAACTTTTTCTTCGCAGAAGCAAGGCTATAAAAGCCAAATAAGAACTCAACTCCGGACAAGATGTACAGAATAAAGGCTATTTTAGTGTGTAAATAACACGTTGTATGCCATTGATACGAACGATGATAAAAGTAATTAGATTTATTAGTTTAGTTTTTATCCTGCTAACTTCTTGTAATCAAAAATCAACAGAAGACCAGGTGGTAAAGTGGATATCAGACCATGCTATTCCGATAAGCACCGTAGAAACAGGAAATGGATTTGAAGACCTTTTACCTCTTGGTGAAATGGTCGGTGATACCAGGATTGTGTCCCTAGGTGAGCCCACACATGGAAATCGGGAAGTGTTCCAATTGAAACATCGCATGATTGAATATCTCGTTATAGAAATGGGATTTAACATCTTTGCACTTGAATGTCCTCTAGGCGAGGCGTATGATATTAATAGATATGTTGTTGACGGAATAGGCAGTCCAGAAAAAGCACTGGCAGGTATCTACTATTGGACTTGGGATACTCAGGAAGTCCTTGAAATGTTGAAGTGGATGCGCGCTTATAATGCCGATACAAGCCATAAAAAGAAAATCAAATTTTACGGCTTTGATCCACAAGATCCTGAACGGGCAGCTAGAGGTACGCTCCAATACTTAGAACAAGTAGATGCTAAATTAGCCGGAAAAGTTAGTACAGAATTGAATATTCTGTCGGTACCCTTTTCAAATCCTGAAATTATAGGAAGACGTTCAGTATATACCTGAAGAATACGATTCTTTATCACTTAGAGATATAGGCCTTGTAATGGAGGCATTTGACAGCAAAAAGGATCAATATATTGGCCTATCCAATTTGTCTGATTGGACATTCGCCAGGCAACACGCTAGGCAGGTAGAAATGTACATTGAGGCAAATACTAATGATGGTGAAAAGTACGGACTGATAAGAGATCTTGGTCAAGCTCAAAACTTGAAATGGATATTGGATCACGAAGGTAATGACAGCAAAATGATAGTTTGGGCACATAACAGTCACGTATCTAATTCTTCTCGCTGGGGAACTGAGTGGATGGGCGCGCATATGAAAAAATGGTATGGTGATGAGATTAAGATATTTGGATTTTTCTTTAATCAGGGTCAATTCAAGGCAATTGACGAGGGTGTGCCATCAAAAGGCATGTATGACTTTTCTGTGGGCCCAGCTTCTGAAGAAACATTTGAGTATATGATGGCGAACAATAACTACAGCATTGCTGCACTAGATATTGCTAAAATTCCGAAAAAAGGTGTTGTTTATGATTGGTTTAATCAAGAAAGACCTACAAGAAATTCTGGAGGAGGTTATAATGAAAACGATGCAGAACATTTCTTTTGGCCATACAACTTAATGGAAGCATTTGATGTGCTTGTTTACATAGATTCCACAACAGCAGTGAAAGACATTAACGATGCGGACTATGATAATATGTGGTTAGTGAATAAAAAACTGGACAAACCTACCAATACTGATTTTGAAAAAAACGGCCCGGGAGAAGCTCCCAATGACTGGGTTGCTTGGTCTAAATTTCAGCGTTTAGGTGTAAAAATGATTGCAAGTGATGAACATCCTTATAAAGGAAAATATTCAGCTATGCTAAAACGTGACAAAGATTTAAAATATGGCGAAATCACACCCAGCCTCAGGCAATACATAGATGCAGCACCATACAGAGGAAAAACTATACGACTTAAGATGGCAGCCAGGGCTGAGTTGGTTGAAACTGCCTTTGCCTTCGTTAGGTTATCTATAGATCCTAATCCACTAGACGATGCACATGATGGGCTTCCACCTCTATTTGACAGTCTTGACAAATATCGAGTAGAATCAAAAGAATGGAAAATTTATGAAATTGAAGCGCAAGTAGACAATCCCGCTAACATGATACATTATGGAATTTATCTTCGAGATTTTGGATCGGTTTGGATAGATGATGTAGAAATTGAGATTGTAGAATGAGTTACATAAGCGAATAAATGAAAAGTAAATTATCAATATTTATTATTCTACTGGTAATAGGATATTCAGGTACTTCCCAAAAGCAGGAACGGTCTGAAATTTCCGAATTGAATACTATTGGGTTCATATCACATTCTATACTTGACAAATCAAGACCGTCTACCACCAACGGAAATTACGGCCGTAGGATTCAGCTTAATATTTGGTATCCTGCGGTGATCAGGGAAAATACCGTCAAGATGGAATTTTTGGATTACCTGAAGGTGAAGCATAATGAGCTGGACAAAAATCAATCAAATGTGGATTTCGAAAAAACAATTGAGAATTACTACCAGTGGCCCTTATCACAAGGTGCCAACCGATCCTTAATTGACTCAATATCTTCTGCCAGAATTGTTATGAAATCATCCATGAATTTAGACTTTTCACTTGGCAAACATCCTGTCATATTATTAATTCATGGTTCAGCAGTTGATTTCGCTTTCTTAGCCGAATCATTGGTAGAGCTTGGGTATATTGTAATGAACGTACCATACAAGGGATATTTAAAAAAAGAATTAGATGTTAACGGCATTGGAATGGAAACCGAAATCAGAGATTATGAGTTTGCCTTGTCCTTTTTGTCAAATAATCCCAATGCAGATTTAGAAAATATAACCGCTCTAGGATTTAGTTTTGGAGGGCAGTCCGCCCTCGCTATGGCCTGTAGAAACCCTAACATTAAAACAGTAATCAGCTATGATGGTGGAATTGGAACTACATTTGGAGCGAGGTTATTGAATGAAAGTCCATTCTGTGGTGTGGAAAATATATCAGCTACCATACTTCACATGTATGACGCTTCTTACACTCAAAACTATTTAGACAAAATTAAAAGTTTTGTGTATTCTGATAGAATGTTAGTTGGCTTAGATCAAATTGCTCATTGGCATTTTACTTCTTTTGGACAATTGGCTTCTAAAATTCCAAACCTTTTTGGAAGGAACGAGTTTGCAAAGAATGGATACAAAACAATATTGGAAATTACAAAAGGTTATTTACATACCAAGTCGACGAATCCAGGCACGTCCTACAATTTGCCAATAGATGGATTTAACTTGATTAATAAAGTAGAACACCTGAAGCCTTTATATAAAAACTAAAAACATGGGAAAATTAAATTTAACAGATGCGAAACAAATCGGTAACGATCTTGGCATTGACTGGAATGAAGTTAATCTTGAAGAATTCTTAAAAGGAATAAATGTAGAATTAGAACATGGGTCCAAATATCCTGAAACTAATATCACAAAAAATGATAAAGGCCTCACTGGTAAGATTGCCTGGGCACATCTTAAAGAATTTCCAGACTACTATACAAGATTAGAAAAGATGGAGAAAGAGGCTGACGCTTATTGGAAATCCAGAAAATAAGATAAAACAAAAGCCTGCCTGCCGGCAGGCGGGCCTTCCGAAGTCTCATGCCAGCAAGATTGGGTTTTTCCGTATTTCTTAAAGCCCCCCAGAAACGTGGGTTAAGGATCAGAACATATTGGTAGGGCTACTTATCTCTTAAAATAATTTTTCGGTCTGTATTTATTCCTATTTTAGGGGGGAAATACATTTTTCTAACCTAATATCAAATACCAATGGATTACAAGAAATCACTCCTAAACCTGGCCATTAGTTTGCTTTTATCACCCATAGTGGTCTACCTCGTTTTAATGGCCGCCAAAGCTGCCGGATCTACCTATGAAATGACCCATGGGGAAACCTTTATTATATGGCTGCTGATGGCTATTGTAATCAACCTGTCGATCGTTAAAAAGAGCTAGCGCCTAGCAGGGTACCAAGAAAAGCATCTCCGGGGCAAAACTGATGATCCTTCGCAGAAGCAAGCATCATGCGCGTTCCAGGAATGCGCAGCTTCTTTTAAAAAGATGATTATGAAAAGACGAAGTTTTGTAAAAAATACAAGCGCTGCAACTACAGCATTCGCATTATTTCCGGCATTGGCATCGAGTTGTACTACAAAAAGTCTGAATACAATTGGAGTACAGCTATTCTCCCTGCCCAAACTTCTTGAAAAAGATTTTAATACAGGGATAAAAAAGCTTGCGGAAATCGGTTATAAAGAAATTGAAATGTACGGACCCTTTCCTTTTAGTGTTGATGCTATTAAAAAGAGATGGGCTACTATTACTCCCAATCTAGGATTTAGTGGCAGCGGGTATTTTGGACATACACTGCAGCAGGTTAAGACTGTTTTAGAAGAGCATAGGGTAAAAGTAACTTCCATTCATTTAGATATGGAAACTATGCAAACTCGCATGGATGATATTGGAGAAGCGGGAGACGCACTTGGTTTTGAATATATAGGCCTGCCTGCAATCCCTGAAGACAAGAGAAAAACCTTAGATGACTATAAAAGAGTAGCAGAAGAATTTAATAAAATAGGAGAAAAAGCCAAAAAAGCAGGATTAAAATTTGCCTACCATAATCATGGCTATGGCCTTACAGAAATGGATGGGCAAATCCCCTTAGAACTCATTTTTGATCAAACGGACCCAAATCTTGTCTTTTTTGAGATGGACATATACTGGACAGTTGCCGGGGGAGCCGATCCTATAGATTATCTTAAATCATATCCGGGGCGTTATCATTTAATGCACCTAAAGGATATGAAGAAGAAGGTTAAATTTTCCGGAGATGGAGGAGCACCAGGTCAATGGATCGAATTATTCCCATATATGACTGTGTTAGGGGAAGGGGTCCTGGACATCCCATCAATTATTGCCTTTGCACAGAAAAAAGGGGTCAGGCATTTTTATGTAGAGCAGGATATGGTTGATAATCCTGAGGTAGCCTTAAAAAAAAGCTTCGATTATATAAAAACAATTGAACTATAAAAATAGCACCAAATAACGATAGCATACCAATGAGTAAAAAGAATAAAACATCAACAAACCTGGGGCTGATTATTGGGATTATAGGTTTTATAGCCGGAATTGGACTATTATTTACTGAGAGTTGGCTTATTGGAATCTTTGGTGCATTAGCTAGTGCCGGAATAGCCTATAAGGGATATCAGGATTCAAGAGAATCAAAAAACTGAAAGGTATTATAATACGTGAATAAATCTATACACTATGAAAAACATCCTTATTCTTACAACTATACTGCTATGTAGTTCACTTACAACACCAGTATTCGCTCAACAGCATGGTTTTATAAAAGACTACCTGGAACGCTTGGAAAATTCGCGCACCTATTTAATTCTTGTGGCAGAGACCATGCCAGCCGACAAATACAACTTTAGGGCATCGCCAGAATCATTGACCTTTGCCGAAAATTTAATGCATATTGGTTTTGCCGTAGATTGGCATAGTCAATCATTATTAGGGGGACGAGAAGCAAGGGATTGGAGCACGGACACCCTATTTAAGGTTGCCAATAGATCTAAAGAAGAAATGATCGCGAGAATTGATACCACTTTTGAGGAAGCCATCCAATTAATTAAGGAATTTGATCCCACTCAATTAGATGATGAGCTCGACTATTTTGGGTTAAGCAGGACAAAGCGACAAATTTTCTTATTACTTGCAGACCATATAACGCACCACAGAGGACAAATGCTGGTGTATATGAGACTAAACGGTTTGGTCCCACCCAGATACGTTTTATTTCAATAAGGCAACTACCTTGAGTTTAAAATCCTGGCAGGAGTTTGAAGTATCTTGACCTCCTGAAAACAACGAAATGCCAACATCGACTTTGCTCCATCCCGTCACTACCAGCACAAGATCTTAGACAGGACCGGTAGATCAAATATTTATTTTCAATTAAATCAGATAAATTTTGGTATTTAAAATGTGTAAAGTATATTTGTCATTATGTAAAGCTATACTATTCAATTTAAATCTTTAATATGGCAAAGCAACTATCTCACAACGAAGACGAATATAACAGACTAATCAAAATACTTGATTTCCGGCTACCACATAAATTCAAGAAAATTGGATACTTCGGTGCAATTCTGATATTGGTTTTTTTAGTTGGGATATAAATTTTTGGGTGACAATACTTTGACTTTGATTGTAAAAGATGTGTTGCGTACTTTAATATTATTATTTCTGCTTTTCGCTTCTTTGAGCAAGGATCAATTTGAAGATGAATTTAATAGACATGTTAGATTCCAATCTTACGTCCTTGCCTTTGTATGTACCACGGCGTATGCTATTTTTCTGCCGCTGATAGCTATCATATTTGATATTATCATCACTAAAATTACGAGTGATGGAGCTGTTAATTTTCATGAAGTATCTTCATTTGAAGTTGTATTCATTTTAATGGGACTGCAACTACTTTTCTTTGAAACTCTAAAAAGATTTGGACGTGCGTAGTAGATTGAAAGTTGAAAGAGCCGAGTTAAATCTAACCCAAGAGCAATTAGCCAAGAAAATTGGGGTTTCGAGACAAACCATAAACTCAATTGAAAAAAACAGATACGTTCCCTCAACAATACTTGCTCTTAAACTTTCTGAGGTATTTAATAAGCCTGTGAATGATATTTTTATTTTGGATGAGATCGATTAAATAAAACAAAAGTCAAACAACGTATATCAACCTATGATCAACTTCTTTAGAAAGACCCGTAAAAAACTAGCAGATGACAATATGTTCTTAAAATATGCCAGGTATGCCATTGGGGAAATTATTCTTGTAGTAGTTGGGATCTTGATTGCTTTGCAATTAAATAATTGGAATGAAGAACGCAAAAGATCTAGTCAGGAACAGAGTATACTTCTCTCTTTGAAATCAGATTTTGAGGATTCTAAGGAGCAATTATTATTTACGATGAAGGCGCAAAATGAGGTTGTCAGGAAAAGTAGTGCCCTTATCCAAATCCACCAGAAAAATATCCCCTTGCCACCAAATGATTCTATAAAGGATTATTTGGCTTTCGGTGCCTTTGCCTGGTATAGGGCAGAATTAATCACTGGTGCCTATGACGCCTTATTAAACACCGGAAATTCTGAATTAATTAAAAATCGGGATCTTATCCGGAAATTGGCAGAGTACCATTCCATAGTGAATTCAGGATTTGAAGATCAGGAAAATAGTATGAATCTATTAATTAACATGGAGCTAATTGCCGCACCGGTAATATTGCCATTATCATTGCCTATGTTGAATAAGAGAATTGGATTAGATATGAAGGCTGATCCTAAAGAAGGTGAAGCAATAGCCTACTTAATGGAGCAGAATGCCTTTTTTGGACTTTTACATGAAAAAACCACTTTAGAGCATCTTCGATATACTATTCAACAAGATATATTAGCTAGTATTGAAGAAATTTTATCTATTCTTAATAATGAACTGGGCGCTAGTAATATAACCAATGGCTAAAAACTTGTATAATTACAGTGGCAATTCGCCACTGCGCTTCTAACACATTTCAATGATAAATAGATTGCAATTTTCAATTAAAATTAAAGCCGGGAAAACTGAGATCTGGAAAGCACTCTGGAATGATAGCTCCTATCGTGACTGGGCCAACGTATTCTTTGAAGGTTCTTATGCAGTTACCAACAACTGGGAAGAAGGCAGTAAAGTATTATTCCTTTCGCCAGATCAAAGTGGTATCTACAGCATCATCGAAACACACATTCCGAATAAAGTTATGATGTTTAAGCACATCGGTAATGTATTAAAAGGAAAGGAACAACCAATTGATGACAGTACAAAAAAATGGTCGGGAGCCACAGAAATTTATACCCTTACTGAGGGTGCAGATTACAACACACTTACTGTTGATATTGATGTCCTCGACGAGCATCTCGATTTTATGACAAAAACATTTCCAAAAGCACTGGAAAAGATTAAGAATAATTGTAGCTAACAGCGGCTATACTCTGCCCGTATTCCGAGGTTCAGTAAGGTGGAGGACAGGCAGGCAGGCAGGGCCGCAACCAAAAAGAAATAATAGTCTTGCCCACAAATAAACAGTCATTAAATGAAGATTCAGTATACTAAAAAACGTCTAAGAGCTAACCTGATTGTTGGCCTTATCTGGTCAACGCTTGCTATTGTAAAATGGATATTTGATGACTATATGCACTGGACGGATTTCTTCTTTACAGGTATGGCTCTTCTGTATTTGGGCCAGTACCTATTCGACCGGAAAAACCAATATCTGACAATTAATCAAGATCAAATAAAAGTCAATTTTCTCTTTGGAAAGCAGATTTACTTATCTGACATCAATCGGATAAAAAAATTTGCAGGCGACTATATTATCAAAACAGATAAGAGAGAATTGACAATTAATACTCAACTTATTGACCCAGATTCTCTGAATGAATTGAATGAATTCCTTGCCAAACTTAATCTGCCACCTGATAAAACACCATTTGCTAGTAACGCCAATACCGCATCGCTCCCTTAGACTTGTACTTATTTCCTATCTTAGATAAACAAATTTCGTTCGCCAGGACTGTTCAAATGCGATTAGAAAAATGGAAGTTTTAAAAAAAATAAAGCCACTATATTTATACCTGATTTCAGCACTGTTTCTTTTGATATCAAATGCTTTTAAAAATGAAAATCAATCAATTTTCTATCTATTCTTAACCCTGGGTTTTTTTGTTTTTATTTGGGCCGTGATCAAATACTTCAAAAATTAAAAAAGACACTCTATGGCCTCCGGATTTTTTGCAATTTTAGATGATGTAGCTACGCTGCTAGATGATGTTGCCTCCATGAGTAAAGTTGCCACTGAAAAAACGGCGGGAATTTTGGGAGATGACCTGGCCGTAAACGCAGAAAAAGCTTCCGGTTTTGCTTCCAAACGAGAACTCCCGGTGCTTTGGGCCATCACCAAAGGGTCGTTGCTCAATAAAATTATCATCCTGCCTATTGCCTTTTTGTTAAGCGCCTTTTTACCCTGGGCGGTGATCGTCATCCTGGTTCTTGGCGGCCTGTATCTTGCCTATGAGGGTGCCGAAAAGATCTACGAATTCTTTGTGCCTCATGAGCATGCTCACATTCCCGCGGATCTCAAGCCAATCGAGAAAAAGGATATCCTTAAAATGGAAAAGGCCAAGATAAAGTCGGCCATCGTCACAGATTTTATCCTGTCCATTGAAATTGTGATCATCGCCTTAGGCACTGTTCTCGCCAAGCCCTTAACCACTCAGATCCTGGTGGTATCTATCATAGCGCTGCTAGCTACGGTAGGCGTGTATGGTATTGTGGCATTGATCGTTCGGATGGATGAGTTTGGAACCCGACTCATCAATTTAAACGGGGAAGACAACAGTATTTCTGATTTCATAGGGCGGTTTTTTGTGAATGCCCTGCCGTGGGTAATTAAATCCCTGGCGGTTATTGGTACTATAGCGCTGCTGCTGGTCTCCGGCGGCATCTTTGCCCATAACCTTTCTTTTTTGCACAACCCCTTTCCATGGCTCCCGGATCTGCTCTATGAATTTGCGATCGGATTGCTGGCAGGCTTTATGGTGTTGTTGTTGGTTAATGGAGGGAAGAAGGTTTTTGGGAAGAAAAAAGCATAGAAGGACGAGGTTGGAAGTACGAGGGACGAGGGACGAGGTTGGAAGTACGAAATACGAAGTTGGAGGTACGAAGGTAGAAGTACGAGGTTGGAAGGACGAAATACGAAGTCGGAGGTACGAGGGTAGAAGTACGAGGTTAGAAGGCAAGCCCGAAGGTTTTCAGAAATAATGGGGTTGCCATCGGAAGTGCCTGTCCGCCGTACAAGACTTTGGAAGGCGGGCGTTTCACGAAGTGAAAAAGAGCATGGAGCGAGAGCAACATCCATGGTTTTTGCGCGAGCAAAAAATTTCCTAAAACCTTCTTTCCCGATAACTATCGGGATTAGTTCGTTTTTTATCAAGAAAAAATGAACGATAAAAACTATTTAATTCATCCAGGGATTCATTCGCACAGGGAATACCCATGATACTTTGGCTCTTAAATAAGATCTTCCAGAACTTCTACCCATACCGGCACGTTGTAGTGTATAGATTTCAAATAAACAAATAGGATTTCAATGGCCAGGGTATAGGTTAAGAGGGTGAGATTAATTTCCGGCACCCCAAACAGGCTAAAGTAGATGTCATAGACCGCAGAGGTTACACCGAATACTTTGACTGTTTTGGTAATGAAAAAGATGGTTAGATAATACATTACGTTGGCTGTTGATGGTTGATGTCTTTATGTAATAGACGAGGCCAAAATTAATTTGTTACAGTACTATGTATAAAAAGGTACTATTTTATGAAAGTTTTAACAGATGTAGGTGTTGGGGGATAGCTGTGGTTTTGGGGAGCACTTTTGGAGGGTATGCAATTGAAGGCGACCGAGCTTTATTTATGAAAATGTAAATCCCACTCCTTTTGGAGTGGGATTTTTGTTTGATGTGGTCCCACCTGGACTCGAACCAGGGACCACCTGATTATGAGTCAGGTGCTCTAACCAGCTGAGCTATAGGACCGGTTAAAGGACTGCAATATTACTACTTATTTTGCTTTGCTGCAAGATGTTTGCGTGGAGAAAGTCTGTTGAGCTACCAGCCTGCCTGTCCGCCATACGAGACTTCGGAAGGCGGGCAATACCACCAGATTGGCAGGTGGGCCCAAATTATTTACTAATATTTCAAATAACACTTTCGTACTAATACCTTTTCTGATTATGAGTCAGGTGCTCCCTGTCTGCCGTGTCGATAGACCGGTAGATAACCAACTGAGCTACCCGCCTGCCTGTCCGCCATACGAGACTTCGGAAGGCGGGCCGTGCCGCCAGGTGGGCAGGTAGGACCTAGTCATATTTATTTTTGAGCCATTGCTTTCCGTATCCACTCTTTAGATACACTTCTCTTTTTCTTGCTTCAGCTCTATCATGATACTCTTCAACATGGATCAAAATCCATGGCCGATATCCTTTAGTACTTTTCGCCTTACCGGCATTGTGGGCCAATAATCTTTTGCTTACGTCAGCACTCATGCCAACATACAGACGATTATCTTTTTGGCTTCGAATTACATAAACGCACATCTTTATATAATATAACTGCATCGCTTTTAGCAAACTCGAGCGTGCATTATTACTACTTATTTTGCTTTGTCGCAACATCTTTGCAAGGAGATAAAAGGCTCAGAGGATGACGCATCCCTTTTTTAACCACTCTAAATATCCTTACATTTATAAATGTCGGGTAGGGCATGTTTTACAGTAAGCAACCAATAATTAATTTATTGCACCTAATTTATGCCTACAGGGAGAAAATACATTGCGGAAAACCCGGCCATAGTAGTCCGCTATACCCTTTTCCTCCTTGCCCCCGTCTTTTCTGCCTATCTCATCCTTTTTGTGGAATTAGACCCCAACAACCCCGCCCTTACCTATACCCTGGCAGTGGCCGTATTGATGGCAGTATGGTGGGTGACGGAAATTGTACCCCTGGCCATTACCTCTTTGCTTCCAATTGTTCTTTTCCCGGCCTTTGGAATCATGAATGGCGGGGATGTCTCCGCTACCTATTTTAACCATGTTATCTTTCTTTTTATAGGCGGCTTTCTGGTGGCACTGGCCATACAGAAATGGGGCTTGCATAAACGCATCGCTCTGCGGATACTCAGGCTAATTGGGAGCAGTCCGGCACGTATCCTGCTTGGCTTTATGTTTGCCACCGCATTTTTGTCCATGTGGATCTCCAATACCGCCACCGCCATGCTGATGGTGCCCATACTCCTATCTATTATCACCAAGCTGGAAGAGATCAACGGGAAAGCCCTGGTAAAACACTTTGCCGTAGGCCTGTTGCTCAGTATTGCCTATAGCGCCTCTATTGGAGGAGTGGCAACCCTGGTGGGTACCCCGCCCAACCTGTCTTTTGCCCGTATCTTTTATATCTATTTCCCCAATGCACCGGAAATATCTTTTGCCACCTGGTTTTTCTATGCCTTCCCTATTACCGTGATCTTGTTTATAGTACTTTTTGCCTATCTGTATCTCATTTTCGTACGGCGGAAAAAGAAATGGAAGAGTCTTAGTAAGAATGAGATCGCCCAGGAATACATAGGACTTGGAAAAAAGACCTTTGAAGAAAAAGCCCTGTTGATAGCCTTTGTAGCCCTGGCCCTGCTCTGGTTCTTTAGGGCAGATATTGTCATAGGCGCCTTCACCATCCCCGGCTGGTCTGGCTGGTTTGGGCATCCTACCTTTTTTAATGATGGTACGGTAGCCATCTTTGTGGCCATACTGCTGTTTCTTATTCCCTCTAAAACCACCCCCGGTACCTTCCTGATGGATTGGAAGGCCGCCGAAGAGATCCCTTGGGAGATCATCCTGTTGTTTGGCGGCGGCTTTGCCCTGGCAAGCGGCTTTAAGGAATCCGGACTTTCACTTTGGTTTGGGCAACAACTAATATGGCTGGGCGATATGCACCCGCTGCTGCTCATTATTTGCATTTGTATGCTGGTAACCTTCCTTACAGAGATAACCTCTAATACGGCCACCGTAGAGACGCTGCTGCCCATTCTGGCCGGACTTGCAGTAAGCATTGAGACCAATCCGCTGTTGTATATGCTGCCGGCTACTATTGCAGGCTCGCTGGCGTTTATGCTCCCTGTGGCCACGCCCCCTAATGCCATCATCTTTGGCAGTAAACGCATCAGTGTTATTCAGATGGCCAAAACTGGTTTTGTGCTGAACCTCATCGGTATTATTATCGTCTCAGTGATCACCTATTATTTTGGCACCTTCCTCTTTGATATTACCGAAGGCGTATTTCCGGAATGGGCCCAAATAGCGAAATAAATGCGTAACTACTATTTAATTCCGACCCGTCCTGGCAACAACTAAATAGACTATCTTTATTTACATACCCGGGGAGTTCATCAATACCTATATCCTTTTGTTAGTGACAATGAAAACTAAATAAAAACAGTATGAAAAAATTCTTGCTACTTACAGTAATTGCGCTAATTCTGTTCAATTGTGAATCAAAAAAAACACCTGATGCACCTCAAAATGATTCTCAAATTGTAATTGGTGCTAATAGACAGTATCTATTCTGATAATATAAAAGAACAACAGAAATTTTGGATACATGTACCAAAAAATCCTGCCGGAGAAGTAACAACCGGAAGCAAATATCCAGTTTTGTATTTGTTAGATGGACCCGCACATTTTTATTCGGTGACTGGAATGATTAAACAATTAAGTACTGTAAATGGCAATGATATTACACCTGAAATGATAGTAGTTGGAATTACAAATAACGATAGGACTCGAGATTTAACTCCAACACATGTGACTGAGGCATTTGGAGATAGTACATGGGCGAAAACATCCGGAGGAGGAAAAAACTTTCTGAATTTTATCGAAAAAGAATTGATACCACATATTGAAAAAAATTATCCTGCTTCAAGTTATAGAACTTTTGTTGGTCATTCTCTTGGTGGATTAATCGTGGTTGATGCCTTAATTGATCGACCTGAATTATTTAATAATTATGTGGCAATTGATCCAAGTTTATGGTGGGATAATCAAGAGCTTTTAAAAAGGGCAGAAGACGTTATGTCCAAAACGATATATTCTAATAAGGCCTTGTATGTTGGAATAGCAAATACTATGAAAGAAGGATTCAATATTAAAGATGTTGTAAAAGATACAGCTGAAACCACTGAGCATATAAGATCTATTTTACAGTTTGTTAAGACTACCGAATCTTTAAATGACAATGGTTTGCTTTTTAAATGGAAATACTATGAAAACGACAGCCATGGTAGTGTACCACTGATAACGGAATATGATGCAATTCGATTTCTTTTCCCTTGGTATTCATTTAAAGAGGTCGATCAATTTTATGATCCAAGCTCTAATATTTCAATCGAAGAAATGATAAGCATGATTGACTCCCATTACAAAAATGTTTCTGCTCATTTCGGATACGAAACATTGCCAGCAGAATCCTTTATTAATTCACTTGGATATGGATTTATGAGTGATAACCAATTAGAAAAAGCCAACACATTGTTTAAACTGAACATACAAAATTATCCTAATAGCTCTAATGTCTATGATTCTATGGGTGATTGCTATTTAGCACAACAAGATTCCATCAAAGCACTTGAGTTTTTTACTAAAGCATTAGAAGTTGGTACAAATGAATATTCTCAAGAAAAAATTGACATGCTAAAAGAGAATTTAAAAATTAAATAATATACTGTCACTAACATACCGTTGTGCGTACGTTTAAGATGGTAACCGAAAAATAGTATCAAATTTGGAATATAGAAAATTGAAAGTTCTTGGAATACTACTTTTCTTTATACAAATATTTGGTTTTGGTTTTATGATAGACAGCCAGAAATGGATCTTTCAATAGATCATTAGGGAGTTTTTGAAGTTCTTTTTATTGTAAAAAAGTTGATCGTACGCCATAAAAAAAGCATTATTCCCATCGCCACAGGATCACTTTTCGTATGTATTGAATGCAGGCTGAATTCACTTTTATTAATGATAGCGTCTGCAGCAAGCATTGCACTCTCAACGGCGGGACCTATACCTTCTCCCAGGTCTGTTGTTGCCAATCCGGCAGCATCACCAATGATGAAAGCATTATCTAGTCTGCAATGGTCTACGCGATCTCTTATTTGATACACATACCCTTTGGGTTTGAATTCATAGTTCTTAACGATGTTAAGAGAATCTAGTTTCTTAACAAGCAGATCCCAATGCTCTTTTATAGTCACTTTTTCACCTTTGAAAAGTGCTCCAACGCCAATATTCAGGTAGCCATCATTTTTTGAAATACACCATGAATAGCCCTGAATATTATGTTCATAAAACCAACAACGGCTGGCTTTATCTTTATAATCATATTTTATCTCTTCCTCCAAACAGCAGACTTCATAATCCTTATTTCTCGGGTGTACTTTTTTGAAAAACGAAATATACACAGGGCAATGCGATCCCCCTGCTCCTACAAGATATTTACATTTATATTCATCGTCTATAATATAAAACCCGTCTTGCTTCTCAATCTTATGAACTTTATGATGGTACACATCAACCCCAGAACGTTTTAAAAGCCAGTCATCAAATTCATAGCGTCTTATAGAATAAGATTTTGATTTTAGTTTTTTATCGATCCCAAAGAAGTTTACATAATTCTCATTAACCTGAATGTTCGGATAATCACTTAATTCAAGTTGATCAATAACCTTAGGAGTTATCCATCCAGCGCATAATTTTAATCTTGGAAATTTTTGAGAATCAAGAAGTATGACATCCTTATGGCCCTGTTTTAATTTCCAGGCACAGGTAGAGCCTGCCGGTCCTCCTCCAATAATAATCACTTCTGAGAATTTCATTTTTTCATCCTGTAGCTATATAAAGATACTTGGTTATTCCTTTCATTCAGAATTATCTTTTTTAATTACCCTGATAAATATGACTATGACAACAAAACAAGTAGAGTAAGGAAAAAAACAGTTGCCAACACTGTGTAAAGTTTATTGCTACCTTCGGTTTACAATGAAAAATGATCAGATTTGGAGTATAGAAAACTGAAAATTATTGGCATCCTGCTTTTCTTTATACAAATAGGTGGTATTTGGTTTTGGTTTTATGATAGTCAGCCAGCAATGGCCCTTTCTATGGACACGCTGAAAATAATCCCCTTACTGTTTGGGATCAACCTACTAGCCGGACTGCTATTACACTTGTTAAAGCAAAAGGATCTCTCCAAATTGATGTTTGGAAATTCGATACTTTGCCCCCTGATCTTTTTTGCAGGGTGGATCTTATGGTTTACTTATTATGCCCAATAAACAATGATAAAATTCTTTCGGAAAATACGATACGTCCTTACGGAAAACCCATCCTCTGCTATAGTTACGGCCGGCTCATTTAAAGTGTCTCAATTATGAAAAATTGGAAAAAAACAAGCCTTCTCACAGCTTTCATAATATTGGTGCTTCTGCTGGGCTCATTCTATGCCTTCAACATAAACGTTTCAGTACCCTCATCAGATATTGAATTTTCTCCGGGACAAGCCATAAATAAGATAAAACCAGAATCTGTTGATGAAAAACCAAAAAATATTATTGTTTTTATCGCAGATGGAATGGGTTTTGGGCATTTGTCTTTGGCATTGCTTACACAGCAATCAGAAAATTCGCCTTCGGTCTGGCAAGAGTTTGATGTTAAAGGATGGCACGATGCAAGATCTGCTTATGGCCCTCTTACAGACTCCGAAGCTTCTGCAACTGCCATAGCTGCCGGAACATCAACTTCTTTTGGACATATTGGCCTTGATCCGGACGGTAAGCCTTTAAAAAGTGTTTTTGAATTGGCCACGGAAAAGCAATATTCCACTGCAATTGTAACGGACTCCTACATTTGGGATGGAACCCCCGCTGCTTTTGTGGCGCATACTAAAACAGAAGATGACGCAAGAGACATACTGACACAAATAGCTACAAGCGAGCTCGATCTTTTATTTGGTGAGCTCGAGGATCTTGGCGAAGACGATGTTCCTGAGAAGGAAGAGACCCTTAAAATCTTAACTAAGCGATTTCAACTGCTGGATAGATCCCTGGAACTTCCAAAGCACGATTCCATTCTTAAACCAATCGCGGCAATTTTTGACGAAGATGAAATACAGGATTTGAATTCTACGCCTACCCTCCCACAACTTACTGAGGTAGCTTTAGAATATCTGACTTTTCAAAAGAAACCCTTTGTATTACTGGTAGAATGTGAAGAAATGGATGCTGCGTCTCATAATAATGATTCTAAAAGAGTTTTAAATGGGATAAAGTCAATACAGGAAACACTTTCTCTTGTTCTAAATTATTCAAAAGCGAATGGAGAAACACTGCTCGTATTTACTGCTGATCATGAAACTGGTGGTCTTAATGCAGTTGCCGATTTCGGGGATTATCCAAAACTACAAATCAGATGGGCAACAAAAGACCATACGGCTGCTGTCGTACCTCTTTTTGCTCAAGGTCCTGGTGCCCAATATTTTGCAGATATACATCGGAATGCAGAAATTGGAACTCTGCTTAAAAAGTTAATCTCGCTTAATGATGAATCGGACGAAGGACTATAAGAAATGCTCGTAATATTGCATCTGAATATCTTCTTTTAATAGGTTAGCCTTTTGTACGCCCCCTTTTTTTCTTTTAGTAAAAGAATATTGTTCTAAAGGAATAAAAGAACTCCCGGGAAATCATCTGTTTTTTATGGATTTTTTATTTTTTGTAACCAGCCATTAGACTAGCAATTAAATTTATAAATTGCAGGTATGTCTGCAACCAGCCTATTCGATATTTCTGACCGTGTCATTATTATTACCGGAGGAACCGGGGCTTTGGGAGGGAGTATGGCCAGATATCTGCTGCAGGCCGGAGCCAAAATTGTCCTCCTGGGATTGCACCCGGAAAAGGTCGTTAAAAGCGTTGCCGACCTGGAAAAAACAGGCTCGGAGGTCATTGGTTTTGCCGGCAATGTCACCAATAAGGAGCGGCTTTTGGAAATACGCGAAGCCATCATCAAAAAATGGGGGAAAATAGATGTGCTCATCAATGCAGCAGGGGGTAATATGCCCGGGGCAACCATTGGCGAAGACCAAACTATCTTCGACCTAAACATGGACAATTTCAGAAAGGTTTCTGAACTCAATGTAGATGGCACCGTACTGCCCTCCCTTGTCTTTGGGCAAACCATGGCAAAACAAGGGAAAGGCGCTATTATCAATATTTCTTCAATGACGGCAACCCGGGCCATCACCAGGGTTGTGGGCTATTCTGCTTCCAAAGCGGCCATCGATAACTTTACGAAATGGATGGCTACCGAAATGGCCTTAAAATTTGGAGGCGGTCTCCGCGTAAATGCCATTGCCCCGGGGTTCTTTATCGGGAACCAAAACAGGGCGCTCCTAACCAATGAAGATGGCAGTTACACCGATAGAGGCGAGACCATTATTAAACATACCCCCATGAAACGCTTTGGGGAAGCAGAAGAATTACATGGGGCCGTTCACTGGTTAATCAGTGATGCAGCTTCTTTTGTTACCGGTTCCATAGTTCCCATCGATGGTGGCTTTGGCGCCTATAGCGGGGTATAAAAAACGCATCCAACATAGAACAAAATAAGAATCAACAAAAAGCACACATGAAAAGAGCTCTTACTTTAAAAAGCCTTTGGGTGTTATGCACCCTGCTACTGTTTTTTAGCTGTTCCGAACCCTCCGGAGAAACGGTGCCCTGGGTGCCCTTATTTGACGGACAAACCTTAAACGGCTGGCAACAGCAAGGAGGAGAGGCTAACTATACCGTTAGGGATAATTCTATTGTGGGCAGTTCGGTCCATGATACCCCCAACTCTTTTTTAACCACCGATGCCCGGTACGGAGACTTTATTTTGGAGCTAGATGTAAAAGTAGATACCACCATCCAATTCCGGGATTCAGATCCGGAGCCATAGCTTCCCGTATTACAGAAATGGGGTAGTACATGGATACCAGATAGAAATAGATCCTTCCAAAAGAGCATGGAGCGGTGGCATTTACGATGAGCAAGGCCGTGGATGGCTCTATCCCCTCACGGATGATCCAAAAGCACAACAGGCATTTAAACCAACCGACTGGAATCACTATCGCATTGAGGCCATTGGCGATACCCTCAAAACATGGGTCAACGGCATTCCTGCAGCCCACCTAATTGATGAAAAGGTAGCTGCCGGTTTTATAGGTTTGCAGGTACATTCCATAGCTGCCGATGCCCAGGAAGGCAGAGAAATCCTCTGGAAAAACATCCGTATCATTACCGATAGTGTGACTGCATATTCAAAGAAATCCCCGCTAAAACCGGTCGTTACTAAAAACAACCTCACTATAGATGAAGCCAAAAATGGCTGGAAACTTTTGTGGGATGGCACAACCACAAACGGGTGGCGGGGTGCCAATCTTGACGGATTTCCGGAAAAAGGATGGAAAATTGAAAACGGGGAATTAACGGTCTTATCCTCAGGAGGGAATGAAGCCGGCGGCGGTGGCGATATTGTTACCAGGGAACTGTTTGGCGATTTTGAATTAAGCGTAGATTTTAAGCTAACCCCCGGGGCCAATAGCGGTATAAAATATTATGTAGACACCGAGACTTAACAAAGGGACCGGGTCTGCTATTGGTTTGGAATATCAGATCCTGGATGACGCCCTGCATCCAGATGCTAAACTTGGAAATCATGAAGGAAGCAGAACTGTAAGCTCTTTATACGACCTGATAAAAGCAGATGCCGGGAAACCCATACATGCTATTGGAGAATGGAATACAGCCTATATTATTTCAAAAGAAGGACATGTAGAACATTGGTTAAACGGGATGAAGGTCCTGGAATATGAAAGGGGAAGCGATGATTATTTAAAACTGGTATCGGAAAGCAAGTATGCTATATGGCCGAATTTTGGAGAATTGGAAAAAGGGCACATTTTATTACAGGAACACGGCGACCAGGTTTCCTTTAAAAATATTAAAATTCGTCCGCTGCAGGACGCTAAACAATAGCGAGCTATGGGTACAAAAAGACGAGATTTTATTAAAAAAACAGCTATTGGCGCTATGGGCGTTACCCTGAGCCCTGGAATCCATGCAATGTCTGCCAAAAGCTATTCAAGAATCCTGGGTTCCAATGATCGCCTGCAGGTGGCTATTCAGGGATTGGGAAGAAGGTATGGCGCCTATTTGCCCGCCATTGCCGCAAAAGAGAATAATATTGACCTGCGCTATTTATGTGATGTAATGAAAAGCCAGCGCGATAAGGCTGCCATAGCCGTTTCAGATCTACTCCCTACCCAGCCGGTACTTGAAAACGACATCCGGAAAATAATGGACGACAGGGAGGTAGATGCCATTTTTATGGCTACTCCAGACCATTGGCATGCCCCGGGAGCATGTATGGCGATGCAGGCAGGCAAACATGTGTATTTGGAAAAACCCTGCAGTCACAATCCGGAAGAAGGAGAATTGCTGGTGGCCTATCAAAAAAAGTATCGGCAAAGTAGTTCAAATGGGCAACCAACAGCGTTCTTCCCCACAAACCCGGGAAATTATAAAAGAGATCCATAATGGTTTAATTGGCGATGCCTACAAGGCGATCGCCTTCTATATTAATTCCAGGGGGCGTGTTCCGAACCAGGTAAAGGCAAATCCTCCGGAAGGCCTGGATTGGGAGCTGTTCCAGGGGCCGGCACCGAGGAGGGACTACACCCACGATACCTGGGATTATAACTGGCATTGGTACGGATGGGATTATGGCACGGCCGAAATGGGCAACAATGCCACCCATGAATTGGATATTGCACGCTGGGCACTCAATGTAAAATATCCCGAACATGTAGAGGTGGTTGCCGGGAAATTCCAATATAAAGATGACGGATGGGAAATGTACGATACCATGGACGCAACGTTTCGATTTTCGAAAATAACCGGACCATTCAATGGGATGGCCAAAGCAGTAACGGATATAACAAATACGGTACCGGCAGGGGCACCATTGTTTACGGTTCTAAGGGCTCGGTTTACATGGACCGGGGAGGTTACAAAGTATTTAGCTTAAAAGGGGAACTGATAAAAGAAAACCTGTCTGATGGCACTGAAGGTGGAACGGCCCTTGGCGGTGGCGGCGATATGTCTACACTGCATGCCGGTAACTTTTTTGACGCCATACGGGGAAAGGCGGCACTGACATCCCCAATAGATGAAGGAGCTGTAAGCCAAATGCTGACACATTATGCCAACATTGCTTCGAGAATAGAAAAGCCATTTAATGTAGACCAAAATACCGGGCGTATCCTGAACAGGAAAGCTATGAAACTATGGTCGAGGAACTATGAACCAGGCTGGGAAATTAAACGAGTATAAGAGGGAATAAGCATGAAACAAACATGGCGCTGGTTTGGACCAGACGATCCCGTACAATTAGCGGATATTAAACAGGCAGGGGCAACCGGTATTGTTACCGCATTACACCATATTCCAAACGGACAAACCTGGACCCTCGATGAAATTAGCAAGCGCAAAAAGAGCATTGAAAGTGCAGGTCTTTCCTGGAGTGTGGTGGAAAGTATTCCGGTGCATGAGCACATAAAAACACGCTCCCATAATTTTCAGGACCTTATTGAAAACTATAAAAAGAGTATAGAAAATTTGGGCCGTTGTGGCATCCATAGGGTGTGCTATAATTTTATGCCCGTTCTAGACTGGACACGGACTTCCCTGGATTATGAGGTGGCAGATGGTTCTAAAGCACTGCGCTTTGATGTTGCTGCCCTTGCCGCCTTTGAGCTGTATCTGCTCCAAAGACCAGGTGCAGAAACCGCATATACAGAATCACAAAAAGCAGAAGCAAAAGCCTTTCTGGCATCGCTTTCAGAGGCAGCAAAAGAAAAACTTATAAGCAATATTATTGCAGGCCTGCCAGGGGCCGAAGAAGGCTATACCTTGGAAGAGTTTCAAGCTATTCTCAATACATACGCACAAATAGACACCCAAAAATTGCGAGAAAATCTGGTGGCTTTTTTAAAGGAGATTATTCCGGTTGCTGCTCAAAATGAAGTTTTTATGTGTCTCCACCCAGATGATCCGCCCTATCCCATATTAGGATTGCCCAGGGTGGTGAGTACAGAAGAAGATTATGCATACCTGTTTTCAGAAGTGCCGCAGATAGAAAACGGAATTACTTTTTGCACCGGTTCATTGGGTGTACGGGCCGATAATAATTTGGTTCAAATCTTTAAGCGTTTTGCAGACAGGGTTCATTTTTTACACCTGAGAAGTACCCAGCGCGATAAAAAAGGTAATTTCTACGAGGCCAACCATTTGGAAGGCGATGTAGATATGTTTGGCATTGTAAAAGAAGTGGTGATTGAAGAAAGGCGAAGGAAAGCGGCCGGAAGGGCAGATACTGTTATTCCGGTACGCCCGGATCACGGCCACCAAATGCTCGATGATCTGAACAAACAAACCAACCCGGGATACTCGGGCATAGGCAGGCTGCGCGGCTTGGCAGAATTACGGGGTTTGGAACTCGGAATTTCTAAAAGTTTAAACTAATACCATGATAAAGTCAACTTCCTTTATTACAGAAAACTTTTTATTGAACTCCGAACAAGCGGTGAATTTATATCATCAGTATGCCAAAGACCTACCCATCCTGGATTATCACAATCATCTGTCGGCCAAACAGATCGCGGAAAACAAACCCATTAACAACCTTACGGAAGCCTGGCTGAACGGGGACCATTACAAATGGCGGGCCATGCGTGCCAATGGGATTGAAGAGCACTTTATAACCGGGTCGGCATCCCTGGAAGAACGGTTTGATAAATGGGCGGAAACGGTACCATATACGCTGCGGAATCCGTTGTTTCATTGGACACAACTGGAATTAAAAAGGTATTTCGGCATCGATGACATCCTGCAACCTTCCACCGCTAAAGCCATCTATAAAAAGGCCAATGAAGTACTGGCACATAAGACTCCTGCGCAGGTATTGGAGGAAATGAAGGTTGAGGTTATTTGTACTACAGACGACCCCACAGATGATCTTCAATACCATAAACAAATAGCCAAAGGTAATTTTTATACAAAAGTATTGCCCACCTTCCGGGCCGATCAATTGTTCCGTATCGGAGAACACTAAATTCACGGCATATTTAGAAACATTAAGCAGCTGCGTCTCATTTCCTGTTGGCACCTTTTCGGATTTATTAAAAGCGATTGATCAGCGGATCACTTATTTTAATGAACACGGTTGTCGGTTATCTGACTTTGGCGTGGGCGGGCCACATACTATGGTACCATATACCCGGGAAGAAGTAGCGGCCATTTTCGATAAAAGTCTGCGGGGAGAGGCCCTGTACGCACGCTGAAATTGATAGCTACAAATCGGCAATTTTTATCCATCTGGGAAAAAAGTACCACGAATTTAACTGGGTACAACAGTACCATTTGGGGCCCATTCGGAACAACAATAGCCGCTTGCAGGAACAGCTGGGTGCGGATGTCGGATGCGATTCTATTGGCGATTATCCAATGGCCGATTTTATGTCTGCATTATTCAATACGCTAAATGCAACAAATCAATTGGCGAAGACCATTACCTATAATGTAAATCCATCGCAAAATGAAGTGTTTGCCACCATGATGGGTAATTTCAATGCCGGGATACCCGGGAAAATGCAATGGGGTTCTGCCTGGTGGTTTTTAGACCAAAAAGAGGGAATGGAAAAACAGTTGAATACCCTATCTAATATGGGCTTATTAAGCAGGTTTATAGGCATGCTAACAGACAGCCGTAGTTTTCTCTCCTTTCCCAGACATGAATATTTCAGGCGTATTTTATGCGATCTATTGGCAGAAGATATCAATAAGGGTCTGTTGCCTAATGATATTGAATTTATAGGTAAAATGGTCCGGGACATTTGTTATAACAATGCCTTACATTATTTTCAGTTCGACATAAATACATCCAAAATGAAAGACAATTACAGCGCGCATTGGAAACTATCGCTATAGGATATTAGCGCTGTTAATGTTTGCAACAACCATTAATTATTTTGACCGGAGTATTATTGGTGTGATGGCGCCAACCCTTCAAAATCTGTTCGATTGGTCTAATGAAGACTACGCCAATATTCTCGTCAGTTTTCAGGTTGCTTATGCCATTGGCTTGCTTACCATGGGCAGGATCATTGATAAGCTGGGAACAAAAATTGGATACACGCTTGCCATTGGTATTTGGAGTGTTTTTGGCATGTTGCATGCGGCCGTTAGGCCCGCTTTTAGTGTCATAGGCTTTAGCCTGGCCCGGTTTGGATTGGGCTTTGGGGAGGCCGGTAACTTTCCGGCCGCCATTAAAACCGTGGCTGAATGGTTTCCAAAAAAAGAACGTGCCTTTGCCACGGGTATTTTTAATGCAGCCACAAGCCTGGGAGCCATTGCAGCACCGTTTGTAGTAGGGTGGATTGTGCTTGAAGATGGCACCAATTGGCAAATTCCCTTTTTGATTACCGGTGTATTAAGTGCTGTTTGGGTCTATCTGTGGTTTCGGTATTATAAGAAACCTGAAGAACATCCAAAACTGAGTAAAAAAGAACTTGCATATATCCTGAGTGATTCTGAAATAGAGGCTAGTAAGGATAAATTACCATGGTTGAAGGTTGTAAAGAAGAAAGAAGCCTGGGCTTTTGCAGTAGCAAAACTTACAGATGCAGTTTGGTATTTTTACCTTTTCTGGGGCGCCAAATTCTTGGCCGAGACCTTTGGCTTGAAACTAAAAGATATAGGTGTCCCCTTTTTTATTATGTATGCCCTTGCAGACGGAGGAAGTATTTTGGGAGGCTATTTATCCGGGTATTTTATAAAAAAGGGATGGTCCATTAATAAAGCACGTAAAATCACTTTATTGATATGTGCCATCATGATTATCCCTGTTTGTTATGTGGCTTTTGCAGAAAACAAATGGGTGGCCGTTTTTCTGATAGGCATAGGTGCGGCAGGGCATCAGGCCTGGTCTGCCAATATATATACCTTGGTGTCCGACATCTTTCCTAAAAAAGCGACCGCCTCCATAGTTGGTTTGGGAGGAATGGTGGGGGCCGTGGCTGGCATAGTCAGCAGTAAAATATTAGGTAGATTTTTAGATCAGGCAGACAACACGGCTTATTTCTGGGCATTTTTGATTGCAGGATCCTGTTATCTGATAGTGCTAGGCGTAGTGCATCTAATAATGCCTAAAATGATTCCTTTTGATGAAAATTTAGAAAAAATTCATTAAATCTCCTTGGTATTTTCTTAGGTGCCCTACTCTATCTCCTGACACAATTCTATCAACACCCCATTGGTAGTTTTAGGATGCAGAAAAGCTACCCATTTACCATATTAAAAGACCTTTCTCAAATGTAATGTGCCAAACCCTATTTTCTTTTTCTAAACAATAAACACTAAGAAAACCTGCCAACCCACTGGTGCTCATAGACATCTCAAATATGGCCTTTGTATAATCTTCATTAAAATAGATCTTAGAAAAATTGAAGAGCCATAGAAAATCCAGATGATCAATCTGCATCTTCAATCTATTGGTGTCGGCAATTTGCAAATAATGTCCTTTTTTACTCTGCAACCCTTTTAATGAGGTAATTTCCAAACCTTCCTTAGGTTTTACTAAAGAGGTATATTCCTCTGGCACAGATTTATGGACCTCTTTCAAATCACGCATAACGGGGTAGAGACCTATATCTACCTTTATCTTGTTCATAGAATCAATAACACGCTGCGGGATCCTTTGAAGAGTGTCTCCTGGTGGTGGTGGCGGCGGGAGCGGATACGCCATCTTATCGATCATAAATGAGATCACTTCATTCTTATGCTCCTCATAAGCATCCGTCTGGGACCAGGAAGTAATACAGGAAAGCAACAGAATAATCACTAATCCTGTTGAATGCTTTTTTGATGTATTCTTTAAAAACATATTGAAATTTGGTATTTAGTCCCAATCTCGCTACTCATATTCTAAAAGAAATTTATAGTCAAATTTTCCTATTCTATGCCGTGTCCGGGGATTACTTTAATAAAGTCATCGTCTTTAATCAAGAATATCACATATTTTTCCAAATGCTCCATTAATCTTAAATCATTTAGCTTTCTAATGGAAGATCTATTATAATATTTGGATTTTCTGACATACTTTTTCAGACAAATTTTCTTTTCATATTTAAGATCTTTACGTACTCCATCTTTTACAAAAAAGAAAGTTCCGTCTTCATTACTGTCCTTTAAAATATATTCATTTTCATTTCCTAATGATTGAATAATGTATTTTTTATCCAACTTAAAAAATAAGGTGTCTTTATCAAGGGACTGAGCTTTAGTCCCATGATAAACAATCATTAATAGTAAAAGAATTAAATACCGTACCATCTATCTTTTAATTGTGAGAAGAATTTATGACACAACTACAGTTAGATCACTGTAAACGGGTATACTACCCTCTCTCCTGACACAATTCTATCAGCACCCCATTGGTAGTTTTAGGATGCAGAAAAGCTACCCACTTATTATCGGCGCCCTTTTTGGGTTCTTCGTTTAACACAATAAAGCCTTCTCCCTTGAGACGTGCGATCTCTGCCTTAATATCATCTACTTCAAAGGCAATATGATGAATCCCCTCCCCCTTCTTCTCTATAAACTTTGCAATAGGACTGTCTGGCTTTGTAGCTTCCAGTAATTCTATCTTATTTGGCCCCACCTTAAAGAAAGAAGTGTTCACCCCCTCCGAAGCCACTTCCTCCGTTTTATAATGAGCCGCTCCCAGTAATTTTTCAAATAACAGGTTCGATTCCTGCAGGTCCTTTACTGCTATTCCCAGATGTTCAATCTTATTCATTCCTTCGTATTTCTAACTTCCAACTTCCAACCTCGTACTTTGTACTTCCAACTTCGTATTTCGTATTTCGTATTTCGTCCCTCCAACTTCGTACTTCTTCCTTTGTCCTTCGAATTTACATATTATTCTACGTATTTTTGCCGCATGGAAACGCAACGACAGAAAAAAATAGGAGGGGTCATCCAAAAAGACTTGGCAGACATCCTGCAACGTGCCGCCACAGACGGAGGTATGCAGGGTACGCTTATTTCTATTTCCAAGGTAACGGTCACTACAGACCTTTCTATCGCCAGGGTCTATGTTAGTGTGTTTCCCAATTCCAAAGGAGCCGAATTAATTGAAGGAATGAAGGCGCAACAGCCACAAATTAAACATGCCCTTGCCCAGCGTACACGCCACCAACTGCGCCGTATGCCAGAACTTTCTTTCTTTCTCGATGATTCCCTGGAATATATAGACGGCATAGAAAAATCCTTAAAAAAAGGAGACAATCCTATAGAAAATCCAGACCTGCTGCCTAAAAGAAAGAAAACCTAATAAAATATACCAAACTTGAATTTCCCATTCTACATTGCCAAAAGGTATGTGCGCTCTAAGAGCAGCCAGAATGCGGTAAATATCATCAATTTTATCACCTTTCTTGTTATCGTTATTGGCGCCGCAGCCTTGTTTATTGTGCTATCCGGCTTCGCCGGACTTAAAACTTTCAGCCTTTCCTTTAGCGAAACCTTTGACCCCAGCCTGAAAGCAGAACCGCAAACAGGAAAATACTTTAGCCTTCTTCCGGAAACAGAACAAAAATTACAAGACATTCCGGGTATTGCCTCTTATTCAAAAGAGCTGGAAGAACGCGTCTACCTCACCCATAAACAAAAGAGTCATGTTGCCTTTATCAAAGGTGTAGATACCTCTTACGCTATGGCCACCCATATAGACAGTGCCATCTATTGGGGGCAATGGGATGTGAGTGACCAACAGGGCGTCATTGGCCTGGGCATCGCCAATATGCTGGGCCTCACCATCAACGATTATCGCAATCCCCTTATAGTGCTGGCCCCAAAACCGGGGAAAGGCACTACCTCCTTCCAATCTAAACCCTATAATGAATTATCCTTGGTGATGAGCGGGGTCTATGCGGTAGAAGAAAACCTGGATAAGAAATACGTCTTCGCCAACCTGCCCCTGGTGCAGGCCTTGTTAGAACGGGAAAACAATGAGATCTCTGCCATTAATTTTGAACTAACTCCAACGGCAGATATTACTGAAGTAAGAGCCGATATTGCCGTTGTGCTTGGCAACAAAGTGATCCTAAAAGACAGACAGGAACAGAATAGCACCCTCTATAAAATGCTAAACACAGAAAACCTGGCTACCTACCTCATCTTTACCCTGGTGCTTATCATTGCCCTCTTTAATGTGGTGGGCGCAATCATTATGATGATCTTAGATAAACAACAGAATTCAAGAACCCTCTACAGCCTCGGTACCACAGTAAAAGAAATACGGCGTATTTATTTTATACAGGGCCTTTTGGTGACCGGTTTGGGTGGACTCTTAGGCGTCTTCCTCGCCTCCTTACTGATCTGGTCCCAATTACTGTTTGGATGGCTTAAAATAACGCCTTCGCTCTCCTATCCGGTAGAATACAATTGGATAAATGTGTTGATTGTACTGGGAACTATTTTGATCCTGGGAGTATTGGCCTCTAAGATAGCCAGCAGCAGAGTAAATAAGAAGCTTTTATCTGCCTAGGCAAATTGATAATCCCCAAAGGTCTCAAGGGCCTCATCAAAGGCAGCAAATACATCCGCAGCCTCATCACTAGTCACCATTTTAAGTCGTAATTCCTTAAAATTAGGAATGCCCTTAAAGTAATTGGTATAATGTCTTCTTGTCTCAAAAACTCCGAGTTTATCTCCCTTCCAATCTATCGCCATTTGCAGATGTCTGCGCGCGGCATCTACCCGTTCTTCCATAGTGGGCGGTTCTAGATGCGTTCCTGTTTTAAAGTAGTGCTTTACCTCTTTAAAGAACCAGGGATAGCCAATACTGGCCCTCCCAATCATAGCCCCATCCAGACCATAGTCATCGCGCATTCTTTTAGCGTCTTCCGGACTATTGATATCCCCATTTCCAAAAACAGGGATATGCATTCTGGGATTGTTCTTTACTTCGGCTATTGGAGCCCAATTGGCACTCCCCTTGTACATCTGTACCCGGGTTCTTCCGTGAATGGCAATAGCCTTACACCCTACGTCTTGCAGGCGTTCTGCTACCTCAACGATCTTGATGGAATCCTGGTCCCAGCCTAGTCGCGTCTTTACGGTAATAGGGAGTTTGGTGTGCTCTACCATGGCTTTGGTGAGGGAGACCATCTTGTCTATGTCTTTTAAAATGCCGGCCCCGGCCCCTTTAGAGACCACCTTTTTTACCGGGCAGCCAAAGTTGATATCAATGATATCCGGATTAGATTTTTCTACGATCTCCACAGATTGCAGCATGGAGTCCAGATTGGCCCCAAAGATCTGTATGCCTACCGGGCGTTCTTTTTCATAGATATCTAGCTTCATAACGCTTTTAGCGGCATCGCGGATAAGACCTTCTGAAGAAATAAATTCGGTATAGACCACATCAGCGCCCTGTTCCTTGCACAAAGCACGGAAAGGGGGATCGCTTACATCCTCCATAGGTGCGAGGAGAAGCGGAAAATTTGGTAATTGTATGTCTCCTATTTGTGGCATATGAATATCTCCAAAGCGGCAAAATTATGAATAAAGAAGGAATAACAACGAATTTACTCGTTATCAAGGCGTTGTAATTCACTTTTTCTGATATCGCCGTCTGAATTCCTCAACTTAAAATTCCCAAAGTTATAGGTAAAACTAAGCCTAACGAACTGCGTTTCCGGACGTTCAAAATAGGTGTTGTCCTGGTTGGCATAACGGGAAACATAAGTGGCATTTGCCCGGCCCAGCAGATCTTCTGCTACAATAGAAAGTACGGCCCTTTTATCCCAAAGAGACTTCCGTAAGCCCGCTGTAAGACTAATGGTCTCAGATACCTGAAAAGAACCAAATAAAAAGCCGCTCATATAGGTGAGGGAGGCATCAGCTTTCCAGCTCGCGTCCTTGGAAAGTGTAAAGCTGTTGCTCAGGCTTCCGTAATAGCCGGTTACCTTATTGGTATAATCGTCAATAGCACTTTCTACCACCAAAAAGGTCTCGTCTTCATAAAATAGGGAATTGTAGAAGTACACATACCAGTTGGGCGCAAGAGAGGTGGCTACTGTAAAGTCTATGCCATAAGAATAGCTTCCCAGTACATTTTGTTTTATCTCTCTCAGGGTCTGATTCTGATTGTCCTGAAAGGTAAGCCTGCTTATATAGGCGCCATTATCCCTGTAATAGATATCAAAGAAATAGGTGTCCTTTATATTGAGGTTAAGGTTAAAATTATGACTAAAATTAGGCACCAGGTTGGGGTTGCCCTCATTGTAATCATTTTCATTGAGGAAATACCGAAACGGATTAAGGTCTGAGTATTTAGGACGGGTAAGCCTGCGGCTGTAATCTAACGTAAAGCTGTTCTCTTTCCCCAGACTTCGGCTAAGGAAAAAGGAAGGGAATAATTCAAAATAATTTTGGGTATTTATCTGGTTCAGGGTTTCAGAACGGGCGTCTACCCTGGTCTGTTCTCCCCTGAGTCCCAGCTTAAAGGACCATGCTCCCCATTCATTGTAAATGCTTGCATACAGTGCCCCTACCTTTTCATCGTAGTTGAACTGGTCTGTGAGCGCAATATTAAATGGAGGCTGATTATTGTTCACGTCCAGATAGTCAATACCGCTCTTCGACTTAATTACGGAACCCCTTACCCCGGTTTCAAAATTACCAGATTTCAGGGGGGTGTAATAATCGATCTGGCCTGTATAAATGTTGATGTCCTGAAGCGCATTTGTAGAGAACATAAAGTTTCTCAAAAATTGCCCGGAGGTATCAAAATAATCACTAGATCCGGACTGCTGACGAGATAGATCATAATATGTATAATGGGCATTGGCCTTTAAAAAAGCGCCTTGTTTTTTTAACCGGTACTCATAACTAAGGTCTGCCGATATGTTGAGCAGATCTTCGTTTAGCGTGCTCTTGTTTTGAAGTGTTGAATCTATCTGTCCCTGCCCATTTCTCATTTCTGTATAAACCTCATTCAGGATCCTCTTATTAGGAGAAATACTCATGTTGGAAGTAAGGTTAAAAAGGTGGCGTTCTGAGGGGTTAAAATCCAGGATCACCGTGGCCTGTTGTGCCAGGGACCGTTCTGTTCTGTCATAATCAGTATCCCAATTGGCAAAAACAGTATTCAGGGGTTCAATAAAATGTATCTGGCTTTCGGACTTTCTGAATTCCTTTCTGGGGCTGATGGTATAATTGGCGAAAAAGCTTAGCGTCTCACTTTTAAAATAATGGCCTGTTCCGAGGCCGTATTTAGGGAAGATAGCCTGTTCTGCCTGCGCCCTTATACTTCCCTTGTAGCCAGGTGCAATATTGGTTGTGGTCCGAATATTAAGAATAGGGCCGTCTTCTGCCTCGTAACTGGCAGGAGGATTGGGAATTACCTCTACCGCAGCGATCATATTCCCGGAAAGACCTCTGAGAAACTCCTTGATCTCATCCTGAGATAATTGCACCTTTCGGTTATTTAGATACACCGTGGCCTGTTGCCCCCGTATTTCCAGATTCTCCTGAGACACAATAACCCCAGGTGATTTACGTAAAATATCGAAGGCGCTGCCTTCACTAACCACCGTATTCTCAACGGTAAAGACAATGCGGTCTGTCTGGCGCTCAATCACTGGTTTCTTACCTGTTACCAACACCCCTTCTAACCATTCACTATCTGGTTCAAGGACGATAGCCCCAATTTCTATATTTCGCCTTACATCCAAAGCTACCAAGACCGAAGTGTAACCAAAGTAGGCGGCCTGTAAATAATAGGTGTCCGGAGTTATATTGGTGATGGAAAAACGGCCATTTTCATCTGCAGAAATACCCTTAACCTGCAAACTGTCTGCCACCTGTAGCAAGATAACATTGGAGTACGGCAGTGGCATGCCTTCCGCGTCCTTAACAACGCCAGAGACTTTAAAGGTCTGGCTCATTAATAACAAGGGGACAATTCCCAATAAAATGAAAATGGGGTATTTCACAATGCAGTAGGTTGAGCCTAAATCTAAGAAATAATATGAGATGACTGATAAAAAACAGTCTATCTTCTTATCTCTCTACCATAATTTTCGGGTTTTGAAAATCAACAATGGCTTTTAAAAAGTGATTTGGACTTGTGATCTTTTCTCCCTTCCTATCTACCACAACCTCAGTGGTATTACCTGTCTCAAAGACAGAAAGTGCGCGCATATAGCTCATCATATCTACCACAACACTATCTCCCATTTGCACTACCACATCGCCTTTTTGGAGTCCGGCTTTTTGAGCAGGCTTATCCTCGCTTACCCCATCTATCCGCATTCCTTTTCCTTCATACATATAATCGGGAATAACGCCCATGGCTACTTTAAACCTGGGAACTTCCTCACTCTCATTCTTGGTCTTCTGAAAGGTGAGTTTTTCGTCATCGTTTAATTCGGTGATGACCGCCATGATATAGGTAGTGATACGCTCCATACCTTCATAATTGAGCTTCTCGGCATCATCCGTGGGTTTATGGTAATCCTCATGCTGCCCCGTAAATAAATGCAACACAGGGATGTCCTGGAGATAAAAAGAGGTGTGATCTGAAGGCCCTACTCCAGATTCTTTCAGCACCAGTTCAAAGTTCTGATTATTGGCATTGAGTACCTGAGGCCACATAACAGAAGTGCCTGTGCCGCTTACAGAAAGTGCGTTACTTTCCCGCAGCCTGCCTACCATGTCCATGTTGATCATATAGTTCACATTTTCCAGATCAACGGTGGGGTTCTTTGCAAAGTAATTAGAGCCCAACAGCCCAATTTCCTCTCCGGAAAAGGCCATGATCAGGTAATTGTTCCCCTTTAGCTCGCTTTCCTTAAGTTTTTTTGCCAGTTGCAGCAGTACGGCTACGCCGCTTGCATTGTCATCTGCCCCGTTGTGGATGGCAGCTTCACCTCGGTGAAGCGATCCTTCGCCTCCCATTCCTAAATGGTCATAATGAGCCCCCAGGATAATAGTGTTTGTTGCTTTGTTATCAATAAAACCAATGACATTGGTCCCGGTAATACTACTGTCTCCTGCCTGAATATAAGTTACTTCCTGGTGCGGATCCTTGCGGGGTTTAAAGGTAAAGGTCTGGAAATAGGTATCCGCATTTCCTGCAGGGGCCAGCCCAATCTCTTTTAAGCGTTTTACCAGATAGTCTGCTGCCATCAATTCATTCTCTGTCCCCGTTTCACGCCCCATCAGGGAGTCGCTCGCCAGAAAAGCTACATCATCCTGGAGGGTGTACGTTTTGGTAGGCTCTTGCTTGCAGGAAATAAAAATTGCAAGAAAAATAAGCCATATGCTTTGTTTCATCATAATTGACATTAATTTTGTGCAAAATTAATCAACTCATGAGAAAAATAGTCTTTTTATTACTTTTAATACCTTTCTTCAGCTGTAAAACCGATCCTAAAACAACCGAAGCACCGGCTACTGAAACTATCTCCTTGATGGCAGGTTCGGATACACTGATCTATCCGGAGGAAAAATATTTTAAGTCGATTCGACAGATCACCTTTGGCGGGGACAACGCGGAAGCATACTGGAGTTTTGATGATAGTATGATGATCTTCCAGTCTAATAACAAGGAATGGGGTATGGAATGCGATCAGATATTTCTGATGAATACCTCTGAGAATTTTAAAGAGAGTATCCCTCCTATGATCAGTACCGGGATGGGGCGCACCACCTGCTCTTATTTCCTGCCAGATAATAAACACTTTGTATATGGGTCCACCCACCTTTCGGATAAGGAATGCCCCGATGTGCCTCTCAGATCTAATGGGACATACGTATGGCCGGTCTATGATTCATTCGACATCTTTGTGGCCGATCTTGAAGGCAATATTGTAGATCAGCTTACCGATCTGCCCGGCTATGATGCCGAGGCCACCGTTTCCCCAAAAGGAGATAAAATTGTGTTTACCTCCATGCGAAGTGGGGATCTGGAATTGTACACCATGAACCTCGATGGGACAGATGTAGTTCAGATAACAGACGAGTTGGGCTACGATGGAGGCGCTTTCTTTTCTCCGGATGGCACCAAGATAATCTTTAGAGCCAGCAGACCTAAGACCGAAGCCGCCATTGCGGAATACAAGGAATTGTTATCCCAGGGCCTTGTAGAGCCTACCGATATGGAATTATTTATTTGCGATGCCGATGGTGGCAACCTAAAACAACTTACCTTTTTAGGGAATGCCAACTGGAGTCCGTTCTTTCACCCTTCAGGAAAAAAGATCCTCTTCTCCAGTAATTTTGAAGCAGAAAAAGGCTTCCCTTTTAACCTGTATTTTATTGATATAGATGGGAAGAATCTGGAGCGGGTAACACATGGGGAGACCTTTGATGCCTTTCCGGTCTTTTCCAATGATGGAAAATATCTGGCTTTCTCCAGCAATCGCAATAACGGGGGGACAAGAGACACCAACTTGTTTATTGCCGAGTGGCAGGAGTAAGTAATATTAGCAGTATCTTTGCCGCTCTTATCAGCAGCGCAAGAAAAGGAAAATGAAACACATCAGAAACTTCTGTATCATAGCTCATATTGATCATGGGAAAAGTACCCTGGCCGATAGGCTTCTGGATTTCACCGGTTCTGTAACCGAACGTGAAAAGAAAGAACAGTTGTTAGATAATATGGATATTGAGCGCGAGCGAGGTATTACCATTAAGAGTCATGCCATCCAAATGGAGTATGTGTATGAGGGGCAGACCTATGTGCTGAACCTGATAGATACCCCCGGGCATGTCGATTTTTCATATGAAGTTTCGCGCTCCATTGCCGCCTGTGAAGGTGCCTTATTGGTGGTAGATGCCGCACAAAGTATACAGGCGCAGACCATTTCTAATCTGTACCTGGCTCTGGAGAACGATCTGGAGATCATTCCTATCCTGAATAAAGTGGACCTGCCCAGTGCAAGTCCGGAAGAAGTGACCGATGATATTGTAGATCTTTTAGGATGTAAAGCAGAAGATGTGATCCCCGCCAGTGCAAAGACCGGTCTTGGGATTGAGGCCATTCTTAAAGCCGTCATAGAACGTATTCCACCTCCTTCAGGAACTGTGGATGAACCTCTACAAGCCCTGGTATTCGATTCTGTTTATAATCCTTTCCGTGGGGTTGAAACCTATTTTAGGGTGATCAATGGGGAGATTAAAAAAGGACAAAAAATAAAATTTGTTGCCACCGGTAAATCGTATTTCGCGGATGAGGTGGGAACGCTTAAGCTTACACAGTTACCACGCCCCAGCATTAAAGCGGGAGATGTTGGATATCTGATCACAGGGATCAAGGACGCGCGGGAAGTAAAAGTGGGTGATACCATTACAGATTCAACCAACCCCACCAAAAATCCTATTGCCGGCTTTGAGGATGTGAAGCCAATGGTCTTTGCCGGGATCTATCCGGTAGACACGGAAGAATTTGAGGAATTGAGATCTTCCATGGAAAAATTACAATTGAACGATGCTTCTCTGGTATTTGCGCCGGAAAGTAGTGCCGCTCTGGGCTTTGGATTTCGTTGTGGCTTTTTGGGAATGCTCCATATGGAGATCATTCAGGAGCGCCTGGAACGCGAGTTCGATATGACCGTGATCACTACCGTACCTAACGTTAGCTACCACGCCTTTACCCGTAAAGATCCTGAGATACCGATCATTGTCAACAATCCGTCCGATCTTCCGGATCCTTCAACCCTGGACAGAGTAGAAGAGCCTTACATAAAGGCAACCATTATCACAAAATCCGATTTTGTCGGGAACGTAATGTCCCTCTGTATTGAAAAAAGGGGACAGATCACCAATCAGACCTATCTGACCACCGAGCGGGTAGAATTAAACTTTGATATGCCTTTGGCAGAGATCGTATTTGATTTTTACGACCGACTAAAAACCGTATCCAAGGGATATGCTTCTTTTGATTATGCTCCTATTGGGATGAGAGTTTCCAAGTTGGTGAGAGTAGATATCCTGTTAAATGCACAATCTGTAGATGCGCTTTCTGCCCTTATTCACGCAGATAATGCGGCCAATATTGGGAAGAGAATGTGCGAAAAACTCAAAGAACTTATCCCAAGACAACAATTCGACATTCCTATTCAGGCGGCCATTGGGGCGAAGATAATTTCCCGTGAGACCATTAAAGCCCTGCGAAAAGATGTAACCGCCAAATGTTATGGTGGTGATATTTCCAGAAAGAGAAAATTGCTGGAGAAGCAGAAAAAAGGGAAAAAGAGAATGAGACAGGTAGGAAATGTTGAGATCCCTCAACAAGCCTTTATGGCCGTTCTAAAATTGAATGACTAGGCAGGATTGTTATTATTGCTTGCTACACCTTCAGCAGATTCAAACATTTTTCCGAGATACACCAGTTTATAGCCTTCGGATATATCCTTAAATTCCTTTGAAAACGAACTAATGATAAACAGTTCATCATCCGGAGCCTTCAAAAAAATGGGAATAATATGGTCATCTGCCTTGGTGATCTCTATAAGACCCTCATAGTGTTCCTGGTCCTTTAGGTCTATTTCATGGATGGCGGGAAACTTCCTAACCGTTTCGGTAATTTTAATAAAGTCGTCCGTATGTGAAAAAAGCCCCTCCTTAGGGTTATTCTCCGGATCGGTCATCTCATCTGCGTTGACCAACCTAAAAGCTCCGTTCTCTCCAAACTGTTTTCGAAACTTATTGATGGCGTATTTGTTGATCTCAGAATTGCCGGTAAGGGCCATTAAATAGCCCACGTCATTTAATTCTATATTGTCTGTTAGCGAGTCCGAATAGATATTAGCCGCAATAGCATCGAGACCCATGCTCTTGCATTTTTGAATATTGGTCTCATTATTGTCAATGACCACTACATGTCTGTTGTTGTTATGCAGATAATTGGCAATAATGCGCGATGCTTTGCTGGCCCCTATGATAAGTATCCCTTCTGAGCGTTCCAGAAAAACGCCTACCCATTTTGCAACCAGCCTGGCTGTGGTAGCATTTAGTAACACCGTTCCCAGCACTATCATAAAGACCAAAGGGGTAATATATTCTGCGCCTACTTCTCCTTTTGACATTAGCTTGGAGCCAAAAAGAGAGGCGATACCTGCAGCTACAATACCACGGGGGCCTACCCAGCCAATAAACAATTTCTCATTGAGTTTTAGACCAGAGCCTCTGCTGCTTAGGAAAACGCCGATAGGCCTTATGACAAAGACGATCACCAAGAACAGTATGGCTGTCTGCCAGGTATAGATAAGCTCCATATCGCTAATGTTGATATTGGCAGCCAGCAGGATAAAAAGAATGGAAATAAGGAGAACACTCAGCGATTCCTTAAAATATAGCAATTCCTTTATATTGGGGAGATTCATGTTCCCCATTACCATCCCCATGACCACTACGGCCAATAGCCCGGATTCGTGTGCAAAAACGTCCGATAGCACAAAAACCAGGAGCACCGTGGAAAGGGAGGCCACATTGAGTAAATAGTGTGGAATAAAATTCTTTTTGATGGCAAATGCCAGGGCATGGGCAAAGGTGAATCCAAAACTGCATCCAAAAAGAACGATTTTTCCAAATTCAATAAGGGCGGTCTTGGTATAGGCCTGTCCTTCCCCTACACTGATAAATTCAAAGACCAATACAGCTGCCAGGGCACCAATAGGGTCTATAAGGATCCCCTCCCATTTTAAAACAGCGGAAACATCTTTCTTTAAGGGAATGTTTCTTAGAATGGGTGTAATTACAGTGGGGCCCGTTACAATAATTAAAGCAGAGAACAGAAAAGAGATCTGCCAGCTAAGGTCAAAAATAAAATGTGCCGCTATGCCCGCTCCAAAAAAAGTGACCAGCGTGCCTACGGTTATCAATTTGGTGATAACAGGGCCTACATTAGAAATTTCAGATCTTTTTAAAGTAAGTCCTCCCTCAAAAAGAATGATACTTATGGCCAGAGAAACAAAATAATAAAGTCCGTCGCCGGGGAAAAGTCCGACTTCCCCATTCCATATAGGCTGAATGAGTTTTTCTCCATTTTCTGTATAAAGTGTGGATATGGGGCCAACCAACAAGCCAATAAGGATCAAGGGCAAAATGGCGGGTAGTTTTAGGCGCCAGGCCACCCATTGTGCTATGATCCCCAGAATAATTATTCCTGCTAACTCTACCATATTCAATACTTTATGCCTGTGAGATGCAATTCATTCTCTTTTTGCACCTACTTCTCATCGCAAATAAAAACAATAATGAACAAACGCCGGAAAAATATGGGGGTTAATTCTATTTTGTTACAGAACTGGTCCCGGCTCTTTTAATTCTCTCAATTTATGGTATATTACGCCAATGGAGCCCATGGATATAACTCACAGGCCTTTTAAGACCATCTTATTCGGGTTTGCGTTTTCGCCTTCTCTGGAGGTTAACATCCTGGAAATAACCAGGATCGCCTATTACTTCAATACCAAACTTATTCTATTACATGTAGGGACCAAAACACCCGAAAAGAGCGCTACTATTGAAGCCTTACTCAAAACAATTGAATACCCCGAATACCATCCGGAAGTTCATTGGATGGAGGGAAAGCCTGTTGCTACCATCCTGAAGGCCTGCGAGAAATTTGATGTAGACCTTCTTGTTCTGGGCGCCTTACAGCACGAAAATATGTACCAGTTCTATATGGGGACCATAGCCAGGGACCTAACCAGAAAGGTGCATTGTTCTGTCTTGTTGTTGATTAAACCCTCGGCTGTGAGAGTGGCCTCTCAACACCTGGTAGTAAACGGTTTTGATGATCCAAGTACTCCGGTTGCCATTTTAAAGGCATTTCAGGTATCAAAGGCCCTAGCCGTGCAACAAATAACCATCGTAGAGGAGATCACTCAAAAAGAAGTCCATGTAACAGTAGAAGACGACCGTTCTTTAAAGCGAGCCTCCTTGAAAAAAGAGCGTTTAAAGCGAAAAGAGGAATCGCGTGTGCGAAATCTGATCGCCAGCTTTCCAAAAGCGTTAACGGATTCTATTGATATAAAGATCCAGAGTATTTTTGGACGAAGAGGATATTCCATTGGGCACTATGCCGAGGTGGTCAGAGCCGATTTGCTCGTGATGAATGCCCCGGAAAAATTGGGAATTCTAGATCGAGTTTTTCCACACGATATTGAACATATTCTATCCGATTTACCTACGGATGTACTAATTGTTAGAGACCGTAAGTGATAGCCAAAAAAAGCTCAACCGCCATCTTTATAAAAGACCTTCCCAAGAATGTCTTTGCCGGTTTTGTAGTGTCTTTAATTGCACTTCCTTTAGGATTGGGACTGGCGCTGGCAAGTGAGGCTCCCCCTATTGCCGGCATTATACCGGCCGTGGTTGGTGGGGTGATCGTTGCTGTTCTGGGTGGAACGCATGTTACCATAACAGGTCCGGGAAATGGCCTGGTGATCGTACTTTTAGGGGCTATTACTACCCTTGGGGGCGGTGATCTTTATCAGGGGTATCTTTTTACCCTGGCAGCTGTAGTGTTCTCCGGTATTTTAATGATGTTACTTGGTTTTCTCAGAATGGGACGCCTGGCCGATTTTTTCCCTGCCTCTGCTATTCAGGGGATGTTAGCAGCTATTGGGATAGGAATCCTTGCCAAACAATTTCATATAATGATCGGCAATAACAATGAGGCCGGGAATATTGTAAGCCTTTTGTTTCAAATCCCTGCGGGGCTCTATGCCTTGTGGGAAACAGATAGTTTAAGCGTGGTGGCTGCTGCCATCATTGGCTTTTTGAGCTTGTTTATCATGGCATTCTATGCTAAAATCAGGAATAGGATTGTACAGTTGATCCCAGCACCAATGTGGATCCTTATTCTTTCCATCGGATTTAATTACTTCTGCGCCTGGACCGGCATTACCTATCCCATAGATGATAAATTCCTGATCCCCATCCCGGATAATGTAATTTCCTCTCTGGTATTTCCAGATTTTGGGAAGGTCTTAGAGGTACAATTCATACTCGCTGTTTTTGCGATCACTCTTATAGCCAGCATTGAATCCCTGCTAAGTATAAAAGCAGTAGATAAGTTAGATCCGGGTAACAGACATTCTAACGTAAACAAGGATCTAAAGGCCCTTGGCCTTGCTACTACCATCAGTGGTTTTATTGGGGGGCTCAATGTAGTTACGGTAATTGCCAGGAGTTCTGTAAACGTAAATACGGGAGCCACTAACCGCTCTTCCAACTTTTTCCATGCTGTCTTCCTGGTGGCCTTTGTTTTGATCTTTCAGGAGCAGCTCAGAAAGATCCCGCTTTCTGCCCTTGCCGCTATTCTGGTGTATACCGGCTATAAATTGGCAACGCCTGCAGCTATCAAAAAAATAGCCAGTATAGGCAAGGAACAAATCATCATTTTCTTTGCCACCGTTATCGCCACCCTTACAACTAACCTAATTACAGGTATTGCCGTAGGTATTCTTGTAACATTCATTATTCATATCCTTGTCAATAAAAGCATTCTTCTTTTTATTACCCATCTCTTTAAACCCAATATCCTGATGTTTCGGGAGGCAGATGGGGGTAATTATTTTGTAAGCGTAAAACACTTCTGCAGCTTTATGAATTACTATAAACTGAAAAATAAGTTGGATGTCATTTCCGAAAATGAGGAAGTAGTGGTCGATTTTTCTATGTGTAGTTTTGTGGATCATACGGTTCTGGAAGGCTTAGAAAATTACCGTGAGATCTTTGATCACAAAGGAGGGCATATTGAGCTTATCGGGTTAGATAAACACGAAGCAGATTCCGTGCATCCGTTCGCTATTCGAAAAATAATTCCGCTTAGAGCTCTGAAGCCCATTGAACGGTATTTTACAAGAAGACAGGAGGATCTGAAAGAGGCGGCTAAAGATTTTAAATGGAAATATATTCCCAAGAAAAAGAAGGACACCCACTTTCTAAGAAACTTTGTCTTCTTTAATTCTCGTGATATCCCTTTTTGCTACAATCAGCTTAAGGACGCAAAGAATAAGATGAGCGTATTTGATGTGGAATTTACCGAAGGGCAGTTTATTGCCAAAGAGGTCATTAAGGCCACGGTAATGCATATTCCACTTTCTATTAATTTGCCTGTATTTACCCTGGATAAAGAAGGATTGCTTGGGCTACTATACAACCTATCAGGGTTTGGAGATATAGAGATTCCAAATCACCCCGACTTTAACAAGCGCTTTCGTTTAGGCGGTGAAGATCAGCCTGCTATTTCACGCTTATTTTCAGATGAGCTGGTGCTTTTTCTGGAAAGCAACCTGTATTACCATGTAGAGTCTAATGGAAGTGCCTTACTGATCCTTAAAAAAGAACGCTTGCTCAGTGTTAAAGAAATTAAAGGAATGATCTATTTTGGAAAACAACTTCAAAAAATACTTCAAACGGGGCAAAATGCTCAATGATTTGTTAAAATACAGAGGTAAAAGGAGTTATGGGCGAGTCTTTTCTTAATTTGCGCGCTGTTTATCATCTTCATGAAGTTATATCCAATAGAATCCGGGAATTTTAAATTAGACGGTGGAGCTATGTTTGGGGTGGTGCCGAAAACCTTATGGAACAGGACCAACCCTGCAGATACCAACAATATGATAGATATCGCAGCAAGATGTCTCCTTATTGAAGATGGCGCCCGACTCATCCTGATAGACACGGGGATGGGCAACAAACAGTCCGATAAATTTTTTAGCTATTACTACCGCTGGGGGAGCCATAGCCTGGATGCTTCGCTTAAAAAAGCAGGGTTTCACAGAGATGATATTACGGATGTGTTTATGACACACCTGCATTTTGATCATTGTGGAGGAAGTGTACAATGGAATGATACCCATACAGGGTATGAACCTGCATTTAAGAATGCCGTATTTTGGACCAATAAACCACATTGGGACTGGGCCATTAATCCCAATAAGAGGGAAGTTGCATCTTTCCTAAAAGAGAACCTTTTGCCCATGGAAGAAAGTGGTCAGTTAAAGTTTATAGACCGGCCGGTATTTCCATTTATGAAAAGCGCTGAGCTGGGATTCGACATCTTATTTGTAGATGGGCACACGGACAAACAAATGATTCCACATATTCAATACAAGGGAAAAACCCTGGTCTTTATGGCAGATTTGCTGCCTACAGTTGGTCATATTCCCTTGCCCTATGTAATGGGCTACGATACACGGCCGCTACTAACACTTTCAGAAAAGGAGATCTTTCTGAAAAATGCCGCCGACAACAACTATTATTTGATCCTGGAGCACGATGCTCATAATGAGATCTGCACCCTTAAACATACTGATAGGGGGATCCGTCTCCAAAAAACCCACACTTTTGATGAGCTCTTTTCGTAAGCTATTCTTCTTCGCAATAACGGCAAACATCCTTGGTTTTTCGCCTTTGCATGCGTTTCAGAGCACCGACCTTACAGCGGAAAACAGCTTTACGGAAGGGATAGAAGGGCCGGCCGTCAACAAAGCCGGAGACCTATTTGCCGTGAATTTCAAGGAGCAGGGTACCATAGGAAAGATAGATCAGGAAGGGAAAGGCGAAGTGTTTATTACACTACCTGAAGGAAGTATAGGAAATGGCATACGCTTTGATAAAGATCAGAATATGTTTGTTGCAGATTATGCCGGTCATAAAGTATATAGACTAAAAAATGGATCCGGGACCATGGAGGTTTGGGCAGAAAATTCAACAATGAATCAGCCCAATGACCTGGCCATAAGCGATGCAGGTTTTATCTATCTGAGCGATCCAAATTGGTCCGAGGGCAGTGGAAATATTTGGATGGTAACACCTACCGGGGAAATGCACTTATTAGAATCTGATATGGGTACCACCAATGGGATTGAGGTAAGTCCTAATGGGAAGTTGTTGTATGTAAATGAATCTGTTCAAAGAAAGGTATGGAAATACGATATTCTAAAAGATGGTACCATTTCCAATAAAAGACTTTTCTTCTCTTTTGAGGATTACGGAATGGATGGGATGCGATGTGATAAAAGAGGGAACCTCTATATTACCAGGTACGATAAAGGCACAGTGGTGATGATCTCGCCCAGAGGGAAACTTCGCAAAGAGATCTTGTTACAAGGAAAAAAACCCTCCAATATTGCGTTTGGAGGAAAGGATGGCCGGGACGGATATGTTACCATGGCCGATAGGGGTTGTATTGAAGTTATCCGGATACCCCATCCGGGAAGTTATTTCAAAAAAGTTCATAAATAAAGAAGAAGTATGATGTTAAGAATGCGCGTATTTGCCGGACTATTAAGTGCCGGTTTATTGGTAATAGGATGTGGAAGCACAAATATTGTATCCACACCAATTGAGAATATAGATGCCATTGCTTTAAAGGTGTCTCCCTTAACGGAAGCACAGAAAATGCATTGGGGACATGCCGATCTGATTACAGACACTATCCCCGGAATGAGTGTCGACAAGGCCTATGAAGAGATCATTGGGAAGAAAAAAGGTGACAGAGTTATCGTTGCCGTTTTAGATGCCGGTCTTGATCTTACCCATGAGGATCTGGATGATGTGATCTGGACAAATCCCGGTGAAAAAGCAGGCAACGGTATTGATGATGACAACAATGGCTATATAGATGATGTACATGGATATAATTTCCTGGGTGAAGCCTATAATGAACAGCTGGAATATGCCAGGATCTTACGATTAAAACTTGGAGATGAAGCTCTGCGTGCCAGGGCACAAAAAAAATTGAATAAGGAAGTAAAGGACGCTACAGAAAAAAAGCAGATCATTCTAAATAACAAGCAGCAAACAAAGCAAATTTTAGACATTGTAAAAGAATCTCATCTGGCTATCACAAAACATCTGGGAAAAGCAGTCTATACCAAAGAAGAGGTGGCCGCAATTTCTACTACCGATCCGGGTCTGCTACGCAGTATGAACGTTATTCAGCAGATGTTAAATTACGGAGACAGTATTCCTGAGGTCATAGAGCTTATTGAAGCAGATATGGCGCATTTTGAAGAAGGGCTGGCACATTTTTCTGAAAAACTAGACTACCACCTTAACGTTAGTTTTAATGGAAGGAAAGTGGTTGGCGATGATCCCTATGACTTTTCCGATACAAAGTACGGGAATGGAAATCCTATGTACCGGAGTAAAGATGAAAGTCATGGCACCCATGTGGCCGGTATTATTGCTGCAGAGAGAAACAATGGTCTTGGTGTAAATGGAGTGGCTAACAATGTCGCTATTATGAGCATACGAGCAGTACCCAATGGGGATGAATACGATAAAGATGTGGCCCGGGGAATTCGCTATGCCGTTGATAATGGTGCGAAGATTATCAATTGTAGTTTTGGGAAATCCTTTTCTCCCAATTCGGAATGGGTGTACGATGCCATTAAATATGCGGCAGACAATGATGTGCTCATTGTGCATGCAGCAGGAAATGAAGGAGATGATCTGGACAGTGCTCAAAATCCTAATTTTCCTAACGATCATAAGTATAGCGGTGCGGAATATACAGACAATGTGATTACAGTTGGGGCTATTGATGATTCTTACGGTTCAGAAATGGTGTCCTCATTTTCAAATTACGGGGCTAGTAATGTGGATGTGTTTGCTCCCGGAGGTAATATTTATTCCTCTATGCCTGCGAGTAAATATGAGTTTCAGGGAGGTACTTCCATGGCGGCACCAGCCGTTAGTGGAGTAGCTGCCCTTATCAGGTCTTATTACCCAAATTTAAGTGCCCCTGAAGTAAAAAAGATTTTGATGGACTCCGGACTAAGCACTAAAATGAAGGTGGTGGTAGCCGGGGATCCGTCCAGGGCCAAACCCTTTGATCAGCTTTCGCGATCAGGGAAAATGGTGAACGCCTATAACGCCCTAATCATGGCCAATAACATATCTAATAACAAAAGTAAATTACCATAATATGAGCAATAGCAAGAAAATTTTACCGGTATTTATCTTTCTGGTAATGTCGGGGATATTTGGATATTCCCAGGGAAATACTGCCTATTGGCAGCAGGAAGTAGACTATACCATGAATGTGAATATGGATGTTAAAACCTACAGGTATACAGGAGATCAGACCCTGGTATACACCAACAATTCCCCAGATGCTCTAAACCGGGTTTATTATCATATGTATTTCAATGCCTTCCAGCCCGGAAGTGAAATGGACATTCGCCTGCAAAATATTGCTGATCCCGATAGAAGAATGTTTGTAGACGGGAAAAGCAGAATTGCTGATCTAAGTGCAGCCGAAATAGGCTATCTAAGAGCATCTTCCTTAAAGCAAGACGGGAAAGAGGTTTCTTATACTCTGGAGGGAACTGTGTTGGTGGTTAACCTAGATCACCCTATCGAACCAGGTGCTTCTTCTACCTTTACCATGTCATTTGAAGGGCAGGTGCCGCTGCAGATCAGACGATCTGGCCGCGATAATAAAGAAGGCGTTGCACTTTCTATGAGCCAGTGGTATCCCAAGATGGCTGAATATGATTATGAAGGCTGGCATGCAGATCCGTATATCGCAAGAGAGTTCCATGGCGTATGGGGAAATTTTGATGTCTCTATTACTTTGGATAAGAGTTATACCATAGGAGGTACAGGCTATTTGCAAAATCCGGAAGAAATTGGCCATGGATATGAAACTCCGGGAACCAAGGTAAAAAAGGTAAAAGGCAAAACTCTTACCTGGCATTTTAAAGCGCCAATGGTACACGATTTTATGTGGGCAGCAGATCCTGACTATATTCATGACACCCTCACCATGGAGAATGGACCTACCCTGCATTTCTATTATAAAAACAAACCGGAGATCCTTGAGAATTGGAAAAATTTACAACCAAAGACCGCGGAGGCCATGAGGTTCTTTAGTGAGAATATTGGCCCTTACCCCTATAAGCAATACTCGGTAGTGCAAGGCGGCGATGGCGGTATGGAATATGCCATGAGTACGCTTATTACAGGTGAGCGAAAATTTGAAAGTCTGGTAGGTGTTATGGTCCATGAATTGGCTCATTCCTGGTTTCAGCATATTTTGGCAACCAACGAAGCCAAACACGAATGGATGGATGAGGGGTTCACTTCTTTTATCTCCAGTCTCTGTATGAATAAGGTGATGAACCAGCAGAAGCCTAATCCCTTTGAAGGTTCTTATAATGGCTATTATTCCCTGGTGCTTTCTGGCAAAGAACAGCCTCAAACAACGCATGCAGACCGGTATGAATACAATTCTGCCTATGGCGATGCTGCTTACAGTAAAGGAGCAGTATTCCTCGCTCAGCTTGGGTATGTCATTGGACAAGATAAATTAATGGAAACGCTTAAGAAATATTACGAAGATTTTAAGTTTAAACACCCTACACCAAATGATATTAAGCGCACGGCAGAAAAAGTGTCGGGGATGGAATTAGACTGGTATCTCACAGACTGGACACAAACCACGAATACCATTGATTATGGGATCAAAGAAGTGACTGAGAATGAAGGTGGTACAGAAATAGAATTGGAACGTATTGGCTTAATGCCAATGCCGATAGATGTCTTAGTGGTCTATAATGACGGAACGCAGGAGACCTTCTATGCGCCTTTACAAATAATGCGGGGAGAAAAGGAAAATCCTTATAGAGGAATACCCCGTACTGTATTGCAAGATTGGGCCTGGGCATATCCTACCTATAGTTTTAGGATAGAGCAACCAATGGCAACTATAAAGGCCATTGTTTTGGATCCTTCTCAACTGATGGCTGATGTGCAGATTGAGAATAACATCTGGTTGCCAAATCAGCAATAGAAAGGAAGCCGTCACTTACTATTAATGGTTGGGATTAATACCAGGGACAGTCCTTATACAAGTTCATTCCTGGCCACCTTTTCACGGTTATTAATCACGAGATGGGTCTGATCTATCTTTCTGCTACGAAATCCGAGCAGGTGAAAGATAGACTTGCTGTAAAAGCGGGCTACTTTGAGGTTCACCAGCAATTGTTTTTTGGAAGAATCTCTCCAGGATACCCCTGGCAATATGGTTAGAAGATGATCTGCTTTCACCTTTCGCAGTACAGCAGACATGCCCAGAATCCATTTTGGAATCCGTTTTATTATAAAATACCCTTCTGCTCCCAGCGGTTGATAGAGGGGCATAAAAAGTATGCTCTTTTTTTCTGCATAAACGGGCTCATCATTGTAATAGGCTAGTAAAGTACCTTTCTTAATGGTTTGAAAACTTTCGAATGCAGGTTCCATTTTAAATGAATCCTCCGGAGTAATGGCAAAACGCTTTCTGATCTCGTAGAAATTCATATTGTTGGCAGCAGAATATTTTAATTCCTTAACATAAGTATCGAAAGCAGGAACTTCTTCTTTTGGTATAGCTCCGGAATAGACCATAGTTAGCCAGAAAAAGGCGATACTGTTGATGCGGGCCTCCTCAGTAGCGTGTCGCCCGGATTCAAAACCCAGTGTAACATATCCAAATTCATTGATATAACTCAACAAAGGGCCTTCCAGATATTCTTCAATCCCGAGAATGATTGGAACAGGGAAGAGACGCGCAAATTTCCTGTTGATCATGGCGTCATTGATAGTGATAAATGGAAGCGTTTTACTGGAGGTGGTATGAAAGTCGATAAAATAGAAAGGATGGTGATGTTTATCAAAAAGATTATTTAATAAAATAAGTAATTCGTACAACTCCTTTTCCTCATGCGTACGATCTGCCTCCCTGCCTTGTTTAATGCGCTCTATCTCCTCTTTAAGCCATAACCTATTCAGGTCTTTTTGTACAAAGCGGCGCTTCTCTAAAATGGCAGGTATATTGCCCAATATTCCATACACACTTCCCTTTACAGTAAATGATTTTTTATTCAGGGACTTAAAAACGTGTTCCAGGGCTTGAACACCGGAAGGTTCATTTCCGTGTATTCCTCCAAAAAATACTAAAATAGGGCCGGGTTCAGAACCTTGGAAATGACCAATGATCCTGTTTTGGACTTTGCTTGGGGCTACTAATAGATCTTTCATCACTTAAAGATCATTGTTGGTAATAATACCTACCAATTTTTTTTCCTTTACCACCGGGAGGCAGCGTATTTTATTTTCTTTCATTATTCTTTTGGCTTCATCGAGCAACATATCCTGGTCTGCTGTGATAAGCTTCGTTTTCATAATTTCTTTAATATTTTGCAGTTTAAGATCCGGATTATTAATGTAGTGCTCCACATCTACCCAACTGAGCAAGCCAACAAGGTTGAGATCATCATCTAAAATAGGGGTGTGATGTATATTTTTCCAACGCATCATTTTAAGTACCAAAGCAGCACTGTCTATATCTTGCGCAGTAATCGTTCTGCTATTCATCCTATCCCCTACGGTTACATGTTTCTTTGGAATTTTATACTCATCGCCGCGAGATAACTGCCAGGCATCTATCGTATATTTTTTCTCTTGTCTTTCATACATGGTGGCTACCATAATTTTTAATGCCTCAGGAGCCTTGTAGGTCTTTAGAAGTTTTCTGTATGATTTGATCATCCAGCGAGACCCTGTATGAGAACGAATTCTTTTTTCTATAATAGAGAGGTAGCGCTCAGCGTCCATGGGTTCAATATTCATACTATACAAGCCTCTGAATGCCATTGGTAAGAAATGATCTAACAACAGTTCCTGACTGCTTATCAGTTTTCCATCCCATTGAAATTGGGCGCCCATGCCATATCTGGCAGCATTGAAAAAATTACCTTTTACATCCTTAAAATCCATTGTATCATGGAGCTTGTCATATGCCTTGGGTCTGCCAAGCATAAGGCCTACCCAGAACATCATATTAGCGATCTCATCTTCTGTTGTTGGACCAGATGGCATATACCTGTTTTCTATACGAACATGAGGTTGGTTGTCAGTAATTCCATAACAAAGTCGGTTCCATCTGTAGGTAGTACCGTTATGAAGCGATAATGCCTTTAATTTTGGGATCTTTCCTTCTTTGAGCTGGGATAAACTATCGGTTTCAAAAGATGTGGTAACCAGGCTTCTGAAATTGATGATGGCGTCCTTATAGAAATCGGCTATTGTGCCGCTTACCCATCTGTCCCCAAAACTTACCCTGGATTCTTTTTCATTCAATATAAATGTACTGCTGCGAGTGTCAACACTTTGTGTAAACAATGCTATCCTGGTTTCTTCCCAAAGTTCTTTCCCCAATAATAAAGGAGAGTTTGTACAAATAGAAAGAACGGGGCCGGCAATTGCCTGTGCCCAATTATACGTATTTGCAAAATTATCCGGATCTATCTGTAAATGTGCCTGAAAACTTGTGTTACAGCCCTCGTAGAGAATGGTATCATGATGCAGGTTTACTTCGTCTACGCCTTTGATATGTAGCTCAATATCATCTTTTCGGATAGCTTTAATAGCCTCATTGAGCACTTTATACCTGTCAACCGGAGTCATATAGCTATAATCCAAATACTTGTGGGTAATTGTTGGCAAGATTCCTGTAAGAATCACCTTGGCCTTGTGTTTTTCAGCAGCCGTCTTGGCCTTTGACAGTAAATTATTTAACTCTTTATGAAGTTCTGAAAAGCAACGGTCGCGCAGTTTTAATGGATCCAGATTTAGTTCTAAATTATATTTGTTAAGCTCGGAGGTAAAGTGATCATCATTTATCTCATTTAGTATCTCAACCCCAAGACCTGATGGATCCCAAAATTCATCTACAAGACAAAACTCTTGTTCCGCTCCTATATGTACGGGAGTCTTTTGAAACAGTCCCTTTTCCAGCATCAAATCAAGGGCTTCAATGTCTTTTAATAACTGATCTATATAGATTGTTTTTTCTTCTGCGTTGCTAATCTTTCGTACTATTTTTTCTCCCATGGTGTTAGGTATATCCTTTTACGAGATTACGAGGCACAAGATACTATCTTGTGTTCCCCTAAAATATGATAATTATCATTACTTCCCGGCAAGCTAATTCTTGTTACTTTTATAGCCTTATGAGCTTTAGGTTCCCCAAAGAAGAAAAATTAAAAAGCGAAAAGCAAATACAGGCGATCTTTGAAAAAGGTTCGTCCATTTCTGCTTTTCCGTTAAAATTGGTTTATTTGGGCACTTCTAATGCGAGTACTAAAATTCAGGTGGCCGTGACCGTTTCTAAAAAGAATTTCAGGAGTGCGGTGCGCAGAAATAGAATAAAACGGCTTCTACGAGAAAGTTACAGACTTAACAAGCACCTTATTTTTAACAAAATTGAAGGAAGCTATGCCTGTATGTTTTTATACCTTGGGAAGGATATGCCTTCTTATGGTGAGATTGAAGGTTCCATGATCAAAATATTAGAAAAATTCCTAAAACGAGTGAATGATGAAGAAGTTGATACATAAAAGGGTGCTATTTCTTGCCCTGGCAATTGTAGTGTTTATCTCTGCCAGTGGTTTCAAGACAGATTTCTTTGAAATAGCCAAACAGATAGAGATTTTCACAACCCTTTTTAAAGAGTTGAATATGAATTATGTGGATGAGACAAATCCCGCTGAATTGATGGATACTGCCATTAAGAATATGTTGGATGATCTTGACCCCTATACAAAGTTTTTAAATGAACAGGATGTTGAATCGTATCGCATCAACAACACCGGGGAGTATTCGGGAATTGGCGCCCTGGTAAGGTCTTATGAGGACAGATTAGTGATCATTGAGCCCTATAAGGACTATCCTGCTGATAAGGCCGGACTCAAAGCAGGGGACGTACTTGTCACAATTGGAGATATTGCTATTAAAGATTTTAAGGACGATGCCAGTGAGCTCTTAAAGGGCGCAAATAACACCGTGGTGAATGTTACCTACGAGCGGCAGGGCCAAACATATAAGGCTCAGATTGAAAGGGAGGCCATTGAAGTAGATGCGGTGCCTTATTATAAGATGGTAGATGAAGAAACGGGCTATATTGTCCTTTCCAGATTTAATAAGAAAGCCTCTTCTCAAACAAAGGATGCCATGCTTGAGCTTAAGGCTCAGGGGGCTCAAAAACTGATACTGGATCTGCGTGGCAATCCCGGCGGCCTGCTTTCAGAGGCTATCAACGTCACCAATTTATTTATCCCCAAAGGGACTTTAGTGGTCACCACAAAATCTAAAGTAAAAAAATTCAATCAGGAATATAAAACGCGAAACAAGGCGGTAGATGAAGAAATTCCTTTAGTTGTTTTGGTAGACGGTAGAAGTGCCTCTGCCAGTGAAATAGTTTCCGGAAGTTTACAGGATCTGGACAGAGCGGTAATTGTCGGCGCCCGTAGTTTTGGTAAAGGATTGGTGCAACGCCCTCTAAAACTAACGTATGGTACCCAATTAAAAGTAACTATATCCAGATATTACACGCCTTCCGGCAGGTGTATTCAGTCCCTCGACTACTGGAACCGGGATGACTCTGGAAATGCTGTGCGCACTACTGAGTTCAACGATTTTACTACCAGAAATGGACGTAAGGTTCAGGATGGTGGAGGTGTAATGCCAGATGTAGAGATAAAGTCCCTTAAAAGCAACGACTTGGTTTCTGCCTTGCTCAACAATAGTGTCATCTTCGATTTTGCTACAAATTATCATTATTCACACTCTGTGCCTGCAATAGATCAGTTTTCATTTACGCAAACTGACTTTGACGCATTCAAGAATTTCGTCTCCAAAAGTGAATTTAATTTTGAGACCAAAACCGAGAAGGCTTTAAAAGAAGCACTTTTAAGCAAGGGGAATGAACTATTGGGTCCTGAGGTAATTGAAGAGTCTAAAAAGCTTCTGGGTACCATCAGTAAAAGTAAAGGGCAGGCGCTAGACACTTTTGAGAGCGAAATCCAAAAACAACTGGAAGACGAGATCATTAAACGATATTTTTACAGGGAAGGTCTTTATGATTACTATCTAATAAGCGATTCTGCCATTGTAACGGCCAATACTTTATTAAAAGACCGTTCGAAATATGATGCCCTTTTAAAATAGCAGCTTTTCATCGGCGTTATGAAAGCCCCCTTCAGGTACGTCTTTTTTGCCTTCACAAAATAGTGCTGGTTATACTTTTTTAGAGCTTTGCAGTTGATTTATACCCCTATTATCATACATTTGCGGCTTTAAAAATAAAATCAATATGACCAGTAAATACAATAAATGGCATCATCCTTATACTCCTGCTACAAAATACAGCAAGAGAGTTGCTTATTTCAGCATGGAATTTGGTATCCACCAGGCTCTTAAAATATACTCCGGAGGATTAGGATTCCTTGCCGGATCCCATATGCGCTCAGCCTTTGAGCATAAGCAAAATATGATCGGGATCGGGATGTTATGGAAATATGGGTATTACGATCAGGGAAGAAACAAGGATCAAACCTTGCAGACCCAATTCATTGAAAAGCAGTACAGTTTCCTCGAGGATTCTGGTCATGAAATTGATGTGCAACTCTTTGATAATGCCCACGTAAAGGTTAGAGCTATGGTCCTGAAACCTGAAATTTTCGGTACTGTACCAATGTATTTGCTTACTACCGATGTGGATGGAAACGATGAATTGTCCAGATCCATTACCAACAACCTATATGACGCTACGGAATTAACACGTATTTGCCAAAGTATTGTATTGGGTATTGGAGGCGCGAAGTTGGTGAAGGCCTTAGGAGGTGCAGACATTTACCACCTCAATGAAGGACATGCGCTTCCTGCTTTCTATCACTTGAGAAACAACGGATTTACAAAGGATAATATGGTTTTTACTACCCATACTCCAGAAAAAGCCGGGAATGTAGAACGTAATGCCGTGGCACTGAATGAAAGCGGATTCTTTGGACGGAGGTTATCTGATAAAGAACTTCAGAAAGAAACCGGGAATAGAGATACATTGAACTATACCGTTGCGGCGCTCAGGATGGCTAAAAAAACAAATGCGGTATCTAAGCTTCACGCTGTGGTGGCGCGCGATATGTGGAAGGATCATGAAGGGGGCGCATCTATCTATCCTATCACCAATGCCCAAAATCAAAAATTTTGGCAAGACGAGAGTATTAAAAAATCCTGGTTGTCTAAAAATAGCAGTGCGTATAAAAAAAGGAAGGTGGTCCTTAAAAAAGAACTCTTTGATGAGGTCCTAAACCAAACAGGCAAAATATTTGATCCAAACGTCCTGACGGTAGTCTGGGCTCGTAGATTTGCCGGATACAAACGAGCCGATCTGTTGTTACACGATATGGAGCGTTTTGAAAAACTGTTACACAATACAAAACGCCCCATACAGATCATATGGGCGGGGAAGCCATATCCATTTGATTTTAGTGGAATTGATGTCTTTAATAGATTAGTTTATTTTACCAAATTCCGATCTAATGTGGCTGTTTTGACGGGCTATGAAATGACCCTTTCCAAGATGCTTAAAACAGGTTCTGATGTCTGGTTAAACACTCCAAGAATTACCAGAGAGGCCTCAGGCACCAGTGGAATGACAGCTGCCATGAATGGTTCCGTGAATCTTTCTATAAATGATGGATGGATACCTGAGTTTGCTAAAGATGGTAAAAATTCTTTTGTGCTCCCGGAGGCAGATTATAAATCTCCAGTTTCGGAACAGGATGTTTTTGACAGCAATAATCTTTATGAAGTGTTAGAAAACACTGTGTTGCCAACCTACTACGATGATCCTAAACAATGGCAGGAAATAGTTTTTAATGGAATAGATGATGTAATACCGGATTTTACCAGCCAGCGAATGGCCAAAGAATACTACGATACTTTGTATATGTAATTGCACTGTATAGGGAGAATGATTGAGGCTCCTTAGATTTCCTTTTTATGGGTTAACTTTAGGGCTACAAAATCATATAAATATGTATTATGGCCGGTCTATACGGAGTGTGTTTCCTTGGTTTCTGTTTGCATTGCTGTTGTTTTCATGCAAGGACGTCCCTAATACACCACCCGATGTTTCCGAAAATAAGAAAGCAGCGACTTTAGAGCCAGCTGTAAAACTCCTTATTCTGGGAACTGTTCAGGACGCAGGATCACCACAAATAGCATGCGAAAAGGACTGTTGTAAAGACCTCCGAAAACATCCGGACAATACAAGAAATGTCGTGGCCCTCGGATTGGTAGATGGCGTGCATAAAAAGAGCTATCTTTTTGAAGCGACGCCCAATATAGGTTTGCAGCTTAGCGCCTTAAATGAGTTTGCCTCCTTTCCTTCTAAACGGCTTCCGGATGGTGTTTTCCTGACACATGCCCATATTGGGCACTATACCGGTCTGATGTATTTTGGAAAGGAATCACTTAATTCACAAAAATTGCCGGTATTTGTCATGCCGAAAATGAGCTCTTTCCTTACTCAAAACGGACCATGGGGACAATTGGTTACCAATGAAAATATTGTGTTAAAGGCAATTGAGGCTAATAAAGGGACAGAATTGACACCTTCTCTATCTGTGACCCCTTTCCTGGTGCCACACAGGGATGAATATTCAGAAACTGTAGGCTTTCTAATAGAAGGGCCTGCTAAAAAGGCGCTTTTTATTCCTGATATCGATAAATGGGCCCGATGGGAGAAGAGCATTGTACAGGCTATCTCAGAAGTTGATTACGCCTTTATAGATGCCTCCTTCTATGATGAAAAGGAAATTAATAATCGGGATATTTCTGAAATTCCACACCCCTTTGTAATTGAAAGTATGGCACTATTCAATGACCTTGCCTCAGAAGAGAAGGGAAAGATATACTTTACTCATTTCAACCATACCAACCCCCTGCTTACTCCTGAAAGTGAAGAATACAGGGAGGTGATATTAAAAGGGTTTCATATAGCGACTTTCCTTCAGGAATTTGAATTATAAGCATGGATCTCGCCTTAAAAGAACATATAGAAAGTGCTCTTAATTCTTCTGTAATAAATGCTACGCCTGTTTCCGGGGGAGATATTTCACAGGCTTATAAAATTGTCACTAAATCTGATCGCTTTTTTTGTAAATATCATCCCGGGTACAAATGGTTTTCTAATGCTGAAGTCAGAAAAAGAAGGGTTAGAAGCTATTTCGGAAACAGCAACTATTAAGGTGCCCCGGGTCTATTATTTGGGATCCCTGAATAAAGGTGGTGTCCTTCTTATGGAATACATAGAAGCCAAATCCCCCAGCGATAAGGATATGGAGTCTTTGGGAAGAGGCTTGGCTACCCTTCATAAGGTGAATTCTGATACTTTTGGGTGGCATTCGGATAACTATATTGGAAGCTTAGATCAAAAGAATGCGCCCAATTCTTCCTGGCCAATTTTCTATGTTGAAAACAGGTTGCTTCCACAACTAGATTTAGCAAAAGAAAGTGGGCAACTTAGCAAAGAAGAGGTGCCACAAAGATCTTCGTTAATAGAGAGTATTACAAGGCATTGTAAGGTAGCTATGCCTTCCTTGGTCCATGGTGACCTCTGGGGAGGAAATTATTTGATCTGCGAACAGGGGCCTGTTCTTATTGACCCAAGCGTAAGTTATGCTGACCCAGGAATGGATCTTGCCATGAGCAAGTTATTCGGAGGATTTTCATCCTCTTTTTATGAGGCGTACGCAGAAAGTTTTTCTTCGCCCATGCCTACCAAGACTGTGATAGAACTGTATCAATTATATTATTTATTAGTACACCTCAATCTTTTTGGAGCGTCATATGCTCCGGCTGTCAGGAGTATTTTAAAACGATACTTTTAGGGATTCACTTTACCCCGACTAGCCAATACCTCTTTTTTCTTAACTTTAAAACAACAACAAAAAGAGCCTGGAGTGCTATGTCAGATAAAAAATACCATCAAAGTACTGGTAGTGGGTTGTGGTCATATGGGCACAAGTCACGCCAAAGCTTATCAACAGTTATCAGAATTTGAAATCGTCGGTTTGGTTAGCAGATCACCTAAAAGCAGGGGTGCGTTATCTGCATTACTGGGAGGGCTTCCAACTTTCGAAGATTATAGTTCAGCCTTAAAAGACACCCAGCCAGATGCGGTTTCTATTAATACCTATCCCGATACACATTTCGAGTATGTAAAAATGGCCCTGGAGGCCGGGGCCCATGTATTTGTAGAAAAACCACTGGCCCTCACGGTGGAAGAAGCGGAGGAATTGGTGGTTTTGGCCAACAAACTCAAAAAGAAGCTGGTGGTGGGGTATATACTTAGGGTGCATCCTGCCTGGACAAAATTTATAGATATTGCACATACCCTGGGTAAGCCTTTGGTTATGCGCATGAATCTAAATCAGCAAAGTTCCGGGCCACAATGGTATACACATCAACAATTAATGAAGTCTATGTCTCCCATTGTTGACTGTGGGGTGCATTATGTAGATGTAATGTGTTTAATGACCAGATCCCAACCAGTAAGTGTTTCCGCTATTGGCGCCCGCCTAAGTAATGAGATCGATGAAAAAATGTACAATTATGGACATTTGCAGGTGCGTTTTAAAGATGGTTCCGTTGGATGGTATGAGGCCGGATGGGGTCCTATGATGAGTGAAACAGCCTTCTTTGTGAAGGACGTTATAGGTCCGGAGGGTTGTGTTTCTATAATAGATGAAAACAAAGGAGCTTCGGATGATGTTGAAGGTCATACTAAAACAGGAGGATTAAAAATTCACTATAGCGCTCTTGATGAAAACGGAGAATTTAAGAAAAGTGACGAGTTGATCTCAACGGAAGAAGAGCCAGATCACGATGGATTGTGCTTTCTGGAACAGCAATATTTTCTAAAATCTATTCTGGAAGATGCAGATCTTAGCGCTCATTTACAAGATGCGGTAAATAGTTTACGTGTGGTCCTGGCTGCAGACACTTCTGTAAAGACGGGTAAAACGGTGTTACTGAACTAATTAGAAATTATAAGTTTTATTTTAAGAAACTCTTAACACCCTGTTAATCAGCTTTCTGAAATAGGTCAGCATAGAAATTTTTCGTATCTTAACAGAATGGTAAAGTCAGAAAAGAAAGAGCACGCAGCGTTTATTGTAAAATCAGTTCATCACCTGGAAGCAAGAGGTTTCGACAAGATCAGAGTAGATCTGGATGGCTATGATAAGCCGAAATCTTTCCTTAGAAAGCGTGATGGCACTAATATGACACCAGATATTGTGGCCAACAAAGATGGGAAGCGTTACTTTTTTGAGATCAGCCTAAAAACAGATGAACCACAGTTATTAAAAACAAAATGGGTGTTTCTGGATGCGCTTAGCAGAATGAAATCGGACGCCTTTCGAATTATTACTACCAAGGGACATTATAAGTTCACGGATAGTGTGCTGGAGGATATTAACCTCAGTAATAAAACTCCTATAAAGATCTAGATTCTCTTTTCGGGTTCCTTAAATATAGAATATCATTCTCTTACAGATTTGTCTTTCTGATCATTTTGATGTGGGGTATATCGTCCTCTAAATACTCCTCCCCTTGTTCAGAAAATCCTAACTCACGATAGAATTTTGTAAGATATACTTGTGCAGATAGTGCTATCTGCTCTTCCTTCCAATTTGTATTTATAAACTCTAATGTATAGAGCATTATCTGCTTTCCATACCCGTGTTCTCTCTTATCTTTTGATACAACCACCCTGCCTATACTGGGGTATTCAAAGTAATCGCCCGCTTTAAATATTCTGGTGTAGGCACAAAGCTTTCCATTTTCAGTGCCCAGGACGTGCACAGCTTTAGAGTCCAAACCATCTATATCCTGATAAACACATTCTTGCTCTACAACAAAAACCTGACTGCGCAACTGTAACAGATCATATAAGTCCTCTTTGGTAAGTTCGTTGTATGTTTTGATCTCAATTTTCATATGACTAATCCTGTACAATAATCTGATCCGAATCGCATTTGCCATATTCGGGTTGAATATTCACATGATTGATCCCGAAACTGTGGTATGCCTTTTCTTCTATCTCGTCTAACACCTTGTCAAACTCTTGTAAACTAATATTCTTATGAAAGTCTACATGGGCCTCTAAATGTATTTCCTGTTCGTTCAGCTGCCATATATGAACGTGGTGTATATTCTTTATGGGGGGTATGGTGCTTAAAACACTTACTATTTCTTCCACTTTAATGGCCTCTGGTGTAAACAGCATTAGCACTTTTGTTGAGGCTTTTAAGAGATCGTAGCCCATATAAATAAGGTAAAGTCCGATTACGATAGTAAGCAAGGGGTCTATCCAGTATAATTCATAGAATTTCATTAGAAGTCCGCCCACAAGTACCGCTACGGAGGCCAGCATATCTGTTAATAAGTGCAGATATGCAGATTTCATATTCATATTGTGATCTGCATCTTTTTTTACAAGTAAAACGCTAATGCCGTTGGCTAAGATCCCTAAAGCGGCGAGCCAAATAACTATGGTAGATTCAATCACTTGCGGCTGATAAAAACGCTCAATGGCTTCTTTAATCAAAATAACAGCTATTACCATCAAGGTGGCAGAATTAACAAATGCCGCCATAATTTCTGCTCTTTTATAACCAAAGGTCCTCTTTACGGAGGCTTGTTTTTTAGTAATTCTGGTAGCGGCATAGCTTATGATCAGGGATAGTACATCACTAAAATTATGTAAAGCATCAGATAGTAAGGCTAAACTTCCAGATACAATACCTCCAATAACCTGGGCGATGGTGATCACGATGTTTAATAAGATAGATATAAGGAGGTTCCTTCCTTTAAGGTCGTGATGATGATGAGAATGAGAGTGAGAGTGAGAATGCGCCATCCAATAGAACAGAGGTCAATAGCCTCTATGTTTTGTTAGTGTTATGAACAGGCTATTTTTTCTATACGTCTTTCGTGACGCCCTCCCTCAAAAGGAGTGTTTAAAAAGGTCTTTACCATATCTAGTGCCTGGTGCAATGAGATAAACCTTGCGGGGAGGCTAAGTATGTTGGCATCATTATGTGCTCTTGCTAATTCTGTTATTTCCTTATTCCAACATAGTGCAGCACGTATTTTTTGATGTTTATTGGCGGTCATTGAAGCCCCGTTTCCACTCCCACAAATAATAATTCCAAAATCTACAGATCCTTTTTCCACATCATTCGCCACCGGGTGTACAAAATCTGGATAATCAACGCTATCTGAACTGTCTGTTCCATGGTTAATTATCTCTATATTCATTGATTTTAACAAGCCAACTACAGCAAGTTTATACTCTGTACCTGCATGATCGTTCCCTATAGCAATTTTCATATCTCAATACTTTTTGGTTATACTAAGGTACAAATCCTGTTATTATTTAGGACGTTAATACTTGTTAACAACAATAATTTATTGTTAAGTTTAAAGTATTGATAATCAACACATTTAAATTCAACTACATTGTTAATAGTCTATACATAAGACTTTATTTCTATTTTATTTAGATCCTATTAAATACTCTAATGGCGATTTTATATTTCTAACACAAAAAATATCTTTAAAAGTTGATATCATCTTATCCACTTTAAATATGAAGGAGTTAACATAAATAAGAGTAAAATTTATAAACTATTTCCTGTTCATTCTACTTATAAACAACTTTTAACAACTAGTCTAACTACCTGAAATATATAAGAATCAATTTTATATAACTTCTAATAAACTTTAAAACCTGTTCACTACTATAAAAAACACTAAATCTTATTGCATAAGTTAACAGCCTATCATAATCACCATTTTATTTTAAATTATTAATAAAAAGAAAAAGTATAATGTAATATATGTTAACAAATAGCTAAAGGCTGTTTTAAGTGCTTATAGTAGAGGAAGCAGTGAATTATAATTCGTAATTTTCCACCCAAATTAAAAATGAATGTCGAAGAGAAAGAAACGGACGAATAATCACAGGAAAAATGAGATCACAAAAGGGATTTTTGAGGTTTTAGAAAAAGAGCCTAATAAAAGTTTTAATTACAAGCAAATAGCATCCAAACTCAATATAAGTGATACCGAAGGAAGAAATATATTAATAAAAAGATTAGGACAATTACACGCAAAAGATAGGATTAAAGAAATAGAGAAAGGTAAGTTTACCTCACTTCAGGAAAGATCTTTACATGAAGGTAAAATTGAGATTACCGCCAGGGGAAATGCCTATGTAATAGTAGAGGGCTTAGATGATGATATTTTTGTTTCAGCCAATAAGGTAAATAGAGCTTTTAATGGGGACAGAGTAGAGGTTTTGTTAAGACCTTCAAGAAGTTCAAACAAATTAGAAGGGGAGGTTGTAGCTGTCCTTGAAAGGAAGAAAAATAATTTTGTAGGAATTCTTGAATTAAATAAGTCTTTTGCCTTCGTAAAACCCACAGATAATAAGATGTATACAGACATCTTTGTTCCTATAGATCTCATTGGGAAAGCAAAAAATGGAGAGAAAGTAATTGTGGAAGTAATGTCCTGGGAGAAAGATGCGGATTCACCTACCGGGAAAGTAATAGAAGTACTTGGTGTACCTGGCCTACACAATACAGAAATACACGCGATCCTTGCAGAATACGGATTGCCTTATACTTTTCCAAAAGAAGTAGAACAGGTTGCTAATAATTTAGATACTTCTATAAAGGAAAAAGAAATAGCAAAAAGAAGGGATATGCGCGATGTGCTTACCTTCACTATTGACCCAAAAGATGCGAAGGATTTTGATGATGCCTTATCTTTTAAAAAGCTTCCAAATGGGAATTATGAGATTGGGATACATATTGCAGATGTTTCTTTTTATGTAACTCCAGATACTTTGTTAGATGAAGAAGCTTATGAAAGAGCTACCTCTGTATATTTAGTGGATAGAGTAGTTCCTATGTTGCCAGAGATCTTATCTAACAACGCTTGTTCATTAAGGCCTAATGAGGATAAATACACTTTTTCTGCAGTATTTGAAATAAACGAGCATACTCAAGTAGTAAATGAATGGTTTGGACGTACAGCTATTCATTCTAATGAACGTTTTGCTTATGAGGAAGCTCAACATATAATAGAGAACGACACCAATTCTATTGAGGAGTCTGTTTCTATCAGAGGTAAAGCATACAGTGTGTCTGATGAAGTTAAAGAAGCGGTTCTAACATTAAATAGGCTATCAAAAATTATGCGCGAAAAACGCATGAATGCAGGGGCAATCTCATTTGATAAATTAGAAGTAAAGTTTAATTTAAACGAGGACAATGTTCCGGTAAGTGTTTATTTTAAAGAAGCAAAGGACGCTAATAAGCTCATTGAGGAATTTATGTTGTTAGCTAACAGGAAAGTAGCTGCATTTATAGGAAAACAACGTCCTGAAAAGACCTTTGTTTATCGTGTTCACGATGAACCAAATGAAGATAAATTAATGGCCTTAAATGGCATTATTTCTAAATTTGGACACAAATTAAATTTCCACAACAAGAAATCTATCAGTGAATCTTTAAATAAATTACTGGAGGACGTAAAAGGACATAAAGAACAAAACCTGGTAGACACGCTGGCCATTAGAAGTATGAGTAAAGCTATTTATACTACCGATAATATTGGTCATTATGGGTTAGCGTTCGATTACTACACCCACTTTACATCTCCTATTAGAAGATATCCGGATGTGATGGTACACAGATTACTCCAACATTATTTGGATGGTGGTAAACCACCTAAAGCAGAAAATATTGAAGAAAAGTGTAAGCACTCTTCTGATATGGAGTATTTAGCCTCGAGCGCTGAGCGTGATTCTATAAAATACATGCAGATCAAATTTATGCAAGATCATCAGGACATGGAGTTTGTAGGTGTTATTTCGGGTGTCACTGAATGGGGTATTTATGTGGAGATCATTGAGAATAAATGCGAAGGAATGGTTAGGATCCGTGATATAAAAGATGATTATTATACCTTTGATGAACGGCAATATGCTCTTGTTGGCGAACGAAGGAAGAAAATCTATCAGTTAGGAGACGAAGTAAGGGTGATGGTAAAGAACACAGATCTCGTTAAAAGACACCTTGATTTCAGTCTTCTTGGAAAAGCGACGTAACTTTTAGCACAATTTATCGTTCTATACAAGATATCTTAAAGAATAGTTCATGAAAAGGTATATTTTATTACTTTTTGTTTGTGCAGGGACCTGGTCCTTACAATCGCAGGAAGGAAAAGTATCTCAAAACCTGAGTAGTTTTAAAGAGCTTAAGGTTTTTGACGGGCTATCCGTGAATTTGATACGTTCAGACAAAAACCAGGCTGTGATCACAGGGGCTAATACTTCAAAGGTGGCTATTGTTAACACAGACGGAGTTTTAAAGATACGAATGGAAATTGGGAAGCTCTTTAGTGGATACAGAACTTTTATAGACTTGTATTACACTCAAGACCTCACGGTTATAGATGTCAATGAGGATGCAAGAATAACAGCTAAAGAAACCTTAAAACAAGATGTTGTAGAGCTCAAGGCGCAGGAAGGCGGAGAGATCAATATACAAGCACAGGTAGAACAACTATTGATAAAATCAGTTACCGGGGGAGTTATAAATGCTACCGGCACCTCAGACAATCAGGATGTGCAAATAAATACCGGAGGAGTTTACAAAGGCAAGGACCTAAGAACAAAGTTTACCACAGTAAACGTAAATGCGGGTTCTAGCGCGGAGATTTATGCAACTTCCTATGTAAAAGTAAGCGTAAAAGCTGGGGGTACTGTATATGTATATGGAAATCCGGATAAAATGGAAGAGAAAACAGTCTTTGGCGGTAAAATAGAGCGAATGTAAAAATAGTACGAATGATCGAAGATATACAAGCGGCTATTCCGCTTGGATTTTTCTTAAGCTTTATGATTGGCCCGGTATTTTTTGTGCTGTTAGAGACCAGCGCCACCAAAGGGTTTAGAGCCGGACTTGTATTTGACGCCGGAGTGATCATTGCCGACATTCTTTTTCTTATTATAGCCTACTTCAGTAGTTTTCAGTTACTTGAGAATTTAAGCAACCAACCAGGACTTTTTGTGTTTGGAGGAGCTATTTTGTTGGTATACGCCATCACCATCCTTTTTAGCAAGGCTCCTATAAATGACAAAACTAATGTTCAAACCAGGAAAAAGGGATATTTGGGTCTCTTTATAAAAGGATTCTTACTCAATTTTATCAATATTGGTGTATTGGTTTTTTGGCTGGGAGTGATCATCGTGGTAGGCCCCAGCCTAAACAATGACCCGGATAGAATTTTGGTCTTCTTTACATCTATGCTCTCTGCTTATTTAATCACTGACATCTTTAAAATATTATTGGCTAAACAATTGAGGCGTAAGCTAACTTTACGAAGAATATTTTTAGTAAAAAAAGCGCTCGGAATTATATTAGCAATTTGTGGAATAGTATTGATCGTAAAAGGATTTCTTCCAAAAGACAAGCTCAACATAGAAAAAGGGATAGAACTTATCCGGGAAGCAGAAGGCGGCCAGTAATATCAAAAACAAAAAACCCCAACCTTTACAGGTCAGGGAGATTTAGAGGCATCGAGCGGATTCGAACCGCTGTACAAGCTTTTGCAGAGCTGCGCCTAGCCACTCGGCCACGATGCCATTACAAAGCAGCAAATTTACGAAATTAAGATGGAAACATCACTCAAAAAAAAGCCCCTAAATTACCAGGGGCCTATTCTATGCGCTTGTATATGCAGAGGCATCGGGTGGACTCGAACCACCATAAAAGCTGTTGCGCAGCTTCGTCTATCCAATTCGACCACAATGCCATTTATTACAAAGGTAGCAAATCACTTATCAAAACATAAGTCCAGACCCCTTTGTTCATCGAATAAATGAATAGCTCACCGATACAGATGATACATCCCCACGAATAGGAGGATTTATTTTAGACACCCTAACCTTTCCTTTAACCACTATACTGATCTCCTTTAAAATACGGTCCGCAATACGCCTAGCCACATGTTCCAGAAGTTTTGAAGGTATTTTCATTTCTTCTTTTACGATATGGTTGATCAGCACGTAGTCTGCTGTGTCCTTTAAAGAGTCTGTTGAAGCTGGCTTGCGGAGGTCCGCCTTTACAACTACATCTACACGGTAATCACTGCCAATACGAGTTTCCTCTGCCAGACAGCCATGGTAGGCATATAGTTTTATGTTATTAAGGGTAATGGTATCCAAGGTAATTGCTTGTGATACAAATGTAAATGAAAACCACAAGAAAGTTAGTACGTACAGCGGCAATTGCTGAGACCCTGGAAAAGGTCTACACCCAAGGTTACCACATGGGTTCCTGTACTAAAGCCAAGGATCTCATTTAAGATGATCTGGTACGAATACCCGAAATAAAAATTACTCTTTTTTAGTCCCATGATAGGGGCTATATAAAGCGGGCTACCGATCTGGTCATTTAAGAACCTATAGGTTACTCCGGCATAATAGTAATCTTCAAAATCGTACCAACGGAATTTTACATTTAGATCTGTTACAGAACGCCCATCACTTTCGAACCATTGAAAGAAGACAGATGGTTCAATTTCTAAACGACTATTCTTGTTCTTGGTATACCTGTATCCTGTGTAGATATAGTAATTACGGAGACGATTTGGCTCAAATACCGGATTAAATTTAGTAAGGTCTTTGTCTAAAAGGTTAGAAGCATTGATACTGAAATAGAACTTGTCTTTTCGGTATAAGACACCTACATCAAAATTGTGGTTGGTGGTGGCTCTGTCATCTGTAACGTTTGGATCTGGCCCATCGAAATTCTCAATATCTATCCTAAATTGATTGAAATTATACGAGATCCCGAAGGAAACAAACTCATCATCATACCTATCCAGAGTTAAATGGTGTGCAAAGGATAGCCTTGCACCTCGTTGTTTTGTCTCTCCGTTGCTATCATTGTACAGCAGCATTCCCAATCCAGACCTGTTCCCTATCCTGGCATCTGCCGCCAAGGATTGAGTATCTGGTGCATCTTTAATGCCAACCCACTGGGTTAGACCATTGACACGGATCTTAATATGGTCACCAATACCCGCATAGGTAGGAGACATCACAAAGGGATTGTCTGCCAAATACTGGGAAAGCTGCGGCAAGGTAAGCTCCTGCCCCCTGGCGAACATCGCGCCCAGTAATAAGATTCCAAATATGATAAACTTACGCATAGTTGTGTTTCGGTTAAATTCTCCTATCTGTAGAGTGTAAAATGTCCTACAAATTCTCTTTCATCTCTCTCTCCATTCAGTTTCACTACGTACCAATAGTCGCCTGTGGGGAGCATGCTGCCCTGGTACATTCCATTCCATCCTGGGGAATTCAGTGTAATTCTATAGAGTTCTCTACCATAACGGTCAAATATTATTGTTAGTATTTCCGGGAAGCCCTCCATATTTCTAGGGATCCAGGTGTCATTCATTCCGTCTCCATCAGGGGTAAAGAAATTTGGAAATTCTATATCAATAAACTCCATAAAGATCTGTGCTTCTACCTCACAACCATTGGCATCTATCACCCTAACGGTAAAGGTGTCTGTGCGATTTATATAGTAGGTATTGTCTGTACCGTTATTATCTCCATCGAAAATAAAGGTATAGTCTTCTAATCCACCCGCAGCAATGGCCGTAATTTCATTGATATTGTTTTGCTCCAGCACCAGCGTCAACGGTTCAAAATTTTCGATTTCAAAATCGATCGTTTGAACACATCCATTAGCATGGGAAATAGCTATATAATGAGATCCCGGGGCAGTATTTGTAAAGTCGGGATTTAATTGCATATCTGCAGGATCTGTTGAATCTAGAGCATACATAATAGAACCAAGAACGCTTGGATCATCCATAGTGATGTTCAGATAATTATCCGGAACAGCAGCAGTACATTCGTATACTGGCTCAACAATACCATTCAAATTAACTCCTGGATCTATTTCAACAATCACATTGGTTTCACAATCCTGTGCATCTCTGATAAATACCACATAGGTTCCTGCAGCCAGATCTGAATAGAAGAACTGATCTTGAACAAAAGCAGAATCTACCGTAGTATTTAATGCGGTTCTGTAAGGCGCAGTACCACCGGAGATACTTAATGTAATGGTACCATCTTCACTACCCGCACAAACTCTCTGTTCTGCAACATAGGTAGCCGTCACAGGAGCAGGCTCTGTAATGGTGAATTGGAATGGAATAAAACATCCATTTTCATCCTGAGCAATTACATCGTAGACACCTGGAGCCAACTTGATCGAAAGTATTTACCGTATCGAACTGATTCAAGGTTAGGAGTAATTGCGTACAGAATAGTTCCTGTTCCTCCGGAAACCTCAACCGTAATGGTTCCATCTGCATCACCGGCGCAGGTAACATTCGTAAATTCCTGTCTGTCTATTTGAAGAGGAAGTAGGTTCTGTGATCACTATCTCATTGGTCACTTCAACACAATCCCCACTAACAACCCGAATATAATAACTGCCTGCAATTAGGGAATTAAAATCTCCATCTAGTCTGAGGCCCGGCCAATAAGTTGGTTAAGGCAGCATCAGAGAATAATTCATAGAATAGTTGCCTAAGCCTCCAGTCGCATCCGCCATAATAGTTGCTGTTGCTTCTCCATGTACAGTTTATCATCGCGGCACTAAGATCCAAACCTATCATAAGTGGCGGTACTGGATCTATAGATACCTGATTGGAAATAGTAGCCTCACAACCAAAAGAATCACGTACATAATATTGATAAACTCCGGCAGGAACAGTAAATGTATGTGTATTGCCACCAGACATTGGTGAGAATACGACATTGTCTGTACTGTATTCATAAGGTGCCGTTCCACCTGTAGCGGAAAGCTTATTTGCGCATTGTTGGTACATGTAAGCTGGCAGAAACCTGAATTAAGGAACTTTCAACATCTGAAGGTTCAGTTAATGGTCACCTGAATGGTTTCAACATCACAATTCCATCCGTCTGAAACGGTAATACTATAGATACCTGCACCCAGATTATTGAATGTTGGGCTGGTTTGTCCACCACTGCTAAAATCGATCACTGGTTCCGGTTGGATCATAATAATTTAATTGATATTGATAAACACCCTGACCGCCAACTACATTTATTGCAGAAACTGTTGCATTGGTATCTCCATAACAAGCCAGCACAAGTGGAGCACCGGTAATATCTGCGGTAATCGGAACCGGCTGAACCAAGGTTTCTGTATCATTAAGGACACATCCTCCATCATCTGTAATATCAATGGTGAAATTACCGGCGGAAAGCCCTGTAAAGGTTTGACTTTTCACTCCGGTTACAGTATATACCTGAGCTGTAGTGGTATTGGTTAATACGATATCGTAAGGCGCATATCCACCAGATGGATCTACCAGGATTTCACCCTGATCATTCGTACAGGTAACATTAGCAACTTCATTTACTACCGTTATAAGTGGAGTACTGGTGAGATGATGGTAATAATATTGCAGTCTTCCACACATAATGGTAAAGCGGTTTCTGTAACACGTACAAAGTAATTGCCTGCAGAAATACCATTAATAGTCAACGGATTAGTCGCTGTATCACCAACACCTGTGATACCGGTTGAAACACCAGCACTCGTAAACACTTCGTAGTTATACGTTCCGGTATATCCGGTAACATCAATTTCCAAAGCACCATTCGAGTCGCCAAAGCAAACAACAGGAGCTGTTGCGGTGGCCACAACATCAATAAGATCAAAGGCCAGGATCTCGTATGGCGCTGTATCTGTATAGCAACCGGTTGCAGTATCTGTAATACGGAATACATACGTGCCTATAGCACTAAGATCGTACTCTGCTGTAGTATTTGTAGGCGTAGCTGTTTGGGTTGCATTTGGATTTCCAAGCGGCAAGGCATCAACCGTATAGGTATTTGCCGGATTTCCGTCATCGGTAATCGTAATTAGCACCTGTTCAGGATTTGCACATGAAATAGCAGTAACCTGAGAAACTGCGGCTGTAAATACATTAAGCGGATCAATGGAGACCACTGCTGTATCTGTACAACCATTATCATCTCTAACGGTTACTGTAATATTTTGAACAACACCAGTGTCGTTAATGTTAAAGGTATTGGAAGAGAAGAAATTCACTCCATCTATACTGTATACATATGGCGCTGTACCATCTGTTGCTACTGCTGTGATCACGGCCTGAGCAACGGTATTATCCGGGTTACAAGCAAAACTGGTCGCAGAGGCTGTTACATCTAGTACAAGCGGCTCATTGATCACTACGGTTTGTGTATCCACACAAGCACGGTCTGAAGTAACTGTTATATCGTATGAACCTGCAGGCAGACCATTAAATATAGGACTGCTCTGTACCACCGGAGGATTTGTACCATCATCCAGAGTATAGGTATAAGGAGGATTGTCATTTGATGGATCTAAAACAACATTAATGGAACCATCACTTCCTCCGTTACAAGAAACATCTTCTTTTGTATAGGTAAAGACAACCGGAGTTGGCATTTCTAAAGTAATAGGAGCCTGAGCATCACAGCCACTTCCGCCAGTATCATAAACAATAGCTGTATACGTATCAGGAGCCAAACCAGTAAAGGTGTTGGAAACCTGAGGAACTCCGCCAATCACACTAAATCCACCACCATCTAATAGATCGTATTCATAGCCACCAGATCCTCCGGTAGCGGCAATGGTGATCTCTCCGTCATTAAGCGCACAAGAAGGCTGCAGAGCCACATCGGGCGTTAAACTTAATGGAGGTAAAATAGTGATCGTATCGGTTGCAGTACAACCATTAGCATCCCTAACGGTAACCGTGTAGGTTCCGGCAGCAGATACTGTGATCGTTGAGCTCGATTGATATCCGGCTCCTATGCTGTATTGTAATGGGGCAACGCCGGTTCCTACTACAGTGAAACTAAAGGATGTTCCACTAGAAGTACATTGGTCTGTTGCATATGCAGGCGCTGTAACAGTTGGTAACGGATCTTCATCTACCGTTTCAGTAATAAAAGTAATACAACCATTTGCATCCTGAATATAAATATCATAATCGGCTGGATAAGCTCCAGGAGTTAATACAGCACTAGCGCTAGCCGTATAGTCTGCAGGAACAGGAATGTTACCTGTAGGCATAAAGGCATAGGTATAGCCTGGAGTACCACCACTTCCCTGTACGGTTACCTGTGCACCAATATTACAGTTGGCATTGGTGTTGGAAGCAACAACTATTGCTACCGGAGCGCTTGGCGATCCAATAGTAATGGTATTCGTAAGATCATCACAGAAAGGTGTATCTGTAGCGATTACCTCAACGTATAGATTACCAGCCGGCAGCCCGGATATAATTCTTGGGTTCACTGACGTATCTGTTGGGATAACCCCTGTGATAGCCGTAGCAGTATCATCGAACACCTGGTAAGTATAATTCCCCAGATAATTGTTAACCTGCACAGAAAGCTCTCCATTGGTATCTCCAAAGCAGGTAACAGGAGTTACAGCTGTGGCAATTGCCTCGATAAGATCGTAAGGGGCAATGGTATAAGGAGCAGAAGTAAAGTAACATCCCGTTACATTGTCTGTTACCCTAAAAGTGTAATCCCCGGGAGCGGTTAATGTAAAGTCGGCCGTAAATATGCCGGCACCAGGAGTTATTGTAGCCATGGACCCTAGTGGTAATACATCAAAATCAAAGTCGCCAGACCCTCCGGTTACAGTTACACGAGCTGTTTCATCATTAACACAGGTAATAGCTGTAATTTGAGAAATCGCAACATCTGTTATGGTTGGTAATGGATTAATAGTTACCACATCTGTATCGGTACAACCAAATGAATCTCTTATGGTTACCGTGATATTCTGAACAACACCAGTATCATTGATGTTAAAGGTGTTTGTGCTAAAGAAATTCACCCCATCAATACTGTAGGAATAAGGTGCAGTTCCGTCAGTACCAACTGCCGTGATGACTGCTTGAGTTGGCGAATTACTCGCATCACAGGCAAAGTCGGTTGCAGTGGCTGTAACATCTACAGGAAGCGGCTCTAATATTGTTATAAGAACACGGTCCTCACAAAGACGGGAAGATCTTGTCAATACTTCGTAATCCCCGGCAGCAAGACCAGTAAAGGTGTTGTTTGTTTGTGGACCAGCCAGTAAGACTAGACCGGTACTGTCATATAATTCATATACATATGGCGGATTGTTCATTCCGGGATCCAGAATTGCCGTCACGGTTCCATCGCTGCCTCCAGAACAGGAAACATCGGTTTGAGTAGTGGTGAACGAGACTGCAGCAGGTACTTCTAGTTCAATATTGACAAAAGCCCCACACCCTGCAACAACGCTGTCATAAACATAGGCTGTATATAATCCCGGAGCAAGGTTTATAAATAAAGGCGACAACTGTGGCCCTCCCTGACTAACAGCCCCAAGGAATAATTCGTAGGTATATACTCCGGAACCACCATAGGGTGTCAACAGAATTCGACCATCATTGGCAAAACAATTTGGTTGTACCTGGGCTTCTGCTGTAAGAGCAGATGGAGGATAGATGTCTACCGCAACGGAATTTCCACAAGTATTAGAATCTTTTATTTCAAAAGTATAATTCCCGGAATTAAGTCCGGTAAAATCTACAAAATCAGTTGCATTCGTTAAGGTGGTTGATTGATAAGCTCCACCATTTACGCTGATGTTATATGGCCCTATACCAGCTACATCCAGGGTAACCCGAATAATGAATCCGCCTTCTGCAGCAGCACATTGATTTAACACAGCCGCTGAAATAACGGGCTCTGTATCTGCTACAATAGCTACATCCATAAGAGGTGTTACACATCCACTTGCATCCTGGGCATAGACATCCCAATCAGTATTAACAGCAGGATCTAATTCTGCATAGTTACTAGCGGTATAATCGCCTGCCAATGGAGGTATTCCATTTTCAACAAAAGCATAGGTATACGGAGCAGTACCGCCACTGGCGAGTACAGTTACCTGAGCATCCTCATTACAATTGGCATTGTTATTATCTACAAGAGACAAACTTATTGGAGTAGGCTCAAGAATTCTAAAAGCATACGTATTAGAACAGAAAGGCGCCGTATTCTCCTCAAAGAATAATACATAATCTCCCGGAGGTATATTGTTAATGGCTATCACTGGCGTTGGACCAGGTCCGGCAGCGCCAATTACAAATCCGGTATATGGTGCCCCAAGCGGATTGTTGGTTAAGGATTCTAATATGCTATAGTCTATTCTGGTAACGGAAGGGTCGTACCCTTCTACCTGAAAGGTTATACTTCCATTGGTATCTCCGAAACAACTAACATCTGTCACGGTGGGAGTTGCAACCACATCAATAGCAGATAGGGTTGGTATTGTCACCTCTACATAACTAGAACACATAGTGCCGTCATCTACTGCCTGGAAAATATAGGTTTGCCCTGCATTAAGACCATTAAAAGTCGCTATTTCTTCTAGTGGACCGCCAGAAACTTCTGTATCTGGCCCTATTGCTGTTCCATATATTGTGAAAGTATAGTTCCCAGAACCTCCATCGGCAGAAAGCTGTACTGTTCCTCCGGTAGGACAATCAACAATAGCTGGTGCCGCATCTAGTGTAAGGAAAGGATTAGCACGTACACGTACAGGATTCTCGTAATACTCACAACCATTTGCATCAATGATCCGAACATAGTAATCCCCAAAATCTAAGCCATCAAAGCTCACTGAAGTAGCGGCTGTATTTACAATAGGATTTGCCCCTGTCACAGGAACAATATTGTTTAAATTATCATATAGGGTATAAGTGAAATTCGCTACACCACCACTGGTGATATTGATGTCTATTCTACCGGGAATATCTCCTACTCCTACTCCTCCACATGAAACATCTACCGGAACTACATTTGCGTCGAATAGAGCAGGATCTGTAAGTATTACTGAATCGGAATAGGTACAACCCTTGGCATCCTGTACGGTATAATTGTAAGTGCCTGCAACAAGTGCTGTATAAACGGTTTGGGCTGTAAATGGCGACCCATCAAAACTGATCAGATATGGTGAAATACCGAAATTAGGATCTACATTTATTTCTGCAATTCCATTGGCATCACCGTTACATGTTGGGTCTGTAGCCGTGGCTGTGGCTACAGGATCTATAGCCGGGGTTACTGTAACAATATTCGATTCTGATATACAACCCTGGTTATCTGTAACTCTGAATTGGTAGGTTCCGGCTGTTGAAGTTGTATATGGGAAACCAGCTCCATACCCAACATACCCGGCACCATTTATATCTATTTCATAAGTAAATGGCGCGTAGCCCGGACCTACATTTAGGTCTATTTCGGCATCTGGTGAGCCCGAACAATCCAGATCCTTGTCCAGGACAGCATTGGAGGTCAACTCTTGCGCGATAGTAAACAGAACATCATCACTACATCCATAGGAATCTAATACTGTAAAAGTGTAATTTCCTGGGATCAGATCAGTAAAAGTGTTCGATGTTTGTGTTGGTCCGCCATTAATTCTGTAAAAATAAGGGGCTTGTCCTCCGGCTGCTCCTACTACAATAGTAGCTAGGCTGGTGGAAGAATAACACAAGTCTGAAGCGGGATCAATACTGGCAACCGGATTACCGGGAGTTACAATATCGAAGGTATCGGTAACGGTACAACCACCCGAATCTGTAACGCTAATGATATACGTACCAAGCTGATTTAAGCCAAAGAATGAATTTAAAGCTTGTGGCCCAAGAATATTGGTATCTGGTTCTTCAATCTGATATGTATAGCCGCCCCAACCATCGGTTGCAGTGATGGTTACACTTGCGTCCGTAGAGCAGGTTAAAGGAGACACTACAAAGGTAAAAGCTAAAGGCAGTGCGGGTTCAGAAACAGTAATGGTATCTGTATCCGTACAATTAGTGGTTTCATCAGTTACTACAATGGTATAATTACCGGCAGCCAAGCCTGGTAGGTTGATCGTTGCAGCCGACTGTCCTGTTACAGAAGCTCCTCCATTTACGGAATAGGCGTAAGTACCGGAAAAGTCACTTACTGTAAAATCAATGGTTCCGTCTGATGCTCCAACGCAGGAGGCATTATTTACCAATACTCCTGCAACTTGTACTTTAATAACCGGGTTTACCGTATAATTTTCATCGTAGGTACATCCATAGCTATCTGTTACACGGAAAGTATAGGTGTCTGGTAAAAGACCTGTAAATACATTGCTGGCTCCGTTATCAACTACTGCTGGGGCCGGGGCAATAATCTCATAATTAATAGCACCTACTCCATCGGTTACCGTAAGAGTAACATCTGAGGTTTCAGCAGGGCAATTTGCAGGCGTTGCCGAAAATGAGATATCGGTTGGTGGATCAAGAGGTGGAACTACTGCACTGGCTGTTACAAAGGTACAGCCGTTGCTGTCCATTACAGTAATTGTATATGAGCCGTCTGTTAATCCGGTAAAGGTATTGGAAGCGCCAAAAGTAATACCGTCAATACTGTAGGTATATCCGGGATTACCACCGGTTACATTTTGTGCCTCAATGGTAGCTGTTTGTAAACAGGTATAAACCTGTGTTACTACCGCATCCGCATTTATTGGATTCGGAGTCGTAAGAGTTACGCTACCCGCATAGGTACATCCCTTGCTGTCTTCAACAATATAATTATATGTGCCTCCAGCGAGGTTGGTATAGGTGGTTTGATTAGATAATCCGGCACCATCAAAATCTACCTGGTAAGGAGCTGTTCCAAAGTTAGGATCGATCAGGATCTCAACAGAACCATCCAAATTGCTATCACAGCTTGGATCCGTAAAATTATGAGTGGCAACTGGGTTTGTTATTGGGTCTACCACAATGGTAGTTTGGGCCGTACAGCCTTCATTATCAGTAATCAGGAATGTAAAGGAACCATCAACAGCAGTTGTGTATGTAAAAGTATTTCCTACAACCGCAGTGCTGGCGCCGCCATTTACCTGATAAGTATAAGGTGCATATCCATCATTGATTGTAACGTCTATTACGGCATCCGGAGACACCGTACAATCAAGCTCTTTTGTTAACAGACCGGTTACTGTAAGCTGAGGCTCTATTGTCACGGTATTTGAAGTTGCCGTACATCCAAAAGAATCAGTTACAACAACGGTATAAGCACCGGGAGTTAAGCTCGCAAAAACATTCGAACTTTGGTTTGCCCCTCCGTTTAAACTATATGAATATGGCGCTACTCCACCCGCAACATTGGCATTTAGGGTTACGCCTGTTGCCGGACTATAACATAGATCTGTTGCAGGATCTAAAGTTAATGTTGGATTTGCTGGCGCACTGATCGTAAAGGTGTCAGTAACGGCACAACCGCCTGAATCAGTTGTGGTGATTGTATAATTTCCTGTTTGAGTAAGACCTGAGAAAAAATTACTTCCCTGTGGCCCTAAAACTACAGAGTCTGGTTGCTCTAACTCATAAGAATATCCGCCCCATCCGCCAGTGGCTGTGATCGTAACAGAAGCATCTGATGAACAGGTTAAAGGTGTAGTTACAAATGTAAATGTCAATGGAGTTGCCGGTTCACTGACCGTAACGGTAAAAGTGTCCTGGCAATTGGTTTCTTCATCAGTAACAAGTATCGTATAATCTCCGGCAGTTAGACCAGAAATAGTTATTTGTGCATCATCTTCATTATCATCTATGGCCCCTCCATTGATACTGTATTCATATTTGTCATCAAAATTGGTAATATCAAAAAGTATTTCACCGTCTGAACCACCAACACAAGATACATTGCTCACTAAAGTACCGGTCACACTAATTAGTGGGATAGGGTCTATAGTAAAATTATCTTCAAAGAAACATCCATTTACATCAGTAACCCTCGCCACATATGTGCCCGGGGAAAGTCCGGCAAAGAATCCTTCATCGTCATTCACTGAAGTAGAAGGAATTGGTGCTGGTGAGACTATCTCAAAGGTATATGGCGCTTCTCCTTTATGGACATGCAAGGTTACGTCGGCCGTATTAGAAGGACATGTAACGTCTGTCATGTCTCTTACATGAAGCCTGTCTGGCGATTCAACATCGTCTATTTGGACCTCATTTGTCTTATACTCACAGCCATTGGTATCACGGATCCAAATCTCATAGTCTCCGGGAGTTAAGCCTGAAAAAGTTTCAGCACCGGCTCCGGAAACGAAATTTACCCCATCAATGCTATAAGAGTACGGAGCAGTTCCTCCGGTAACATTCTGTGCTTCAATAATACCATTTGCAATACAACTGTAATCCTGAACAATCACAGCATCTCCATCTACCCCGTCTACAGGACCGCCAATGGTAAATGGTTCGTCATAATCACAAGAAGCAGCGCCTAAGGTTGTTGTTAATGTAAGCGTATAATTTCCTTGCTCCAGATCTGAAAAAGTCCCGGAACCATTAGAAGCTGTTGAGCTGTCTGGATATGTTAAAGTATAGGAAATGGTGTATCCGTTGCTATTGATGATATTCACAGAAACAGAACCGTCATCATCACCAAAACAGGTTTCATCTACTGGTGTTATAGTATAGTCAATTGCAGGTTCTACAGTAATTGTAGCAGTATTTGAAAGCGCCCAACAGTTGTTGGCATCTACTACAATAAAGACATAATCACCTTCTTCGCCATTGGTAAACGAAAAATCGTTTTCAACTTGAAATTCCGAACCCGGAATATCTGAAATGTCTGTATAAGTGGTAACCCCATTATAGCTCCAGATGGCATACACATAATCTGGATTTGGGAAACCACCGGAACCAGTTACGGTAATTGTACCATCCAAACAATCGATTGGCTTGGTAGTAGCAGCAGTTGCGGCAAGATCTGTTACATCATTGATAGTCACCTGCTCTGTAAGGTCACAACCATCATCTGTAGTAACTCTTACATCGTAAACGCCATCATTTAAGTTTTGAAAGGTATAATTATTGTCATTCGTAGGGCCGTAAGTATCTATGGTGGTCCCTCCTTGTGATATTTCGTAATAGTATTGTGGCTCTACATCCAAAGCAGAGATAGAGATTTCTCCCAATCCGTTACAGTCAGTATCCTTGGTTGTTATATCTATTTGGAAATCCCTGGTCAGAATACCAATATTCTCAAGTCGGAAAATACATCCATCTGTTACACCAATTTGGCGCATTTCTACCGTATAGGCTCCATTACTTGCAATGGTAAAACTTGGTCCGTTATTAGCACTGTAAGGCACCAGGATGTTACTGTTGGTAGCATCTAATAGCTGATACTCATAATCAGCCGGCATGTTGGTAACAGTGATATTACCCGGGGTAGTACAGATAAGATCTCTTGTATTGTACTGAGGATCTAACGGGTTCTTAAAGATGTTAAAATAGAACCTTGTGAAACATCCGTTTTGGTAATTAATAATGAGGCGATATTCACCAGGATCTGAAGCCAAAAAGTTGTTCCCGGCCCCTACATTACTCCATGTACATCCTGAGTTCTTGTTGGCACAATCGGCTCCTGCTGATGCACAGCTGGCGGGATCTAGTTGTTCCCATTCAATGCTATCTGCATCGGGGATATTGATAGTAATAAGTTCGGTGTCATTTAGTCCACACAGGAATATTTTTGGCAAGAGATCCCCGTCATTAGGACAGGTAACGATCTCTCCCTCAACAGTGTTAGAGGTGTCGTTAATAAGATCTATGATTGGGTTGGTCTGAGTAGCGCCAAAAGGCTCTACGGTAATGATCTCCTGGAATCCTTTACATGGATCGGCTATAATCTTATCAACAATATATATTCCAAGATCAGTGACTAATTGTGTGCTTGGGTCATTATCAGGATCTCCATCGTCTATAAGGGTATCCCCCGCATCAATTAGACCATCCTCATTTTCATCCTTATACCAAACATAAGAATCAAAATTATCCCCGGCATCTAGCAATACGTCGTCCCCACATATCTGGACAGTTCTGCTATAATCACAACTTTCGAGGTCATCCAATAAGAAGTTGGTGGCACCCGGCGTTACAAATCCACAAGCATCAAAATCGGACACACTGGGATCATCCGTAATCACATTATTATTTATTACTCCCTGATAGGTAGAATATGCCTGATTGGCAATCTGGTCCGTACAAGCATCAACAAAATCAAAACAATTTTCTGCAACCTGCACTCTTAGCCTAATTTCTCTTATTGGATCCCCTTCTTCTACAATATTATCCGGGATATTAAAGGAAATTTCGTGGCTTATAGGGTCATATACATAGGTAACTCCGCCCGGCAACACCAGATTAGACTCATCTATAGTAACATTAACTGGCAAGATATCTCGCAAGACGTAATTGGTTGCGCCATCATTCCCAATATTCTGAAAAGACAATACGTAATCTAACAATTGCCCAAGATTTACCCCCAGCCCGGTAATGTCATTCCCTGCGATGTCTTCCACCTTTTTCTCCACCACCATATTGGGTTCAATGATCTCAATATTAAAGGAGTTAAAAAAGGGATAATATTGGTCGCCACTTGAGGTGAAACGCAAGGTTGCTGCGGTTTCTGAATTCGGTATAATGGAATTACCTGGATTGTTCAACAAGAACATATCCGTATCATAACCTAAAGTGTTTACGCTATTGGGGTTACGATTGTTTGTTATAGCCCCGTTTAGGGTGATATTACTATTGAAGAAGTTGTTTGCAGGATTTACTCCATTACTGATATTGGTGAATCCGGGAACAGTGGCAGCGCTAATTCGCATTCTGTCTCCTGTGATTCTGTTATCACCTTCTAAAGCAGCAGCGCCAATATTGGCACGTACGGGTCCGGCAGGGATGGTATTAAATCCTGTGTAGTTTATATCCACAGTAGGATTAGCGCTTCTTACACGGGCAAAACCATCATACGTAGTGATTAATTTACCAGTAAGTGTAGGGTTTTCATAAACAATAATAAGTGTCCAACCTGCTGCAGCACCACCACCAGGGGATAAAGATCCCACAACAGAGCGCACATTGGCAATGGTATAATCCCCGGTGGGGTCAGCCAAAGGGGTGAGCAATGCCGTAACATCGGCATAACAGGCATAAGGACTGTTTTGTGTAACTGAAGGGTCTCCACTGGTAAACCCATCGAATAATACCTCATCAGCCACTACATCTACATAGGCGCCGCCTGGCACCATTAATTTTACCTGATTAAAATCGTTCTGACGATTGGTTCCCAGGGCCTGTCCTGCTTGTTCACTTGGGTAAGTGGCGGACCAATAAAGGCCGGCATAGCGAATAAGGTTACAAGAGGGGTCTGGAAACGTAAAAGTGGCCGAACTGGAACTAAAAGTTGTGGGGTCAGCATCTACATCTATATATTGCTGGTTAAGCCAGTCGTTATAGGTAGATGAGTTACCTGTGGCATTGTACGGATCCTCAGGCTGAGTATTTCCTGTACCACCATCTCGGTTTACAATATTATTGGCAACAAAAGTAAGATCACCCTTAATGTTATTCTGATAACGAATCTCAAAGGTGTTAAACTCTTGTGAAAAGCCCACATATGAAAAAAGGACTAAACAGGCCGCAAGTATTTTTTGGGTAAAGTTAGGTCTCATTTATGCTATTAGATTTGGGGTGACACGCATGATCCACATCTTGTCATTGTATGCGTCGTTTATTTTTGAGTAGTAAGAAACTAAAGCGTTGTTCCAGGAATTATGCTTCTTAATATATACGTATCGGTATTTATTCTGTGGATTGATAAAGTAACTGGCACTTAATCCTCTGGAATTCAAGAGTTTTACAAACCTAGTGGCATTCTTGGGATTGGCGAAAACATTGGCAATGATATAGTAATCTGTTATTCCCTGAGATAGACCATATGCTGGTTCTTCTGTGTCATTATTGGCAATATTATCTTGTGCCACTACATTTTTCTGAAGGACATCTGTTCCAAATTTGGATGACTTCTCTTTGATCTTGTTGGTGTTTGCAACATAAGCATCATTTCTATAACGATTCTCTACATTCATGATCCACAGATCACCAGTATAATTTCCACCCAATTTGGTGCGATATGCATCTTCAGCTTCTTTCCAGCTATTGTATCTTTTCAGATATACATATTTAAGTCCGTTACTCGGATTGTCTATATAGTTGGCGGGGAAGCCCTCATCATTCATGGCATCTACGAACTTATTAAGGTAGTGCTCGTCCTTGTAGACATTTGCCACTACATAGTAGCCATCCTCAACCCCTTGAAGGTCTTTGAATTTTCTACTCTTAACACCAGATGATGTTGATGTTTTAGACTGATTGGTTTTTTCTTGTTTTGTGGCAACCTGTGCGACAGCATCTCTGGTCTGTTCTTTTTGTAGAACGGGCTCGTCCTTGCTATCCTTAACAGTTTTAGTGTTGAATTCTTTTGGATCAATAGTTTGTTTTGCCAGCGCTGATTTGTCATTGTTAAGGAAATACTGCTTTTTGGCTCTTTCCTCAAGATCCGGGCGCTTTCCATTGGTTTCATTTCGAACCATTCTCATTACACGCTCAAACCTGTCTTCAAGATCTTTTTGGCGGTTGTTTTCCAGAGAATCTTGTCTGTACATCAACTCGGCCAGAATGGCATCATTTTCAGTAAGACGGCGCTTTAACTCAGCTATTTCTTCATCCTTATCACTTAAATTCTCTTCTGTAAGCTCTTCTTTTTCTTCCTCATTTTGGGCAAGTACTTCCTCACTATCTTCTAACATTACCCTGTCTTCAGTAAGGTTAGGAGTAAAGGAATAGGCAAAGGAGATCTCATGGGTTAATCCAAAATTGTCGAAGGTATTGGATAGTCCTTTTTCCATGGTATATCCAATGGAAACACGTTTGTTAAGATTAAAGCCAATACCAGCCGAAGCTCCGTAAAAGCTATCGTACCCACCTTGTACCCATCCAAGTCTAGGAAGGTCAAGAATAAGATTTCCACCCAGGACAAATTCATCCTGCCCTACTTTTCTTACACGGGCAAGAGGCATAAGTCGGGCGTTTTCCATGATCCCGGAGTCATTTTCAAACTGATGGGTATATTGTAAGTGACCAGAAAAGGTCTTGTCCTGAAAATCTGATACAGATTCACTGGTCTTAAGATTGTAATCGAAAAGGTTTTCGGCAAACAGACCAAAATCGAATTTACCATAAGAGAGGTTAAATCCGGGTTGAAAAGACAGAAGTGATACATCCTGGAAACCATTTAGTAAAGGATCATTCTCAATTGGGTTTGCCCTGTTCTGATCAAAACCACTGTTGTAGTAAGACAGGTTGGCACCAAAAGTGAAATTACTTTTATCACTAAGTTTTATCCCGTAAGCGTAGTTGGCAAGTATTCCATAATTACTTACAATACCCTCGCGTTGTGTGTACAAACTAAGGCCCAAACCAGTGCGATCATTCATTCTACCGCTATAGCTCAGAAAATAAGTTTGGTTGTTATCATCAAAGGTTACCGATTGATTTCTGTGTAACAGGTTAACGTACGATTTATCTTCCCGCACAGTTGAAAATGTAGGATTGATCAGGAACCGGTTAAACTTCAACAGGTTCTGAGAAGGTACGTCATAGGTGATAAAGGGATTTTCATCCTGAGCTTTTACGCTCAGGAATCCCGTAACACACAATAACAATAAAAGGACGACTCTTAGTTTCATTGGTTTGGTTAACGTATAACGGTTATGGTACCTTGTTTTAGTACCTCCGATGCATTTCTAATTTTATAAAAGAACACCATGTTCTGTTTTGTAAACGCTGCAGAAGATGAAGGCCAGTTATTTTGATAATTAAATTCGTTTATGATCTCTACACCTTTTTCATTGTAAATGATCACATTTACATCTGCTTTATTGGAATATGAATTTGGAATGATCCATTGATCATTTACTCCATCTCCATTTACTGTAATTACATTAGGCACTTTAAAAGTGTCCAGGTAGGTTACATTTATATTTCTCATGATCTCACAATTCCCAATAGTAGCGATCAGCACAAAATTTCCCTCTTGTGTAAAAGTCATGGATGAACCTGTGCTCATCTCAACATTGTTGCTGTCTAACCATCTGTAACTACTTCCACCTGAAGCCGATACAGTTCTTGAACCCCCTTCGGGAAATACAACATCAGCTGAAGGATCTAGTGTAATAAGGTTTTCATCCAAAGGATTTATGTCGATCTCATTAGAACGTAATGGACATCCATTTCTCATTAATACCAATTGGTACATACCCTCTTCAGTTACAGTAAGATCGGCGGTTGTTACCCCTAGATCTGTTCCGTTTCTGTACCAGGTAAATGTCTCTCCACTCAGGTCGGTGGTAGTACTAATTGTGATCGGCTCTGAAGGCCCGCAACTTACAAGACCGGTACTGTTTATGGTTAGGGTCTCATTAACAAGGAGCTCAACAGTTAAATTGTTGGATGTACTTGAATAGGTGCTAATAGTACCATCTAAATCATAGGTACCATTTTCTGTCGGAGCTGTTAAGCTGATAGAGCTGCTTGTGGCTCCAGCTACATTGGCACCATTAAGTTTCCATTGGTATGAAAAATCATTTTGTATTGCAGTAGTGACATCGGTCTTGTTTCCTCCGGCATCAACGGCATTTATAGTTGTAACCTCCAGGGCAATACTGGTATTTTCACATGCTACATAAGAAGTAGCGTAATCTATAATGAGTTCAAAAGAAGCAGGGGTAACTACTACCGTACTCTCAGAGTCTAGTGATGTAGACGTACAAGCACCACCACTTAAGGTTACTCTTGCAAAGTAAGTTCCTGTTTCGGTGTCGCTTACTACCAGACTCGCAGAAGTAGCTCCGGCAACCGGACTACCATCTTTATACCATTGATAGGTTGGGGATGATGCATCCGTGCTAACACTTAATGTAGAATTTTGACCAGGCAACAAAACTATGTTCGCTGCATTGTCTCTGGTAACTGTAAAGTTGCCTGCATTGGTGATGGTCACTGCGGCAGAACGCTCTATACAGGCACCCGGCCCGAAGATCTCTACTTCGTAATCACCTTCAAATCCTGGACTTGAAGCATCTACAGTATATATGTAATTGTCAGAAGACGGAATAACCGCTCCGTTCTGATACCATGTATATGTTAAACTGGGATTATTGATGTTAGCTTCCAGCGGCATGGTCTCCCCACTACACAGATCTGTTTTAGCCGGGGGATTAATAGCAACGCCCAGACTTGTGCCTGAGGTTACATCAATTATATTAGAAAGTGTATTTCCTGAACCGGAACAAGCGCCATAATCTATTTCCACATTGTACATGCCTGAGGCAGATACTGTAATGGATTCTGATTTCTCAGAAAGCGGCGTTCCTGATCTATACCAATTATACTGAAAGGTATCTGCATTGGCCAAGCCGTAAACTTCTAACGTAATGGAATTTCCATCACATACTTCTGCAGTACCATCACCAAAGTCGGCTTGTCCTTGTGGTCTAATAGTAAGTCCACTGTTTACCCCAATGTAGTACATAGGGTATGGAACGGAAGCAGGCCCGGTAACAGCCGGGCTGGTACTACGAACGCGAAGTCTGTAGTTTTCACCTCTGGTATCAGTGGGAACTGCGAATTGCATATAGAAATCAAAGACTAAATTCTTTGTACCATCTCTTGCAAGTTCAACAGGGCTGCTAAAATCTCCTGTGGCATCAGACAATTCGAGGATAAACTCGTTATCTGAATTCACTAAAGGCGGATTCCATGTAAATTGTACCCAGTAATCGTTAAAGGAAGCAGAGGCACAAGCCCTGTTCCATGGAGTAGCCCCGGGAGGGGGCGTTTGATTTGGAGCTGCCACTGGTGCATTAAGCACTTGGGCATGCATACTACCCAGACCCAGTAGGAGGATCGGTAGCATCATAAATCGTACGATGTAAAATAATTTTGTTTTCATAAGCGAGTGTAGTTTTGGGGGACTACAGTGGCGGCATCTCAATCTAAATCCACCATTTTTTCTCATCCCATTAGTATTCAGTAACAAATATGTCATATAATTAGCGCGACAGGAATTTAATGTTGTAGGCACAATTAAATATGTTGTGAAATGGTACTATTTGTATGGATAGGCTTTTTAATAGGCCTTTTACTCCCATTTTTCGTACCTTTGCGGCTTCAAAAAGCGGATAATGAGCGAAGAAAAAAAAGCGCTGAATTTTATAGAACATATTGTTGAGGAAGATCTCTCTAAAGGATTTCCCAAAGAACAATTGCGTTTCCGTTTTCCACCAGAACCAAATGGATATTTACACATTGGGCACGCAAGCTCTATTTGTCTCAATTTTGGGTTAGGATTGCGGTACAATTCCCCGGTAAATCTGAGGTTTGACGATACGAATCCGATCAAAGAAGAGAAGGAATTTGTAGATGCCATAAAAAGAGATGTGGAATGGCTTGGGTATGAATGGGAAAATGAGTGCTATGCTTCAGATTATTTTCAACAATTATACGATTGGGCCGTTCAATTGATCAAGAATGGCAAAGCCTATGTAGACAGCCAGTCTTCAGAAGACATGGCCTCACAAAAGGGAACACCCACAGAACCAGGAGTAAATAGCCCTTTTAGAGATCGAAGTATAGATGAAAATCTTGAATTATTCAAGGGGATGAAAGAAGGTAAATATGCCGAAGGAAGCCATGTTTTAAGGGCCAAGATAGACATGACAGCCTCTAATATGCTTATGCGCGACCCCATTATGTATCGCATCTTGCACAAGCCACATCATCGCACAAATACCGATTGGTGTATTTATCCAATGTACGACTGGACGCACGGGGAAAGTGATTATATAGAACAAGTGTCGCATTCTTTATGCACCTTAGAGTTTGCGCCTCATCGCGAATTGTATGATTGGTTTTTGGACCAGGTAGTTGTTGAAAAGAAATTAAGACCAAAACAACGCGAATTTGCCAGAAGAAATTTGAGTCATACTGTTGTGAGCAAACGAAAGCTGCTTCAATTGGTGGAACAAAATGTTGTAAATGGATGGGACGATCCAAGAATGCCTACAATATCCGGACTTAGAAGAAGGGGATACACCGCAGAATCTATTAGAAATTTTGCAGATACTATAGGGATAGCCAAAAGAGAAAACCTAGTAGACGTTTCTTTATTGGAATTCCATGTTAGGGAGCACTTAAATAAAATTGCACCCAGAGTGATGGCGGTATTAAACCCCGTGAAGGTAGTAATTACTAACTATCCGGAAGAAAATACCGAATGGTTGAAAACTGAAAATAATCCGGGGGATGAATCAGCAGGAGATAGAGAAGTCCCATTCTCACGGGAATTGTATATAGAACATGAGGATTTTAAGGAAGAAGCCAACCGTAAATTCTTCCGTTTAAAACTTGGGGGAGAGGTCCGACTTAAAAGTGGCTATATCATAAAAGCGGAGAGTTGTACAAAAGATAAGGATGGTAAAATAACAGAAATACAATGTACCTATGACCCTAAGAGTAAAAGCGGAAGTGGTACAGAAGAAAGTTTGCGAAAAGTAAAAGGAACTTTGCACTGGGTTTCTGTTCCACATGCTATTCCTGCGGAAGTCAGAATTTACGATCGACTATTTACAGATGAAGCTCCGGATTCACACAAGGATAAAGAATTTATGGAATTTGTGAATCCAAATTCACTGGAGGTCATTACTGCCTTTGTGGAACCCAGTCTAAAAGATGCACAAGTTGAAGACCATTTTCAATTCCAGCGATTGGGTTATTTCAATATAGATGCTGATTCCAAACCAGGAAAGTTGGTTTTTAACAGAACTGTGCCATTAAGAGATACCTGGGCTAAAATTCAGGAAAAATCTTAGAATAGATATTGTCTATCAATAAACATATAACAATAAGTATTTTAAATTATTAATGGATCAATCAGCACATCTCTGAGCCATTTTTAAGAAAAGACATGGGAAAGGCCTTGTTGACAAAACAAAACCTCCATTAGGAGTATTTAAAATCACTTTTCTCATTTATTGTAATAGAAAATGAAAAAACCTGACGTTTCTCAGAAACGTCAGGTTTTTATTTTATAGGAAATTTATTTACTACTTCCCTTTCGTCTTGGGATTTGGTTTTGGATTATCTTTTTTCATGGCCTCCCCTATCATATTACTTGCTGTAAAAGAGGCAACCATATTATTCAGCATATCACTTCCTGCCTGAGGTGAGTTAGGCAAGAGAATAAGATTCGTATTTGTTTCTTCTCCAATAGCCTGCAGCGTATCGTAATGTTGTGTAACCACAATCAATGCAGAAGCTTCCTGAGAATTGATACCTACTTTATTCAGTACTTCTACTGATTCTTCCAGACCACGAGCAATTTCTCGCCTTTGATCTGCGATCCCCATCCCCTGCAAACGTTTGCTTTCTGCCTCAGCTTTTGCTTTTTCCACAATCAGGATACGAGCCGCATCTCCTTCGAATTGCGCTGCAATCTTCTCTCTTTCAGAGGCATTAATACGGTTCATGGCAGCTTTCACTTGAGAATCCGGATCAATATCAGTAACCAGCGTTTTTATGATATCAAATCCATAATCGAGCATCGCATCTTGTAGTTCGCTTTTTACAGCATTGGCAATATCATCCTTTTTTACAAAGACATCATCTAATTTCATTTTAGGAACCTCTGCCCTAACCACATCAAATACATAGGAGGTAATTTGTTCATGTGGGAAATCTAAAATATAAAAGGCTTCATAAACCTTGGTTCGTATAATTACATATTGCACCGAAACTTTCAGTTTTACAAACACATCATCTAAAGTCTTGGTTTCTACAATTACATCTAATTGTTGAATTTTTAAACTTACACGACCAGCAATCTTATCAACCAACGGGATCTTCATCTGTAATCCGGAATTACGAATGCTGAGGAATCTACCAAAACGTTCAATGATGACAGCCGATTGTTGCTTCACTACAAAAAATGACATTAAGAGAATGATGAATGCAAAAAAGAAGATCGGTATTAAAATAAAATTTCCCATTATTATTGATTTAGTTAATGATTAAAAAATAAGTGTATATAATTGGTCGGAATTTATATAGATTTTGTTACAATCCAACATCGAATTTATGCGGAATTCAAATTAGATATTGTACCAGTATTATTGAAGTCGCTCTATCGCGATCTGAATTCTCTTTACGCTTTCTTCCTTACCAATTTGGGAAAGAATATCGAATAAATGAGGCCCTTTTAGATCTCCAACAATTACAAGCCGCAAAGGCGCCATTACCATCCCAAAGGAAAGTTCTTCCGCTACGATCCAATCTTTTACGACCGACTCTAAATTTTCAGATTCAAATGAGGGAGCTGCTTCTAAAACTTTTTGGAGTTTACCGAGAATTATAGGAGTGTTTTCCTTCCATTGTTTCTTTACCGGTTTTTCTTCGTAATGCCGGGGAGTTTCAAAGAAATATGAGCTTAAATCCCAGAGGTCATTTACAAAATTAGCACGTTCCTTTACCATAGATACCACCTTGGTTACATATCCTAAGTTCAGTTGCTGCGCCAAAGAGACATTCTTTTCTTTTACAATAGGATAAAAAAGTTCTGCCAGTTCCTCATCAGATTTTTGCTGTAAATACTGATGGTTGTACCATTTGGTTTTATCCGGATCAAATCGCGCTCCGGAATTATGAACCCGCTCCAGTGTAAAGGCACTAATCAGTTCCTTTAGTGTGTATAGTTCTTTATCATCACTAGAGTTCCATCCTAACATTGCCAGGAAATTAATAACAGCTTCGGGGAAATATCCGGCTTCTCTATAACCAACAGAGGATTCCCAGGAAAGTGGAAAGACCGGAAAGCCCATTTTTTTACCATCGCGTTTGCTTAATTTTCCTTTACCTGTTGGCTTCATAATAAGAGGTAAATGAGCAAACACAGGAGGTTTCCAACCCAACGCCTCGTATAATTGGCAGTGGAGTGCCAGTGAAGGCAACCACTCTTCTCCCCTAATCACATGCGTGATCTCCATCAAATGATCATCAACAATATTTGCCAGATGGTAGGTAGGCATCCCATCACTTTTAAACAACACCTTGTCATCTAATAAAGAAGTATCAATGCTAATATCTCCACGGATCTGGTCGTGCAGTTGAATGATCTCTTCATGAGGTGTTTTAAAGCGGATAACGTGATCCTCTCCTGCTTTAATTCTGTCCCTAGTTTCTTCAGCGGTTAGCGTAAGTGAATTGGAAAGTTTTTCTCTATTATGCCAGTTGTAAATAAAGGTCTTGCCTTTTTCTTCATGATCTTTGCGGTGAAACTCCAACTTTTCTGCTGTATCAAAAGCGTAATACGCCTTTCCCTTTTCTATGAGTTCTTCGGCGTATTTTTTGTACAGATCCTTGCGCTCACTTTGGCGATAGGGGCCATAGGCTCCATTCTTCCCCGGACCTTCATCAAAAGGTATCCCACACCAATTTAAGGCATCTATGATATATTGCTCAGCGCCTTCCACGTAACGGTTCTGGTCCGTATCTTCTATCCTCAGGACAAAAGAACCTCCATGTTTTTTGGCAAATAAATAATTGAATAGGGCAGTGCGGACTCCGCCAATATGTAATGGTCCAGTAGGACTGGGAGCAAACCGAACGCGGACATTGTTGTTCATTGAAAAATTCTTAGGTAAGCAAAGATAGGCGGAAGCTATCGAATGCCAAAAGGTTACAGTATCATTTCCTGGCCGTCGATATCGTTACAGAAACACGATATCCCCTACACTGGTTTCATAATATTCGGGATGCGCTTATTCATGATTTTAAACCACAAAGGCGGCAAAAGTGAAAGAACCATAGAGGTAGGATAGCCAAAGGGCATTTGCGGAGAATCCTCATGACAGTCGAGTATCTGGTATTTCTTGGAAGAGATATAATGATGATCACTATGTCTGGTTAATTCGTATAGCATTATACGCCCCAATACATGGTTACTGTTCCAGGAGTGGATCTCCTTCACTCGTTCATAACGCCCTGAAGGCATCTTTTGGCGCAAAAGCCCGTAATGTTCAATATAATTCACCGTTTCCAAAAGTAAAAAGCCTACCAGAGCCGCTCCCAGGGCAAACCAAAGGGTAGGTAGCCCAAAGAGAATATAAACCAGCACCAAATAAGCGAGTTGCAAAATTATATACCAAAACATATCATTCTTAATGGAAAAGAATGATCGTTTCTCACTGCTCAATAATTTTAATTGAATCTTCCAGGCTTTAACGAACTGTCTGCTAACAGAGGTGATCCAAAAGGAATATACCGATTGATTATACCGTGCAGTTGCAGGATCTTCCTTAGTAGCTGCATGGAGATGATGACCAAAATTATGTTCAATATAGAAATGCATATACAAGGAAGGGAGCAGTAATAATTTTCCCAGGAAGCGATCTTTAGACTGCAGTCTATGTCCCAATTCATGACCTACATTAATGCCATTGGTCCCCAGGACGATACCCAAAGAAAGTGTAAGTCCAACTATTTCATAAGGCGCGTATGTTATTTGTGAAAAGGACCAGAGAAAATAGAAAAGTAGCCCATATACCATGGGTAAATTTGCATAAAGCATCCAATCAAATACCTTGTTGATGACTCTTTTTTCTTTGGTTTTTGGATCAAAATTTCTGTTGTCTAACGGAAGTATTATCTCCAGAATGGGAATAAGAACAAAACCGTACACTGGAGTAAAATAAGTCCATATCCCCCCTAAGTTTATACCAATTATAGCAGAAAGCGGAAGTGTTAAGGCCGCCAGGTATTTTAAATCCTTCATTGTAAGCTTTTTAACAAATTTTTGAGGTTCAATTATGCCATATCCGGTATCTTGGTATTAAATATAGCAGATTTTGGATAGTTATAAGAACATTCTACATAAACTGTCGGCTTTCATTACCAAGTACTACACAACCCAAATGATCAAAGGGGCCTTTGTATTTGTGGCTGTGGCGTTGTTGTTTTTCTTATGCGTACTAACTTTGGAGTATTTTCTTTGGCTGGGCTCAACGGCAAGGCTTGTTTTATTTATTAGCACTTTGTTAGTCACCCTTTTATTGTTGCTGCGATATCTTATAATTCCTGTCATGTATTTATTGAGAATACAAAAAGGACTCGATCTAAAAACAGCTTCCAGGATCATTGGCAACCACTTTCCTGAAGTAGGTGATCATCTTATTAATCTGTTGGATCTCGCAGACGACAAACAGAAATCGGAATTATTGCTGGCAAGTATAGAACAACGCTCGAAGAGACTTTCGCCAGTTCCTTTTAATAAGGCAATAGATATTCGTAAGAGTTTGGCATATGGAAAATACGTACTTATACCGTTATTGATAATAGCAGGCATTGGTATAGCAGGCCAGTTAAATTCTTTTATGGGTTCTTATGATCGCATGGTGAACTATGATGTGGCCTATGAAAAACCAGCGCCCTTCAGATTCGTATTGTTAAATGGAGCTTTGGATGTGCTCGAATCAGAATCATATACACTCAATATTGCCACGGAAGGAGAACTAAAACCAGATATTGCATATATCGTTATAGACGGGAAAGAACGTTTATTGCAGAAATCTAACGGCCAGTTTTCTTATACGTTTAGGGCTCCTATACAGTCGCAGGACTTCTATTTAAGCGCCAATGAGATAAGATCCAGACAGTACCGCTTAGAAGCACTAGCAACACCTTCAATTCAGGAATTCAAGACCATTTTAGAATATCCGAATTATACGCAAAGGAAGTCGGATACACTGCAGGGTACGGGAAATGCCTTAGTACCAGAAGGCACAAAAATTACGTGGCAGATAGCTGGTGAAAACACCAATAGAGTGCAATTGGTGACTAAAGATACTATGGTGGATTTTTCAGTTAAAGAGGGAGAATATAGTTACTCAAGAAAGGTTGCGAATGAATTGGAATATGAAGTAACTACTTCTAATGAGAATATAGAACATTATGAGCGACTCCATTACAAGATTAGAGTAAACAAGGATGCAAGTCCTTCTATCAGAGTAAATGAGATACGCGATTCCCTGAGTCAGGCACTTTCTTATGAAGGCATTACCTCGGATGACTATAAAGTATCTAAACTGGAAATAGTCTATTATGTTGATAATGAGGAAGATAAAGCGATGCTTTTAGAATTGGCACGTCCCGGAGATCGCGTTTTTAGTTTTTACTATGAGTTTCCTTCTGGAATGGACCTGGAAAGAGGGAGGCGATATTCCTACTATTTTCAAGTAACAGATAATGATGCCCTACGTGGTGGGAAAACTGCAAAAAGTCAGGTTTTCTCTACGGATATTCTAAATGAAAGACAGGAAAAGGAACAGCAATTAAAAGATCAGAATAAACTGTTACAGGAATGGGATGGTGCTTTAGATAAATTTCAGGAACAGGAAAAGGCATTAAGACAATTAGAACGAGATCAAAAGGAGAAGAATGTGCTCAGCTTTAATGACCAAAGGGCGATAAAGGACTTCTTAAAACAGCAGCAACAACAAGAAGCGCTGATGGAAAAATTCAGCAAACAACTGAATAAATCCATGGCCAATGAAAAGCAAACAGATCCATTACTAAAAGAACGTTTGGAACGTCAGGAAATTGAAGCGCGAAAGAACGAGCGACTTCTCGAAGAATTAAAGAAGATTGCCGATAAGTTAAACAAAGAAGAGATGTCCAAACGCCTCGAAGAAATAGGTAAAAAGCAACAGAATAGTAAAAGAAATCTGGAACAATTACTTGAGCTAACCAAACGGTATTACGTTACGGAAAAAGCGAATCAGCTAGCCAAGGATCTTAATGAGTTAAGCGAAAGACAGGATATTTTGTCAAAATTGGAACAGGAACAAGATTTTAGTGTTGATGAACAAAAGAAGATAAATAATCAGTTCGATACCATTTCCAAAGGGCTGGAAGACCTTAGGAAGGCCAATAATGACCTAAAGAAGCCTGTACAGATGGATACTTCTGAGGAAAAGGAAAAAGAGGTAAAAGAAGACCTAAATGAGGCAAAGGAAGAATTAAACAAACAGCAAGGCCTGGAAGAAACATCAGAAGGACAGGAAAAGCAAAAGGCCGGAGATAATGCTAAAAAGAAACAACAATCTGCAGCAAACAAAATGAAACAGATGTCAGAGGCTTTGCAACAATCGGCCATGTCTGGGGGAGGTTCATCTATGGCAGAAGATGCCGAAATGCTAAGACAGATTCTGGATAATTTGCTAAAATTCTCATTTAAACAAGAAGCCTTATATGATCGTTTGCAGGAACAAGGAATGGAGAGGGGATATTACACTGGTGTTGTAAGGGAAGAACAACAATTAAAAGGTTTGTTTGAACATGTGGACGATAGTCTGTTTGCCTTGTCTTTAAGACAAGTAGAATTGACAGAATTTGTGAATGAGCAGATAACGGAAGTCTATTTTAATATTGATAGGTCACTAGAAAGCCTTTCCGAAGGGCAAACGTATCAAGGAGTGTCCTATCAACAATATGTACTAACCGCGGCCAACAATTTAGCAGATTTTCTAGCCAATGTATTGGGCAATATGCAAGAATCATTAAGCAAAGGAAAAGGTAGCGGACAAAAAAATGATGGATTTCAATTACCCGATATTATTAAGGGGCAAAGTGGTGTTCAGGAGCGGATGGAAGGAATGAAGCAAGAGGGAGATAAGGGTCAGGTAGGTGAACAAGGAGAACAGGGGGAACAAGGAAAGAAAGGGGACGAACCAACTGGAGAGGGAAATGAGGGAAGCAAAGAAGGCAAGGATGGAAAAGAAGGAAGTGGATCTGATGGGGAAAACCAAGGAGACGGGCTGGATATGAATGAAGAACAATTGCAGGAACTCTACGAAATCTATAAGGAACAACAACTAATCCGACAGAAGTTAGAAGAACAACTGGAAACTTTTATTGAGGAATCGGATAAACAGTTGGCAAAGAGATTAGCTCAGCAAATGGAGGAATTTGAACGTGATCTATTGGAAAATGGAATTACCCAACGAACAATGGACAAGGCTAACAGAATTCAACAACAATTGCTAAAGCTGGAAAATGCGGCGATGCAGCAAGGTGAGAAAGAAGAGCGTGAAAGTAAGAAGGTAGATAAGAATTATGGTAAGCCATTGATAAACAGCAGAAAAGAAAGTACAACAGAAGAAGGTCAATTAGAATTATTACAAAGACAAGCATTACCTTTGCAGGAATTTTACAAGGATAAGGCTAAGAAGTATTTTAAAAAGGATGATTGATTTTGTATATGAAACTGATTATAAGATAGTTGGGTCAAAGAAATATACCGATTGGTTGAAAGCTGTGGTTATTTCAGAGAATAAGGTACCTGGTAATTTATGTTTTGTATTAAGTACAGATGGCAAGGTGCTTGAGATTAATGAGAAGTATCTTGGGCATACAGACTTTACGGATGTGATTACATTCGATTATACAATGGGGAATGATATTCATGGCGACATCTTTATTTCGATGGATCGAATTCGGGAGAATGCCGAGAAATATCAGGTATTAGTAGAGGAAGAGTTACGACGAGTTATGGCTCATGGGGTTTTACATTTGATGGGCTATTCAGATAAGACAGAGGCGGGAAAGTCAGAGATGACAAGAAAGGAAAATGAAAAATTAAAAATGTTCCACGTGGAACAATAGAAGAAGGCAATGTTCGAAAAGGAATATGATGTAATTGTTGTAGGAGGTGGTCACGCGGGCGCTGAGGCTGCTGCCGCAGCGGCCAATATGGGCTCCAAAACCCTTTTGGTGACAATGAATTTGCAGACTATAGGGCAAATGTCTTGTAACCCGGCAATGGGAGGTATAGCAAAAGGACAGATCGTAAGGGAGATTGATGCACTTGGAGGATACAGTGGTATAGTTTCGGATAAATCGGCTATTCAATTTAAAATGTTGAATAAAAGTAAGGGTCCGGCTATGTGGAGTCCACGTACGCAAAATGACCGAATGCGTTTTGCAGAAGAATGGCGACTTGCTTTAGAGCGTACTCCAAATGTGGACTTTTACCAGGAAATGGTTATGGGTTTACTGGTAAAAGGAGATAAGGTTATTGGAGTAAGAACATCTTTGGGAATAGATATAAATGGGAAATCGGTTATCTTAACCAATGGCACATTCCTCAATGGACTAATTCATATAGGTGAAAAGCAATTTGGGGGTGGGAGAGCCGGAGAAAAAGGCTCAACTGGTATAACCGAACAGCTTAGTACATTCGGTTTTGATTCTGGCAGGATGAAAACGGGAACTCCGCCGAGAGTAGACGGCAGATCTCTGGATTATTCTAAAATGATACTTCAGCCAGGAGATACCGTACCTGAGAAATTCTCATATTTAGACACTCCACTTTTGACAACACAAAGAGATTGTCATATGACACATACCTCCAAAGAGGTACATGAATTATTAAAGGAAGGTTTTGACAGATCTCCTATGTTTAACGGAAGAATTAAAAGCATAGGGCCTAGGTATTGCCCCTCTATTGAGGATAAGATCAATCGGTTTGCAGACAAAGAAAGTCACCAGATCTTTGTAGAGCCGGAAGGTTGGGATACGGTTGAGGTTTATGTAAATGGTTTTTCTACTTCTTTACCGGAAGATGTGCAATTTAAAGCCCTTAGATCGGTAAAAGGTTTTGAGAAAGTAAAGTTTTTCAGGCCTGGTTATGCCATTGAGTATGATTATTTCCCACCTACACAATTAAGGCACACATTAGAAACAAAGCTAATTCAAAATTTGTATTTCGCCGGGCAGATAAATGGCACTACAGGATATGAAGAAGCAGCTTCGCAGGGACTGATGGCAGGAATCAATGCCCATTTAAAAATTAATGAGTTACCTCCCTTTATGTTACAGAGAGATGAGGCATATATTGGGGTGTTAATAGACGATCTAATTACAAAAGGAACAGAAGAACCCTATCGCATGTTTACATCAAGGGCCGAATATCGCACCTTGTTGCGACAGGATAATGCAGATCTACGTTTAACGCCAAAAGGCTACGCTTTGGGATTGGCATCTGAAGAACGCCTGAGAAAAATGCAGGAGAAGGAAAGAAAATCGGACGCTTTTATAGATTTTTTCAGGAATACAAGTTTCTCTCCGGAAGCTATAAATCCTATTTTGGAAGAAGTTGCATCTGCACCGGTAAAACAAGCAGATAAGATGTATAAGGTATTCTCCAGACCTAATGTTACAATGGGTCATATGCTTCAACTGGAAGAGGTGGCTAATTATGTTGAAACTCATGAGTTAGGCAGAGAAGTAATGGAACAAGCAGAAATACAGGTAAAATATTCCGGGTATATAGCGAAGGAAAAGAATAATGCAGATAAACTCCAGCGGCTCGAGAATATTAAAATACCGGAAGGTTTTGATTACTCTAAATTGAAATCACTATCCTACGAGGCACGAGAAAAATTGAATGCCATAAGACCAGTAACCATCTCACAGGCATCCAGAATAAGTGGGGTATCCCCAAGCGATATAAGTGTTTTATTAGTTTTTATGGGGCGTTAAATATCTAATGTTCCACGTGGAACAATTTAACACATACTAATAGCACTTTATTCAATTGAATGAATACTATGGAATTATTTTTAACCACCAGGGATCATGCGGTCACTAAGGAAACTTTTGAATTGCAGTATGATGCTAACTTGGAAATGCTTCACACCGTTCCCAGACCCAAAGATATAGACAGGTACTATCAGGATGAGAATTATGTCTCCCACACGGATGGTAATCGCACTGCAGTAGAAAAAATATACCAACTGGTTAAAAAATATAACCTTAGGAAGAAGGAATCCTGGATCAAAAAATATACAAAGAATAATGCTGAGGTATTAGATGTTGGGGCAGGCACTGGTTCATTGGTTAAATATTTAAAAGAGCGGGGTTGGTCGGCAGATGGGGTGGAACCTAATTCAAAAGCACGTTCTATGGCTAAGGGAAAAGGGATAGAATTAAAGACCACCTTAACAGATCTTGGAAATAAAAAGTACGATCTTATTACCCTTTGGCATGTATTGGAACATTTACCGGATTTGGATAATTATATCTTTGAAATTAAAGAACGACTAACGGATAATGGTGTGCTATTTGTGGCCGTCCCTAATTTTCGTTCTTATGATGCAACGCACTATGGATCTTTTTGGGCGGCATATGACGTGCCTCGACACTTATGGCATTTCTCCCGCAAATCAATTCAAAGCATCTTCTCTAAAAATGGATTTTCCCTGGTGACTGCCAAGCCGATGATATTTGATGCATTTTATATTGCACAACTCTCTGAAAAATACAAGCATGGGAAACATCGATTCCTGTCTGCTTTTTGGCACGGACTGCGTTCCAACCTTCATGGCTGGAGAACCGGAGAGTATTCTTCCTTACTTTACGTCTTAGAAAAGCGACAATAGCACCTTAGGAGTATTTTAGCGAACGATCTCGCATCCTTAGCCATACGAGTATGTACGCACGCAAATGCAGCGTACAGCGCTTTTAAATACCTGTCAATTAAATAGAGTATAACAATCGAAATATATTATTGGCATAGACATAATCTATACAATTGTTAGAGAGAGTTTTTTCGGTCCATTGCCTCTTTTAGATTTATTTAAAATTTTTATGATTCCAAATAATTCCTTTCTTACTTTTGCCGACTCAAAACAATTATAAGATGAAAAAGTTTTTTATAGCAACTGCGATTTTAACCGCCATGGCTTGTCAACAAGACAAGATTGCCTATGTAGATAATATCCGACTTATGGATGGGTATAAAGAAAAAATAGCAGTTGAAGCACAATTCACTGCCAAAAAAGAAACATTCAACAAGAAACGTGATAGTATTTCGCAAGTTTTTCAAATGGAAGCTCAGGCTATTGAAACTCAGATAAAAGGAATGTCTCAGCAGAAAGCACAGGAAACCTACGCTATGTTACAACAAAAGGGACAGCGTATGGGACAAGAACTGCAGCAAGAGGAACAGTTATTACAACTCAAAGGTCAGGCAGAAATGGATAGTGTGATCCAGAAAGTTAAGAAGCAGATCGCGGCATTTGGAAAAGAAAAAGGGTATACGTACATCCTGGGTGGCGGAGAAGGCGGAAGCGTACTTTATGGAGCAGATTCTAAAGATGTCACAGATGAGATCCTTGAGGTACTAAATAAGGATATTCAGGAGTAATATAATAACGCAGCCTCTTTCATACGAGTATTTACCCACTAGTATTGTAGCAGAAATACAAGGAATATCGCCGGAATAAAATAAATAACAATTGTTTTAGCTCCTTCATAGTCCTTGGCCATTCTCTGACCAAAAAGCAGCATTAGCAGAGAGATACAAGCCAAAATACCCCCAAAAAAAGCAAAGACACTCTCCCCAGACATCAGGATTTGAACAAATCCGATGCCACTAAACAAGCCGGCTAATACTTCCATCACCAGCACAACAAAAAGCATTAAAGGGACAATGTTCTTAAATGGCGTTTCGGAAAAATGCCCCTTTAACCAATCGAGATTTCCCTTCCAATCTATCATTTTGTCTATCCCGCTTTGCAGAAAAGTGATAACGAGGAAAAGAAGCAATAATAAAACCGCACTATTTTGTGTAAGGACTTCCATAGTATTTATGTTTAGTTAGACAGCATTGTGATCATGCTGCCGATTTGTGCAATAATCTTGTGAGTTTAATGGAAAGATCTGTCAATATTATTTTTGAATTACCATTTCGTTCTACGTGATAAATGGCTTGTTCCAATTCCTCCATAATCCCAAGGATATTATTCTCATGAACAAATCCCGCAAATTTATCGAACTGAAATCCATCTACATGCACCTTCATATAGGCTAGTTCCTCCACATTATAATTAATAAGCATGGCTTGTCTAAAAACAGCCATACAGTACTTTAAAAAGTTTTTCTGGGTTTCTCGCCCGGTTTTGGCCACTTCCTCGCTCCATAATATGAGTTCATGGATCGCTGCCTTTTTGCCCTTGGCCTTAAAGGCACTTCGCACCCATTGCACAAACCATTTCTCAAAGATCAACTCTTCCGAATCCTTGTTCATGAGTTCCAGGGCCTTATTGAAATTGCCATTAGACTCGTGCGCCAATCGCTGGGCCTCTTCCCGTTGCACCCCTATTTCCACCAATGCCCCTGTAATGGCCTCTTCTGGCAAAGGAGGAAAATGCAGCATCTGACATCTCGATCTGATAGTTTGCAGGATCTGTTCCTCATCTTCTGCTATCAGCAAAAAGATAGTTTTATCTGGTGGCTCTTCAAGTAATTTCAACAATTTATTAGAGGCCGCCGTGTTCACTTTTTCAGCCATCCAAATGATCATTATCTTATAACCACCTTCGTAAGCTTTAAGAGCTAACTTCTTCACGATCTCATGGGATTCATCCACCCCAATTTGACCTTGTTTTTTCTCTATCCCTATGATCCGGTACCAGTCAAATAAACTACCGTATGGGTCCTCTTTTAGAAATTGTCTCCACTCAGCCATGTAATGATTGCTTACAGCATGACTTTTAACAGTATCTGAATTGGATACAGGAAAGGCAAAATGAAGATCGGGATGTGAAAGAGCATTGCATTTTAGATTGCATGCTTCATCTGCCTGTAGTATTTTCACTCTCGGAATTGCCACAAAGAATATATTGGGCATATGCAATAGCAGCTGGTAATGTTCCCGAACCTTCCGGTCCCACAAATAACTGAGCATGTGGCACACGTCCAGAATCTGCGCTGTGCGTCAGATGTTTTTTTATGTGGGGGAGCCCTATAATTTCCTTAAAAAGCATAAGGTCAAATATACAGATTTTGTAGGTCAGGGCGGGTAAATTAAATAAAGAGCTGACTTTACCCTCGTTCTTTTATTCTTTACATTTGCCATTCTCAAAATCAACAAAAGGATGAAGACCATAGAAGATTTTAATTTCAAACATAAAAAGGCCTTAGTTCGTGTCGATTTCAATGTACCACTAGACGCCGAATTTAAAGTAACGGACACCAATAGAATAGAGGCGGCAAAGCCTACCATCATGAAGATACTGGAAGATGGCGGTAGTGCAGTGCTTATGAGTCATTTAGGACGGCCCAAGGGGCAGGTAAATCCGGACATGTCCTTACGTAACATTTGTGATGCCGTAAGCAAGATCATTGGCGTAGAGGTGAAGTTCTCTGAGGACTGTGTTGGGGAAAAGGCAATTGAAGCTGTTGATAAACTTAAGGATGGGGAGGTGTTGCTACTGGAGAATCTGCGTTTTCATGCAGAAGAAGAAATGGGCGACAAAAATTTTGCCAAAGCTCTGGCTGAATTAGGAGATATATATGTCAATGATGCCTTTGGAACAGCGCACCGGGCACATGCTTCTACTACCATAATTGCTCAATTTTTTCCAAAAAAGAAATGTTTTGGCTATTTACTGGCAAAGGAAATTGAGGCGATCGAAAAAGTAATGCGTACCGGAGAAAAACCGGTTACAGCTATACTTGGGGGAGCTAAGGTCTCATCTAAGATAACTATCATTGAAAATATTCTGGATAAGGTAGACCATCTCATTATTGGCGGTGGTATGACCTACACCTTTGTAAAAGCAATGGGAGGAGAGGTTGGCGATTCCATTTGTGAGGATGATAAAATGGAGCTGGCCCTAGAGATCATGGATCAGGCCAGTAAAAAGGGTGTATCCATTCATCTCCCGGTAGACGTCTTGGCAGCGGACAGTTTTAGTAAAGATGCCCGTACTCAAGTCGTATCTGTTAAACATATTCCTGCAGGATGGCAAGGCCTGGATGCCGGACCGGAAACTTTAAAAATGTTTAAAAAGGTGATCCTGGCCTCTAAAACTATCTTATGGAACGGCCCTGTTGGTGTATTTGAAATGGAAAAGTTTGCAAAAGGAACCATTGCAATTGGGAATTATATTGATGAAGCCACAAAGAATGGCGCATTTTCTCTTGTAGGCGGAGGTGATTCTGTGGCGGCCGTAAAGCAATTCGGATTTGAGGATAAAGTTAGCTATGTATCCACAGGCGGAGGCGCTATGCTGGAGAGTTTGGAGGGAAAAACACTCCCGGGCATTGCAGCAATATTGGAGGCCTAGAATCGTTTTAATAGAAGAGATCATAGACCGTAATCCGGGCTATTGAAAGGATTATTTTATTCTTTCAGAAAAAAATTGCATTTTCGTTGATCCCCACGGTTTAAAGAAAGACTATGTATTCATTAAAAAAATGGTTGCTTTTTGGGCTCCTTATAGGATGCGCTGAACTAGTTTCAGCACAGCAAGCCGATTCTTTAATTGTCAAAGAGGGGATCAAGGCACAAGACGAAATAGCATATAACTTACAGAAAGACACAATTAACAGCCTTACCGAAGGAAGTGCTACATTTCTGGTTAAACCAGATAAGACCATTGCCCTCACTGACCATCTAATGGCATCAAAATATGACAGTCTCTGGATGAAGGAACTGTATGAGAGCGCACAGTCCTTTCAAAGTATGTATGATGAGATATTAAGTACAGAAGGCGTGGGTATTGACAGTATTTCAATAGACACTGAAGTTTTAAAAGAACGATTACTGGCACTGGATCAAAAAACACCATTTAATATTTCCTATAATCCCTCCTTAGAATCTGTGATCAAATCCTTTTTGATCCGAAAAAGAGGTCTCATGGAGCGCATGATGGCGGTTAGTCAGTTTTACTTTCCTCTATTTGAACAGGAACTAGACAATTACAATATTCCTTTAGAGCTAAAATATCTTGCAATTGTTGAATCAGCGCTGAACCCAAGGGCAAAATCGCGTGTTGGGGCAACCGGACTTTGGCAATTCATGTACAGCACGGGAAAGATGTACGATCTGGACGTGAGCAGTTATGTAGATGAACGAAGCGATCCTATAAAGTCGACCAAAGCGGCATGTCAGTACCTTTCCAAACTATACGATATTTTCGGTGACTGGGATTTGGCATTAGCCGCCTATAATTCTGGGCCGGGAAATGTCAATAAAGCCATAAGAAGATCTGGAGGGTATACTAATTATTGGAATATAAGACGAAATTTACCAAGAGAAACCGCAGGCTATGTTCCAGCATTTTTAGCCACTATGTATTTGTTTGAATATGCAGAAGAACACGGTCTGAAATCTACAATAGTTCCACGTGCTTATTTCGAAACGGATACCGTTCACATTAAAAGGTTGATCACTTTCGATCAGATTTCTAAACTGGTAGATGTAAGTGTTGAAGAACTTACGGTATTGAATCCTTCATATAAATTGAATATTATTCCTAATATTCCCGGAAAAAACTATTCCCTTCGTTTGCCTAAAAATGAAATTGGCAAGTTTGTAGCCAATGAAGAAGCCATCTATGCCTATGTTGAGGAGGAATTAAAAACAAAGGAATCCGCTTTACCACAAATGGTTAAAGCTGAAGAACGGATCCGGTACAGAGTAAGAAGCGGAGACTATCTTGGAAGAATAGCGGAGCGTTATGGCGTTAGGGTTAGTCAGATAAAGAATTGGAACGGGTTGAAAAGCAATAATCTTCGGATAGGGCAACGTCTTACGATCTTCCCAAGAAAACCTTATATAGCATCCACCACCCCTGCTAAACCAGCTACTTCATTGAATAACAGTAATTTAAAGATCCATACGGTAAGAGAAGGAGATTCCTTATGGACCATTTCAAAAAAATATCCTGGAATTACTATTGAAAATTTACGAGAATGGAACGGTATTAGTGGTAATAACTTGTTGCCAGGCACAAAATTAAAATTATGTGCATGTTCCTCGTAAGACACCGATTCTAAAGTAAGATTTAGACCTCGGTTTAAACTAATGCTGACTCAAAGATCAATGAAACACGTATCTACACTACTGCTTGCCCTATTATTTTTTTCTTCTTGTAACGACGGACCCAAAAAATCGTATAAACCTGCCTCTATTGGAGCCATTAACACTGTAGGTGTTGTCATTAGCAATGAATTATGGGAAGGCCCAGTTGGGGATAAATTACGCGAGTATTTTGCTGCACCCGTGGTAGGACTAACCTGGGATGAACCAATATTTAGTCTGGAGCAAATGCCGCAAAAGGTATTTACAGGCACTACTAGACATCGCAGAGCCGTACTTTTTGTTGATCTGGATACCGTAAACGTAGCGCATGTAAAAACCGATCTTTACGCTACACCGCAAGAGATAGGGGTTATAAAGGGAAGAACGCAAGAAGAGATCATAGAGAACATTGAAACACATGCGGAGGAGATGATACAGGCCATTACAACAATGGAATTAAAGGAAACTCAGAAGAGATTTCTTAGATCTCTAAATAAAGATAAGATCCTGGAAGATAAATTTGGTATCACTTTAAGCCTTCCTTCCATCTACAAATTAGGGAAACAAGAAGATAATTTCGTTTGGATAGATCGGGAAATTCAAAAAGGGAGCATGAATATCATTGTCTATGAAATACCCTGGAATAGCCTTTCCAATGATTCCACTTTTGTGACAGATTTTGTAAGAATGCGAGATTCTATTGGAGAAAAGTATGTCCCTGGACCCGATGTCCCCAATAAGAAGACCTATATGACCACGGAAGATGCCTTTGCACCTTATTTTTTTGGAACGGAGATCGATGGTAAAAGAACAATTGAAGCGCGAAGTATTTGGGATATAGAGAATTATCCCATGGCCGGTCCATTCGCAACCTACATAGTGGATGACGAAAAGAACAATCGTAAATTGGTAGTGGAAGGATTCACCTTCGCACCGGCTACAAATAAAAGAGATTATATGTTTGAATTGGAGGCCATTATTAGAACCATAAAATTCAAATAAAACCTAAAGAAATAAAAAAGCTCCATGCTGTAAAGTTTGGAGCTTTTTTTATTCCCTTTAATCAAAAGCGAAGCCTGTAGAAAGCCTAAATACGAATGCGTATAAGGTTATAAGCCAAAGGCCAAAGCAGAACCAGGAGAATGCCTTAAAATACTTTTTAAGGAACATATTACTCCAGTTTCTAAATGCTTCTAAATAAATTTCTTTAAAGTGTAAAAGTCTCTGCATATCCCTGCCTTTTAATGTTTATCCTGTGGCAAAGATCATTTTCTAGGGCAGAAGAAGTATAATAACTAGATAAAGAACATAAAAATTGGGTTAGAAAAACAGCCGAAATAAAAAACCTCTGTCAATGGTATATTTTATCCGATATACCGAAGATGCAGAGGTTAATTTTATAATAAGTAAGCAGGAATAGCTTCCTGTTTTATAAAGTATGTGTGTTTTCTTTCTAGTCGAAGGCAAAACCAGTGGCCACCCTAAAAATAAAGGCATAAAGTACTATGACCAAACAGGCTAGACAAAACCAGGTGAAAATTTTAAAAAAGTTTTGGACAAAATAGGAGCCCAAATTTTTAAAGGCTTCTAAGTAAATTTCTTTTAGGAGTAAAATATGTTTCATACACAATAGATTTAGGTGTTAGTAATGCACTGTTTTTATGGTATTAACTTCAATTTAACCCGTTGCGTATTAACTCCTGCCAAATATGTTGTATAGGGCCTTATTCTTGTGGCGAAGCCTGATTTATTGTAAATATGATCGTGAGAAATAAGGTAGGAGGAGGTATTTAGTCCCTATCTAATTAAAAAGCCATCTACTCAATGAGAAGATGGCTTTCCTGGGGTAGGTTAGTTCATTATTGGTTTACATATTCACTATAATAAATTCGGAACGCCTGTTGAGCTGGTGTTGGGCACTGCTACATCTAATACTGCCATCACAGCCATTTAATAATCTTTCTTCCCCATAACCAGTGGCGCTTTCTATACGTTTAGGATCAATGCCTTTAGAGATGATATAGGCCCTTGTTGATTTTGCTCGTCTGTCTGAGAGGTATTTATTGTATTCGGCATTACCTCTGGAATCTGTATGAGATTCTATCTTGATGATCATTGCGGGGTTTTCCTGCATGACCGCTACCAATTTGTTTAGTTCGGTGGCTGCATCGGCTCTGATGTTCGACTTATCGAAATTAAAGAAGATCATATTTAGTTTAATCTTCTTGATCCCTTCCTCAAGGACGATCAGGTCTTCCAGTTTTTCCAAGGAAACTTCAACATTGATCAGTTCATTATCTTCGGTTTGGGTATTGACAACTACCTCAGAAAAACCTTCTTTGGTAGTTTTCACGGTATATTTTGTGTCACTATCCAGATCTTCAAAGACAAAACTTCCATCTTTATCTGAAATAACCTCCTTTAGTTTAATGTTATTCTCATCCAGGAGGGTTACAAGTGCCTCTGGCATTACTTCACCAGTTATTTGTTCTGTCACCACACCGGCAATGGCATTTAGATTTAATTCCTCAGGTAATAATCTGGAGAAGGAATAAATATCATCATCTCCTTTTCCTCCTCGCCTGTTGGAGGCAAAAAATCCTTTTTGAGTTCCCTCGTTCACTATATAAGAGAAGTCGTCCTTCTTACTATTCACAGGTTTCCCCATGTTTTTAACTTGCTGAAAGCCGTTTTCTTCGTCAAAGGCAACTTCATAAATGTCTAATCCTCCCAATCCGATATGACCGTTCGATGAGAAATAGAGTTTCTTATCGCTTATAAATGGGAACATTTCTTTACGTTCCGTATTGATCTCCGGTCCTAGGTTACGCGGGTCAGAATAGCCGCCATCTTCATACACATCAACTACGAAAATATCTGTTTCCCCTAAACTTCCAGGTCGGTCAGATACAAAGTAAAGTTGTTTACCATCCGGACTTAAAGCAGGGTGACCTGTTGAAAATTCATCACTGTTAAATGGAAGTTCAGTGGCCTCTGTCCAAGAACCATCAACTTTACGAGACCTGTATATTTTTAAGTTATTCACGCCATTTTTATCCCGCTTCAGCTTCTTCCCATAATTATTTCTGGTAAAATACATGGTGGAATTATCCGGTGAGAAAGTAACGGACGCTTCGTGATACTTTGTATTGATCTTTTTAGAGAATTTGATAGCATCTTTTACCTCTTGAGATTCATTATTTACCTTCGCAACATAAAGATCCAGATAGGGTTGATTGTTCCATTTATACCTGCGAGTACTAAAAAAGGACGAGTCCATAGCTGATGCAAATACCAGCTGATCCTCGTTGTAGAACATAGGGGAGAAATCAGAATATTCTGAGTTCGTACCTATATTCCGAATGGTATATTCTTGTTCGGTATTTAGAATGTTGTCCAGGACCTTTTCCTTTGGTGTTGTTCTGGGATCGTCCACGGAATATCGCATCCCTTCCTTTTTTACTTTACGATCATACAGGCGCATTAGGCGTTTAGCCCTGGCGTATTTTCCGGTGCCCTTAAGACTATGTGCGTATTTAAATATGTTTTCCGCACTTATATCGTTTTTATAGCGATTGTAAAGAATGTCATACCAATAGAAAGCTCGCTCCATATTTGTATTAAAATAATGCGAATCACCCGCCTTTTGGACGACTTCATAGGTATAATTATCCTCATTATTCTTTAGAAAAGACTCATATAATTCGGCCGCCTCGGCATACCACATTTTGTCGAAGTATTCATCTGCTTTTTGCAGCAGTTTATTGGGCGGATCCTTTAATATGTTTCTTTTATAAGCCTTCTTTTTCAAAGGAACTGAGGCACTATTTTGAAATTGTGTTGCAGCAGTTGGTTTTGAAACAGTACTTTGAGAAGATACCGTCTTATTTTCAATATGCATCACCCAGAGCTTTTCCGCGTATTTTCCATTTAAACGAGATGAAGCAGCTTTTAAGACGCCGTTCCATTCTTTAGAGTGGGCCAGATATACATAGGTTAGCTTAGAAACAGGGTTTTCTGCTTTTAAAGGATATAATCCTTTGGTTCGCAGCTTTTTAACAAATTTTGAAACATTGCTTTTATCACCAAATACCCCGGCAACGGCATAATATCCGTTTCCGATGGTTGTCATTCCCTCCACTGTTCGGGTGGCAATCTTATAATTTTTAGCAGCTTTCACGAATTGGCTGTGCGATTGTACCGCTGAGGTAGTCATAGTTGGTTTAACTATTTCTATGATTTCAGAAGGATTCTTTTTGCTGTTTTCAACATGTAAGATCCACATCTTCTTCTTGTATTTTCCATTTAAATAGGAAGAAATAGCATCCTGCCCTGAAGAGAAATGATCTAAGTACACATAATGCAGCCCATTTTCAGGGCTTTTGAAATATCCTGGAGTAGTTCCATTTTTTTTAAGTGAACTCGCAAATTTATTGGCGTTTTGAGACACCCCAAATACCCCTGTAATCAGATAATAGCCATTGTATACATCAGCATAACCGCCTACAGTTTTGGTGGCAATGTTGTGCGCTTTTGCTTTGGTTTTAAACAGTTCTTTTGGGGATACAGTTACAAACTCCGTGTTAGAAAGTTCTAAAACGGCAGCATGCCCACTAAGTGAGCTTACAAATAGCAAGAGAAATAAGATGCTGAAATGTTTTATGTTCATGTGTTTATAGACCCTAATTGATAGCCTTTAATTTGAGATAATGCTATGTGATTCGCCCCGAATTACGGGGTCTATTCATATATAATCCCTTTCATAACGCCGAATTTAGAAGTTCTCTTGCTACAGGATTACTTTTTGTTGTGAAATGGATGTTTTTTGTCGTGTATCTCAATAATATGTACCTCTAGCAAATGCTGAGGGTATAAATATGAAGGTTTTTAATTATTTGAGACGTAAACTGCGTTCGACTAAGATCAACAAAAGAATAATCGAAAAATAAGGTCGAAATTAATCAATATACCGATAAGTATATATAATATTTAGATCTTTTTGGAAAGAGTATTTACTTTTTGCTATAGATACTTCAATGCTCGTTTAAAAATATGCGGATAAAGAACAAAAAAAGGCAAGCTTTAAGAAGCTTGCCTTTTTTATGTAGTTGTATACTGTTTTACTCTTTTTTCTCCTCTATCTTTTCATCTTCTTTAGAGGCGTCTTTGAATTCTTTAATTCCGCTACCCAATCCCCGCATTAGTTCAGGAATTTTTTTGCCGCCAAATAACAATAGTACTAAAACTACTACGACTGCTATTTGCCAGGGGCCTATTGCCAGAAAAGGTACAAGTAAGATCATGTGCTTTAATTTATAAGGTAAACAAAGGTAATAAAAAACTAGATAGATATTATTTATTCCAAACGTTAAGATTGTAGTTAAATTGCTGAACAAAATAACCAAATAAAGGTTTTATAAGAAATATAGAGCATATTGAGGTACTATTATCATTTTTAGGGTAGTAGTATGTTCAAATTCAATTCGAAATGTATCTTTGTGTTGGATGGAGAAAAAAGGTAAAAAAAGAAAGGAGATAAAGCGTAAGCTCTTACATAAGTATCGATTAGTGATACTTAATGAAAGTACTTTTGAAGAAAAGATCTCTTTTAAATTAAGCAGGTTGAACGTTTTTATCACAGGAACGCTCTTTATAATTGTGCTGATAGGACTAACTACGCTACTAATAGCCTTTACGCCTTTACGGGAGTATATTCCGGGTTATTCATCAACTCGACTTAAAAAAGAAGCTACTGAACTTACTTATAAAACGGACTCCCTTGTAACTGTTTTAAATTATACCAATAGGTATTTAGAAAATATTCGGATGGTCTTGCGAGGAGATGTGGAGAACAACGAAATAAACAGAGATTCCTTATTTGAGCAATTTAAAATAGACCCTTCTACTGTTGACTTGTCACCAATTCGGGAAGATTCAATATTAAGGGCACAGGTGGCCCTGGAAGATAAGTATAATCTCTTCCAGCGTAATACCTCACAGGGAAGTCTTGTCTTGTTTTCACCGGTTACCGGCGTAATTTCCCAGGAGTATAATGCCGAGAAGAAACATTTTGCCGTGGATATTGTTGCCGAAAAGGACGCTCCGGTAAAAGCAGTTGCCAATGGCACCGTTATTTTTTCCGAGTGGACAGCCGATACTGGTTTTGTTTTAATAATGGAGCACGAAGAGGGGTTATTATCCGTATATAAACACAATAGCTCACTGAATAAAGGACAGGGAGATCTTGTCAGAGCAGGAGAGGTCATTGCTTCTGTAGGTAATACAGGCGAATTCACTACCGGACCCCATTTACACTTTGAGCTATGGAGCAATGGAAATCCCGTAAATCCATCAGATTATATCGATTTTAATTAAACTACATGTCCTTAAAATCTTTCGCCGCTAAGATCTTTGCAGCAATTGTCCATAAAAAAAACATGCGGTGGGTAAATAACCCAATTGGCACCCAGGAAGCCCTTTTTAAAGATCTTATCTCTTCAGCAAAGAGCACTCAATTTGGGACAGACCATCAATTCGATAAGATCAATTCCCATAATGATTTCACAAATCAGGTGCCAATACGAGATTATGAGGCACTTAGCCCATATATAAATGAAGTAGTTGCCGGAAAAACGGATATTCTTTGGCCGGGAAAACCCATTTATTTTGCAAAAACAAGTGGTACTACGTCCGGAGCTAAGTATATCCCAATTACCGCCGATTCCATTAAACATCAGGTGGAAGCGTCCAGAAATGCCATCCTCCATTATATTCATGAAACCGGAAAGACTTCTTTTGTGAATGGTAAGATGATCTTCTTGCAAGGAAGCCCGGTACTTACAGAAAAGAATGGGATCAAACTAGGTCGACTTTCAGGGATCTCAGCGCATTATGTGCCTAATTATCTACAAAAAAACAGATTGCCAAGTTGGGAGACCAATTGTATTGAAGATTGGGAAACCAAGGTAAATAAGATCATTGAAGAAACTATAGATCAGAATATGACCGTCATAGCCGGTATACCTTCATGGGTGCAAATGTATTTTGAAAAACTTAGGTCGGTTTCAGGAAAGCAAGTTGGGGAGCTCTTTAAAAATTTTGAACTTTTTATTTATGGCGGAGTCAATTATGAACCTTACCGGGCAACATTTGAGAATCTGATTGGAAGAAAAGTAGCCAGTATAGAACTTTTCCCGGCAAGTGAAGGATTTTTTGCCTATCAGGACAAACAGGATGAAAGAGGCATGCTTCTTTTGTTGAATTCCGGAATTTTCTATGAGTTTGTGAAGGCTGAAGAATTTTTTGATGAAAACCGCAAAAGACTTACGCTCAAAGATGTTGAAATTGGAGTGAACTATGCGATGATCATCTCCACCAATGCCGGTCTTTGGGCCTATGACCTTGGAGATACAATTCAGTTTATCTCTCTAAAGCCATATCGAATTATTGTTTCAGGGAGAATAAAGCATTTTATTTCAGCTTTTGGAGAACATGTGATCGCTAAGGAGGTAGAATATGCTATGCAGGAAGCCATACAGGTGACAGGAGCACAGGTAAACGAATTTACCGTAGCACCTCAAATTACACCGGCAAATAAAGAACTTCCTTACCATGAATGGTTTATTGAGTTTGGCAGGAAACCCTCAAGCATGAAGGTGTTCGCTCAAAAATTGGATGAGGCTCTTCAGGAGCAGAATAGTTATTACTTTGATCTGATAAAGGGAAGCATACTTCAGCCTTTAAAGATCACCCCAATAAAACCAGGAGGCTTTCAAATGTATATGAAGTCGGTCGGAAAACTAGGAGGCCAAAACAAGGTACAACGCTTGTCTAATGACAGGAAGGTTGCTACTGGCCTGGAGATTCAAAAGGAAGAATAGTTATAGGAGGGCTACTGGAAGAGGGCTGAAATCATGAATAATAAGTGTATTTTTGTAGGGATTTATGAGTAAAATAAAAGATACAACCAGGGCACAGGAGTCAACAAACGCCATTGAGCGTTTATATATTACCATGCGCCATCTTTTTAACAGGGGGTTTTATAAACCGATGGGTGTATCCGGGGAGACCCTGCGAAATGCTCTTTTGTTGTTAAGGCCAGAGATCTATGGGTCCATAGCAGAAGAAAAAGCAGAGCTCAATGGGCTTCTGTATGTTCTGGAAAGGCTTCCGGAAGGCATAGAACAGTGTCGTTTTATCAATCTAACTTCGGATGAAGGGTATTCCAAGACACATTTTTCGCCGATAATTCCACCAAAAAGGAGGCGTAATTGTTACAGGATAGATGATGAACAGATGAATATTGAGATTACCCGTGGGAGGTCTGACATCTATGATATTTTAACCCATCTTACCTTCCTTTTTATTGAATCTGGTAAAATATGCAAGCGGGTACTTATTGAAGACACAGATAAGACCATTCGTGATTGGCAGAAAATTGAATTAGCGGTAAATAAGACCAAACTCAATCAGGAAGACAGGGAGGTCGCATTGATTCATACGGCTAATATTTTAGGCAGATCTTTTGTGGAAACCATGGATGTGTACAATAAACTGGCAACCAAGAAAGATCCGGAAAGATTTTTAAAGATCATTTATTGGCTCGGTAAATTAGCTATTGAGGAGGAGACAGGTGGTGAAAAAAGGACGATCACCTTTAGCGCACTTCTAAGAGAACGTCTGGGTCACCATATTCATGGAGAACAATGGGCTAATAATATTAAAGATACTTTACACAAACACGGCCTGCTTAAGCGTCCAATTCATATTATCAGTGCTAACATGCATAGTGTGGTTAATTCTCTTTATGCAAAAAAAGCATTGGAAAAAGAATCGGCAGAGGGAAGTCTTCTTGAACTATATCAGCAGTTAAGTCTGGAAAAGAATGCCAAGTTACGGGAGAAAGTGATTGCCGTGGCCCGTAAAAATGGCATGATTGAAATTAAGGACGTATCCGGAACCAATATTGATGTGCAGATATTTGATATGGCAAAATTAGGAGAGGATACATGTTGTTATGAGCTTCCAGCCAATCTTTCAAATGAGAATAAACCTGTTATTTTTGTAATGGATTACGCTTTTGGGGAACAGGCATTTGAGTCTATAGATGAATTCTTAAAGCCTTTTAAGCGGAAGCATCAAAAACCTGTTTATTTAGACATTGCTTCCATTTCCATTATGGGCAAGGCCGGGATTCTGGAAGGCGGAAAAGGAGATTTGATGATTCCAACGGCCCATATTTTTGAGGGGACAGCGGACAATTATCCCTTTCAAAATGAGCTTAGTGGGGATGATTTTAAGGGAAATGGATTAAAAGTTATGGAAGGCACCATGGTAACTGTATTAGGGACATCATTACAGAATAAGGATATTCTAAAATTCTTTCATGAATCTACCTGGGAGGTTATTGGGCTCGAAATGGAAGGGGTACATTATCAAAAGGCAATTCAGTCGGCATCTAAGATCAGGAGAAGCATTCGGGAAGATGTAAAGGTGCGGTACGCCTATTATGCCTCGGATAATCCATTGGAAACCGGGAGTACATTAGCTTCCGGGGGCTTAGGCACCACGGGAGTTAAACCAACCTATTTAATTACAGATAAAATTTTACAACAAATTTTTAATTCATAGATATGGCTAAAGAACAAAAATCAAACAACACTTCATCAAATGATGAAATAGATCTGGGACAGTTATTTCAGATGATAGGAAGAGGCTTCAATAGAATTTTCAGAGGGCTTCTTTCTGTATTTCTGTATTTTAAAAGAAATGCGATTATTTTAGTGGTTCTTGCTATACTTGGCGCCTTAACCGGATTTGGTCTAAATCAAATTGTTTCAAAAAAATTAAAGATCAGAGGTTATTGTAAAACCTAATCTGGAAAGCAAAAATTATTTATATGATGTGGTTGCTGAACTTCAGGCTAATATTAAGGCAGAGGACACGGTATTTTTTAAGAGTTTAGGAATAGATGTTGAGAAATTAAAAGGATTTTGAAATTGAAGTAGCCCCGGTAAGTGGAGCAAGATAAAAAGAATCTGGAAACAGAAATGAAGTATTTGGAATTACTTCAGAGTTTTGAAAATTCTGGAGCTATTTCAGACATCGTTAGGGCAGAGATCTTAGATAAAAGTTCTCTGGATCAGCGAATCACCTTTTATTACAAGGACGCATACTCTAGGAGATAAATATGCCAGAATATTTATGGATTATATTAATTCGAACACTTATTATAAAGAGATTGTAAAGACCTATACAGAAAATGCACAAGGAAGAATTAGGCAAAATGATTCATTGGTACAACAGATTGATGAGCTAATTGCCAATTATTCTAACAAAATGCTAACTGAGAATACTGCCACAGAAGGTCGAATTATACTCGATAATGAACAACAATTAAATATACCTCAATTATTTAACCTTAAAGAATGAATTGATCAGGGATACAGAATCAAAAAATTGGAACTAGAAAGAAGAAAAGATGCGATAACTATCATAAATTTTGGGAAACCTCAAAAAATAATCAAACCTCTTTATAAAAAGAACATTATTCTTTTCCCGCTAGTATACATAGGAATATTTTTCCTTGTGTCATTTATAAAATATTTGAATAGGAAGGCATTGGAAATGAATTTAGAGACAAATTGAATTTAGCAACTCGAACTCATGAAATTAAGAGAAAAACGAATTACATGAATATATTAATAACAGGAGGTGCTGGATTTATTGGCTCTCACTTGGTCGCAGATTTGTAAATAAATATAAGGACTACACATTTATAATCTGGATGCACTTACCTATGCGGGAATCTGGAAAATTTAAAGGATATTGAAGAGAACTCTAACTATGTTTTCTAAAAGGAGATATTTTGGATGAACATTTCGTAAATTCTATTTTTGAAAAATATGATTTTAAAGGGGTAATTCATCTGGCAGCAGAATCACATGTAGATCGTTCTATTACAGATCCACTTGCTTTTGTAAGAACCAATGTAATTGGCACTGTGAATTTATTGAATGCCGCAAAAGAACCCTGGAAAGAAGATTATGAGCAAAAGCGTTTTTATCATATAAGTACGGATGAGGTTTATGGTTCATTAGGCAAGGAAGGCTTATTTACCGAAAAAACACCATATGATCCAAATTCACCATATTCTGCTTCAAAAGCAAGTTCAGATCATTTTGTAAGGGCTTATGGAGAGACCTATGGATTACCTTATGTAATTACCAATTGCTCTAACAATTATGGCCCAAATCATTTTCCTGAAAAGCTGATTCCTCTTTTCATAAATAACATTATTGAAAATAAACCATTACCGGTTTATGGAGATGGAAAATATACCCGGGATTGGTTATTTGTTAAAGATCATGCAGCTGCTATTGATTTGGTTTTTCATAAAGGGAAAAATCATGAAACTTATAATATTGGAGGGTTTAACGAATGGCAGAATATAGATTTGGTAAAACTTCTTTGTAAATTGATGGATCAAAAACTTAACAGGGAATCAGGAACTTCGGAAAAACTTATTACTTATGTAAAAGACAGGCCTGGGCATGATCTTAGGTATGCTATAGATGCAGTAAAGATTAATAAGGAATTAGGATGGAAACCTTCCGTAACTTTTGAGCAAGGCCTGGAAAAAACTATTGATTGGTATCTGGAAAATCAGGAATGGTTACATCATGTTACAAGCGGTGAATACCAGAACTATTATAAGGAAATGTACGAGAACAGAAATGTGATTCAGAATAAAATGATGTTATGAAAGGAATTATATTAGCCGGAGGTTCCGGTACACGTTTACATCCATTGACATTATCAGTAAGTAAGCAGTTAATGCCTATTTATGATAAGCCGATGATTTATTATCCATTATCAACATTAATGTATGCAGGAATTAGGGAAATATTGATTATTTCTACCCCTAAAGATCTTCCACTGTTCAAAGAAATTATTAGGAGATGGGAAAAAATATGGGTGCAGTTTTTCATATGCGGTCCAGGAAGCACCAAATGGTTTAGCAGAAGCATTTATTATTGGAGCTGATTTTATTGGAAATGATAAAGTGGCTTTAATATTGGGGGACAATATTTTTTATGGTTCTGGATTAGCAAAATTATTGCAATCTAACAATGACCCCGAAGGCGGTATCATCTATGCATACAGAGTACATGATCCGGAACGTTATGGAGTTGTTGAGTTTGATGAAGATGGGAAGGCAATCAGCATTGAAGAAAAACCAAGGAACCAAAATCTAATTATGCAGTACCAGGTATTTATTTTTATGACAATGAGGTTGTAGAAATTGCTAAAAATATCCACCAAGTCATAGAGGAGAACTAGAAATAACTGATGTTAATAAAGAATATCTTAGAACGACGGAAAATTAAATGTGAGTATTTTAGATAGAGGCACTGCATGGTTAGATACAGGTACCTTTCAATCCTTAATGCAGGCATCTCAATTTGTTGAGGTAATCGAAGAACGTCAAGGTTTAAAAATTGGAGCTATTGAGGCTGCTGCCTATGAAATGGGATTTATAGACAAAGAACAATTTAAAGAGTTGGCAGAACCCTTAATGAAAAGTGGGTATGGAAAAAATTTATTAGGAATTCTTAATAAACATAAATGACATGTTAACAGAAACCAAACTTAAAGGATGTTTTGTTATTGAACCAAAAGTATTTAATGATGATAGGGGTTATTTTTTGGAATCTTTCAATAAAGAAAGATTTTAATAACAGATATAGGCGAATACCGTTAATTTTGTTCAGGACAATCAATCTTTTTCTACAAAAGGAGTCATAAGGGCATTACATTATCAAATTGGAGAGCATGCTCAAGCAAAATTGGTTAGGGTTTTAAGGGGAAGTGTATTGGATGTGGCGGTGGATTTGAGGAAGGATTCTGCAACTTTTGGAGAGCATGTATCAGTTGAATTATCTCAGAAAATAAAAAACAACTTTTTATCCCAAGAGGTTTTGCTCATGGTTTTGTAGTTTTGAGCGATACGGCGGAATTTTTTTATAAATGTGATAATTATTACAATCAAGAATCTGAAGGAGGAATTATTTATAATGACCCAACTTTAAATATTGATTGGATGTTAGATCCATCTAAATTTATGGTCTCTGATAAAGATACAATTTTACCAACTATTAAAGAATTGTTCTAGGTGAAAAATGTATTAGTTACAGGCGCAAATGGACAGTTAGGGAAATGTTTGGATGATCTTTCTTTATTACACTCTCCAATAAACTTTGTTTTCACAAACTCCCAGGAACTTGATATTACTAAGAAAAATGAAGTAAGTCAAGTATTTGAAAGTGTAAAATTTGACTACTGTATAAATTGTGCAGCTTATACAGCAGTTGATAAAGCTGAAAAAGAACAAGATAAAGCGAGAAGTGTTAATGTGAATGGAGCTATTAATTTAGCAGAAGCATGTTGTAAAAGTAATACAACTTTAATTCATATCTCAACGGATTTTGTATTCGACGGAAAATATAACCAACCATATATTGAGACAGATAAAACCAATCCATTGTCAGTTTATGGGAAAACTAAATTAGATGGAGAGCTTAGAAATACAAGAAGTTCTGAATAACTATTTTATAATTAGAACTTCTTGGTTATATTCTGAATATGGTGCTAATTTTATGAAAACCATGCTTAGGTTAGGGAAAGATAGAACGGAATTGAGTGTGGTTGGAGATCAAATTGGAACGCCAACATATGCTAAAGATTTAGCTGAAGTACTACTCAAAATTGTTCTTGCTAATGAAAAGAGTTATGGTGTTTATCATTATTCAAATGAAGGGATAGCAAGTTGGTATGATTTTGCTTTGAACATTTTTGACGGAAGTCAGTTTAAAATAAAAGTAAACCCAATAAAATCTCAAAATTTCCCGGCAATAGCGACACGACCTTTGTTTAGTGTTTTGGATAAAACGAAAATCAAAAATCTAACCAATGTAGACATTCCACAATGGAGCATTAGCCTAAGAACCTGCCTTATCAATTTACAGAACAACCAAAATGGTATTTAGCTCTCCAACATTTCTTTTTATATTTCTACCATTAACGGTAATTCTTTATTATACCTTAAATACAAAACTTAGAAATGGATTTCTTGCATTAGCGAGTCTCTTTTTCTATGCGTGGGGCGAGAAGAAATTGGTATTGTTAATGATTTTTTCAATTGCCCTGAACTACATAGGTGGAATTTTAATTGCTTACTTTTTAGAGAATCTAAAAAAAAAGGTATCCAGGTTTGTTTTAGGAATTTTTGTTGCTACAAATGTATTGTTGCTTGTCTATTATAAATATGCAAATTTTTTTGTAGACACATTATCTGAATCTGGCCTTCTTACCAATTCCAGCTTTGATAAAATCCTCTTACCAATAGGTATATCATTCTTTACCTTTCAGGGAATGTCCTATCTTATTGATGTTTATTATGAAAAGGTGAAACCTCAAAAAAACCTGGTTCACTTAGGACTCTATATATCTATGTTTCCCCAATTGATTGCAGGACCAATAGTTAGATATATTGATGTAGAAGCTCAAATAGCTAAAAGAAAATCCTTTCAATGGAAGAAGTTCTCTGAGGGAATAGAACGCTTTGTCATAGGATTATTTAAAAAGGTAATAGTTGCCAACCAAATGGCTTTTATTGCTGATCTTGTTTTTGATAGTCCAACTGAATTTGGAGTTCTTTCTTACTGGCTGGGAGTATTATGCTATACTTTTCAGATATATTTTGATTTTTCAGGATATTCAGACATGGCTATTGGTTTAGGCAAAATGTTTGGTTATGACTTCTTAGAGAATTTTAATCTACCCTACATAAGCAAGTCCATTCAGGAATTTTGGAGACGCTGGCATATTTCCTTATCCAGCTGGTTTAAGGATTACCTTTACATTCCTTTAGGGGGCAATCGGGTGGGGACTTTGAGGACATATTTAAACCTCCTTATTGTATTTTTTGTTACAGGCTTTTGGCATGGTGCGAGTTGGAATTTTATTGTTTGGGGCTTATATCATGGCCTCTTTTTAATTTTAGAAAGATTGTTTTTGGGAAATCTTCTCTCCAATACTCATAAGGCGATTTCACATGTTTATACACTTCTGGTAGTTTTGTTTGGTTGGGTATTATTTAGAGCAGAAACACTTACAGCTGCAATGGACTACCTAGGATTAATGTTTAAGGTTACTTCAAGTGGCAATGAAGCCGTTTTACAGTATATCAGTCCTTATTTTATCTTTGTTTTGTGCCTTGCCATTATATTATCGACCAATGTTAAAGGATATCTTGTTAACACTTTTTTCTCCAACAATGAAAAGGGCACAGCTTTTAGAGTTTTAAAATACCCATTCTATATCTCTTTATTCATTTTTTGTTTATTTGAGCTGGCGGCAAATAATTATAACCCATTTATATATTTTAGGTTTTAATGAAACTGAATAAACGTTTTATTTATTACTTTTTTTTCCCTCTAGTATTTCTGGGTTTGTTCTATTTGATTTATACTGTGAATAAGCTTTATTTTTTGGATGAATATGAGCCAATAAAACTCACAATTGACGTTGAGTTAAAAGTTGAAGAAGATGATATGTTTCAATTGTTTTATAGAGATTCTATATCAAAACACAATGAAAAATTTTCCCAAAAAGTACAAATTGAAGGCTCTGAACAATTTCAATGGATTAAGTTTTCAGTTCCAGACAGTATTGCGTTATCACATATTAGGTTTGATTTAGGCAATAAGTATAAACAAAGTCAGGTAGAAATTAGGAAGTTCTATGTTCGTTACAATGGAAATTTAATTGATTTGGCAAAAGACTCTCTCTCGACTTACTTCAGGGCCAATCGATTTATACAAAAGGTATCTAATACAGTTTTTCTAAGAAAAGTAATTGACAAGAGGTCAGATCCCATTCTTTCTTCCACCAACCTAAGCCCTATTATTCATCAATTAAAAAAGAAAAAAAATTATTCCAGAGTAACTTTAAATATAATTCTGTCCTTACTATTAGCGATTGCAGGCGTTATTGCGATCAAACAGAAGATGGTAGACAGTGAGATGTTTTGGAAAAATCATCAAATTTTTGTCAATATTTTTTTGGCATTAATCATCTTGCCATTTTTCGACAATATCTTTTCATTGGATAATACGAATATTAATGAGAAACGTGAATTAGCTCTGAAACCGGAACTTATTTACGAAAACATTAATGATTATCCTAATACCTATGAATTGTATTTTAACGATCACTTTGGTTTTAGGAAGAAATTAATTTCCTATGGGGGTATTGTAAAAGCAAAATTATTCAACACTTCACCTAGTGAGGATAAGGTGATAATGGGCAAAGATGGTTGGTTATATTATTGGAAGTCAGGTATTAGATCATCCTATAAAAATGAAAATCCCTTTACCAAGAGTGGTTTGGCAAAATTCACCAATATGATCAATAGCACAAACGAATGGGCAACTAATAATGACAAATTATTTCTAGCTACAATTTATCCAAATAAACATAGTGTTTACGAAGAAAACCTTCCACTTAGGATTAGAAATTTAAAAAAGGATACCACGGATAGGACCGATGTTACGTTTAAATTCTTTAATGAGAATGGTATTCTAAATGTTGAGCACTTAGAGAATTTCGGTAGCCATAAAAATGAGAATCAACTTTATTTTAAGCATGATACACACTGGAACTCCTTTGGAGCATACTTGGCTTATAAAACCATCATAAATAAATTGCGGTCTATTGACAACGGAATAATGCCTCCGTTAAAATTGAAAGATTTTACAGTACAGATTGATGATGAATTTGCCAATGGCGACTTGCTTGATTTTATGGGGGTAGACAATAAATATAAATTATTTACTGAAAATGCCCCTCTTTTATCTCCAAAACAAAAACATGACTTAATTAAAAAGAACGATTATTTTGGTAAACAAACGGTGTTTATTGAAAACAGGACAATTGAAAGTGATAAAGTAGTATTATTGGTGGGAGATAGTTTTAATCATGAATTGATAAAATTACTTCCGTTAAACTTTAAAAAGACATATTTTTCAAGAAGTGTTTTGCTTAACGAAAAAATAATTGAGAAAATTATGCCTGATGTTGTTATTTATGGCATTGTGGAACGTAATCTTGAGAATTTTAAATGACCAAGACAGGATGAATAGTTTCTTTATGAAAAAGGAATACTTAATGGACTATACACCAGAAACAAAAGTAAACCCCGTGGATTTTGCCGAATTCTTTTCCGCCGCTAAAAAACCAAAAAATAGTTTTTTTGATCTAAACAAAACTGAGTTAACCTTTTCACCCGAAATTCCAGCATAAAAAAAAGTATGACAATATGCCTAAAGTGGATTAAATTACACGAGAAAAAATTCCATACTTCTTGGATAGCAGTTACAAAAGCTGGTGCTGATAATGAAAGTATAAATCCGGATAAAGCAAAACCATAAATAGCCTTTATCTGAAACTATGATCTTTTTAAATTAAAAAGCGATAATTATATGAGAAAAGTAGCATTTAATAGCACAAAACTTATTTCAAGTATACTTTTTATCTTCTTGATGATGGCTTGTGGACAAATTTCAAAACAAAAAAATAAAGAAATACCTTATCCCAAAAGGACGGATATGACAGGAATAGGTGTCCATATTAATTTAATCGTACCGGAGGATGACGTTTTTGAAGTGTACTATTTTGAACCGGGACAAAATGGCTTTACTCCCAGTGAATATGTCTTTACAAGAGTAGAAGGTAGTTCTATTCCTCAAGACCTATTCTTTATATTACCAGAAGGTATTATTCCGGAAAGACTCCGGCTCGATTTTGGAAAAAGGAAAGATCAGGGAGAGATAACATTAAACACAATTGGGTTGTTTTATAATGAAAAAGAGTATGTTTTCTCAAAGAGTGAGATCATTAAAGAATTTAAACCTAGTAAGTACATTGAGTTTGCAACCGATAACATGACTTTGACAACAAAGGTTGTGGACGGACGTTATGATCCATATCTTTACAGTAGAAAAGTTAACAATATTGTTAATTATTTATTGGAAGATTAAACCTTGCTTCTAATGCCTTATAAAATTATCTGATTAGCAAATGAATCCCGAAGTCCGAACCTCGAGCCAGTTAAGAAGTCATCTTAAATTTACCTGGCAGAATCATCTGCGATCTTCTCTTCAGCGCTTTCGTTTGGGAGAACTTGGAAAAAGGGTGTTTTTAGACAGAAATGTTTCTCTGCTTCGATTTCCAAAGAATATTTTTCTAGGAGACGATATAGTCATTAAAAAAGGGGCACAAATATGTTCTTGCAATGAAAATTCCTTAGTTCGAATTGGGAATAGGACCACAGTGGGATTTTATACCTTTATATATGCTTCAGAAGAAATCGAGATCGGTTCTGATTGTTTGATTGCGCCGTTTGTCTATATTGTTGACAGCGACCATGCAATAGGAAGGGATACAACCATAAATCAGCAGCCAAATGAAAGTGCCCCCATACGGATACAAGATGATGTCTGGATAGCTACGGGCGCAAAGATTCTCAAGGGAGTTACAATAGGTAAAGGCTCAGTTATCGCAGCCGGATCCGTAGTTAAAAATGACGTGGAGCCTTACAGCATTGTTGGGGGAATACCTGCTAAAGTAATTGGACATAGAAAATGATAGGGATAATCGTTCTTTGCAGATTCAATTCTTCTCGATTACCTGGTAAGATTCTTAAGGAGATTGATGGAAAGCCGATACTTGGGTACATATTAGAGAGTCTTAGTTTGCTGGATAAAAGGTATGAAGTGGTAGTTTGCACATCCAAGGAAGTAAGTGATGATCCCATAGCCCAATATTGTAAAAAAAGAGGAGTCAGTATATTCAGAGGAGACCTCCACAATGTTGCGTTGCGTTTCCTGGAATGTTGCAAACATTTTGAATTTGAAAAGGCCGTTCGAATTAATGGGGATAATCTTTTTGTAGATCCAATGTTGATTGAAAAAGTTGTAACAGAAATGAAGGAAGGTGGTTTTGAATTCGCTTCCAATGTGAAAGGGCGTACTTTTCCACGGGGTATTAGCGTGGAAGCCATCCTTGTTTCCATTTATGATCAGATGTATCCCAAATTTTCTGACTATGACAAGGAACACGTAATGACTTATTTCTTGATAACCGGATTGAAGGCAAAAACCTTTTCGTAATGAATGATCAAGTTGAAGGGAGCGCAATTAATTTAGCAATAGATACTGAGCAAGATTTTGTACGGGCTAAAAAAATTTTAGGTCAAATGAACAAATCGCATACCTTATATTCTTATAAGGATGTAGTTAATTTTTATAATAAATTGAATTTATGAAGAATACCTGGCAGGGAAAACATGGCCCTTTATTAATTGCCGAGATTGGCGGTAATCACGAAGGCAATTATGAATATGCTTTAGCTCTCACGCAATTGGCCATCGAATCTGATGTTGATTTCGTAAAATTTCAACTCTATTCTGGGGATACGTTGGTTAGCAAAGTGGAATCACCACAGAGAAATAAACACTTTAAAAAGTTCGAATTATCTAAAGAGCAATATATTACTTTGGCCCAACATTGCGAATCTCATGGGATAAAGTTTATGGCATCTGTTTGGGATCCGAACTACACAAGTTGGATTGATTCATACAGCCATATTTACAAAATTGGTTCTGGGGATTTAACGGCCTATCCAGTTCTTAAAAAGTTTACACAAATACAAAAGCCTATTTTAATTTCTACAGGCCTGGCATCACTTGAGGAAGTTAAGGATGCGATTCATTTTATTCAATCCCAGAATGACGTCTACAAGGATCCGGAATATTTAGCTGTTTTACAGTGCACCGCCATGTATCCTATCCCTCCTGAGGATGCGAATTTAAATGTAATGGAATCATATCGTAAAGAACTAAGGTTGCCTGTGGGCTACTCAGATCATACAGAAGGAATAGATGCCCTAATATATGCCTATGCTATGGGAGCAGATATACTTGAGTTTCACTTTACTGATAGTCGACAAAATAAGGAATTTCGGGACCATAAGGTTTCCTTGACCAAAGAGGAAGTTGAAAATCTTATTATCGAGATTAAGAAAATTTCGAAGCTGAGGGGAAGTTCGGATAAAAAACCACTTAAGGTAGAAGGTGATCATGTGATTAGTTTCCGGAGAGCCGTCTATCCGAGTAAAGACTTAAAAAAAGGAGCTGTATTAAAAGAAGAAGACTTAACTGTTTTACGACCAAATCATGGAATAGATGCCCGTGATTTTTACAAAATATTGGGGATGCGCCTCAAAATTGATGTCAAGGCTCATCAGAAACTAAGTTGGGATATAATTGAATAGAGGAGCTTATGTTTTATTCTCTTGCGAGGCTATATTATAGAATAGTTCCAAAGTTAAAAGGTTGGTTGTTCAAATTCTTATTTGCACATAAGCGGTTAGTAATAGGGAAGAATTTTAAATGTGATTCATTTCCGAAAGTATTACTAGATAAAAGTGCTCATATTAAGATAGGTGATAATGTGTTGTTTAGGCGAAATGTTGAATTGAGGGCTCATGGAGAATCTAAGCTCGAGATAAGCGAGAATTGCCGAATTGATCGAGGTGTTCGGATTCTTTCAGCAAATAATGCCAGAATTCACCTTCAAAATGGAGTAAGAGTAGGATTGTACTCTGTTTTCAATGGTGGAGATTCTATCGAAATAGGTAAAAAATCCCTAATTTCGGGCTTTGTTTACTTACAAACAAGTATGCATAATTATCAGGGGTCAGCCGAAATTCAAGATCAGGGATATATTCATGGACCAGTGAAACTAGGTGACAATTGCTGGCTCGGAACTCATGTAGTTGTTTTTCCAAACGTAATTCTAGGCTCTGGAAGTATAGTTGGAAGCTCGGCAGTTGTGAATAAAAGCTTTGCAAAGAATTCAATTATAGCGGGCATACCCGCTAAACTAATCAAACATAGTACCGAATAAAATGCATTCCAAAACACCATTAATTACAGTTTATATTACCAATTATAATTATGAGAATTATATAAGAACGGCTATTGAAAGTGTTCTTAATCAAACCCTTAAGGATTTCGAATTAATAATTATTGATGATGGCTCTTCCGATGGCTCTCAGGATATCATTGAAGAATTTGCAGGCCTAGAAAAAGTCTCTATTATTTATCAAAAAAACAGGGGCTTGAATATTACCAATAATGTTGCCTTAATGGCTTCGATGGGAAAATATATTGTAAGGCTTGACGCAGATGATTTTCTTGAAGTATCCGCCTTAGAACTAATGTCAGAGGCATTAGAAAAAGACCCAGAATTAGGACTGATATTCCCAAATTACTTTATCGTTGACATGGAAGGGAATGTGATTTCAGAAATTAAAAGACATGATTTCTCCACCGAGGTAAATCTCCTTGATCAACCCGCGCATGGAGCATGCACAATGATACGCACTGAATTTCTAAAAGCACTTGGTGGATATGATGAGAGCTATTCATGCCAAGATGGGTATGAACTTTGGGTCAAGTTTATCAATAAGTATAGAGTTACCAATATAAATAAAAGCCTATTCTATTATAGACGCCATAATAATAATCTTACGAACAATGAAACCAAAATCTTAGGGACGCGTTCTCAAATAAAAAACGCCTACGTAGAGAAAAACAAATTGGAGTTGCCTAAAACAACGGCTGTGATACCTATTAGACCGAATTACGATTTGGTTTTGGAAAAATTTGGCAATTCCACATTTCTCGACCATAAAATCAATCAAATTTTAAATGCCAAAAATATAACTCATATCATTGTAACGTCAAGTGACAAAACTATAGGAGAATATGTCAAATCTAAATATGATGATCGGGTTAGATTTTATACACGGCCTGAAAGGATTGAAAGGATTAACGTTTCCTTATTTGAGACAATGATTTTTTTGAATACCAAAAGAGAGGCTAATGATTCGGACAGTTTGTTATTTTGCTCCATTTCTTACCCTTTTTCAGGCTCGAAAATTATTGATGATGCCATTAATACACTTGCTATTTTTAAAGCGGATTCCTTGGTAAGCGTTAGACCAGAGCATAATAAATTCTACCGGCATACAGGGGATGGTATGAAAACTATTTTACATCAAGATGAGTTTACCAAACTTGAAAGAGAGGCATTGTACAAATATACCGGTGGAATAATTCTCACAAATATTCAATCTGCAATCAAAGCAGATAGGTTGGTTCACGGTAAGGTAGGTCACATTGTAGTCGAAGAAAAGGCTTCTTTGAATGTAGAATCTCCGTTCGAAAAAGAACTATGCAATAATCTAATAGCAACTTCAGTTGAAAACCCTCTTTCGAACTTTACTCACCAGGGATAGAGCGCTTAATCTGCTATTCCGCGTCCTAACGGTCGTTTCCAAATTTCTTCTGTCATTAATCATCGTTAAAAACTTAAGCGTTAGTGAACTAGGAGTATATGGGATCTTTCAAACAACCGTCGTATTACTGGTATATTTGTTAGGATTTGATTTTTATACATTTAACGCTAGGGAGATAACAAAAAGCGATTCCAAACCCATAGCATTTTACCTTGCCAATCAACTGGTGTTTCATGCAATGATTTACCTGGTCGTCTTGCCTTTATCTCTTTTTCTATTCTTAGGGAATGTAGTTGATTCGGAATATATATTTGTCTTTTATCTTGTTTTGATTACGGAGCATTTCTCACAGGAATTATATAGGATATTGATCGTCTTAAAGAAAGCCACGCTCGCATCTTTAACCCTTTTTATTAGATCGGGTCTCTGGATATTAGTGCTTTATTTAATATGGTATTTTGGTGAAAATGATAAAAGCCTGGCTTTGGTTTTTATGTTATGGTTTATAGGAGCATTTTCTTCTATTATTGTAATTATCCTTAAGCTGGATTTTTCCGGGAAGTTTGAGATAGATTGGTCCTGGATTAAATTGGGGTTTAAGGTTTCAACACCATTTTTTTTAGCCACTATTTTCTACAAAATTATTGAGTTTTCTGGAAGGTATTTCCTAGACTTTTTTTGGTCGAAAAGTGAAGTAGGAATATTCACTTTTTTTACATCCGTTTCAAATGCGATGTTTGTGTTAGTCCATTCCACAGTAATAATAGTGATGTCACCTTACCTCCTTGAGGCGGCAAATCGGGGGCATGTTGAATTTGAGGCTGTCTTTTCCAAATACCGGAAACAGGTATTGACATCTACATCGGCAGGTTTGGTGCTGGCAGCGATATTTATATTTCCAGTATTAAAATTTATGGATTCAGACGTGCTTACTACTAATCTGTTCGCTTATTTTCTACTCTTATTGGCTGTTACTTTCTTTTGTCTCTCTTACATACCACACTATCGTCTGTATGCTTTTAAAAAAGACAAGTATTTATTAAAGGCTGCAATTATTGGAGCTTCTTTTAATATCTTAGTTAACTGGATGCTCGTCCCTCGAATGGGTGTTATGGGTGCTGCTATTTCCCAAGTAATAAGCATGCTTTTACTCTACCTTGCCAAAGGTTGGTATTCTAAGAAGTTAAAAACTCGAATTAGTTGAACATATTCATAGCACATACCCCATTACAAAACTTTATTGCCGGTACAATCGCAAAACAGTTTTTTTCGAATCAGAAATCAAAAAATATTCTATTTTCTTCCATTCCTAATGCCGACCTTGAATATTTCGAAGAATATTACTATCTGGAGCCCAATGGCTATGTATCCAAAATAAGGGCTACCCTAAGAGCTAAAAAAAAAATTATTGATCTTTTAAAACTAAGTAAGTGCAATTTGTTTATTCCACATACTGGCGCCCTCTTGGATAATTATTTCTTTTACCAATTTCAAAATAATAAATACCAAAATAAAATTAATTTCTACTACGAGGGAATTCTGTATTTCTATAAGTACAGGGAACCATTCAAACGAAAAACACATCTTAAAAGAAAAATCTTTGGCTTTTTATCAGGTATGAAATATCAATATAATGAGATAATATTTCCGGCAATGCATTGCCGAGTAAATACGATTTATACCATTTTACCCAAATATACTCTTGGACCTACAGAAAAAATGAAAAAAGTTATTATACGTCAACATACCTATCAAGGAGATAAGAATAGGATACTGATTTTAGGGGGGAAAACCATCTTTATTAGATCATTTTGAGGTTGTTGAATTATATAAGGAAATGCTTGCCGTAGTTAAGCAGTTAAAAAAAGACCCTATATTATTGTTTAAAGGACATCACGCGGATACATCCTTAAATTTTCAAAATGCTAATAATACTAATCTGAAATTTCAAGATATCACACAAGCCAAACCTATAGAAGAAGTGGTTGAACGATATAATCCCGGCCTTATTTTATCATACCCTTCCTCGGGCCTTATTAATCTTAAGGAAATGTATGGGGAAGAAATAGATATGATATGCTTTTACACTGCCAAGAAGAGAAAGCAGGTTGCGAAATTCGAAACTATTTTTAGCGACTTGGATATTAAAATTCGATTTATATAACAACGAATGGTCATATTAATTTTAGCGGGGGTAATGCTGTATTTAACAGACAGGTTTTTCGATTTGAAAAATTTGTTAAACCCATTCGTCTTTTTTTACCTGTACCAGACTATTTTTTGTTTTATTGCTCTTTCTTATGCTGATATATATCCGATCGAAATTAAACCTGATCTAAAGTACTTATTGATTTGCGCCTACATACTTACTTTTGTAGGTGGGATTACTTCTCGCTATTTATTTCAAAGGGCTGGAATTAATTATATAAAATTTAATGACCTGACTATTACTAGTCAACCCTCCAAATCTTTTATTTGGTCAGGGATGATAATTTTTTTTACGGCTATCATCATTTTTTTCTATTTCACCTATAAAACGGGAGGAATAATAGTAATTGGAGATGAAATTGAGAATGCACGTATTGATCGAAGAAAAGGGACGGGAATGGTCACGTTACTTTTCATCTCGTTTTTCCTATATGGATATCTTATAGTTTTATTAAACAGCAGAATTTCAAAGACAATAAAAGGCTTACTTTTTCTGATTGCTGCGCTTGCCTTGCTTTCTTTCGGTAGTAGGGCACCTATGATCAAGTTACTATTAGCAAGTTTTATGTTAATTGGTGTGCTAAATAGAAATAAATATTCGCTTAAAAAGTTTTTCATTATTGGCGTTATAATTCTCTCTTTAATTATTGTCCTAGGAGCCTTCCGTACCAATCTTAAAGATGGGGTTGACTTTTTAGACGTGGTATTGGCAAGAATGGGTTGGCGTCCTTTTGTAAATATCCAAAACCTGCAACGGATCCTTGATTTTTTTCCAACACAACACGACTTCCTTTATGGACAAAGTTATTTGATAGAATTAAATATATTTCTGCCTGGGCACAATCCTAATTTTGGCACATATCTAAAGGAATTAATGAACTGGAAGTTTGATGGTGGTAGCATCACACCAACCTTTTTGGGGATAGGATATATTAATTTTGGAACAGCTGCTTTTTATTTGTACCCATTTATTTTTGGTTTTATGTTTAATTCTATTTATCAATTATTTTGTCGCAAGCCCAGAGTTTCTAACCTCTACCATTGTTTTCTTAATTCTATTTTCTACAGGAATCTCTGGATCCTTAAGTACAGGTTTAATGCCTGCCTTAATTTCTAATATATTATTTCTTTACTATTTGTCCTGATTGTTCACCTGGCAATCAAGCAAATGATCAGTAAGAACCCGCTTAAACTAAAATTAGAATAAAGCCAAATATGCATACTAGTCTAGCATTCTTTAGTTTTCGTAGAGGATAAACTTTAAAAATTAATCAGAAGCAGAGTTTTATAATGAATATAGCAATACTTGGAACTAGAGGAATACCAAATAATCATGGTGGTTTTGAGCAATTTGCTGAATACCTGGCACAATATTTAGTAAGGAAAGGGAATAAGGTTTGGGTGTACAATTCCCACAACCATCCTTTCCGCGAAAAAAGCTGGAAAAATGTGGATATAATCCACAAATATGACCCCGAATACATTATGGGCACCTTTGGACAATTTGTTTATGACTTTAATTGCATTTTAGATAGCCGTGGCCGAAGATACGATGTTGTATTGCAATTGGGATGTACAAGCAGCTCTATATGGGGGTGGATGTTGCCTAACCATTCTGTGATCATAACAAATATGGATCGGATTGGAATGGAAGCGCTCCAAATATCTCTTCAATAGTTAGAAAGTTTTTAAAACTTGCTGAAAGACTTGCCATTAAATGGAGTGACTTTCATATATCGGATTCCGTTGGAATTCAGAATTATTTAAGAGAAGAGTATAATGTGCAGAGTGAGTATATCGCTTATCGGGCTACTTCTTTTTCAGATCCCAATCAAGAGTTACTAGACAACTACGGAGTTGAACCTTTTCAATATAATATGTTAATTGCTCGATTAGAACCAGAGAATAATATTCATACTATACTTAAAGGGATATCAGAATTTGATAGGGCTTCACACTTTTTGGTTGTTGGTAAGCACGACACTAAATATGGTAATTATTTGAAAGAACAATTTTCAGCCCATGGCAATATCAGATTTATGGGAGGAATATACAATCTTGAGCATCTTAACAATCTGAGATATTTTTCCAACCTTTATTTTCATGGACATTCCGCGGGTGGCACACAATCCGTCGCTTCTTGAAGCAATGGCCTCTGACGCTCTCATTGTAGCTCACGATAATGTTTTTAATAAAAGTATTCTTGGAAAAGATGCCTTCTATTTTAAAGATTATAACGATATCAGACAAAAATTGCATTTAAAGAAAGGGAAATTTAAGGATATGGTAAGAATGACAAGGTTAAGATCGAAAGTCTATATAATTGGGATAAAATAAATAGCCAATATGAAAAATATTTGAAGGAATGCCTAAAACAGTAATTAAAAATATTTTTGATAATCGAGTCCTTTATTCTACTTGCTTACTCGCTTTAAGTCTGTTTTCGGGTCAAGCCCCTATGTCAATTGCCTTCTTTATATGGGTACTTACATTTCCTGTAAGCCAGCTTAAAATGCTAAGTTTAAAAAATTGGGAGGGAAAATTAATATTGCTTCCTATACTCTATGGATTTTTTGGAATTATTGTCTCAATAAGCCATTATAAAGAATTCGATGACATTTTTGCTCTTTTAAAATACCTTCCTTTCATTGTTATTCCACCTGGAATATGGTTAAACAAAAAGGTTTGGAAGCCATACAAGAATGTTAGATTACTCTATTGGGCATACCTCAGTTCAGCTCTTTTCACTTTAGCTTTAAGTTTACTATACGGTATTTATAGATCGATTGTTAATGGCAACTCGATATATATGACATATAACCACCTTGTAGAAATATTTGGTGTTCAGCCCATATACCTATCTTTATTTTATTTAATAGCCATCTTATTCTCGTCAGACCTGTATTTCAAGGAACTAAAATATAGGAAGGGATACATATTCTCAATAATCTTTTTTTTATTAGGGATCGTATTGTTAGGCTCACGTTCTAGTTTGTTCATTGCCGTACTTGTGCTGGTGACAAAATTTTTCATAGAATCAACAAACAAAAAACGATTTAGATTAGTTGTAACCGGAGGAATTTTGGTGGGGGTCTTGCTTATTTCATTGATACCAACTCTTCAAAAACGATTTACAAATTTTGACGCAAATGTGGCTGCATACTCCGGAACAAACTTTCGTTTTAAAATATGGCAAAATGCTTTAGAAGTGGCCTCAGATGCTCCCATTTTAGGTTATGGGTATTCCAATTCACAAGATGCATTGCAAACACAATACGAAAAGGTAAATTTCAGAAGAGCTTATATCGCCAAAATGAATGCCCACAACCAATATCTCCAATCACTGATAGATACAGGTTTCTTTGGTCTGACATTACTACTATTAATGATTCTACTTCCTTTTGGCATTCGTAAGCAGTCATTGAATGCCGTGTTATTTTGGATTATTGTTGCCGTAGCATTTGTTACAGAATCTTTTTTTAGAAGGCAGTTCGGAGTAATTTTTTATACATTGTTTTTTTCTTATTTTATTTCAAGTTCTTTTTATACAGGACGCTTGAAGAATGACGATGCGGATCATTAGTCTATGGAAATTTGTATCAAATTCTCTCCCTTGTATACACAGATAAAATAGGATATTAAGTAATTAATTGTTGCTATTTATAGGAAAGGACTGAACTATTATCATCGCATTTTCACTTAAAAAAAGCCTTACCTTTATACCTTGGAAATATATTCCATGCTGCTATGGTATTCAAACAGGGTCGTTTCTCGGGTCTTATAATTCCACTATCCTATTTGATAGATTTACTGGTTATAAATATACTGGCCTATTTTTTACCTATTAATCTAGGAGAAACGCTTTTGTTTCACTTTTATATTTCTATTGGGTGGATTATTATAGCGGCAAGAGCAGAATTCTACATTGTTCACCGCTACACCAAAGTTCCGCAAATTCTGAGATTGCTCCTTAACCAATTGTTCTTTTTCTTTTTAATTCTTTATGCATTTATAGGCTTTTTTAAACAACCAAATATGAGTCGCTTGGCACTTGCACAGTATACCATTTTCGTTTTTATATCGGTACCATAATTAAATTCCTCAACTTTTACTTGTTAATGAAGTATCGGGAACGGGTAAAAGGTAATATTCGAAATGTCGTGGTCGTTGGGAAAAATAAAAAAACGGAACAGTTAATCAATGTTTTTAATGAGAAAACGGAATATGGGTATCATTTTAAAAAGCAGTTTTGTCCAAAAGAAAAAGGGTTTGACATTAGAGATAGTTTTAGTTTTATCGTTCAAAATAATATAGATGAGATTTATTGTTCGGTATCTGAGTTAAACAATTTCGAAATTTCAGAGATCATAAATTTCGCTGATAATAATTTAAAAACACTAAAGTTTTTACCGGATAATAAGAATATATTCTCCAAGAAAGCTAAAATTTGAGTATTACGATTATCTGCCAATCCTTTCTTTACGCGATATTCCCCTTCATAATCCTATTAATGCTCTTTTAAAGAGATCTTTTGATGTCCTTTTTTCAATCTTTATAATTTTTGGAATTCTAATTTGGTTAGGCCCTATATTGGCCATACTAATATCAATAGAATCTAGAGGCCCCATATTTTTTGTTCAAAAAAGGTCAGGGCATCGACAATCGGGAATTTCAATGCTTTAAATTCAGATCAATGGCAATGAATACGAATGCAGATAATCTTCAGGCTGGAAAGAATGATATGCGTGTAACTACTATAGGTAAGTTCTTAAGAAAAACCAGTATTGATGAATTACCCCAGTTTTACAATGTACTTTTCGGAGATATGTCTGTAGTAGGCCCCAGACCTCATATGCTCAAACATACAGATGAATTCGCTGGCAAAGTGGACAAATATATGGTGCGTCATTTTGTGAAACCAGGTATTACCGGGCTGGCTCAGGTAAGGGGTTATAGAGGTGAAATTGAAAAAGACAGTGATATTCTGAATCGGATTAAGTTCGATATTTTCTATATCGAAAACTGGTCATTTCTTTTGGATTTAAAGATTATAGTTCAAACTGTTCTAACGGTTTTTAAAGGGGATGAAAAGGCTTATTAATGATATTATTATAGATTTAAAATAAAAAAGGTTGAAAAAAATACTAATAACAGGCGCAGCAGGGTTTCTAGGATCGCATTTATGCGATCGTTTTGTAAAAGAAGGGTATTATGTCATCGCCATGGATAATCTTATTACAGGCGATCTTAAAAACATTGAGCATTTATTTCCATTAGAACACTTCGAGTTTTACCATCACGACGTTACCAAGTTTCTTCATATCCCTGGCAAACTAGATTATATTTTGCATTTTGCCTCTCCCGCAAGCCCGATAGACTATCTGAAGATCCCTATTGAAACCTTAAAAGTAGGATCTATTGGAACATTAAATTGTCTGGGACTAGCCAAAGAGAAAAATGCGACTATCCTGGTAGCTTCCACCTCCGAAGTATATGGGGATCCATTAGTACATCCTCAAAATGAAGATTATTATGGGAATGTATCTCCTGTAGGTCCTCGTGGAGTGTATGATGAGGCCAAACGTTTTATGGAATCTATTACCATGGCATACCATAGATTCCACGGGGTAGATACAAGAATAGTTCGAATTTTTAATACCTATGGCTCCAGAATGCGACTCAACGATGGTAGAGTAGTACCAGCATTTATGGGTCAGGCACTTCGTGGTGAGAATTTAACTGTTTTTGGAGATGGCAATCAGACTCGATCGTTTTGTTATATAGACGATCAGATAGAAGGGATCTACCGCTTATTGATGAGTGACTATACAGATCCCATAAATATTGGGAACCCACACGAAACAACCATCAATGAATTCGCCCAGGAAATCCTTGAACTAACCGGAAAGGATCAGAAAATAGTCCACAAACCTTTGCCAAAGGACGATCCGCTACAACGACAACCAGATATTACCAGGGCCAGAGAGATCCTTGGATGGGAACCTAAAGTAGACAGGAAGGAAGGATTGCGAAAAGTATATGAATATTTCCGCTCACTTTCACCGGAAGAATTAAAGGACAAGGAACATCGCGATTTTTCAGGGATATCTTAGTAGTTTCTAATTCATAGCCTATTTTTGCCCAAATTGTTCTAATCATGAATATCCTATTACTTGGCTCCGGTGGTCGCGAACACACCCTCGCCTGGAAACTTACACAAAGTCCTAAACTTCAACATCTTTTTGTGGCACCCGGAAATGCGGGTACCTCCTCTATTGCCACTAATCTTCCTTTAAACATCAATGATTTTGAGGAGGTAAAGACAGTAGTGCTAAACAATAATATTCAAATGGTGATCGTAGGGCCGGAAGATCCCCTCGTAAATGGGATCCATGATTTCTTCCTGAAGGACCCCTCATTAAAGAATATTCCCGTGATCGGACCAGAAAAGGTGGCCGCCACCCTGGAAGGAAGCAAGGATTTTGCAAAGAAATTTATGATGCGCCATGGCATTCCAACAGCGGCATACCAAAGTTTTACTGCTGAAACCGTAGAGCAAGGTTTTGTCTTCCTGAATACCCTAAATCCACCCTACGTACTGAAGGCAGATGGACTTGCCGCAGGGAAAGGAGTAGTTATTCTACAAGATATTGAGGAAGCACGGGCAGAACTCTCACAGATGCTCTTAGAATCCAAATTCGGTAAGGCCAGCACCACTGTGGTGATCGAAGAGTTCCTTTCCGGGATTGAATTAAGCTGTTTTGTTTTGACCGACGGAAAAAATTACAAAGTTCTCCCTACTGCAAAAGACTACAAACGAATAGGAGAAGGGGATACCGGACTAAACACCGGCGGAATGGGGGCAATTTCTCCGGTTCCCTTTGCCGATACCCTTTTTATGGAAAAGGTCAGTCAACAGATCATAGTTCCAACAATACAGGGCTTACAAAAAGACAAAATTCCTTATAAAGGATTCGTATTTATCGGATTAATTAAAGTAGGGGAGGATCCTTTTGTCATAGAATACAATGTGCGACTTGGTGATCCAGAAACTGAGGTGATCTTACCAAGAATTAAAAACGACCTGATAACGGTATTTAAGGCAGTAGCAAATCAAACTCTGGATACAATAGACTTAGAGATTGATGAGCGCAGTGCAGCAACCGTAATGACAGTCTCGGGCGGTTATCCGGAAACCTATAAAAAAGGATTTGAGATTCGCGGATTGGAAACTATCGAGGATTCCCTTGTATTCCACGCAGGAACAACCATAAAGGACAACAAAATACTAACTAATGGAGGCCGTGTAATTGCCGTCACTTCCTACGGTAAAGATCATGTTGAAGCCCTGGAAAAGTCGTATGAAAACGTTGAAAAGATAGCATTTGAAGGGAAGTACTACCGCAAAGATCTTGGCTTTGACCTATAAATAAGAATGAGAGGTAATAGATTTGTCCTCTTCATTGTTATCATTGAACTTTTTAAGTTGCATAAGCCAATAGACCATGGCTACAACCCCAGCGATCATAAATAACCAATTTACAATATTGGCGGTCCACCAATTTTCCATAAAACGGAAAAAATCATAAGGCCAGAAAAGGCCATTCACGAATAAATCTTCTATGCCGTAAAAAAATGCGTTCATCTTGGTTATATTTACGAACACAAAAATATAAAATCCGGAGATGATTTCAGGCATTTTTGGCAAAACAAAACCAATAAATTACGTTTTACTCCTTGGATTTATATTTATCCTCTATTGGTTTATATACTTCTATATCAGCAACAATTCTGTTGAACCAGCTGCAATAGTGTGGCAATCGTTGGTATTGCTTATACTTTTATTTTCTATACTGGTCATTAATTTTGTGGTTAACCGGAATCAAATTACCAGTGCTAATTCTTATGTGGCCCTTTATTTTATTCTATTAATTCTGATATTCTCAAGATCTGTTACCGATAATAATGCCATCTTTTGTAGTTTTTTCTTGTTGCTGGCTTGCAGAAGGCTATTAAGTCTTCGATCTCTTAAAAATATAAAGTTAAAGATCATGGATGCTACTTTGTGGGTCCTGGTTGCGAGCCTTTTTTATGATTGGGCTATATTATTTCTGATCCTGGTTTACATTGCTATCTATATTTATGAACCTAAAAACCTAAAGAATTGGTTGGTGCCCCTGGTCAGTATCATTGTATTTGTCTTGTTGAGCTATGCAGTACTTATTTTGGCAAATAATGAAGGGTATTTACTGCAACATTATCAATTCCAGCTAGACAATATTCGGGAGGTGTTTACAGATTGGAAATTAAACACAAAACTCATCATTTATGCCTTACTAACTGCCGTCACTGCCTTTGCGGTATTTCTTAAATCGGGGAAGTTAGGACTAGGAAGGATCATTAATTTGCGGGTAATTTCACTGTATTTTGCCTTAAGCATAGTCGTTATCATCTTAAGTCTTATGGCTGGTGATCTACCTGTTTTAATTTCATTTTTCCCCGGCGCCGTATTTCTAGGGAAATATGTGGAAATGATAAAACGAAAAAACATAAAGGAGGTTGTCCTTTACGCCTCTGTCTTCATTGCACTTTCCATTTTTGCAGCAGAGATTCTTATTAAATAATAGATACCTTTGTACAAAACGCAGATCGTATGTTCAGTAAAAAGGCCTTCGATATTTTTCAGGAAAGTATTTCACAATATCATATTGTGAACAGAGTAGACCAGAAATTTGTAAATCCCTATCCCAAAAACGACATAACCCATCTTCTCTATAAGAAAAACTGGATAGACACTGTTCAGTGGCACTTTGAAGATATTATTCGAGATCCACAGATAGAACCAAAAGCGGCCCTGGATCTTAAAAGAAAAATAGACGCCAGCAACCAGGAAAGAACAGACCTTGTTGAGTATATCGATAGTTATTTTCTGCAGAAATATGCTGAGGTGAAGGTACATCCAAATGCTACGATCAATACTGAATCGCCGGCATGGGCAATTGACCGACTTTCCATTTTAGCCCTGAAGGTCTATCATATGAAGGAAGAGGCAGAAAGAACAGACGCTTCGCCCGCACACAGACAATCATGTCAACAAAAATTAGCCGTTCTATTAGAACAAAAGAAAGACTTGTCAACGGCTATAGATCAACTACTCACAGATATAAGCGAGGGGAAAAAGTACATGAAGGTGTATAAACAGATGAAAATGTACAATGATGAGGAGCTAAATCCAATTCTACGTGGTCAAAAGCAAGGATAAACACCTTTTAGTGATCAGACTATCGGCCATGGGAGATGTTGCCATGACAGTCCCGGTATTGCTGGCCCTCACCAGATCTGATCCTAATCTTCAGATCACCGTTCTTACGCGACCATTTTTTGCCCCAATTTTTAATATTATCCCCAATCTCAAGGTCTATACAATTGATGTAAACGTTAAACACAAGGGTATTTCGGGCCTTTATCGCTTGTCAAAAGAATTGAAGAAGATCCCATTTACCGGCGTTGCCGATCTGCATAATGTTTTGCGAACAAAGATTATAAAGGTCTTTTTATCCGGAAATGGACTGCCCTTTGTTCAAATAGACAAGGGAAGAAAAGAGAAAAAGCATCTGACTGCCTGGAAGAATAAAACAATAAAGCCCCTTAAAACTACTCATGAACGATATGCAGATGTTTTTCGCAATCTGGGCTACCAGGTAGAAATAAGTCCGAATGATGTGCTTCAATCAATTCAGCCATCGATATCTGTAAAAAAATATTTGGGAGATAAAACACTTAAAACAATTGGGATTGCCCCGTTCGCGGCATTTGAAGGCAAGATGTACCCCATGTCCTTGCTGAATGAAGTACTCGAATTACTAAATAATACCAATAAGTATAAAATATTATTATTTGGAGGTGGGGCTAAAGAAAAAGAGGTGTTATTGCAATTGGAAAATAAGTATACGCATTGTGTAAATATGGTAAATGTGTTGAGTTTTAAGGACGAATTATGTCTTATTTCCAATTTGGCTCTAATGGTTTCCATGGATAGTGGAAACGGTCATTTGTCAGCCATGTTTGGGGTACCTACCCTTACCCTTTGGGGTATTACACATCCTTATGCGGGATTTGCCCCGTTTGGACAAGACCCAAACTACTCAATCCTTGCCGATAGAGAGCAATATCCATACATCCCGACATCCGTCTATGGAAATAAGTACCCAAAAGGCTATGAAAGAGCAATGGATACCATTGATCCACAAGATGTGTTTCGCAAAATGGAATCCTTACTTAACTAATTAGTCCTTAAACCAATTCTCGCTGCTCAAGAGATTTTAGATACTGTCTTACTTGTTGTAAGAACTGGTAGCTCAACGTTTTACTGTTACCTTCCACCATCAACATCCGAACACCCATATAAGATGATATCAAAAATGCAGCAACCGCTTCACTATCAATATGACGGGCAACATAACCATCTGTCTTTCCTTTTTGAAGGATAGTAACAATGTTTACCTGCCATACTTTATAGATATCCCTGAGGTATTTGGAGATCAATTCATTTCTTCCATTAAATTCGGTCATAAAGTTGCTGAGTACAAAACCATAATCTAATTCGTTATGCTCGGCAGTACTCATAGCATTTTCAAAACATACTTCTATAGTTTTGAATGGATCTTCTTTCCCTTCTATAGGTTCAATAAGCATACTATAGACCTTTCTGACTATCAGATTCTGAATAATACTGATAAAAAAGTCCTCCTTAGACTGGAAATGGTAGTAAAAGGCCCCTTTAGAAAGTGAAAGTTCCTTTAAGATATCATCAACACTGGTGTTATAATATCCTTTTTTGTAGAATAATTCAAGGCCTGTGACCTGCATCCGTTGCATGGTAGCCATGCGTTTTAAATTCTTGTCCATAATATTTGGGGTTATGGTTATAAAGACCATGTGGTCTATAACAAAGAACCCCTGAACCCCATGTTTGCTGAATATTAGAGGGTAAAGCCTATCAAAAAATCGATAAGTGGTAGAATTTCGGATGAATGACACCCAAATCACTTTTTATTACCGACCACTTGGTCGGTTTTATTCCTCGATAAAAGGTAAAATCAGTGATTTTTGAAGTTTCTAAAATGATAATTACGTTGCGAATTACACTATTTTTTAGGTTACAACACCCTGGCAACTGCTTCCTGCGCCGGCAGTACACCCATAGCAATGTTGGGAAATGACAATATCCCGGTCGTTAAGCAATGCTTCATTATAATCACTAATATGTTGCACCTTACTTGCCACCTTTAGCCCCAGCATTTGGTTAAAATCACAATCGTACAACCAACCATCCCAACTTACAGAGATGGTATTAGTACACATTACGTTCTCTACAGCCGAAGGATTATAGGCATCTACCAGAGAATACATATAATCTTCGTAGTTCTCCGAAGCGATGAGATAATCCAGAAAACGCGCGATTGGCAAATTGGTAATTGCGAATAGATTGTGAAACTCAATATCAAAATCCTCTTTTAGCGCTTGCTTAAAGTCGTGTTCCAATGCTGCCTGGTCTCCCGGTAAATAAGCTCCGGAAGGATTATAAACAAGATCGAGTTTCAGGGGACTATCTGGCATACCATATCCAATAGCATTAAGATCCTGTAAGGCTTTAATAGATTTATCAAAAACACCATCGCCACGTTGTTTATCAGTTTTACCCCTGGTATAGTGGGGCATAGATGAAACCACATGTACATTGTGCTTTTTAAAGAATTCAGGAAGATCGTGGTATTTTTTATTAGCTCTAATGATGGTAAGATTAGAACGGACTATAAAGTCTTGTATTCCTGCTTTAGAGGCCTCTTCTACAAACCAACGAAAATCAGGATTCATTTCGGGAGCTCCCCCGGTTAGATCTAAAGTATGCGCCCCAGTGTTCCTAATTATCTCTAAACACTGTTCCATAGTATCCCTGGTCATGATCTCCTTCCTGTCTGGACCTGCATCTACATGGCAATGCTCACAAACCTGATTACACATATAACCAACATTGATTTGAAGGATCTCCAGTTTTCTGGGCCTTAGCGGATATTCGCCAATTTCAGCTAGTTTATCTTTAAAATACGGAAGTTCACCATCTTCGAAAACCCCACCATTTAAAATTTCTAATTGCCTGTTATCCTCTACCAGCTCTACATGTCTTGCTTTCAGCGATTTTGTAGCCATTTCTATTTCATCAATTTTATAGTAGGTCGCAATTAATGCGGCCTTCTTACATGCTAAGCTTGTTGTATTTGTTCATCATTTGAACACCATGAACCAGGGTAGCCCCACTTTCAATGGCAGCTCCGGCATGCACTGCTTCCATCATTTCTTCTTTGGTAATTCCTTTTTGAAGCCCATCTTTGGTATAGGCGTCAATACAATAAGGACATTTCACTACGTGCGCCACAGCCAGGGCAATTAGTGATTTCTCTCTGGCGGATAAAGCACCTTCCTGAAATACTGCATTGTAATAATCAAAAAACTTGGTGCCTAATTCTTCACTCCATTCAGTGATCTTTCCAAATTTTCTCAAATCGGCCGGATCGTAATAATTATTTGTCATGATCTTTTATTTAAAAAGTAGTTCTAAAATTCTCTATTGTACTTGGATCTATTTAATTCATATCCTCTTCTGCGGGAAAGACCTCCAAATTGTTCTAATTTTTGATATTTAAAAAAGCGCTAAACGGAACAACAAAGCTAAAGTTGTAAACTATACTTTTTTGCAGGATAATCCGATAAAATTACAACGAAATCTACTTTTAGTTTTGGTCTGACCTATATTTTTTCATTACAATATTTTATAGTTACCTTTTTAATAGTGGATATTTTCAAAACCGACCAGGGAGTTTGTTTTAACTTCATTGATTAAGAACTAATTCTTCTGTAACAAGGTTTAACAACTACAATAACAGGATTATCTCCCTTTTTAAGCCCAAATTCTGAAAAGATCACTGCGCAACAGACCACTTGGTTTGTAAAATAGGGCTTCATTTTATGAACGAGAAGGTGAGATTTACTAGTTTTGAGTAGAAATTTACCATGAAATTAGAAGAATTAACATCTAAGTCCATTGGGTTGGTTCTTTCCGGGGGAGGCGTCCGCGGAATGGGTCATATTGGGATGCTAAAGGCATTAAAAGAATATGGTATTGAGGCGACCATGGTTTCTGGCAGCAGTGCAGGTGCTCTGGTTGGAGCAATGTATGCAGGAGATAGCAGTATTGAGGAAATGCTCGCTTTTTTTAAAGAGACGCCTTTGTTTAAATACAATTTTTTTACAATAAATAAACCCGGACTCGTAGATACGGATCGATATTTCGAGATTTTCAACAAATACATTCCCTTTGACACCTTCGAATCCTTACATAAACAATTATATGTATCAGCAACCAATCTTCAAAAGGGAACCGAAGAGGTGTTTTACAAAGGGGATTTGATCATACCCCTCTTAGCTTCCGCAGCCTTACCCCCTGTGTTTAGTCCGGTTGAGATCAATAATAATCTATTTGCCGATGGCGGCATCATGAATAATTTCCCCTCAGAACCCTTGCAAGGCAAAGTAGATATAATCATCGGCAGTAATGTGTCTGTTATAAAGGCGGTCGCAAAAAATGAAATTAAATCATCTTTTCAACTGGCCTCGCGTACCACGAGTTTAATGATATATGCTATTAACAGGCAAAAAATTCGGAATTGTGATATCATTTTTGAGCCTATGGAAATCGAAAACATAGGGGTCTTTGAGAAGAGTGGCATAGAAAAGGCCTTCAACATAGGGTATGACCACGCATGTAAAGTATTGGAAGCCCTATTGAAAAGTGACTAAACAGGCCGCAGGGAAAGGGTTAAACGTCGTCGTAGTCTATTTTAAGGATGGGTGTTAATGGGTGCGACTGGCAGGTAAGTATAAAACCTTCTTCAATTTCACTATCTGTAAGGATCTGATTTTTTACCATTTCTACCTTTCCTTCGGTAACTCTTGCAATACAAGTACTGCAAACACCGCCCTGACAAGAGTAAGGGGCATCAATATCTTCCTTCAGCACTGCATCGAGCACCAATTTCTTTTTATCCATTACAAAGGTAAATACCTCATCATCTAAGGTAACCTCTATATTGGTTTGCCCTTCTAGTACCGAGATATCTTCTTCCTGAGAGGTGGTAAATAGTTCAAAATGCACCTTCTCTTTGGCAATGCCATTGTCATGAAGCGTCTCTTTCACGGTATTGATCATCTCTTCTGGACCACAGAGATAAAAATGATCGAAGGATCGATCCTTAAACTTATTTTTTAGAATAAGATTTACTGTTGATCCATCTATGCGCCCAAAAAGAGCTTCTTCTTCATGTACTTTACTGTACATAAATTGAACATAAAACCGATCAGTATATTTATTGATAAGTTCCTGTATTTCCTCGAGATACATGGTTTCCTCGGGAGATTGGTTTCCATATACCAAAACAAAAGTATTTTCTGGATGGCTTTCCAAAATGCCGTAAGCCATACTCATAATAGGAGTAATGCCGCTGCCTGCAGCAAAGGCTGCAATATGTTGGGGTTTGCCAGCTGGTTTAAAAACAAAATGCCCTTTTGGAGGCATTACATTTATTGAATCTCCGGATTTAAGCGCCTCATTAGCCCAGACAGAAAAGGCTCCGCCCTCCACTTTTTTAATACCCACTGTCATTTCTGTGTCAGATGGCGAACTGGAGATTGAATAGGCCCTGCGAACTTCCTGTCCGTCAATGGTTTGCTTTAAGGTAAGATGCTGCCCGGCATTGAAGGTAAAATCATCCTTCAAATCGTTTGGAATATCGAGTGTGATGGCAACTGAACTGGGAGTTAAGGCCCTGACAGCCGATACTTTTAGGGAATAAAATGTGCTCATTCGGCAATTTTTTTGCAAAATTAAGGAAAGGGAGTTTAAAAAGATTGTATTTCATAAAATATCTCACTTTTGTAACAAAAGCTATATTTGCGCTACTAATTCTGCATATAATTTTGACCAACCCTTATGTTTAAACACTTTTTTAACCTCCAATGGAAGTCCTTTTTCCGGGCAGCCTCCTTTAAAACAAACCTTGCCTTTAAGATCCTGATGATCTTTGGAGCCTTATATTTTATTGTGGTATTCCTGGCAATGGGTGTAGGGGCCTTTTTTATCATCAAAAAAACCGGTTTGGGTGATCCCCTGAGAGTGGTGAACCAATTTATGATCTATTACCTGGTAATGGATCTCTACATACGGTATATGTTCCAGAAGATGCCCATCCTGAACATAAAACCCTTGCTATATATGCCCTTTAAGAAGAGCGCCGTTGTTAAATATTCGCTGGGAAAAACGGTCTTTTCATTTTTTAACTGGATGCATGCCTTTTTCTTTGTCCCTTTTTCCATTGTCTTAATTACGCAGGGCTACAATGCCCTCGATGTAGTTGTGTGGCATGTAGCCATCATGGCGCTTTTCTATGCTAATAACTTTCTGAACATCATGATGAATAATCAGGATAAGATATTCTACCCCATGGTTGGTGTCCTGGCGATCCTTGGTTTATGTCAGTATAATGGCTGGTTTGATGTAACAGTGTATACCGCACCAATTTTCGATGCTTTTTTTGATACTCCCTGGGCATTTGTTATTCCAATTCTATTGCTGACATGGTTGGTTTATGCGTCATTCAATTATTTTAAGAAACATATGTATCTCGATGGTGGTCTTGCATCAAAACATACCGAGGCTAAATCTGAAGACTATACCTGGTTGAACCGTTTTGGAAACCTGGGCACCTTTTTAAAGAACGACATTAAACTCATTAGACGTAATAAGCGATCTAAGACTACCGTGATCCTGAGTTTTTTATTCATCTTTTACGGTATGCTCTTTGGTTCAGGCGCAGTAGAGGTGTATCAAGGCCCTATTTGGTCCATCTTTGCGGGGATCTTTGTCTCAGGGGGATTTTTATTCAGTTTTGGTCAGTTTGTTCCGAGTTGGGATAGTTCCTATTATCCTTTGATGATGAGCCAGAATATACAATACCGGGAATATCTTTCATCCAAATGGTATTTAATAGTTTTTGCAACGATAATCAGCACTCTTTTATCTTCCTTTTACCTGTATTTTGGATGGGAATTTTACCTTGCCATAGTTGTAGGAGCCATTTATAACATTGGTGTAAATTCATATTTGGTATTGTGGGGCGGGGCCTATATCAAAACCCCCATAGATCTTACTTCCAATAAAAAAGCCTTTGGTGACAAACAGGCATTTAATGTAAAAACAATGCTGCTTACCATTCCAAAATTGGTGTTGCCATTAATCATATTTGCTGCGGGCTATTATCTAATAAATCCGGTTGCAGGCTATATAGCGGTGGCTCTTTCAGGAGTGCTTGGGTTTGTATTTAAAGATCAGGTTTTTAAAATGATTGAAAAGATCTACAAAAAGGAGAAATACAAAACGCTTTTGGCATACAAACAAACAGATTAAATACATTTATTATATATGATCACAGTTCACGACATTACCAAAACCTACGGAACTCAAACCGTTTTAAATATTCCATCACTAGAGATCCCAAAAGGACAAAGCTTTGGCCTGGTGGGGAACAATGGCGCAGGGAAGACCACATTTTTTAGTCTTTTACTAGATCTTATTCAGCCTACCACTGGAAATATTATAAACAATGAAGTGCAGGTAGACATCAGCGAGGCGTGGAAACCCTTTACCTCAGCTTTTATAGATGAGACATTCCTAATAGGATACCTCACCCCTGAAGAATACTTCTATTTTATTGGGGAACTACGCGGACAGAACAAGGCCGATGTAGATTCTTTGATTGGAACCTTTGAGAATTTCTTTCATGGTGAGATCCTGGGGCAGAAAAAATATCTTCGCGATCTTTCTAAAGGAAATCAGAAAAAAGTAGGCATTGTTGCCTCATTTATAGGGAATCCCGAAGTGATTATTCTCGATGAACCTTTTGCAAACCTCGATCCTACAACCCAAATTCGCCTAAAGCAGATCATAAAAGACCTGGCAGAAAACAATGACGTTACCGTCTTGGTATCTAGTCATGACCTTATCCATGTCACTGAAGTATGCGAACGCATTGTTGTGCTTAATAAAGGAGAGATCGTAAAGGATATTCAAACTTCTACCCAAACCTTAAAAGAACTTGAAACCTTTTTTGGAGGGTAGGAAAATAACCTGTGTTAGGGGTTGTATTTTATTGAAATAGACCTATTCCAAAAGAAGGATGCATTTTATCGAGTAGCGGTATACTAAACGGGTGGTTTTAGAGTTTACATATCGTACGAATACCACTAATTTTGAAGCTTCAAAACTCTTTTCATATTATTTGGCTTTGTGGAGCCCTACTTCTAAGTGCCTGCTCCACTAAAAAAGATGCCTTTCTCAACAGAAATTGGCATGCCCTAAACACCAAGTACAATGTATTGTATAATGGCAACCTTGCTTTTGAGGAAGGTAGGGAGCAATTAAATGACACTTACCGGGATAATTATTGGGAACTTTTACCTGTAGAACGTCTCCAGGTTACCGATGAGATTAAATTAGATTCTGAAGATAATAATCCCAACTTCATAAGGGCAGAAGACAAGGCAACCAAGGCCATTCAAAAGCACAGCATGGAGATAGGAGATGAGGAACGCAACCCTCAGACAGATGAAGCCTTCTTACTCTTAGGGAAAGCCAGATATTTTGATCAACGATACGTGCCCGCCATAGAAGCCTTCAATTACATCCTTCAGAAATACTCAGAAAGTGACAAACTGAACGAAGCAACCATATGGAGGGAAAAGACCAATATTCGCTTAGAAAATGAGGAACTTGCCCTGCGAAACCTAAGACGACTATTAAAATATGAAAGATTAAAAGATCAGGAATATGCAGATGCCCGGGCTATGATGGCGCAGGCCTATATAAACCTCAAAGCACCTGATACCGCTATACAGCAACTAAAGATAGCCTCTGCTTACACTAAAAAGAATGCGGAAAAAGGGCGTTATTATTTTATTATAGGGCAAATGTACAATCAACTTGGATTTAAGGACAGTGCCAACTTCGCTTTTGACAAGATAATAGACCTTCAGCGCAAAACACCAAGAGTATATTGGGTAAATGCGCATTTGCAAAAAATTCAGAATATTGAGATCACAAATGAGAATAAGGAAGATCTTCTGGAATACCTCACCTGGCTCGAATTAAACAGGGAGAATCGCCCTTTCTTAGATAAGATTTATAGGCAAATTGCCGTATACCACAATACCCTGGAACAAGACAGCCTTTCCCTGGCCTACTATAACAGATCACTTAGGGCGGCCAATCAATCACCTCAATTATTTGCTCTTAACTACGAGGATCTGGCCGAACGTTATTTTGATGATAATGAATATAAAACTGCCGGCGCCTACTATGATAGCGTCTTACCAAACCTACCGGAAAACACCAAGAAATATCGTACTATAAAAAAGAAACTGGATAATCTGGAGGATGTTATTACCTATGAAAGCACTGTGCAGTATGCGGATAGTGTTATTACAGTTTATAACATGCCATTGGAAGGACGAAAAGCCTATTTCCAGACCTATATTGATCAGCTAAAAGCGAAGGCAGACGAACTGGCGGCAAAAGAAGAGTCGCGCCTCAATGCCGGCTTTGCAGTATTTGGTGAGTCTAAAGGAGGGAAAGAAAATAAAGGAAAGTTCTATTTCTATAATATTACCAGCCTTGGGTATGGAAAGACAAACTTTAAGAACAAATGGGGCAATAGAACATTAGAAGATGACTGGCGTTGGAGCACGAAGAATACTGCTCAAGGTCTAGATTTGACAGCTATAGGAACAGACACTCAGAATGATGATCAAGGCGAGATTCCGGAAGACCTTAAATATTCACTCGATTATTACCTGGATAGGGTCCCTACTGATGTTGCAGTTATAGATAGCCTGGACAAAGAACGAAATTTTGCTAATTATCAGCTCGGTCTTATTTATAAAGAAAAGTTTAAGGAAAATATGCTGGCCGCAGCAAAATTGGAGAGAGTCTTGGAATCATCCCCTGAAGAACGACTTGTGCTTCCTTCCAAATACAATCTGTTCAAGATCTACGAAGAAGTAGGGAGTCCTTTGGCTCTGGACATGAAAGAAAATATCATTCGCAATCACCCAAGTTCTCGCTATGCAGAGATCCTGCTAAATCCTCAGGCCGTGTTAGAGGCTTCAGAGGATAGTCCGGAGGCACGCTATGCCCGATTATACCAGCTTTTTGAAGCTCAGGAATTTCTTAGGGTGATAACAGGATCTGAAGAAAGCATTAATATGTTCCCGGGAGATCCGATAGTGCCAAAATTTGAAATGTTGAAAGCAACTGCCATAGGAAGACTACAGGGATATAAGGAATTTAAAGAGGCATTGAACTATGTGGCCTTGAACTATCCAAATAAGCCTGAAGGGAAAAAAGCACAGGAAATGGTTGCGGAACAACTTCCAAAACTGGAATCTAATGGATTTTCTGCGGAAAACGGCTTAGCAACCGGGGGTAACTGGAAAGTGGTTTTTCCTTTTAAAAGAAGCAATGATGCTGCAGCTTTGCGACTAAAAAAGCGATTGGAGGCCTCTATCAAGGATCTGAATTACAGCAATAAAGTATCCAAGGATATCTACAATTTGGAGGATGAATTTGTTGTTGTCCATGGATTTAAGTCGAGAGATTTTGCCTTAGGGTACGTTGAATTGCTAAAAAACAACAAAGATTACAGGATCGCTAACGAGAATTTTGTAATTTTATCTAACAACTACAAAACGGTACAGATCCACAAGAATATAGAAGACTACAGACGACAGAATTTAACCCCAAAACCCTAAATCCATGTTTTCAGATAACAAAAAACCCAGAGCTATGACCGAAATTGGAGGACAACCTAACAGAATTGAAAAGAACACTAAGATCAAAGGAGATATTGTCTCTGAAGCAGATTTTAGAATTGACGGAAAACTTAATGGCAATTTAAAAACTTCAGGAAAAGTAGTTATTGGCAAAGATGGCTATATCCATGGAAAAGTAGAATGCCTAAATGCCGATATTGAAGGAAGCTTCAATGGAGAATTATTGGTGTCCGAATTGTTAACACTAAAGTCATCTGCAGTAATTGAAGGCACGGTCTCTGTAGCTAAACTAGCAGTAGAACCAGGAGCTACTTTTAACGCCTCATGTAATATGAAAGGTAAAGGTTCTTTAAGTACTTCTTCAGGCAGTAATGGAGGAACTTCAGTTTCTTCTTCAACCTCATCTTATAAATCTTCTGTGGTAGGCAACAAAAATGAACCAGCAAAAGCCTCCTAAAGGAAGAAATCCGCTAAAGAACATCGCCATTTTATCTGGTATTGGAATTGAAATGGGTTTTATTATCTTTTTATCGGCGAAAGGAGGGATCTGGTTAGATCAGCATTATCAAACAGAGAAACGCATTTTCACAGCCATTGCTACTATGGTAGGAGTGGCTATTGCAATTTACGTGGTGTTACTTCAGCTTAAAAGAGTAAAGTATTAATGGCACTACCAAGACTGGTTACCTCATATGTCTTATTTCTTACGATTTCCCTGGGAATTCTATTATTGATCCATGTACTGGCGCAATCTTATCTGGATATCCCCAAATGGTCGGATATGCTTCTTTTGTCCTACGTCTTGAATTTCATCCTGGCATTGGTCATTTTTCTTACCCTGTTCGCCTTGCGAACAAAACTCAAAAATCAAATTGGATTTCTCTATATGGGCGGGAGTATGCTGAAATTCTTGATCTTCTTTCTCGTTTTTTATCCGGGATACAGGGCAGACGGAATTGTCTCTACATCCGAATTTGCCGCATTTTTTATTCCTTACCTGCTATGTCTGATTTTGGAGACTGTTTACACTGCCAAAATGCTCAATACTTTAAAATAAAATTAAAGACCTCCTTATACCTCTTAAAGGCCTTTAAAATAAACTTCTAATTGCTTTTTTCTTTTTATAAGAATGCCTTACATTTGCACCGATTTTTAGAGACCCGCATTTTAAAAGAATATGAGAAGCCTTTTTACTATTAAAGTTCTATTGATTTGTTCGCTATTCCTGGGATACAGCCTACCGGCCACTGCCAAAGAAGAAACCTCAGAGGGGACTAAAAAGGACTTGAAAACCGAGATCAAAGAGTATATAGATCATCACCTTCAAGATTCACACGATTTTTCTATTTTTTCATATACCGCAGACAACGGAGAACATGTATACATAGGACTACCTTTACCTATCATCCTTTGGGATAATGGGCTGCATGTTTTTTCCTCCTCCCAATTTCATCATGGTGAAACACTGGCCGAGTCAGGGGAGAACTATTATACACTGTACCATGGTAAGATCTATAAAACGGATGCAGACGGGACCATGACCTATGACGAAGAGGAACATCCTACCAATGTAAGACCGATCGATTTTTCAGTTACAAAGAATGTAGTGATGATGATCATTACAGGGCTTTTAATGCTATGGTTGTTTACTAGCCTCGCAAGGTCATATGCTAAGAATGAAGGCGTGCCCACCGGAGCCGGAAGATTCTTTGAACCTATAGTACTTTATATACGAGACGATATTGCTAAGCCAACTATTGGAGAGAAGCGATATAGAAAATACATGCCATTTCTCTTAACTATTTTCTTTTTCATTTGGTTCCTGAATATGTTTGGACTTACTCCATTAGGGATCAACGTTACGGGAAATATTGCGATCACTTTTGGTCTGGCTTTATTGACATTCCTAATCACAAATTTTACCGGAACCAAGGATTATTGGAAGCATTTGGTAGATCCGTTAGGAGATGCAATGCCCTGGTACGGGAAGATTCCTATTTATATTATTTTTGTTCCTATAGAATTATTGGGACTCATCATTAAGCCTTTTGCACTTTTAATTCGTTTGTATGCCAACATGCAGGCAGGCCATATTGTATTGATGAGTCTTAATAGGATTGATGTTCATCTTTAAAAGTTGGATAGGTAGTCCCCTTTCATTTTTTCTGGCATTTGCCATAACATTAATAGAAATTTTAGTAGCCCTTTTACAGGCATATATCTTTACGATGTTATCGTCTCTTTACTTTGGCTTTGCCTCAGAAGAACACGATCATCATGAGGAGGAGCCGGAATTGGCACATTTGTAATAGTCTTTTCTCCAAAATGGGAAGAGGATTGTAAGTTGAATTTTAATTTTTAAACTAGATAGATTATGGAAATTCCAGTAATGGTAGGTGCAGGTTTGGTAGTAATTGGTGTTGGTATTGGTATTGGTAGAATCGGTGGTTCTGCTATGGATGCTATTGCCCGTCAGCCAGAGGCTTACGGAAAGATTCAAACAGCGATGCTAATTGTAGCGGCGCTTATTGAAGGTATTGGTTTTGCGGCGTTTTTTGCCGTCTAAATCTAAGAACTAAAGGAAACGGCCATAACGGTTGGTTATGGCCCTCCTTTGTTTAAAGTTAAATGCATAAAGGTTTTATTTATGGATAAGTTATTAAATGATTTTTCGTTCGGGTTATTTGTTTGGCAAACCCTGTTATTTGTTCTATTACTTCTTTTGCTTTACAAATACGCATGGAAACCTATTCTTAATGCGGTAGATGATCGTGAAGAAGGGATCAAGAATGCCCTGGCAGCTGCAGAAGATGCCAAAAAGGAAATGCAGAATGTTACTGCAGATAGCGAAAAGCTTTTACAGCAGGCCCGTGGAGAACGCGAAGCCATGTTGAAAGAGGCTCGTGAATTACGAGAAAAGATGATGGCTGATGCAAAAGAACAGGCAAAGGTAGAAGGAGACAAGATGATCTCTCAGGCGAAAGCAACCATAGACAGTGAAAAGAAAGCTGCGGTGGCTGAGATCAAGAATCAGGTGGCCGATCTATCAGTTCAGATCGCAGAAAAAGTATTGAAAGAACAATTGACCAATAAGGATAAGCAATTAAAATTGGTCGATGATATGTTAGGAGACCTAAAATTGAACTAACACCCTATGAACGAATCCAGAGCAGCAGCACGCTACGCAAAAGCGATCTTAGATTTTGCGGTTGAGAAGAAAAAGACAGACGTCGTAGAGGAGGATATGCGTTCCATTGTGGCAACTATGGGTGCAAGCTTAGAGCTGCGCGAAATGCTTGGCAGTCCGGTTTTAAAAGGAGAATCAAAGAAAAAAGCTCTTATGGCAATCTTTAAGGGAAGCCATGCAATTACAGAAGGCCTCATTGACCTTCTAATTCAAAATAGAAGGATCTCTTTATTGAATGAAGTGGCCTTAAAATATATTATTCTGAATGAAGATCTAAAGGGAGAGGGTGTAGCCTTTGTTACAACAGCAGTCCCATTATCGGGGGAATTGGAGAAAAAAGTGTTAAGCAAGGTATCTTCAATAACCGGGAATAAGATCATCTTAAAAAATGAGATAGATAAAAGTATTATAGGTGGATTTATCCTTCGGGTAGGAGACCTGCAATACGATGCGAGCATCGCAAATAAATTGAATACGATCAAAAGAGAATTTACTAAAAGCATATAAATCTTAATTACGAAGTTAAAAAGGAGTAATCCTTCGCGCTTCAACATATATTTAATCATATGGCAGGAGTTAAAGCCGCTGAAGTATCGGCAATCTTAAAGAAACAGTTATCGGGCTTTGAAGCCAAAGCAACCTTGGATGAAATGGGCACCGTGCTGCAGGTAGGTGATGGAATTGCCCGTGTTTATGGCCTTTCCAACGCGCAATACGGCGAATTGGTTGAGTTCGATGGAGGCCTTGAGGGTATTGTTCTCAACCTCGAAGAAGATAATGTGGGGGTGGTACTTCTTGGTCCTACAAGAGGAGTCAAAGAAGGTACTACGGTAAAAAGAACTCAGCGAATTGCTTCTATCAATGTAGGTGAAGGTATAGTTGGTCGCGTGGTAGATACCTTGGGAGCACCAATTGATGGGAAAGGACCTATTGTTGGTAAAACATATGAAATGCCATTGGAAAGAAAAGCACCTGGTGTGATCTTTCGTCAGCCGGTAAATGAGCCACTACAAACAGGAATCAAAGCTATCGATGCTATGATCCCAATTGGTAGAGGACAAAGGGAATTGGTAATTGGTGACCGTCAGACCGGAAAAACTACTGTGTGTATTGATACGATCATCAATCAGAAGGAATTTTACGATGCCGGGGAACCCGTATATTGTATTTATGTGGCTATAGGTCAAAAAGCTTCTACTGTTGCGAACATCGCAAAGACACTAGAAGATAAAGGTGCTTTGGCTTATACAACCATAGTTGCCGCGAACGCATCAGATCCTGCTCCAATGCAGGTATATGCACCCTTTGCAGGTGCTGCTGTAGGTGAATATTTCAGAGATACAGGTCGTCCGGCTTTGATCATTTATGATGATTTATCCAAACAAGCCGTTGCCTACAGAGAGGTGTCTTTATTGCTAAGACGTCCACCGGGAAGGGAAGCATATCCCGGAGATGTATTTTATCTTCACTCCAGACTCTTAGAGCGCGCTGCAAAGGTGATCGATGACGATGCTATAGCAAAGAACATGAATGACCTTCCGGATGTCTTAAAACCTATGGTAAAAGGTGGAGGCTCATTAACAGCCTTGCCAATTATTGAAACTCAGGCAGGAGATGTTTCTGCTTATATTCCAACAAACGTGATTTCCATTACGGACGGTCAGATCTTCCTGGAGCAGGATTTATTTAACCAGGGTGTAAGACCAGCGATCAACGTTGGGATCTCGGTATCCAGGGTAGGTGGGAATGCTCAGATCAAATCCATGAAGAAAGTAGCGGGGACGTTAAAGTTAGACCAGGCACAGTTCCGGGAATTGGAAGCTTTTGCTAAATTCGGTTCAGACCTTGACGCAGCTACACTTAACGTAATTGAAAAAGGACGTAGTAACGTTGAGATATTAAAGCAGGCACAAAACGATCCGTTTACTGTGGAAGATCAGGTTGCTATTATTTATGCCGGTTCTAAGAACCTATTGCGCGATGTTCCTGTGGAGAAAGTAAAAGAGTTTGAAAGAGACTACCTCGAGTTTATGAATGCAAAGCATCGGGATGTTTTAGATAGTCTTAAAGCAGGAAAACTAACCGACGAGGTAACGGATACCCTTACTTCGGTATGCAAGGAGATGATTAAGAAATATAAAAGCTAGATTACAGGAAATAGAACATGGCAAATCTTAAGGAAATAAGGAATAGAATAGCGTCGGTTTCATCAACCATGCAGATCACCAGTGCCATGAAGATGGTGTCTGCTGCAAAATTGAAAAAAGCTCAAGATGCTATTACGGCCATGCGCCCTTATGCCAATAAGCTTACGGAACTTTTGCAAAATCTTAGCGGGAGCATGGATGCAGATACAGGCAGCGCATATGCAGATGAACGCCCGGTTCAAAAAGTATTGGTGGTAACCATCACCTCTAATCGTGGTCTATGTGGCGCTTTTAATTCTAATGTGATTAAACAATCTATTTCTTTACAAGCGGATACTTACAAGGATAAGGAAGTGCATTTTATGGCTATTGGGAAAAGAGGTAATGACCTATTAAAAAAGAAGAATAAAGTAATAGCCAATCACAGTAAGGTGTATGATGACCTAACTTTTGACAATGTAGCTAACATTGCTGAAGAAATGATGAGTTACTATGCAGAGGGGTCTTATGATCATATTGTACTAGTGTATAATAAATTTAAAAATGCGGCTACACAGATCTTAATGACCGAACAATTTCTACCAATTGTAGCGTCTAAATCGGAATCTTCGACGGCCATGGATTATATCTTTGAGCCAGAAAAGGAGAAGATAGTTATGGAGCTGATCCCAAAATCTTTAAAGACCCAGTTGTATAAGGCAATACGCGATTCTTATGCCAGTGAACACGGCGCTCGTATGACAGCCATGCACAAGGCAACAGACAACGCTACGGAACTTAGGGACCAATTAAAATTAAAGTATAATCAAGCACGCCAGGCTGCTATTACCAACGAAATCCTTGAAATTGTTGGTGGGGCAGAGGCGCTGAATAATTAAGCGATTTATTAAAACAGGCATTAAGAAAACCCTGACCACGGTCGGGGTTTTTTATTTAATGTTGCGGAATGTCTATTTTTGGCACTACTATTGGATATTATTAAAAAAGAGATCTGAATCATGAAAAAAATACCAGTATTATCCATCGTAATATTATTTGGTCTGTTTGGCTGTTCCTCCCAAAAGAAATTGGTACAGGAGGCTCCATTTACGATTACTAATCCAAGTTGTCAGGACTATGCAGCCGGTAAGGAAGAAGGAGGCTCAGGTTTTACTCTAAGCCTGCCAATAGCAGATAATGCGGAAGATATTACGTTTGAAGAGATCTATTTTAGAGGCCATATTATGAAGCCATCTCTGGTTCAAAATGAAAATGGTTCCGTATTGGAATGTGTCTATAAGAATGAGAACACGAAAGTAATACCGGATATGATAATGCACGCAGATCCGAAAGAAGAAATTGGCAACCAACCCCCGTCATTATTGGAATCGGATCAGAAAGAATTCCCTTTTGAGCTAGAGAAGGATGAAGTAGTGGTCAGTTACCGGGAAAAAGGGAAGAAAAGAATACAATATTTTAAAATAAAGGGAGTAAAAGAAAAACTTCCTTTGATATATCCCTCACGTCCAAAAAACTAACTTTGTTAGCAGGCTTTAAATACCTAATTTTAAGCCTTACCTAACATCACACGGTTGAGTCTGTTTCAAAAATTATTTAAGCAAACATTTATTTATGGGCTGGCCACAGTACTGCCCAGAATGTTGTCTTTTATTTTGGTGCCACTTTACACCAAAGTGATGCCTACCGGTTCTTACGGAGAAGTTACCCTGATTTTTGCATGGTTTGCGATTTTTAATGTGATACTGGCCTACGGTATGGAAACGGCTTTTTTTAGATATTACAACAGTGAAGCCAATAAAACCAAGGTTGTATCTACCTCGCTAATTTCACTTGGTGCCACCTCCTTACTCTTCACCCTGGTTGCCCTACTTTTTCAAAATAAAGTAGCGCTACTGTTGAACATAGATCAACAGTATATTCAGTATGTCATCTACATTTTAGCCCTCGATGCACTGGCTATTGTCCCTTTTGCATGGTTACGAGCCAGACAAAAACCCAAGCGATATGCCATTATAAAAATTGTGAATGTAGCGGTGAATTTAGGATTAAATGTCTTCTTTTTATTGCTACTTCCAGAGTTGGTCCAGGAAAATCCGGATAGTATCCTACAAACTATCTATGTAACGGATTTCCAAATTTCCTATATTTTTATTTCCAACCTTATAGCCAGTGGACTTACCCTACTGTTAATGGGGAAATGTTATATACTGCCTTCCTATTCATTTGACAAAGCTTTATGGTCACAAATGGTCAGATATGGGCTGCCGGTAATGATTGCCGGAATAGCCTTTACTATTAATGAAGTGTTCGACCGTATCATGCTATCTGAACTCTTACCTGCGGCTATTGCAAAGAGTGAGATCGGGAAGTACTCTGCCTGTTACAAGATAGCCTTGTTTATGACGCTCTTTGCCACTGCTTTCCGACTGGGAATAGAACCCTTTTTCTTTAGTCATTCCAAATCTGAAAATCCCCAGAAGGCCTATGCTCAGATCACTAATTATTTTGTGGTTTTAGGAAGCGTAATCTTACTGGCTGTAGTAGTTTTTGCAGATTTATTAAAAAAATTGATTGTTTTAAATTCGGATTACTGGGAGGCCATGCCCGTTGTACCGATTATCATTCTGGCTAGTTTTTGCCTCGGCATCTACCACAATCTATCCGTATGGTATAAAGTAACAGACAGAACCAGATTTGGGGCCTATATTTCAATTGTGGGAGCCTTGATCACCATTGGGATCAACTACTTCTTTATACCCACTATTGGGTACTATGCCTCAGCTTATGCTACCCTTGCAGCCTATGCCAGTATGATGATTTTGTCCTATTATTTTGGAAGGAAGTATTATCCCATACCCTATAATCTTCGAAAAATTGGTTTTTATATGGGAATTTCAATAACCTTCTCGGCCTTATCTTTTTATGTTTTTAAAGGAAACATCTTTATTGGGTCATTCCTTCTTTTAGTATTTTTACTGTTGGTTTATAAAATGGAATTTAACCTTCTAAAACGAATATTTGTAAAGAATGAAGATTAAGATCATTAACATATCGAATCATGCATTGCCCCACTATGAGACCAACGCCTCTGCAGGAATGGATCTACGGGCTCATTTGGCTACTCCAGTGACACTCAAACCGCTTGAACGAATGATCATTAAAACGGGCTTGTTTCTGGAATTACCTGTAGGCTATGAGGCCCAGATACGTCCAAGAAGCGGCCTCGCAGCCAAAAAAGGCATAACCGTGCTTAATACACCCGGGACCATAGATGCTGATTACCGCGGTGAGATTGGCGTGATTCTTGTTAATCTATCACAAGACCCCTTTGTTGTTAATGATGGAGAAAGAATTGCCCAAATGGTGATCGCGAGTCATGAACGGGCAGAATGGCATGAGGTCAAAGAATTATCCCAAACAACCAGAGGAGAAGGAGGCTTTGGTAGTACTGGCACCCAATAGTCTGTTGTTATAAGCTTTTCGGAATATTACTGATACAATTTTTATGAGATCGTTGCACTACTTAGCGATTATTTTTTTGGTGACCATCATGGTGCCTGGAAGTTTGCTTGCCCAGGAAGAAGAGGAAAGTGCAGCCATTTCATTAGAGGACAATACAGATGACTTTCAGGAATTGTTCTTTGAAGCGTTAAAGCAAAAAGGGATCGAGAATTATGGTAAGGCCATTAATGCGCTTTTAAAATGCAAACAACTAGCAGCTGATAATGATGTTATAGACCATGAATTAGCCAGGACTTACCAACTAAACAATCAATTGGTCCTGGCAGAGGAGTACGCACGTGAGGCAATTATAAGTAAGCCGGCCAATATATGGTACCTGAATACTTTGGTAGAGATCAGGGAACTTCAGGGAACCGATCTAAAAGGAATTAAAGAGCAGATCCCATATGCCAATGTGCAATTAAAAGAAAATTTGGCAAGTATCTACTTTGAAAAGAAAAGATATGACCTTGCCAGAGAAGTCTTAAAAGATCTGCGATCTAGCAAGTTTACTCGCAAACTTACCAGTAAGATCCAGGATTCAATTAAGCAGGAGAATACTGTTTATGAAGAAATGCCGGATATTGAAAATATTAAAGAGGTAAACCCCGTTAAGGTATTAACCCAAGAACTCAATTTGCTCTTTGAGAAAGAAGATATTGATCTCTTGAATCAGAAAGCTGAAGAGGCCATCGAAACATATCCGGCCCAACCTTTCTTTTATTATGCTAAAGGGGCAGCCCTAAATGGAATGGCAGAATATAAGGAGGCTGTAGATTTTTTAATGATGGGCTTAGATTTTGTTTTTGACAATGATGAATTATTAAATAAATTTTATAGTGAATTGGCCAAAGCTCATACCGCCCTGGGAGAGACGACAAAGGCAAATACCTATCTTAGTAAAATAAAAAATGGCTCATAGAATGAAGGTGAAGAAGAGTGCATTAGGGAATGGATGGGTGTTTATTGGACTCCTGTTATTCCTGGTTAGTTCCTGCAAATCTGCCAAGATCATAACAGACAAAACCTTAGATGCCAACCTTTCGGCTAAAACTATCATTAAGAATCATTACAGAAATTCTGTCAATTTCAAAACGCTAACGAGCAGACTCAGAATAGAATATTCAGATGGTGCGTCTAGCCAAAGTGTGGGGGTGAGCCTGAGAATGGAAAAAGATAAGACCATTTGGTTGAGTGCTCCATTAGGAGTTGTAAAGGCCTTGATCACCCCAAACAGGGTTTCTTTTTATAATAAATTGGAGAATAATTACTTCGATGGCAGTTTTGAGTACCTGAGTCAATTATTAGGAACCGACCTGGATTTTACCAAAGTGCAAAATCTTCTGCTTGGGGAAGCATTATTTGATTTGAGGGACGAACGTTATGATGTGTCACTCAACACTACCTCCTACGAATTAAAACCACGTACTTCTTACGAACTTTTTAAGACACTTTTTCAAATAGATCCAGGAACTTTTAAGCTGGCTTCTCAGCAAATTTCACAACCTTTGAAAAAACGACTGCTGGAGATCCGTTACAAGGATTATCAGCAAAAAAACAATAAGCTGATGCCAAATAACGTAGGTATAGTGGCAATAGATAATGATCAGCGAAATGTAATTGATATTGAATTTCGAAATGTTGAGTTCAATGCTAAAATTAGTTTTCCCTTCAAGATCCCAAATGGATATGATAAGATTGTTTTGAATTAATATGAGGACATTCTTTGCATATCGGATTTTACTCCTGGGGATTTTTATAAGCCTTGCAAGCGCTTCATTACAGGCACAAACCAATGAGCAAAAAGCACTTGAAGCAAAAAGGGAACAACTCCAAAAAGAAATATCGGAAATGAATCGCTTGTTGTTCGCAGAACGGAAACAAAAAGGCACCGTTTTGGATCAGATGGAATTATTAGACCAGAAAATAAATGTTAGACAGCAATTGATCCGCGTTACCAATCAACAATCCAATTTACTAAGTAGGCAGATCAATGCCAATATTAGAAATATCGCGAAACTCAGAGAGGATCTGGAGATTTTAAAGGAAGAATACGCCAATATGATTCGTAAGTCATATCAGAACAGATCTCAACAAAGCAGATTAATGTTCCTTATGTCTTCCCAAAATTTTTATCAGGCTTTTAAAAGATTGCAGTATTTAAAGCAGTATACCCAATACCGAAAGCAACAGGGAATCCAAATTGCATCTAAAACGGAAGATCTTATTACTCTGAATAATGATCTTACCACGCAACGCAAGGAGAAGGAATCCCTTATTGCAGAGAACAAATCAGCCAGAAAAGAATTATTTGAAGAGATCACTGACCAAAAAGGCCTTCTGAGTACGATCAGAAAAAATGAAAGCAACTATGCCATTGCCATAAATAAAAAGAAGGCTGAAGCAAAGAGAATAGATGAACAAATAGAGCGCCTCATCAGAAGTGCAATTGCGGCATCTAATAAGAAAGCTGGTAATTCGGGCAACAGCAGCACTTTTATCCTTACACCGGAAGCAGCGCTTGTTGCAACTAATTTTTCAGCCAATAAAGGCCGACTAATATGGCCCGTAGAAAAAGGGATAAAAAGACAGGGATTTGGTATTTATAGTGATGCCGTGTACCCCGGCATTAAGCATCAGAATAATGGCGTGATCATTGCCACAGACAAAGGAGCCAGGGCCAGGGCTGTATTTGAAGGGGAAGTGATCGCTATCCTTGCAGTGCCCGGAGGTGGTAAAGGAGTGCAGGTAAAGCATGGAAATTATATCAGCACCTATTACAACCTGGCAAACCTATATGTAAAAAAAGGAGACAAAGTAGTGGCTAAAGAGGAGCTGGGTGAGATTTATACCAACAGATTGAATGGACTTACCCAATTAAAATTCTATCTGTACAGGGATGCCACACGCTTAAATCCGGAAGATTGGATCTACCAGTTATAAAATCTGAACTATATGGACACTATTACAGATATTAAAGGAAGCGTTACCCTTCATAACGGGGTAGAAATGCCCTATTTTGGATTGGGAGTTTACTTGTCCAAAGACGGCAGTGAAGTGATCAATGCTGTTAAATGGGCCATACAATCCGGATATAGGCATATTGATACTGCTGCTGTTTATGACAATGAAGAGGGCGTAGGTGAAGGGATCAGAGCAAGTGGTATTCCAAGAGAGGACATATTTCTGGTAAGCAAGGTATGGAACTCAGAACAAGGTTATGATTCCACCCTAAAAGCCTTTGAAACAAGCTTAAAAAAATTGAATACAGAATATTTGGATCTATACTTGATCCATTGGCCGGAAAAAGGCAAGTACAAGGAAACCTGGCGGGCATTGGAGGAATTATATAAACAAAAACGTATCAGGGCAATAGGGGTCAGCAATTTTTTACAGCACCATCTCGAAGACCTAATGACAGATGCTTCTATTGTACCTATGGTAAATCAAATGGAATTCCACCCGTATTTGGTACAACAAGATTTGCTTGATTTTTGCAAGGCAAATAAAATACAATACGAGGCCTGGTCACCGCTTATGCAGGGTAGGATCTTTGATATGGATGTTTTTAAAGAAATGGCCGGTAAGTACAAAAAGACCATTGCACAACTTGTATTACGCTGGGATCTTCAGAAAGGAGTGGTAACCATACCAAAATCATCTAAAAAACAGCGAATCATTGATAATGCCGCTATATTTGATTTTTCAATTTCTAAAGAAGATATGGCCGTTTTGGACGGACTAGATAAAGGGAAACGATTTGGCCCTGATCCGGACAACTTCGATCTCTAATTTCCGATTTTTTTAGCACCCTATTTTTTCTGTGTAAAAAGGGCCTTTAGTTCCGTTGCATCATCGGGTTTCATTTTCCCGGCCAACACCAAACTAAGTTGTTTTCTTCGCAAGGCGCCTTCAAAACGCGTTTTTTCTAAGGCTGTTTCCGGAACAATAGCGGGTATCGCTGTTGGTTTACCAGTTTCATCTACTGCCACAAAGGTGTAAATAGCTTCATTTGCCTTGGTTCTCTCCCCACTTAAGCGATCTTCCATCCAAACATCTATATACACCTCCATAGACGTCCTAAAGGTTCTTGAAATGGCTGCTTCAAGGGTAACAACACTCCCCAAAGGGACAGATCTGTTAAAAGCAACATGATTTACCGAAGCAGTTACTGTTATGCGCCTGCTGTGTCTCCTTGCAGCTATACTGGCGGCCCTGTCCATCCTGGCAAGTAATTCACCACCAAAAAGGTTATTTAAGGGGTTGGTTTCACTTGGAAGGACCAGATCGGTCATTATGGTTCTGGAATCGTTTGGAGTTTTGGGCTTCATAGAAAATTATTTTCGCAAAGATACGAGGTCTGTAAGGGCAGATAAAAGTAAAGCGAGTTATTTTACCGAGAGAAGCCAGGCATCGCGAGACTCGGTTAGCCTTATTTGTTTAAGGGCTTCTAACGCTTGTTTTGGGTTTTCAAAACTCTCGAACGCCACCTGGTATAAATCAAATTTGTTTTGACCTACTAAAAAGGCATCAAATCCCTTGTTGCGGAGTTGTTTTATTTTTCTGTCGGCATTGTTTCTTTCCCGGAAAGCTCCGGCAATGATATGATGTCTTTTAGTCACTTTTTTGGTGACATCAACTCTAAAAACAGGTAATTCCAGAGGTTTTGTGTCAAAAAAGGTCGCTTCCTGAATGCTATTTGAAATGATCTCCTGTGCTTTTTCCTGAGACACCAATTCATTAGTTATAGCCTGATTGTAGGTGCGATATCCGGTAAATCCGGCTGAAAGTGCCAAAAGCACTATTGCAGCATACTTTAGAACAGGACGAAATTGATATTTATTTCGTTCCTCAGGGGTAATGATAAACGGCACTTTTTCTTCCAGGACTTCAACTTCTTCTTTTAACACCTCCCGCAGAATTGGTGTTGAGACAAAGGAACTCAAACCAAAGGAGGAAGTTAAAAAATTGGTCTGTTTTGACGGCTGGAAGATCAACTTCCCTTCTTTTGTAGGCTTAAAGCTTCCTATATTCTGAAGGATCAGGGTTTCTCCTTTTTCTAATTGTTGTCTCCATTTCTTAACTGTTTCAGCCATTTTTTCCTGTACAACCTCATAAGAAGTCTTTTCGGCTTCAGCAATGTAGGAAATAAGCAGTCCGTCATTAGATTGTAACTGACGGTTAAAGGATAGCACTTTGGAGGGAGGAAAAAAGGTATGCGCCGTTTTGTCTATAAAAGCCGATTTTACATGGGTAAGAAAGGCTCCAAATTCGGGCACAACCACGCAATTATACCTGTATAGTAATTCTTCTATGTAAGCCGCAGTGCTCATAAAGACAAAGATGGAAAAAAATAGACCCGCTTCAAAATGGCAAATTACTTTTTATTAACATTAGTTTTTCTGTATTTTGTGAATAAGATGAAGAGATGATGATGGAGGAGTTAATATCAGCCCTTAGATTACAGTGTATACCTAACATTGGGGACATTTCGTCCAGAAAGCTAATCACCTATTGTGGAAGTCCCTCAGCCGTTTTTAAAGAGAAGAAAGAAACACTACTCAAAATAGGCGGTATTGGCACAAAGATCATTGAAGGTCTTTATGACGCCAGATATCTAAAAGCTGCGGAGAATGAATACTCTTTTATAAAGGAACACGGTATTAAGTATGTTTATTTTGAAGACAAAAACTACCCAAAATATCTACGACACTGCGCAGATGCCCCGTTGATCCTATTTCAAAGAGGGGCAATCAACATAAAAGACAGGAAGATCATAAGTATTGTGGGCACTCGCAATATAACACCCCATGGCCGAAAATTTTGTGAGCAATTTATAGAAGAACTGGCACCATTAGATCCTGTTATTGTAAGCGGATTTGCCTATGGTGTAGATATTTGTATCCAAAAAGCAGCAAATGAGCTTGGTCTCCAAACCATAGGCTGCCTGGCACATGGGCTAAATCAGATCTACCCCAGAGCCCATAGGAAATACTGTGCGCCTATTGAAAAAAATGGAGGCTTTTTAACCGAGTTCTGGAGTACCAGTAAGCCAGATCGGGAGAATTTCCTGCGAAGAAATCGGGTAATTGCGGGGATAAGTGAAGCCACCATAGTTATAGAATCTGCCGAAAAAGGAGGTAGTTTGGTAACGGCAGATATTGCAAATAGCTACAATAGGGATGTTTTTGCCGTCCCGGGCAGGCCCAATGATCAGTTTAGTACGGGCACCAATGCCCTGATCAAACAGCAAAAGGCACATTTGCTAACCTCGGCAGCAGATCTTGTCTACCACCTTAATTGGGATCTGCAAAAGAAGCTCACTGATGCCATTCAAAAACAGTTATTTGTAGAATTGGATGAAACAGAAGATTCCATTTATTCCTTTTTACAGCAAGAAGGCAAGCAATTCCTCGATGATATCGCAATGGGGAGCCAACTATCTATTTTTAAAACAGCATCTACCCTTTTAACCATGGAATTAAAAGGCCTGGTGAGGCCATTACCCGGAAAACTGTTCGAAGCTATCTAAGAGAATACCAACTAAGCGGTTTGGAGATATACAAATGTTACCTTAAGTAATAGGTGAAAGTGTTATTGAACGGGTACTCCTATACCAATGTCGGAATAAACGATACTTAAGAAAAAAGAAATAAAATTATAAACCAACCCACTGGTCGGTTATCAGAAATCGTTAATAGCCAAGTTTGGTGCGTACCCTTTGTAGCACATCATCTGCAACAACATGTGCTTTTTGGGCGCCCAGATGCAACAATTCGTCTATTTCAGATACATTATTCATATAGTATTGAAACTTTTCCCTGGCTTCACCAAAATTGGATAAAAGACAATCATAAAGCTCTTGTTTGGCATGGCCATACCCATAATTCCCTTGAAGGTACTTAGCTCTCATTTCAGCAGAACTCGCTTTTGAAGCTAAGATGGAGTATAAGGCAAAGACAGTATCGGAATCGGGGTCCTTAGGTTCTTCCATAGAGGTACTATCTGTTAAAATACCCATGATCTGTTTTCTCAGCAACTTGTCCGTTTGAAAGATATTGATGAGGTTGCCTTTACTTTTACTCATTTTTTCACCATCCGTTCCAGGAATGTACATGGTTTGTTCTTGTACCTGAGCTTCCGGCATCACGAAGGTTTCGCCCAATTGAGCATGAAATCTGGAGGCCACATCCCTGGTCATTTCCAAATGCTGAAGCTGATCTTTTCCAACAGGGACAATATTGGCGTCGTATAATAAGATGTCTGCCGCCATTAACATTGGATAAGAAAAAAGTCCTGCATTTACATCTTCTAGCCGGTCTGCCTTATCCTTAAAGGAATGGGCGAGCGTTAATCGTTGATATGGGAAGAAGCAACTCAAATACCAGGCAAGTTCGGTGACCTGAGGCACATCGCTCTGTCTGTAAAAAACTGTTTTATTTACATCGAGGCCAAATGCCAACCAGGTAGCGGCTGTTGCATAGGTATTGTTTCGCAATTCTTTCCCGTTTTTTATTTGGGTAAGAGAATGCATATCCGCTATAAACAGAAATGATTCATTGCTGGGGTCTTCGGCCATTTTTATGGCCGGGATAATGGCCCCCAAAATATTACCAAGATGTGGGGTCCCTGTACTTTGAATACCTGTCAAAATTCTTGCCATTGGCCGCTCTTTAAAGAATGACAAAAGTAAAAGAAATACTAAAACCCTGCTAAAATTGTTATTTTTGATTTTATGCGCACTTTTTTCCGAAGAACTGGCCAGTTACTTTACCGTGTTTGGTTCTATATATTGGTTGCGATTCCTATTTTTTTATTTTCCCCTCTTTTAATTGTTCTTTCTATTTCAGAGAAGACATATCCGCAATTCTTTTGGTTAGCGAGAAATATTTGGGCCCGAATAATTTTATACGGAATGGGATGTATGCCGAAGATCACTTGGGAAGAAAACTTGGAAAGAGGCAGGAGCTATATGCTGGTAGCCAATCATACAAGCATGATCGATATTATGCTGATGCTATGGGTAAGTAAGAATCCTTTTGTTTTTGTAGGTAAAAAGGAGTTAATGAACATACCGATCTTTGGATTCTTCTATAAACGGGTGTGTATTTTGGTAGATCGAGGAGATAGCAAAAGCAGGATGGCAGTCTACCGCAAAGCACAAAGAAGGCTCAATCAGGGTTTGAGTATTTGTATCTTTCCCGAAGGAGGCGTACCTCCCGAAGAAGTGGTACTTGACACCTTTAAAGATGGCGCTTTTAAAATGGCAATGGCTCATAAAATACCGATCGTTCCAATGGTATTTTTAGATAACAAAAAAAGATTTTCTTATACAATTTACAGTGGAGGACCTGGAATTTTAAGAGTAAAAGTTCATTCGTTTATAAGAACTGATAAACTATTAGAAAATCAAATAGGAGAACTTAGAGATAGGGTAAGAGCTTTGATATTGAAGGATATACAGGAGGACGTATAGTTACTTTTTGTATATACCAAAAGGTATTAAAAAAATTCTGCCATACAAACAGGGCGTTTAAGGAGTTGCCGTAAATACAGAAACCAACCTAACCAAGGTCTTAAAACTTAAAGTTCAAGCCAGAATATACCCCCATTGAAAAGGGCTGAAAATTTCCGGCTGCCTCTGAGAAGGTGTTAAGCTGGTATTTAAACATGGGCTCCAAACTAAGCTGAAGTGTATTATTCACTTGATAGGAAATGCCTATTCCAAAATTTGTACTCACATTAAGATCATTCAGGTTGTTGGCCTCACCCATTTCAGTAGCGATGCCATCAGATTCGAGAATAACAGAATTATTGACAAGGAATAAAGAACTTACACCACCAATAACATTTACCCCTAGCTTTTTATCGAGAATTTGGTATGTAAGCTCCATAGGCACTTCTAAATAGCCAAATTCCTGTACCATCTTGCCATTGAGTGATGGATCTGGTCCGGAGACATCCTGCGCCATTTCTGAAGCTATCTTTCCACTCCTTGTATTACTGCGCACCACCAGATTTCTGGAACTTAAGGAATAATCTATATTGTCAATAATTCCATTGGTAGCTCCATTTAGGGAGGAGGAAAAGGAAACATCCCTGGTGTCATATCCAAAGTCGACCTTATGAACTCCAGATCGCAATCTTACTTTTTTACTAATATCATAGGTCACGGCAAGGCCATAACTTAAATTAACGTTCCCGGATTTGGCATTGTTCTGAAAGCTGGAATGAATTGGCGACCCTTGTGATAAGGAACTAAAGAAGACTGGAGCTACTCTAGGTCCGACCGACCATTTGTTTTCGGTGATTTCCTTTTCAGTTTTCTCTTCCTGAGCTGCAATTGCATCAAAAATGGAGGTTTTATCGTCATTCTGAACTTCTTTTTCGATAGTTGGGCCTTCCTTCTTTTGCTCGGTAACAGCAGTTTTTGCAAGTGATTCTGCATTTAGTTCTGAACGTATTTCTTCAGCTTTTTCTTTAGTCTTCTCAGTTTGTTCCACAACTGAGCTTATTTCGTTTTGAGCTAAGTCATCGGCTGTTTTAAGAATTTCATTTTTCTTATTTTCCTCAGATTCTAAGACATTCGCCTTTTTATTATCCAATGGTGTAACATTGGCCAATACAGCACCATTTTCCTTAGGAGTATCTCGTTTCGAGTCTTTAACCATGTTAATTCCATCTGTACTTACTTCGTTCCCGGGATAACTCTCATTAATATCTTTTTCAGATGCTTTGGTTATTGTATTCTTTTCTTCTGTACTTTCCAATGCTTTTGTCTCACCCTGGTTTTCTATACCATTCTTCTTGTCCGTAGATTCATCAACATTGGCAGGAGCTTGTGTATTGGTAATGGTCTCATTAGAATTGGGCAGGTCTTCTTTTGGGAGAAAGAGAAATATACCAATAATAAGTATGGCGGCCACCCCACCCAATTGCCACCAAATAGGTAGAATTCTACGTTTTTTACGCTTTTTATCTAATGAAGAAGCAATATTGTCCCACACATGCTCCTCTGGCAATTGACTATAATCCCCGAGCTTCTCCTGGAATATTTTTTCTATGTTCTTTTTTTTCATGCCTATATAATTAAGCAATGTTGATATTTTCGTTCTTTAATTTCTCTTTCAAGATTTTCTTTGCTCTGGACAAATTAGATTTTGAGGTTCCCTGCGAAGTGCCTAAAAGCTCACTGATCTCTTTATGAGTGTATCCATCCAGAACATATAAATTGAAAGTAAGGCGATATTTAGGGGGCAATTCCTGCACGTACTGTAGCAGCGTTGAGAGTTGAATATCTGGGTATTCATAGTCTACTTCCTGCTCCTCCTCCAAATTATCTGTTACAAGGTTCAAATACTGTTCCTTGCGATATTTTTGAAGTACCGTGTTTACGGTGATCCGTTTTATCCAGCCTTCAAAAGACCCTTTGAATTTAAACTGTTCGATCTTGTCAAAAATGGTCAAAAAGCTGTCGTGCAGATTATCTTCTGCTTCTGTCTTGTTACGGGAATATTTAAGGCATAGCCCAAAAAGAACACTGGCATATTTTCGATAAAGTTGCTCTTGCGCCTTTCTATCTCCCTTTTTACAATGTTGAATGAGCTTTTCTAGACTCAAAATATTGGTCAGATTTTATTCCTTATTCCTATAAAGATCATCAATTTACGGGGACTTCAATCTCAATGTACTGGTCTACTCCATTTTCATTTACTCCATTCCAAAATTTAAATAAATAAGTTTCGTCATACAGACAGATAAAATCGAAGGTAGCTTCCAGTTCTTCCACCCCCTGAGTGCACGTTTCTTCATAGAATTCTGAACCAATTGCTACTACGTTACGGGTGGCGGTTGATTCTTTTGTTATATCGAAACCTTCGAAGAAAAAGCAACCACTGGGACGCACGTATGTAACCCTGATCTCATAGGTCTCATTAAGGTCGAAAGATTCCGGTAAGTCTGCACTGACGATCTGTAAGGATACAAAACGAAAATTTACCCTGTCATCTTCAAACTTGCAAGATTGAAAGATCAAGACAAGAAAACAAAGAAGAATAGGTATAGATCTCTTAAAGCTCATCTCAATATTGTTTCCCTTAAGATGAAAATTAAAAGGAAGGGTTGCTTTTAAACCAATGAAGAATGATCTAGCCCTTAAGGGCTGTAATAGCCTCCTTTATTTTGCCTTCTAATTCCTCGGATAATTCAGGATTGTCCTTCAGCAATACTTTAACTGCATCTCTCCCCTGTCCAAGTTTGGTATCTCCATAGCTAAACCAGGAACCACTCTTTTTAATAATCTCGAATTCTACTCCAAGATCCAGGATTTCCCCTAATTTGGAGATCCCTTCCCCGTACATGATATCAAATTCGGCCATTTTAAAAGGAGGAGCAACTTTGTTTTTCACCACTTTTACACGGGTTTTATTCCCTAGTACAGCTCCATCCGTATTTTTTATTTGGGTAGATCTTCTAATATCTAATCGAACGGAAGCATAGAACTTTAAAGCATTACCGCCGGTAGTTGTTTCCGGATTTCCAAACATGATCCCGATCTTTTCCCGTAGTTGATTGATAAAGATCACTGTACAATGTGTCTTACTTATGGAAGCGGTAAGTTTTCTTAGTGCCTGAGACATTAAACGGGCATGTAATCCCATTTTAGAATCCCCCATTTCCCCTTCGATCTCACTTTTTGGAGTTAAGGCAGCCACGGAATCTATAACAACAATATCTATAGCACCAGAACGGATGAGGTTATCAGCAATTTCTAATGCCTGCTCTCCATGATCGGGCTGGGAAATTATAAGGTTGTCTATATCCACTCCCAAATTTTGGGCATAGAACCTGTCAAAAGCATGTTCTGCATCAATAAACGCAGCAATGCCACCATTTTTTTGAGCTTCTGCCATGGCATGCAAGGTAAGTGTGGTTTTCCCAGAAGATTCTGGTCCGTAGATCTCTACCACTCGTCCTCTTGGATAACCTCCTACTCCTAAAGCTATATCTAGCCCCAATGATCCCGAGGGAATCACCTCAACATCTGCTACTACTGAATCTCCCATCTTCATTACAGCCCCTTTACCATAGGTTTTATCCAATTTATCAAGGGTTAATTTCAGGGCTTTTAACTTCGCTTCTTTCTCATTGCTCATGTCTTCTGTGTCTTTATTTTAAGGGTGACTAAATTACCATTTCTTTTTGCATAACACAACGGCAAAAGCAACCTTTTTACAATTGTCTCATCCTACTTATAAACATTTTTAATTGTTGTTCACTTTACTGGCAATACCTCTATGGAAAAGAAAATTTCCTTGAAGTGATCCTTAAGAGCCCTGTATTTCAGGGCTCTTTTTATTTGAAAACTACTGAAAAACCGTACTTTTGTAGTATAATTTTCATTCAACTTAATCACGGTATAGCATGCAACTGTACAATACATTAAGTGCGAAAGAAAGGGAAACTCTTATTGAGGAGGCCGGGAAAGAACGCCTCACCATCTCCTTTTACAAATACGCACACATTGGAAATACTCGAATCTTCAGGAATCATCTTTTTCTAGAATGGGATGCCCTCGAGGTCCTGGGCAGGATCTATGTAGCCCATGAAGGGATCAACGCACAACTTTCCGTTCCTGCAGAGAATTTTGAACTCTTTAAGGCACAGTTGGATAGTATTTCATTTCTGGAGAATGTTCGCCTGAATATAGCCATAGAGCAAGACAATAAATCTTTTCTCAAACTCAAGGTAAAGGTCCGCAAGAAGATAGTTGCTGACGGTCTCAATGATAAAACCTTTGATGTTACAAATAAAGGCGTTCATGTTGGCGCTGAAACTTTTAATGAACTTATTGAAGATCCGGACACCATTCTGGTAGATATGCGGAACCATTATGAAAGTGAGATCGGCCATTTTAAAAATGCAATCACCCCAGATGTAGATACGTTTAGGGATTCATTAGATGTCATAGAAAAAGACCTTTCTGACTACAAAGAAGATAAAAAACTGGTTATGTACTGCACAGGGGGTATCCGTTGTGAAAAGGCCAGTGCATACTATAAGCACAAGGGATTTAAGAAAGTGTACCAGTTAGAGGGAGGGATCATTGATTACGCCAGACAGGTAAAATCTAAAGGTCTTGAGAATAAATTCCTGGGGAAAAACTTTGTCTTTGATCATCGCAGGGGTGAACGCATCACCGAAGATGTAATTGCGCATTGTCATCAATGTGGTGAAGCATGGGATACTCACGTAAATTGTGCAAATGAAGCATGCCATTTACTATTTATCCAATGCGATACCTGTGCAGAGAAAATGGACCAGTGTTGTTCTGATCATTGTAAAGAAATACATTCCCTGCCCGAAGAGGAACAGAAAAAACTTCGCAAAGGAAAGACTGATAGTAATAAGATATTTAAAAAGGGCAGATCGGACGTCCTCACGTATAAAAAAGCCCCTTCGCTTCAGGAAACGGGCATTTTTAGTTCACGTTAAAAAAGTAGTATCTTTACCTTTAATAAATTTTCATGAACGCTTTTTGGTCAAAAAATATCTTTTTTTTGTCCAAATCAAGATAAAAATATATGGGTTGTAGCAGTTGTTCAACCGGAAAGGATGGACAACCAGGAGGATGCAAGAACAATGGTACTTGCGGCACAGATGGTTGTAATAAATTAACGGTATTTGACTGGCTTTCAAACATGTCACTTCCAAATGGGGAAAAACCATTTGATTGTGTGGAAGTACGGTTTAAAAATAGCAGAAAGGAATTTTACAGAGTAGGCGAAGATCTTAGCTTTTCTATAGGAGATCTGGTTGCTACCCAAGCCAAATCTGGCCATGATATTGGTATGGTTACACTGACAGGGGAACTGGTTAGGATTCAAATGAAAAAGAAGAAGGTAGCTTTTGATGATGAGGAGTTGCCAAAGGTTTATCGCAAGGCCACGCAGAAAGATATTGATAAATGGCAAAGGTGTCGGGATAAAGAAGACGAGATAAAAAAAAGAGCCAGAGAAATGGCCATTTTACTTCGTCTCCAAATGAAGATCTCCGATGTGGAATTCCAGGGGGATGGTTCAAAAGCAACTTTTTACTACACTGCCGAAGACCGAATAGATTTCAGACAATTGATCAAAGATATGGCCAAGGCTTTTGGCATTCGGATTGAAATGCGCCAGATAGGCTATCGCCAGGAAGCGCAACGATTGGGAGGAATAGGATCTTGTGGCAGAGAATTGTGTTGTTCTACCTGGCTCACAGACTTCCGTTCCGTAAGTACGTCTGCTGCCCGGTATCAGCAATTATCGTTAAATCCTCAAAAATTAGCAGGGCAATGCGGGAAGCTAAAATGCTGTCTTAATTATGAATTGGATATGTACCTCGATGTTTTAAAGGACTTCCCGGCACAAGACAGTAAATTGTTCACCGAGAAAGGAATGGCCTTTTGTCAAAAAACAGATATCTTCAAAGGACTCCTATGGTTTTCCTACAAAGACGAACCGGCTCACTGGCATACCTTAACCAAGGAGCAGGTCAAAGAAATCTTGGTTAAGAATAAACAAAAGGAAAAAGTGGCCAGCCTTGAGATGTACGCCTTAGATAATCTTGAGAAAGAACCTACACTTTTTGAGAATACCGTAGGCCAGGATAGTCTTACCCGTTTTGATCGTCCAAAAAACAATAACAGAAGAAAGAAAAATAAAAAAAGAAGAAAGCCCTTTAAACCCTCTACAAAAAATGCCTAGATCTTATTTGTTGATTTTGGTCTGTGGCCTCCTCTTTCTTGGTTGTGGTAAAGGCCCTGTATATTCTGAATTTCAGGCATTGAATGATGGTAGCTGGAAAAGAGATAATATCAAAGAATTTAAGATCTCTGATCTGGAGGTCAATCAGGACTATCAAATCTATATTAATGTAAGGAATGACAACTCCTATCCATATAGCAACTTATTCCTGATAGCTGAATTAGAATACCCGGATGGAGCAACCTATATTGATACGCTCGAATATACTATGGCTAATGCTGACGGTACTTGGTTAGGCAAAGGATATGGAAGTATCAAAGAAAATAAATTATGGTATAAGGAAAACATCAATTTTCCCGTTACTGGCGTATATACTGTACGTATTGAACATGCAATGCGAAAGAACGGCACTGTTGATGGGATTGTTGAACTCCCCGGCATAACAGATGTTGGAGTGGAAATTGAAAAGAAATAACACAAATGGCACGCGCCCGTAAAAAATCTTCGAACACCTCATTTTACCCGTTTATTAAATGGTTTTGGATCCTTTTTCTTTCTGGCATCCTATCCGTTATATTAGTATTTCTCTTGGCATCCTGGGGTGCTTTTGGAGAAATGCCCACCTTTGAAAGGCTGGAGAATCCCAAAACTAATTTAGCTACTGAGATCATCTCATCAGATGGGGCCACCCTCGGAAAATTTTACCTGGATGACAACCGTACTCCGGTTGATTATAAGGATTTACCACAGAATTTGGTAGATGCTTTGGTTGCTACCGAAGATGCTCGTTACTATGATCATTCCGGGATTGATGGAATTGGATTTTTAAGGGCAGTTGCATTTTTAGGTCAGCGCGGAGGCGCCAGTACCATTTCACAGCAATTGGCCCGACAACTTTTTGTTGGAGTCAGATCTAAGAATTTACTTCAGACGCTGTCCCAAAAAATTAAAGAATGGGTTATAGCAACAAGACTGGAACGAAGTTATACCAAAGAAGAAATTATAGCAATGTATATGAACATCTATGATTTTGGCTATAATGCCGATGGTATACGCTCTGCCTCCCGTATCTATTTTGGGAAGGAACCCAATAATCTAAAGATCGAAGAGTCGGCTGTTTTAGTTGGGATGCTAAAAAATTCTTCTCTCTACAATCCAATTCGACGTGAAAAGCTAGTGCTCGACCGCCGAAATACGGTGCTCTCTCAAATGGAGAAGTACGATTATATTACCGAAGAGGAAAAAGACTCCCTTCAGAAGACAAAAATGGACATCAATTTTAGTCCAGAGTCGCATCGTGAGGGGTTGGCAACCTATTTTAGAATGTACCTGCAGCGATATCTGAATGACTGGATCAAGGAGAATCCGAAACCGGTAACTGAAGATGGGGACCGCGATACCTGGAACATTTATTTGGATGGACTAAAAGTCTATACCACTATAGATTCTAGAATGCAAAAAAATGCTGAAGATGCGGTTACAGAACATATGAAGCGTCTACAGGCCGAATTTTTCCATCAAAATACCCCAGATAGAAACCCAACAGCACCATTTTTGGATCTTGAAAAGGAAGAAATAGAAAGGATCATGGAACGCGCCATGAAGAATTCGGATCGGTGGAGGAAGATGAAAGCCGATGATAAAACAGAAGAAGAGATCAGAGCATCGTTTAAAGTTGAGACCGAGATGACGGTATTCGACTGGAAAAGCGATACTCAGGAGAAGGATACAGTGATGACCCCGCTCGACTCTATTCGCTATTATAAGACATTTCTCAGATCGGCTATGATGTCTATGGAACCACAAACCGGGCATGTAAAAGCATGGGTAGGAGGATTGAATTACAAGCATTTTCAGTACGATAATGTTATACAGGGATCACGGCAGGCAGGATCAACTTTTAAGCCGTTTGTATATGCCGCTGCAATAGATCAGTTACGTATGTCTCCTTGCGATCAGTTACCAGACAGTCAATATTGTATAGAGGCCGGAAAACATGGAAATCCGGAGCCATGGTGTCCAAAAAATTCTGATGGAAGATACTCAGGAAATATGTTCACTCTTAAGCATGCCCTGGCAAATTCGGTGAATACGGTGACTGCCCAGCTTATTGATATGGTAGGACCAAAACCTGTGGTTTCTATCGTAAAGAATCTGGGACTCAATAGAGAAATATTGGAAGTGCCCGCAATTGCTCTGGGGACACCAGAGTTTAATGTTTATGAAATGGTAGGGGCCTATGGTACCTTTGCCAATCAGGGGGTTTATGTGAAGCCGGTAATGGTAACCCGTATTGAAGATAAGAACGGGACTGTTTTGTTTGAATATGTGCCGGAAACAAAAGATGTTTTGAGCAAGGAAGTGTCCTATGCCATGATTAACCTTTTGGAAGGGGTCACCGAGGGTGGTTCCGGAACACGTTTAAGACATAATTTTGCAAAGAATCAGGATGTGTACAAAGAGATCATTACTGGGTACCCTTATGGATTTACAAACCCTATAGCGGGTAAAACCGGGACCACTCAAAATCAAAGTGACGGTTGGTTCATGGGCATGGTACCTAATTTGGTTACAGGTGTTTGGGTAGGAGGTGAAGAAAGGGCCACGCACTTTAAAACCATCTACTATGGACAGGGAGCTTCAATGGCACTGCCAATTTGGGCTTTGTATATGCAAAAAAATTACGAAGACACAGATCTGGGAGTTTCCAAAGAAGAATTTGTAGCCCCGGAAAATATGAGTATCAATTTAGATTGTTCCAAGTTGGAACAAGCAGTTGAAAAGGAAAATGACCTGGATAACGATCTGGACGACCTTGATTTTTAATTCGATAAACCTGGAAGATATAACAATACTATGATCCTAAAAAGAGTCAACGATGCTCAAGAAGCCTTGCAAGGGGTTAAAGATGGAATGACCTTTATGCTGGGAGGATTTGGATTATGCGGTATCCCCGAGAATGCCATTTCTGAACTCGTACGGCTGGGAATTAAGGACATCACTTGCATTAGCAACAATGCCGGCGTAGATGATTTTGGTCTGGGACTGTTGTTACAAGAACATCAGATCAAGAAAATGATCTCTTCCTATGTAGGAGAGAACGACGAGTTTGAGCGACAAATGCTCAGTGGAGAACTAGACGTTGAATTAACACCCCAGGGAACCCTTGCGGAAAAATGCCGGGCAGCACAGGCTGGTTTCCCTGCGATCTATACCCCGGCTGGTTATGGAACCGAAGTAGCAGAGGGGAAAGAAACCAGAGAATTCAACGGAAAAATGTATGTATTGGAATATGCCTACCAAGCCGACTTTTCTTTTGTAAAAGCATGGAAAGGAGATGAGGCAGGTAACCTCATCTTTAAAGGTACCGCCCGTAATTTTAATCCTTGTATGTGCGGCGCAGCAAAAATAACTGTGGCCGAAGTAGAAGAGCTGGTTCCTGCAGGCCAATTAGATCCCAATGAGATCCATATACCCGGAATTTTTGTACAAAGAATATTTCAAGGAACTCAGTATGAAAAACGGATTGAACAACGAACTGTAAGACCCCGAAACTAATGCTCGATAAGACCGGTATAGCAAAAAGAATTGCCAAGGAGGTAAAGGATGGTTACTATGTTAATCTGGGGATAGGGATTCCAACCCTGGTTGCCAATTTTGTACGTAGCGATATTAGTGTTGAATTCCAAAGTGAGAACGGTGTTCTTGGAATGGGTCCTTTTCCTTTTGAAGGGGAGGAAGACGCGGATCTTATCAATGCAGGAAAACAAACAATTACAACATTGCCCGGAGCCTCTTTTTTCGATTCTGCCATGAGCTTTTCCATGATAAGAGGGAAGCATGTAGACCTTACCATATTGGGAGCCATGGAAGTGGCAGAAAATGGTGATATAGCCAATTGGAAAATTCCTGGGAAGATGGTAAAAGGAATGGGCGGTGCTATGGATCTTGTAGCCTCAGCAGAGAATATCATTGTGGCCATGATGCATACCAATAAGGCCGGAGAATCTAAATTATTAAAACAATGTAGCCTTCCTTTAACAGGGGTAGGCTGCGTAAAAAAAATTGTTACCAATCTGGCAGTTCTTGAGGTGGTTCCGGAAGGGTTTAAATTATTGGAAAGAGCTCCCGGAGTATCCGTTGAAACCATTCAAAAAGCCACTGAAGGTAAGCTTCTGGTTACAGGTAACATTCCTGAAATGGAACTCTAACCATCTCATATTTCATCATTTACCACTTTTTTGTAAAGTTTAACAACAATTATTAGTAGAAATAATCGTTGTAGTCTTACTTTAGAGCACAAACGAAAATGGAAGTCCCCAAGTCTAATCTTAAACCTAACAGTAATGGACACCCAAACAAATCAGGCTTCTTCTGAAGAGAAGGTCCAAGTCTACCGCAATGATTTTTACAACGGTATTTTACAGCTAGCAAAAAAGCTTTTTATGTTCTGATACCTTTAAAAAATTAAATGAAAGGAGTAAAGCCATTGGTTTTACTCCTTTTTTTATTTTAGCTTCCGATAGAAGTATTAAATCATGGAGCTTACACTGCATCATTGTTCAATGGCAGACCTGGATCAGCTTATATTGATCTCCAGAGAGACCTTTACAGAGGCCTTTTCCGCTCAAAACAATCCCGAAGATTTTGAGCATTACCTAAATACGGCATTAACCAAAGAAAGGATAGCCAGCGAATTAGACCATCCCCAAACCTCATTTTATTTTGTAAAAAATTCGAAGGAAACAGTTGGCTACTTTAAGATTAATGATGCAAAAGCCCAAACAGATATATTCGATAAAAAGTCCTATGAATTGGAACGTATCTATGTGCTTTCTAACCATCAAGGCCATGGAACAGGCGAATGGATGATTGAGCAGGTTATTCATTTGGCACAAGAAGCAAAGAAAGATTATATCTGGCTGGGAGTATGGGAAGAGAATATCAGAGCCATCAGGTTTTACGAGAAAAAAGGGTTTGTTAAATTTGGCAGGCACCCCTATTATATTGGGAAAGACAAACAAATGGATTGGCTCATGAAACTAGATTTAACTACCTTGTAGTTCTGAAATGCAACTCATGAAAAAAGGACTACTTTTCCTCATTGCCCTTAGCGCATCGCTTAATATCTTTTCACAAGACACCCGTTATTTTCCTGATAGAAATGCTGAATGGATCACTAAAAGTCCGGCTGAATACAATATCAATGAGGCAGCCTTACAAAAGGCAGTAACCTTTGCAATGAACAATGAATATACCGGATCCCGGGATCTGCGGATTGCGATCTTAAAGGGATTTGAGCGAGAACCTTTCCATGAGATCATGGGACCCACTAAAAAACGCGGAGGTCCGGCAGGCTTGATCTTAAAAAACGGATATGTAATTGCCTCCTGGGGCGACACAAAGCGGGTAGATATGACCTTTAGTGTTACTAAGAGCTTCCTTTCAACCGTTGCAGGTATTGCCGAAGACCGCGGTTTAATAAAAGACACTTCAGATAAGGTAGGCCAGTATATTTGGGATGGCACTTTTGATGGGGCACATAATTCAAAGATCAGCTGGGAACATCTTCTTCAGCAAAATTCGGATTGGTCTGGCGAATTATGGGGTGGTAAGGATTGGGCAGACAGACCTCCAAGTGAAGGAGGCCTGGACGATTGGAAATTCAGGAAATTAAACGAACCTGGCACCGTCATGGAATACAATGATGTACGTGTAAATTTACTCGCCTATAGCCTTACCCATGTTTGGCGTAAACCGGTGCCTGCAGTTTTAAAGGAACATCTAATGGATAAGATAGGGGCAAGTACCACCTGGCGATGGTTTGGTTATGAAAATGCCTGGACAGAGGTAGATGGAATTGATGTTAAATCGGTAACCGGAGGTGGACATTCCGGAGCTGGAATTTTTATTAATACGGAAGATATGGCCCGTTTCGGACTACTTTTCTTAAACAAGGGTAAATGGAATGATGAGCAACTGATCAGTCAAAAATGGATAAAGAAAGCTACCACTCCTTCTATTCCAAATCCTAATTATGGCTACTTGTGGTGGCTGAATACAAAAGGGGACCGTCAGTTGAAAGGATGGTCCGAGGATCTTTACTACGCGGCCGGCTTCGGCGGCAATTTTATTGTCATTGACCAGGAACACGACCTTGTAGTAGTAACCAGATGGTTAGAACCTGGTAAAATAGAGGACTTTATGACCAGGCTGTTAGAAGCCTTATAATTATATGTTATTAATGATCTCGGCCGCCTGCAACAAGGTTTCATCTGTTTTGGCAAAACAAAATCGCAACTGCTTTTGGTCTAGCTGATCTACACAAAACACCGATATTGGAATACTCGCAAGACCTTTCTCCTTTATCAATCGGGTAGCAAAGTCAACATCGCCTTCATTGGTTATTTCAGAATAATCCAGAAGCTGAAAATAGGTGCCCCGAGTAGGAATAAAAGAAAATCGTGAAGGTGAAATAGCTTCTAAAAACAGATCGCGTTTACGCTGAAAGAATGGGGATAACCCCAAATAATTAGAATCATTCTGAAGATAAGAGACAAGGGCTTTTTGAATAGGATGATTCACCGCATACACATTAAATTCATGGACCTTTCTAAATTCCGTCATAAGGACGGCGGGTGCGGCACAATATCCCATTTTCCATCCCGTAACGTGAAAGGTCTTTCCAAAAGAGGCCATCACAAAACTCCGTTCTGCCAATTCCGGATATTTGGAAACACTTTCATGACTCTGACCATCGAAAACCATATGTTCATAGACCTCATCGCTTAACACCATAATATTAGTTCCGCGTAAGCTGGCTGCCAGTTCTTTCATGTCCTCTGCAGAGAGTATACTCCCACTTGGATTGTGAGGCGTATTGATTATAACGAGTTTGGTTTTGTTAGTAATGCTCGCTCTAAATGCATCCCAGTCTATCTTAAAATCCTTCCCGTTCATTTGAATGAGAACAGGAATGCCTCCGTTGATCTCAATAGCGGGTTCATAGCAATCATAGGCTGGTTTAAAAATGATCACCTCATCTCCTTTATGTACAACGGCAGTAATGGCCGTAAATATTCCTTGAGTAGCCCCGGCTACCATAGTGATCTCCTTATCCGGAGCATACCGTTTTCCATACAGCAGCTCAATTTTATCGCTGATAACTTCCCTAAGGGAATAAATACCCTCCATAGGCGCATACTGATTGGCGCCCTGCTGCATGGCTTCGGTAACTAACTGAATAAGCTGTGGGTCTGTGTCAAAATTTGGAAAGCCCTGCGAGAGATTCAAAGCCTTGTGTTCTCTTGCCATTTTTCCTATGACAGTAAAGATGGAAGATTGACTATGCGGTAGTTTGGAGATCAAAGTAGATATCAAAAGAGCCTGTTTTGGTGATCCTTAAATGTAATAAAATTGTGAACGGATAGGACATTAAAAAACCCCTATCTAATATTGATAGGGGTTGTTAGTTATGTTATTGGTTACTTCTATCCTTTTAAAGCAGCACTTAAATATTCACGATTCATTCTGGCAATGTTCTCCAGAGAGATCCCTTTAGGACATTCTATTTCGCAAGCCCCGGTATTTGTACAATTTCCAAAACCTTCAATGTCCATCTGTCGCACCATATTTAGGACCCTATCTGTGGCCTCAACCCTTCCCTGGGGAAGCAAGGCAAACTGAGAAACCTTGGCAGAGGTAAATAACATGGCACTAGCATTTTTACAAGCCGCGACACAAGCTCCACAACCTATACAAGCGGCGGCATAAAAGGAATCATCTGCCTTCTCTTTTTCAATAGGAATAGAATTGGCATCTATTGTATTTCCTGAGGTATTTACTGAAATAAATCCTCCTGCCTGCTGAATTCTATCAAAAGCCGTACGGTCTATTATTAGATCCTTGATCACGGGAAATGCCTTAGCACGGAAAGGTTCTATGGTAATGGTATCACCGTCCTTAAAACTACGCATATGCAATTGACAGACAGTGATCATTCTATCCGGACCATGAGGACGCCCATTGATCTGAAGTGAGCAGGTTCCGCAGATCCCTTCCCTACAATCATGATCGAACTCTATAGGCTCTTCGCCTTTGGTGATAAGTTCTTCATTCAAAATGTCTAACATCTCCAAAAAGGACATGTCTCCTTCTATCCCCTCCATGGTATAGTCTACCATTTTTCCTTTGGAGGTGGCATCTTTCTGACGCCATATCTTCAAATATATTTTCATAGCTATTTATTTGTAAGAACGTGTCTTTAATTCAATATATTCATATGCCAGATCTTCCTTGTGAAGCTTAGCATCCTTAGGCTCTCCCTTGTATTCCCAGGCAGCCACATACTTGTAATTTTCATCATCTCGTAAGGCCTCACCTTCCGGTGTTTGATATTCTTCACGAAAATGTCCTCCACAAGATTCATTTCGTTCCAGGGCATCCTTAGCAAATAATTCTCCTATTTCAAGAAAATCGGCTACGCGTCCTGCTTTTTCCAATTCCTGATTTTTAGAGTTGGCTTTCCCAGTTACTTTTACATTCTCCCAGAAATCCTTGCGCAATGCTGCAATTTCTTCGATTGCCTTTTTAAGATCTTTTTCATTTCTGCTCATCCCACATTTGTCCCACATGATCTTACCAAGTTTTTTGTGGTAATGATCTACAGAATGAAGACCTTTTCCAGACATTAATTTGTTGATCCTATCCGTTACATGCTTCTCTGCTTCATCAAATTCCGGACTATCCGTAGGGATCTTACCTGTTCTGATATCCTCAGAAAGATAATCCCCAATAGTATAAGGGAGCACAAAATATCCATCAGCTAACCCTTGCATCAAAGCCGAAGCTCCCAATCTGTTTGCTCCGTGATCACTAAAGTTGGCTTCTCCAATAGAATAACATCCCGGAACAGTGGTCTGTAAGTTGTAATCTACCCATAAACCTCCCATGGTGTAATGCACAGCAGGGTAGATCATCATTGGGGTCTTGTATGGGTTCTGATCCACGATCTTCTCATACATCTGGAACAGGTTCCCGTATTTAGCTTCAATCACTTCTTCCCCTAATTGTCTTATAGTGTCTGCATCCGGATCTTTTAGTCCGGAGGTATAGGCTTTTTCAGTACCATATCGTTTAATAGCTGCAGCAAAATCGAGATATACTGCTTCACCTGTTTTATTTACGCCATATCCGGCATCGCAACGCTCTTTCGCTGCACGCGAAGCCACATCTCTTGGAACCAGGTTCCCAAAAGCAGGATATCTTCTTTCCAGATAATAATCCCTGTCCTCTTCCTTGAGTTCTGTTGGTTTTAGTTTGCCTTCACGGATGGCCTTGGCATCCTCTAATTTTTTAGGCACCCAGATGCGTCCATCATTCCTCAATGATTCTGACATAAGGGTTAACTTAGATTGGTGTTCTCCCGATACCGGGATACAGGTTGGATGGATCTGCGTGAAACAAGGATTGGCAAAAAAGGCACCTCTTCGGTGCGTACGCCAGGCCGCCATTACATTGGCCCCCATACAATAGGTGGATAGGAAAAAGAGGTTCCCATATCCTCCTGAGGCGATCACTACTGCATGTGCAGAATGTCTTTCAATTTCGCCTGTAACCAGGTTTCGCGCTATAATACCTCTGGCTTTCCCATCAACCTTAACAAGATCTAGCATTTCATGACGGGTATAAGACTTAATCTTCCCGCGTTGTATTTGCCTGTTCATGGCCGAATAAGCTCCTAATAATAATTGTTGTCCGGTTTGTCCTTTGGCATAAAAGGTTCTTGATACCAATACCCCTCCAAAGGATCTGTTGTCTAGCAGACCGCCATATTCTCTGGCAAAAGGAACCCCTTGTGCCACACATTGGTCAATGATATTTCCGGAAACTTCAGCCAGACGATATACATTGGCTTCTCTGGATCTGTAGTCTCCACCTTTGATGGTGTCATAAAAAAGTCGGTAGTTACTATCCCCATCACCCTGGTAATTCTTCGATGCGTTGATGCCTCCCTGAGCGGCAATAGAATGTGCTCTTCTTGGGGAATCCTGATAGCAAAAGGTTTTTACATTGTACCCTAATTCGGCCAGTGTTGCAGCTGCCGAACCTCCGGCAAGTCCTGTACCAACCACAATGATGTCTATGTTCCGTTTGTTCGCCGGGTTTACAAGGTCAATGTCGTTCTTATATTGTGTCCATTTATCGGCCAATGGCCCTTTTGGAACTTTAGATTCTAGAATGCCCATATCTTAATGTATTATTGGGTTGAAATGATGGTATAGCGCAATAAAAACAAATCCTAATGGAATTGCCACAGCATAAAACTTGGTAAAATTTACAATTGCGGGTGTATATTTATTGTTGAGTCCCATAGTTTGAAAAGAGGAGGCAAAGCCATGCCATAGATGCAGGGAGAGCAGTCCAAATGATATCACATAGAGAACGGTTCTCCAAATAGGGGCAAACTTTTCAACCGTCTCGGCATAGTAGCGAGTAGGATCTTCCGGATTTACCTCTATATATTTATAGGCCATTTCATGTAGCCAGAAATCATAAAAGTGCAATCCTAAAAAGGCAAGGACCACTGCACCTGAATAGATCATATTCCTGGAAACCCAGGGGGCATTGGCACTTCCTTTGAACTGTACATATTTTACCCCTCTTGCACGATTATTCTGGATCTCCAGAATAATTCCCATCACAAAATGGATGACCACCCCTGCAATAAGGATAGGTTGCATCAGGAATTGTACTACCGGGTTGTATCCCATAAAATGGGAAAATTCATTAAAGGTCTCCGGCGAGATCACAGAAGTGAAGTTGATGGTAAAATGCAATGCAAGAAAAAAGACCAAAAAAATACCAGAAAGGGCCATGACCACTTTTCTGGCTATTGAAGACTGTATGAGTTTACTCATTATTGTACAAATTTAAAGTAACAAATTTACGGCAGCAGCCCATGAATAACAAACTTCCCGGGCAATACTTATATGACTCGTCTCTTATTTCAATAATTCCCATTCTGTGTTTAACAAATGAGATCTAAATACCTAAAATTCATCTTCTTGTTAAACAAAAATTTGGACAGCATTTGCGTATTTACATGTTTTAAACACTGCTATTCAATTTTAATAGGCATTTTCTCTTCGGAACCATTACCCTTTAAAACCAATTCATAGGATCCCTTGGGGAGATAGGTCTTTCCATTATCTGCCGTTTTCAGGGCCATTTTGTTCTTTTTTAAGTAGGCCGATTTTCCCTCTTTGGAAAAAGCCACATCATAGGAAAGAATATTATACCCTTTATCTGCCTCCAGTTCAAAAGCACTTACCACTATGCCGTCCAGGGTCATTATTGCAGCATTATAATTGCCTTTGTTTTTTGAGTAGAAAGCAATGTCTATACCAGGGGTATTTGGTTCGGACCATGAACTTCTGGCATTCCCCCAGCGACTTGAATGTTTGATGGCAGGTATTTCGAAGACCAATAATCCCTTGGATAATTTATCCGGAGTCAGCTGCTGTAAATGCGCAATGTCTGCCTTATAGATACTCCTTCCGTGGGTTCCCACAACCAGATGCTTAGCCTCTGGCTGTATTACCAGATCATGAATAGCTACATTGGGGATCCCATTTTGAAACAGTTCCCAGGAAGTTCCCTGATCAAAGCTTACGTAAAGTCCATTGTCTGTACCTACAAACAAGAGTTGATCATTCACAGGATCTTCCAGAATAACATTTACAGAAGAGGCAGGAAGATTAGCCGCTATGTTAGTCCAGGTCTGCCCCATGTCCTCACTTTTATAGACGTAAGGTGCAAAATCGTCCCAGCGATACCCGTTTAAACTGGCATACACACGTTCTTTTTTATGTTTTGAGGCGGCCACTCTGCTCACCCACAGATCCTGAGGTAGTTTATCAGAGATCTTTTTCCAGCTGCCACCTCCATCACTACTTAGGTGAATAAGGCCATCATCGCTACCTGTATAGAGCAGGCCAAATTTAAAAGGTGATTCGGATATGGAAGTAAGGGTGCCATAGGCTACATTCCCTTCTTTTCCTCCCTTGGTGAGGTCTTCAGAAATGGCTTCCCAATCATCACCCTGATTCAGGGATCGATGTAATTTATTGCCTCCAAAATATAGGATGTCCTGATTATGGGAAGAGAGCAAAATGGGAGTCTGCCAATTAAAACGATAGACTTTCTCTCCCAGTTCATGTTTGGGTTGTATGTAGGCCCTTTTTTCATTAGCAAGATCTATCCTAAAGTAATTTCCAAATTGGAAACCGGTATAAACAATATTAGAATTTCTATTGTCTATTTGTACCTGCATGCCATCGCCTCCCATGATCGACTTCCATGGATAGTGCCCTGATGAGTGCCACCTACTATTTTCAGCTGCATCATTTGGCCCCATCCATACGCCGTTGTCTTGTAAGCCACCATATACATTATAGGGTTTTTCATGATCTATATTGATGGCGTAGAACTGGCCTACTTCCGGAGAATTATTCTTGATCCAGTGGGCACCATCGTCATAGGATATATTAACGCCTCCATCATTCCCATTGATGAGGTGTCCCGGTCTCACAGGATTCACCCATAGCGCATGATGATCTGCATGCACATTATCGCCATCAATGGCTTTGTAGGTTTTCCCGCCATCATCTGAAGTAATAAGTGGTACCCCTGCGAGATATATCTTTTCTGGGTTATTTCGGTCTACCCTGATCTGTGCAAAGTAATACCCATAACTATAAAAAAGGTCATCTATATAATTGTCATTTTGTTTTTTCCAGGTTTTGCCTGCATCCTTACTTCGGTATACTTCGGCACCAATAACGGGGGTATCGAACAAAAGCGAATTGGCATCTTCCAGATAGGCCGCCAGATCCATCGGTTTAACTGCTCCGGCTCGCACCATTTGCTTTACATTCTGTGCCTTGTATTTTTCCTGAAAATTATTATCCTTCAGAAATTCATCTAATTGAACATCTTTTAGATCGAGGAAGTCTTTTACAGACATGGTCTTAAAATCTTCTTTGGTCAACCCCTCTTTTTCATCTTTTTCTTTATCAGATTTGGTTCTTCTAAACTGATTGTCGTGCACCACATACACCATATTATTATCATACACTGCCAGGCCAATACGCCCAACACCTTCTCCGGTGGGAAAACCACTTTTTGGACCTGAGATAAGTTTCCAGCTATTCCCGGCATCCGTGCTTTTATAGATCCCGGAACCGGAACCATTTCCTTCAAAATTCCAGGCCTTTCTGTCCTTTTCCCAGGCCGCGGCATATTGAATATTAAAATCATTAGGAGAAACGGCCAGATCAATTATGCCGGTCTCCTCATTTATAAACAACGTTTTTTTCCAGGTCTTTCCTCCATCGGTAGTTTTATAAACGCCACGTTCAGCGTTGGGAGAATACAAATGCCCGGTTACACCAACCACCACTTCATTTACATTTTCGGGATTGATAACGATTCTTCCAATATGATGCGAATCTGTAAGCCCCATATGTTGCCAGGTGGCACCTTTGTCAGTCGACTTTAACATCCCGATCCCGGCATAAGAAGAGCGCGAACTATTATTCTCTCCGGTACCAACCCAAATTGTACCGGTTTTCCAATGTACGGCAATGTCGCCTACATTTTGGGTGGCAGTTGCATCTAAAATAGGAGTAAAAGAGGTACCGTTATTCTTGGTATGCCATAAGCCGCCCGAAGCATAACCTACGTAGAATTCAGTGGGATCATCCGGATTTACCGCAATATTTACAACACGGCCACTCATTACAGTTGGACCTATATTTTTAAAAGGAATGTTCTTTACCAGAGAAGAGTTGTTCATCTTCTCTTTCATTTCAATTCCTTCCATAACCTTGGTTGCGGAAGAGGGGGCTGGTTGTGCTTTTAGAATAAGTACGCTCAGGAAGAAAAACAGGGATATCTTGAATTTCATGATAGGATGTTTAATTTTTTGGAAGGTATGAATTTGGTCGACTTATGGCAAGTACCTTTTAAAAGATATGCGAGTAAATAGTTACTTTTGGGAAAACATCACATCCAAATGAAATACGATCCTATTGACGCATCTCTTTTTATTAAAAATCGCAAAAAGTTTATGGCTCAGATGAAGCCAAAGAGCATTGCTGTTTTTAATTCTAATGACATCTATCCTATTAGTGCAGACAGCACCATGCCTTTTCAGCAGCACCGGGATATTTTCTATTTGAGTGGAGTAGATCAGGAAGAGTCTATTTTATTGCTTTTCCCAGATGCCATTAATAAAGCGCAACGCGAAGTGTTGTTTGTAAGGGAGACCAATGATCATATTGCCGTATGGGAAGGTGAAAAACTATCTAAAGAACAGGGAACCAAAGTGTCAGGGATTAAAAACGTTCAATGGCTCAGCAACTTTGACAAGGTATTCTTTGATCTGATGACGGAGGCGGAAACTGTTTATTTCAATACGAATGAACATTACAGACAGTCTGTACAAACCCAAACAAGGGAAGACAGGTTTATTCTAAAATGCAAGGAGCAATTCCCGGCTCACAGCTGGGCAAAGAGCAACCCAATTTTACAACAAATTCGCGGAGTAAAAGAACCTCAGGAAATAGCTCTGATGCAACAGGCCTGTAATATCACTGAAAAGGGGTTTAGAAGGATCTTACAATTTACAAAACCAGGGGTTTGGGAATACGAGATAGAGGCAGAGTTTCTGCACGAATTTATCCGCAACCGCTCCAAAGGGTTTGCCTACACACCTATTGTTGCCTCAGGTAATAATGCCAATGTATTACACTATGTGGTAAACAATCAGCAGTGCAAGGCAGGCGATTTAATCCTGTTGGATGTAGGGGCAGAATACGCCAATTATTCGAGTGATATGACCAGGACCATTCCCGTCAGTGGAAAATTTACCAAAAGACAACGAGAGGTATATGATGCGGTGTTGAGGGTTAAGAATGAGGCCACTAAAATGTTGGTGCCCGGCACCTTATGGGCGGAATACCACAAAGAGGTAGGAAAGATCATGACCTCAGAATTACTTGGATTAAAGTTGCTGGACAAGGCAGATGTAAAAAATGAGGACAAGGATTGGCCGGCTTATAAGAAATACTTTATGCATGGTACCAGCCATCATATTGGCTTAGACACCCATGATTACGGTCCCTTAAAAACCCCCATGAAAGCCAACATGGTCTTTACGGTAGAACCGGGAATTTATATCCCCGAGGAAAAATTTGGGGTTCGTATTGGAAGATGATGTAGTGGTGACAGGCAAAAGGGGCTCCCATTAATCTTATGAAGAATATCCCGATTGAAGCGGAGGAAATAGAAGAAATAATGCAAGGAAAATAATATTCGAGATTTGGAATTTACCCTCTGTTATCTGTTCCTTTTCCTCTGATGTATTTTAGGAGATTCGCAACAAGAAAAGTAACAAAAGCAGGAACTATCCACCCCATTTGTACTGAGCTTAAGGGGATGTATTGATTCATTTCTGCCATATTCTCGGCGAAGCCTAAACTAGATAGAAAGTCGGGCACACTAAATAGAATAGTAGCAATAACTACGGCCTTAAATACATTATCTGTAGTCCATTTATCCGGCAACACATTCAGGAGGATGAGTACTATGGTTATGGGATAAATAAACATCAGGGCGGGGAGGGCTACATTTATAATATACCCAACATCTAACTGACCCATTAAGACCCCCAAAATACAGCCCACAATGACAGTAATGATGTAGGCTTTTTGAGATTCGGCAAATCTACTTTTTACAAAATCCCCTGTGCCGGCGACTATCCCAACGGCTGTCGTAAAACAGGCCAGGCTCACTAGGATTCCAAAGATAAATTTCCCGGTATTTCCCAAAGTAATAAGGCTCATTTGCTGCAAAAGGTCGGTCCTGGAAATATCGGTTGCAAAATTTGAATGCATTAAAGCGGCAGAAAGTATTAGACCGGCATACACGAGAAAGAGAGCCAGTCCGGCCATCCACCCGGCATTTGTGATCAGTTTCTTTTTATGAGCATAGTCCTTCCCGGTATTTTTTAAATTGATAGATACTATGATAACGCCACCAACAACTACGGCCCCAATAGCATCAAAGGTTTGATAGCCTTCTATGATGGCATAACTCAGTGGATTGGCTATCGTAGCTGCCCCAAAAGTGAGCGGCTCCACATAGATGATAATTCCAACAATGGCTACCAGGATAACTAAAATAGCAGGAGTCATCAGTTTGCCAATGATGTCCAGAATTTTGGATCTGTTCAATGCAAAAACAAGAACCAATACAAAGTAGACAAAACTACTTAACAAGGGTGCGCTATTAAAAAGCGGGGCAATGGCCATTTCATGAGTTACTGAAGCAGTCCTGGGAGAAGGTAGGCTAATTGAAATAGCATAGACCAAAATACAGTACACTAAACTAAATCCTGGAGATACCTTTTTGGCAAAATCGAACATAGTGCCTTGCAATCTGCCATGAGCCCTGATACCAAGTATGGGGATCAATACGGCCGAAAGGGCAAACCCCAGGGCTACCAACCACCAGTCCGGACCTGCTCTAAAACCTAATTGAGGGGGCAAGATGAGGTTTCCTGCTCCAAAAAAAAGGGAGAAAAGGGCAAAAGAAGTGACCCAAAGTTCTTTGGTTTTGTACATGTTGCTAATTAAGTGTCGAAAGATAGAAGAAATAGTAGAAAATCAGGGAGCAGGCAAATGGAAATTAAAGGCCTTTTTTTGGTGAAAAGGAGACGTTCATCGAAAAAATGATAAAAATAACGGGAGTAACTCAATAAAAGTTCTGTAGAGTACGTTCCATTCTTAAGGTGTTCAATGAACGCTTTTTAGATTGCTCAACACTAATTATAACCATATGCAAAACTGAGGTTCCCCAACTTTATTTTGCAGCCCTAATGACCTACTTACATGAAAAAGATATTTTGTAATATTTTTGGCCACCACTATTCCGTGTCTAAAAAAGTAACCCAGCACATTAAAGAGTACAAATGCGTTCACTGTAACAAAGAAGTTACTACAGATGTGAGCGGGAATTTATCTGTTTTGACGCCTGAGTTACAGGATATTAATCATACCCTGGAGATCATTTACCAAAAAAGACATGCTGGAGAACAGCAAGTAGCGTAAATACATCTAGCCGAAGGAATTCCATCCCTGGGCTTTTAGAGGTATACTGGTATTATTCCTGGAAATTAAGTGTGCGCCCTGATCTGCTTCTGTCAAATGCCCCACGACAGTAAGATTAGGGTTGCCCTTTATTTTTGGGAATTCTTTTTGATCTATAGTGAACAATAATTCATAATCTTCCCCTCCACTCAACGCTACCGTGGTGCTGTCTAAATTGAATTCTTCACAGGCCGAAATAACCGTAGGATCTAATGGGATCTTCTCCTCGTACAGCATACACCCCACCTTACTTTTAGAACAGAGATGCAAGATCTCAGATGATAGTCCGTCGCTGATATCTATCATTGAAGTAGGACTTACTTGCAGTTCTTTTAAGAGCGTAATAATATCTTTTCTCGCCTCGGGTTTTAGTTGCCGCTCTACAATATAACTGTAGGGTGCCAGATCTGGTTGATTGTTTGGATTCACTTTAAAAACCTCTTTCTCCCGCTGCAATACTTGTAATCCCATATAAGCACCACCAAGATCGCCGGTTACCACCAAAAGATCATTGGGCTTTCCGCCACTTCTGTATACTTCTTTACCTTTTTCAACCTCCCCAATGGCTGTAATGGACAAATACAGGCCTTTTTCTGATGAGGTTGTGTCTCCCCCTACGAGGTCTACCTTGTAAAGATCGCATGCCAATTGTATCCCCTCATATAATTCTTCAAGGGCTTCCAGAGGAAAGCGGTTAGATACGGCAATAGAGACCAACACCTGCGTAGGCATTCCGTTCATGGCATAAATATCACTGAGGTTCACTACTACGGCCTTATACCCCAGGTGTTTCAGGGGCATATAGCTGAGGTCGAAATGGATGCCTTCTATAAGCTGATCAGTTGAGATCAACACTTTTTTATCCTTGAATTGGAGTACGGCAGCATCATCTCCTATACCTTTGACGGTAGAGGGTTGTGCGTCCTTGAATTTCTTGGTTAAATGGTCAATTAAACCAAATTCACCCAGCTTTTCCAGGCCTGTTTTATTGGGATCTTTCTCTTCAAACATCCCGCAAAAGTACGGAGGATATTGAATTAATCGTATCTTTACTTTGAAAAACTATAAGGTCCCAAACCTTTACTGCTATGAAAAAGTCCCTGTATTTTCTCTTCTTATTCGTACTGTTATCTGCCTGTTCCAAAAATGATGACGGCAATTTGAATCCCGGAGGAATGAATCCCATTGTGGATCCGCCAATAGACAATCCCGGTGGATCTGATAGTACTTTTACTCCATGTGAAAATGGATTTGCAGGGGTTTATCCCTGTGACGGCTATGACCTTCTGGGCAGGATCTCACTCAATACACTTAATGCTACGGCCGCCAATGATATTTGGGGATGGACAGATGTGGCTACTAACCGCGAGTTTGCGCTGATAGGACTAAACAACGGTACTGCTTTTATTGAGATCACGGACATAACA
>CAWCNT010000011.1:0-74484 GCA_963796935.1 uncultured Flavobacteriaceae bacterium
CAAAGACCAATAATTCCTTGGATAATATGTCTGGAGTAAGCTGTTGCAAATGTGCAATATCTGCCTTATAGATGCTCCTGCCATGGGTCCCTACCACCAAATGCCTGGACTCTGGCTGGATTACCAGATCGTGTACGGCCACATTGGGGATACCATTCTGAAACAGTTCCCAGGACGCTCCCTGATCAAAGCTTAGATAGAGCCCATTGTCTGTGCCCACAAACAAGAGTTGGTCATTTGTCGGATCTTCCAAAATAACATTGACCGGTGATGCAGGAAGATTCGCTGCAATATTGGTCCAGGTTTGCCCCATGTCCTCACTTTTGTAGACATAAGGAGAAAAATCGTCCCAGCGATACCCATTTAAACTGGCATAGACACGTTCCTTTTTGTGTTTAGAAGCAGCTACCCTGCTTACCCATAAATTTTCTGGAAAAGAATCAGAGATCTTTTTCCAGCTGCCCCCTCCATCATTACTCATATGAATAAGCCCGTCATCACTACCTGTAAACAAGAGGCCGAATTTGAAGGGAGATTCCGATATGGTGGTTAGGGTGCCATAGGCCACATTCCCTTCCTTTCCTCCATGGGTGAGATCTTCAGAAATGGCCTCCCAATCATCACCCTGATTTAAGGAACGATGTAATTTATTACTACCAAAATATAGGATGTCCTGATTATGGGATGAAAGCAATATAGGAGTCTGCCAATTAAAACGATAGGGTTTTTCTCCCAGTTCATGTTTGGGTTGAATGTAGGCCCTTTTTTCATTGGCGAGGTCTATCCTGAAGTAATTTCCGAATTGGAAACCGGTGTATACAATATTAGAATTCCTATTATCTATTTGTATCTGCATTCCATCGCCTCCCATGATCGACTTCCATGGGTAGTGACCCGAAGAGTGCCACCTTGTATTTTCAGCTGCATTATGTGGTCCCATCCATACGCCATTGTCCTGCAATCCACCATACACATTATAGGGTTCTTCATGATCTATATTGATGGCGTAGAACTGTCCTACCTCCGGAGAATTATTCTTGATCCAATGGGCTCCATCATCATACGAAATGTTTACACCCCCATCATTTCCATTGATCAGGTGTCCCGGTTTCACGGGATTCACCCAAAGTGCATGATGATCCGAATGCACATTATCCCCGTCAATGGCCTTATAGGTCTTTCCCCCATTATCTGAAGCAATAAGTGGTACCCCGGCCAGATATATTTTATCTGGATTATTACGGTCTACCCTGATCTGGGCAAAGTAATATCCATAACTGTAAAAAAGGTCATCTATATAACTTTCGTTCTGTTTCTTCCAGGTTATCCCGGCATCATTACTTCGGTATACTTCGGCTCCAATTACGGGAGTGTCGAACAAAAGCGAGTTTGCATCTTCGAGATAGGTTGCCAGATCCACCGGCTTTACTGCTCCTCCACGTACCATTTCCTTCACATTCTGAGCTTTGTATTTTTCCTGGAAATTATTGTCCTTCAGAAATTCATCTAGTTGAATATCCTTCAGATCGAGGAAGGCCTCCACAGACATGGTCTTAAAATCTTCTTTGGTTAATCCCTCTTTTTCATCTTTATCTTTATCAGATTTGGTCCTTCTATACTGATTGTCGTGCACCACGTACACAATATTATTATCATACACTGCCAGGCCAATACGACCTACACCCTCTCCTGTAGGAAATCCGCTATTTGGACCCGAGATAAGTTTCCAGCTATTCCCTGCATCCGTACTTTTGTAGATCCCGGAACCGGAACCATTTCCTTCAAAATTCCATGCTTTTCTGTCCTTATCCCAGGCTGCTGCATATTGAATGTTAAAATCATTGGGCGAGACTGCGAGATCAATAATGCCTGCCACCTCATTTATAAACAGCGTTTTATTCCATGTCTTACCCCCATCGGTAGTTTTATAAACGCCACGTTCGGCATTGGGGGAATATAAATGCCCGGTAACTCCAACTACTACTTCATTTACATTTTCGGGATTGATGACGATCCTTCCAATATGATGCGAATCTGCAAGCCCCATATGTTGCCAGGTGGCACCTTTGTCGGTCGACTTTAACATCCCGATCCCGGCATAAGAAGAGCGCGAACTATTGTTTTCGCCGGTACCCACCCAGATTGTTCCAGTTTTCCAATGCACAGCAATGTCGCCTACATTTTGAGTGGCAGTTGCATCTAAAATGGGAGTAAAGGAGGTGCCGTTATTTTTGGTATGCCACAAACCACCTGAGGCATACCCTACATAAAATTCTGTTGGGTCATCCGGGTTTACCGCAATATTTACAACACGGCCACTCATCACAGTGGGACCTATATTTTTAAATGGAATGTTCTTTACCAGAGAAGAGCTGCTCATGTTATCCTTCATCGCAATTCCTTCTATGACCTTGGATGCGGAAGAGGGCGCTGGTTGTGCTTTTAGAATAAGCACGCTCAGGAAGAAAAACAGGGATATTTTGAATTTCATGATCAGGATATTTAATTTTTTGGAAGGTATGAATTTGGCGGACTTATGGCAAGTACCTTTAAAAGATATGCGAGTAAATAGTTACTTTTGGGGAAACATCAGATCCAAATGAAATACGATCCTATAGACGCATCCCTTTTTATAATAAACCGTAAAAAGTTTATGGCGCAGATGAAGCCCAAGAGCATTGCGGTTTTTAATTCCAATGATATCTATCCCATCAGTGCGGATAGCACCATGCCGTTTCAGCAGCATCGGGATATTTTATATTTGAGTGGGGTAGACCAGGAAGAGTCTATTTTATTGCTTTTCCCGGAAGCTATCAATAAAGAACAACGAGAAGTGTTGTTTGTGAGGGAGACCAATGATCATATTGCGGTCTGGGAAGGTGAAAAATTATCTAAAGAACAGGGAACTAAAGTGTCCGGGATAAAGAACGTTCAATGGCTCAGCAACTTTGACAAGGTATTTTTTGATCTGATGACGGAAGCGGAAACTGTTTATTTTAATACCAACGAACACTACCGGCAGTCCGTGGAAACCCAAACAAGGGAAGATCGGTTTATTCTAAAATGCAAGGAGCAATTCCCTGCTCACAGCTGGGCAAAGAGTAACCCAATTTTACAGCAAATTCGCGGGGTAAAAGAACCTCAGGAAATAGCCCTTATGCAACAGGCCTGTGATATCACCGAAAAAGGGTTTAGAAGGATCTTACAATTTACAAAACCAGGGGTTTGGGAATACGAGATTGAAGCAGAGTTCCTGCACGAATTTATCCGCAACCGCTCTAAAGGGTTTGCTTATACCCCTATTGTGGCCTCAGGCAATAATGCCAATGTATTACACTATGTGGTAAACAATCAACAGTGTAAGGCGGGCGATCTAATTCTTTTGGATGTAGGGGCAGAATACGCCAATTATTCTAGCGATATGACAAGGACCATTCCCGTTAGCGGGAAATTTACTAAAAGGCAACGAGAGGTATACAATGCCGTGTTGAGGGTGAAGAACGAGGCCACCAAAATGTTGGTGCCGGGCACCTTATGGGCAGAATACCACAGGGAAGTAGGAAAGATCATGACCTCAGAACTTCTAGGATTAGGTTTATTGGACAAGGCCGATGTAAAAAATGAGAAAAAGGATTGGCCGGCTTATAAGAAATACTTTATGCATGGCACCAGCCATCATATAGGCCTGGACACCCATGATTACGGTCCCTTAAAAACTCCTATGAAAGCCAACATGGTCTTTACGGTGGAGCCCGGCATCTATATTCCTCAGGAAAAATTCGGAGTTCGTCTTGAAGACGATGTTGTGGTAAAGGCAAAAGGAGCCCCGTTGAATCTTATGAAAAACATACCGATTGAAGCGGAGGAAATTGAAGAAATGATGCTAGGAAAATAAACCTTGACCTTCTTTCCAAATATCAAATTCTAATAATTGGAGTTTGGTAAATAAGATTTAGAATTTACCCGCGCTTATTTGTTGCTTTTACTCTCCTGTACTCTAGAAGGTTCGCAACAAGAAAAGTGACAAAAGCTGGTATGATCCATCCCATTTGTACTGAGCTTAAGGGAACGTATTGATTAAGACTTTCCATTTTCTCGGCAAGGCCTAAACTCGATAGAAAGTCGGGCACGCTAAATAGAATAGTGGCGATCACCACTGCCTTAAATACCTTTTCAGTTGTCCAATTATCTGGCAACACATTCAGGAGGATAAGTATTATGGTAATAGGGTAAATAAACATCAGGGCGGGGAGTGCTACATTTATTATATACCCAACGTCTAGCTGACCCATTAAGACACCCAAAATACAGCCCACAATGACAGTAATGATGTAGGCTTTTTGAGAGTCTGCAAATCTGCTTTTTACAAAATCCCCTGTGCCGGCGACTATCCCAACGGCCGTCGTAAAACAGGCCAGGCTTACTAGAATTCCAAAGATAAATTTCCCGGTATTCCCCAAAGTAATAAGGCTCATTTGCTGCAAAAGGTCGGTCCTGGAAATATTGGCTTCAAAATTGGAATGCATTAAAGCGGCGGAAAGTATTAGACCGGCATACACGAGAAAGAGAGCCAGTCCTGCCATCCATCCGGCATTTGTAATCAGCTTCTTTTTATGAGCATAGTCCTTCCCGGTATTTTTTAGATTGATAGAAACTATAATAACCCCACCTACCACTACGGCCCCAATAGCATCAAAGGTCTGATAACCTTCTATAATAGCATAACTCAGTGGATTAGCAATAGTAGCTGCCCCAAAAGTGAATGGTTCCACATAAATGATAATTCCAATGATGGCCACCAGTATCAATAAAATAGCTGGGGTCATAAGTTTGCCAATAATGTTCAGAATTTTAGATCTGTTAAGGGCAAAAACAAGGACCAATACAAAGTAAACAAAACTGCTTAACAAGGGGGCACTATTAAACAACGGAGCAATGGCCATTTCATGGGTTACCGAAGCTGTCCTGGGAGAAGGCAGGCTTATGGAAATGGCATAGACTAAAATACAATACACCAAACTAAAGGTGGGGGATACCTTTTTGGCAAAATCGAACATAGTGCCTTGTAATCTGCCATGGGCCCTGATACCCAGAATGGGGATCAATACTGCCGAAAGGGCAAACCCCAGAGCTACCAACCACCAGTCCGGACCTGCTCTAAAACCCAGTTGAGGGGGCAAGATGAGGTTCCCGGCTCCAAAAAAAAGGGAGAACAGGGCAAAAGAAGTGACCCAAAGTTCTTTGGTTTTGTACATCCTGCTAATTAAGTGTCGAAAGATAGAAGAATTAGGAGAAAATGAGTGGAGGACAAATAGAAATTAAAGGTCTCTTTTTGGCGAAAAAGAGACGTTCATCGAAAAAATGATAAAAATAAGGGGGGTTACTCAATAAAAGTTCGGAAGTGTACGTTCCATTCTTAAAGTGTTCAATGAACCCTTTTTAGATTGCTCAACACTAATTATAACCATATGCAAAGCTGAGGTTCCCCAACTTTATTTTGCAGCCCTAATGACCTACTTACATGAAAAAGATATTTTGTAATATTTTTGGCCACCACTATTCCGTGTCTAAAAAAGTAACCCAGCACATTAAAGAGTACAAATGCGTTCACTGCGGTAAAGAAGTTACCACAGATGTGAGCGGGAATTTAGCTGTTTTGACGCCTGAGTTACAGGATATTAATCATACCCTGGAGATCATTTACCAAAAAAGACATGCTGGAGAACAGCAAGTAGCATAAATACACCTAGCCGAAGGAATTCCATCCCTGGGCTTTTAGTGGTATACTGGTATTATTCCTGGAAATTAAGTGTGCGCCCTGATCTGCTTCTGTCAAATGCCCCACGACAGTAAGATTGGGGTTGCCCTTTATTTTTGGGAATTCTTTTTGATCTATAGTGAACAGTAATTCATAATCTTCCCCTCCACTCAGTGCTACAGTGGTGCTATCTAAATTAAATTCTTCACATGCCGCAATAACCGTAGGATCTAATGGGATCTTTTCTTCATACAACATACACCCCACCTTACTTTTTGAACAGAGATGCAATATCTCAGATGATAGTCCGTCGCTGATATCTATCATTGAAGTGGGACTCACTTGCAGTTCTTTCAGCAGGGTAATGATATCTTTTCGCGCCTCGGGTTTTAGTTGCCGTTCTACAATATAACTGTAGGGTTCCAGATCTGGTTGATTGTTTGGATTCACTTTAAAAACTTCTTTCTCTCGTTGGAGTACTTGTAGCCCCAGATAAGCTCCACCCAGATCACCACTTACTACCAAAAGATCATTGGGTTTACCGCCACTTCTGTATACTTCTTTACCTTTTTCAACCTCACCAATGGCTGTAATGGACAAATACAGGCCTTTTTCTGAAGAGGTAGTGTCTCCCCCTACAAGGTCTACCTTGTAAAGTTCGCATGCCAATTGTATCCCTGCATATAATTCTTCAAGGGCTTCCAGAGGAAAACGGTTAGATACAGCAATAGAGACCAGTACCTGCGTAGCCGTTCCATTCATGGCATAGATATCGCTGAGGTTCACTACTACAGCCTTGTACCCCAGGTGTTTCAGGGGCATATAGCTAAGGTCGAAATGTATGCCTTCTATAAGCTGATCAGTAGAGATCAACACCTTTTTTTTATCGAATTGAAGAACGGCGGCATCATCGCCTATACCTTTGACGGTAGAGGGTTGTGCATCTTTGAATTGCTTGGTTAAATGGTCAATTAGACCAAATTCACCCAGCTTTTCCAGGCCTGTTTTATTGGGATCTTTCTCTTCGAACATCCCGCAAAAGTAAGGAGGATATTGAATTAATCGTATCTTTACTATGAAAAACTATAAGGTCCCAAACCTTTTCTGCTATGAAAAAGTCTCTATATTTTCTCTTCTTGTTCGTGCTGTTTTTTGCCTGTTCTAAAAATGATGATGGCAATATTGATCCTGGAGGGATGAATCCCATTGTGGATCCGCCAATAGATAATCCCGGTGGATCTGAAAGCAATTTTGTTCCATGTGAAAATGGCTTTGCAGGGGTATACCCATGTGATGGTTACGACCTATTGGGTAGGATCTCACTCAATAATCTCAATGCTACTGCTGCCAATGATATTTGGGGATGGACAGATGTTGCTTCTAACCGTGAATTTGCGCTGATAGGGTTAAATAATGGAACTGCTTTTGTAGAGATCACGGACACAGAAGATCTTATATATTTAGGGAAACTACCAACGGCCACCACATCTAGCTCCTGGAGAGATATCAAGGTCTATCAGGACTACGCCTATATAGGATCTGAAGCCGATAACCATGGGATGCAGGTTTTTGATCTAAGAAACTTGCTCAACGTTACCGGTGCTCCCACAACTTTTTCGGCGGACAACCGGTATACCGGATTTGGAAATTCGCATAATATTGTGATTAACGAAACAACAGGCTTTGCGTATGCTGTAGGAACAGCAAGGAATGATCATTTATAATGGTGGAGTACATTTTATAGATCTTCAGGATCCCTTAAATCCTCAGGCAGCCGGCGGTTACGGCGATTCGGGCTATACACACGATGCCCAGGTGGTGTCGTACAACGGACCAGATGCAGATTATGCAGGGGCGGAGATCTTTATTGGGGCTAATGAAAATCAGGTAATTATAGTTGACATCACAGATAAACAAAATCCCGCCAACATTACCGGGATACAGTACGGAAATTTAGGCTATACACACCAGGGGTGGTTTACCGAGGACCAACGCTATTTTATTGTGGGCGATGAACTGGATGAGATCAATTTTGGATTTAATTCCAGAACCCTGGTATTCGACATGCTCGATCTGGATAATCCTGTGCTGCATACTACCTATTTGGGAACTACTCCGGCCATTGACCACAATGGCTATGTAAAAGGAAACGATTTCTTTCTGGCGAATTATACTGCGGGTGTGCGTGTTATGGACATTTCCGATATCGCAAATAGAAACATAATGGAAACAGGTTTTTTTGATAGCTATCCCTCTGGCAACAGTGCTTCTTTCAACGGGGTTTGGAGTGTCTATCCCTTTTTTGAAAGCGGGAAAATCGTTATAAGTGATATTAATTCGGGGCTTTTTATTGTTCAGAAATCTAATTGATCTGTTTATGAAACAACTAGCTACAGTCTTACTTATTTTTATGCTACTCTCTTGCTCCAGGGATACAGGGACTATGGTACTTCAGGAAAATACCACCTCTTTTAAAGGAGAAGTTGCCTGGATGCATTCCTTTGGAGGATCCGGGGACGATACCCCACGCTCGGTAATTGAAACTTCAGACGGTGGCTATGCCATCTTTGGTTTTTCTGATAGTACTGATGGGGACCTTGCATCCTAAGACCAACAATGTCAATGATTATTGGTTGATAAAAACAGATGCTGAAGGAATGTTACTTTGGTCCAGGACCTATGGAGGCAGCAAAGATGATAGAGGTCAGGCCGTTATCCAAACCTCAGATGGCGGGTATGCCATTACAGGATATGCCATGAGTGATGATGGAGATGGAAGTAATAATGAGGGCTTCCATGATAATTGGGTTTTAAAATTAGATAGTCAGGGGACCATTGAATGGGAACAAAGCTTTGGATTTTCGGGACATGATCATTCGTACGACATAGTTGAAAGTGAAGATGGAGGGCTTTTCTTCACCGGTTTTCTTGGATATTACTTCGGCCAAGGCCGATGGGTATACAGATAAGTCCTATTCCCTAACCAGGCATGGAGTGGGAGAATTTTGGGGGACCAAGCTCAATGCTCAGGGAACATTAGAATGGCGAAAATATTTTGGAGGCACCAATAATGACCGTGCTCATGCGGTGGTCACGGCCCATGACCAGGGATATGTAATGGCCGGTTTTTCTGAAAGTGATGATTTTGATATTTCTGACTCAAGAGGATCCTATGATTTTTGGGTGGTAAAGATAGGGGATGAGGGCGAACTAGTATGGGAGCATTCCTATGGGGGAACAGGTATCGACATAGCCCAGGATATTGCCAAAACCGAAGACGGGGGTTATATAATTACCGGCAGTACTATCAGTACAGATGGTGATATTAGTGCTTCCCATGGAGAATCGGATGTTTGGGTTATCAAGATAGATGCTCAGGGAACCTTGCTTTGGGAACACACCTATGGTGGCGCAGCTTTTGATGCAGCCGAAAGTATACGTCCTACTCAAGACGGAGGTTATGTTATTTCCGGAAATTCTAAAAGCAAGGATCAGGATCTTACGGCCAATGCAGGAGAAAATGATTTATGGCTCCTCAAGATAGATGCTCAGGGGACCATCTTATGGCAACAGACTTTTGGCGGCACAGATCTGGAATTTGCGTTCGATGCCATAGAAACCAGTGATAGTGGGTTAATACTGGTAGGGGAAAGTAAAAGCACTGACTTCAATGCTCTTGAAAATAAAGGAGGTACAGACCTTGTCCTTATAAAAATTGAATAGAAAGAGACTGCCTTTCTAAATAAATCGACTTTCCTTCTAGTTTTCCTTGATCTGAAGCATAGAAATATCTGATCCTCACATATGTTATTATAATGTTAGCATCTATTTGTATACCCCAGTTTTAATGTATATTTGTAACCTATTTAGAATAAATCCAATTAAGATGATCAAAGTTTCAGAAACAGCTAAAAAGAGGGTATCTAGCCTGATGTCTGACGAAGGCTATGACGTTAGTAAAGATTACGTGCGTGTCGGCGTTAAAAGCGGCGGCTGCAGCGGATTGTCTTATGAACTGAATTTCGACAATCTCATTAACGATACGGATAAGGTCTTTGAGGACAACGACGTGCGCATTATAGTAGACAAAAAGAGTTTTCTTTATTTGGTAGGAACTACTCTGGAATATTCCGGAGGTCTTAACGGCAAGGGATTTGTTTTTAACAACCCCAATGCACAACGCACCTGCGGGTGTGGAGAAAGTTTCTCTTTATAAAACACAGAAATCAGAACATGGCATATACAGAGGAAGAATTAAAAAAAGAACTGGAAACCAAGGAATACGAATATGGTTTCTATACAGATATTGAATCGGACACCTTTCCTAAGGGATTGAGTGAGGAAGTTGTCATTGCCCTTTCCAAAAAGAAGGAAGAACCAGAATGGATGACCTTATGGAGGTTAGAGGCATTCAAAGGGTGGAAGGAAATGACAGAACCGGAGTGGGCCAATATTCACTACAAAAAACCTGATTTTCAGGATATCAGTTATTATTCTGCACCCAATAAAAAACCTAAATATGATAGCCTGGATGAAGTAGATCCGGAATTATTGGACACTTTTAAGAAGTTAGGTATTTCATTAGACGAACAAAAATTATTAGCCGGAGTAGCGGTTGATATTGTTATGGATTCTGTTTCTGTGGCAACCACCTTTAAAAAAACACTGGCTGAAAAGGGAATTATTTTTTGTCCTATTTCAGAAGCTATCAAGGAGCACCCGGAGCTGGTAAAGAAATACATTGGGTCTATTGTTCCTCCAAAGGACAATTTTTACGCTGCATTGAACTCGGCAGTATTTACAGACGGCTCATTTTGCTACATCCCAAAAGGGGTAAGATGCCCCATGGAGCTTTCCACCTATTTCAGGATCAATCAGGCAGGTACAGGGCAGTTCGAAAGAACCCTGGTCATTGCAGATGAAGGCAGTTACGTAAGTTACCTGGAGGGCTGTACAGCACCTTCAAGAGATGAGAATCAATTGCACGCAGCTGTAGTAGAGCTGATCGCTTTAGATGATGCTGAGATCAAATATTCTACCGTACAAAACTGGTACCCCGGGAATAAAGAAGGAAAAGGTGGGGTCTATAATTTTGTGACCAAAAGAGGAATGTGCGAACGCAATGCCAAGATCTCCTGGACACAGGTGGAAACCGGATCCGCAATTACATGGAAATACCCTTCCTGTATCCTGAAAGGGGATAATTCTATTGGAGAATTCTACTCCATTGCCGTAACCAATAATTTCCAACAGGCAGATACCGGCACCAAAGATGATCCACTTAGGGAAGAATACTAAGAGTACCATTATTTCAAAAGGGATCTCTGCAGGGAAATCACAAAACAGCTATAGAGGATTAGTACAGGTAAGCAGCAGGGCAGATAACGCCCGTAACTTTTCTCAGTGCGATTCACTCCTCATGGGGAACGAATGTGGGGCACATACATTTCCCTACATTGAAGTAAAGAACAAATCGGCTCAAATAGAGCATGAGGCCACTACAAGTAAGATTGGGGAAGACCAGATCTTTTATTGCAACCAACGCGGTATTAATACAGAAAAGGCCATAGCTCTTATCGTAAACGGATTTAGTAAGGAAGTACTCAATAAATTACCCATGGAATTTGCCGTGGAAGCTCAGAAACTCCTGGAAATAAGCCTGGAAGGTTCTGTAGGATAAGCAATCAATAAGAACAAGAATTAAAGTAAAATAGCATATCATGTTGAAAATTAAAGATCTGCATGCCAGAGTAGATGGTAAGGAAATCCTGAAGGGGGTAAATCTGGAAGTAAAACCAGGAGAGGTACACGCTATCATGGGACCAAATGGTTCCGGGAAGAGTACCCTCGCCTCTGTTATTGCAGGGAAAGAAGAATTTGAGGTCACCAAAGGAACTATTCTTTATGAAGGAGAAGATCTGGATGAGGTTGCTCCCGAAGAAAGGGCTCATAAAGGAATATTTCTTTCGTTTCAATATCCCGTGGAGATTCCGGGTGTTTCCGTAACGAACTTTATGAAAACGGCCATCAATGAATCTCGAAAAGCACGTGGGCAAGAAGATATGCCTGCCAATCAGATGCTGAAACTTATTCGGGAAAAATCTGAACTCTTGGATATAGACAGAAAATTTCTTTCCAGATCATTGAATGAAGGCTTTTCCGGAGGAGAAAAGAAACGAAATGAGATCTTTCAAATGGCTATGTTAGAACCTAAATTGGCTATTCTGGATGAAACCGATTCAGGTCTGGATATCGATGCGCTGCGTATCGTGGCAAATGGGGTAAACAAATTAAAGAGCAAGGATAATGCGGTAATTCTGATCACTCACTATCAGAGGCTGCTGGAATATATTATTCCCGATTTTGTGCATGTGATCCACGATGGAAAGATCGTGAAATCTGGCACTAAGGATTTAGCACTGGAATTAGAAGAAAAAGGATACGACTGGTTAAAAAAAGAACCCGTAGCGTAACTAGAAAAAGAAATTAGGCGGTCGTATTTGGGATCGCCACAAATGAGCGAATTTTAAGCAACATGGATCTAAAGGAAAAATTGGTATCTTCTTTTATGGCATTTGAAAATAACGTGGATTTGGACAATCCCATTCACGATATCAGATCTGAGGCCATAAAGAACTTTGAAACGAAAGGATTTCCCTCTAAAAAAGAGGAAGCCTGGAAATACACCTCCTTAAATAGCTTACAGAAAGTTGATTTCAGCATTTTTCCAAAAGAGGAAAATACACTGGAGTACAATCAGGTAAAGAAGTATTTTCTGCATGAGATAGACACCTACAAGATTGTTTTTATCGATGGGATCTACAGCTCTTACTTGTCAGAAACCACCCATGACGGGGTAGATATTTGTTTGATGAGTTCGGCACTTACAAAGCCGATGTATAAGCCTGTGATCGATGTCTATTTTAACAAGATAGCCTCCAAGGAAGAGTCGCTTACTACTTTAAATACTGCATTTAGCAGGGAAGGAGCGTATATCTATATTCCAAAGAACAAGGCGCCTAAAAAACCGGTTGAGATCCTTCATTTTGCAACAGGAAATGAGGCATCGCTAATGCTACAGCCCAGAAATTTGATCATTGTTGAAGAAAATGCGGAATTGCAGGTCATAGAAAGGCACCAAAGTCTTACGAAGAACGAGGTACTGACCAATAGTGTTACGGAAATATTTGCCGCTAAGGATGCCATTGTCGATTATTACAAAGTTCAGAATGATACCAAAGATGCTTCTCTAATAGATAACACATATATCTCTCAGAAAGACAAGAGTGTCGTAAAAGTGCATACCTTTTCTTTTGGAGGGAAATTAACTCGTAATAACCTGAACTTCTTTCAGAACGGCGAGTATATAGATTCTACCTTAAAAGGTGTCACTATCCTGGGGGAAAAACAACATGTTGACCATCATACCCTGGTACACCATAAGCAGCCAAATTGTGAAAGTCACCAGGATTACAAGGGTATTTATGGCGAACGTTCTACGGGGGTTTTCAACGGAAAGATCATTGTAGATAAGATCGCTCAGAAGACCAATGCCTTTCAGCAAAACAACAACGTCCTTATCAGTGATCAGTCAACCATCAATACCAAGCCTCAGCTCGAGATCTTCGCAGATGATGTGAAGTGTTCTCACGGCTGTACCATTGGTCAGTTAGATGAAGATGCTATGTTCTACCTGCAATCCAGGGGCATTCCAAGGAAAGAGGCCACCGGACTTCTTATGTATGCATTTGCGAATAATGTGCTGGAAAGCGTACGACTACCCGAATTAAAAAAACGGATCAACAAACTTATCGCTACCAAGCTTGGCGTTAGGTTGGGATTTGATCTGTAAGTCGGGTTTTTCAGATCAAATATCTTCCTCGGCATGACAGAGAACACAATGGATATTACCCAAATAAGAAAGGACTTCCCAATTTTAAATAGGAAAGTTAATGGGAATCCGTTGATCTATTTTGACAACGCGGCAACCTCACAAACTCCCAAACAGGTAATAGATACTATCGTTGATTATTACAGTAATTACAATGCCAATATACACCGTGGGGTGCATGCCCTGGCACAAGAGGCTACCGAAGCATACGAAGGAGCCAGGATCAAAATACAGCATTTCTTTAATGCCGCAAAGGCCCATGAGATCATCTTTACATCTGGGACCACTCATAGCATCAACCTGGTGGCCAATGGGTTTGCTGCATTTCTAAATAAAGGAGATGAGGTCCTGGTTTCTGCCATGGAGCACCATTCCAATATTGTTCCGTGGCAAATGCTCTGTCAGCGAACAGGTGCTAGCTTAAAGGTCATTCCTATGAATAATGAGGGCGAGCTTTTGATGGATAGCTACCGGAATCTGCTTTCAGACAATACTAAATTGGTTGTATGCAACCATGTATCCAATGCCCTGGGAACTATCAACCCTATCCAGGAACTTATCAATCTGGCTCATGAAGTGGGTGCAGCAGTACTTATAGATGGAGCACAATCTTCACCTCATATTAAAGTGGATGTTCAAAAACTGGATGTCGACTTTTATACTGCTTCTGCCCATAAATTATGTGGCCCTACAGGGGTGGGGATGTTGTATGGGAAGTCAGCATGGTTGGCTAAGTTACCGCCCTATCAGGGAGGTGGAGAGATGATAGCTGAAGTTACCTTTGAAAAGACCACCTATGCAGATCTGCCTTATAAATTTGAAGCCGGGACACCTAATATTTGTGGGGGTATTGCCTTTGGAGCTGCTTTGGATTATTTGAACACTATAGGGTTAGAAGCTATTGAGGACTATGAGCATGACTTGTTGATCTATGCTACCGAACGCCTTACTGCAATAGAAGGAGTAAAGATCTATGGTACTTCCAAGAATAAGACGGCGGTAATTTCCTTTAATATTCAGGGAATGCATCCTTATGATATGGGCACCTTGTTAGACAAAATGGGAATTGCAGTGCGTACGGGACATCATTGTGCCCAGCCGGTAATGGATTACTATAAGATACCAGGTACCATCCGGGCTAGTTTTAGTTTTTATAATACCAAGGAGGAGATAGACCAATTTATCAAAGCGGTAAAGAAGGCGAAAGATATGCTGCAATAGGGTTTTACGTATGAGAAAACCTATATTTCCGTAATTTACAATGGAGGGTAAACCATTGAAAGAGAGTAATACTTATCGTATTTTTACGACAAAAGAAGAAGAATGAGCATACAAGAAATACAAGATGAGATCGTAGAAGAATTTGCTATGTTCGATGATTGGATGCAGCGCTATGAATATATGATAGAACTAGGCAAGTCCCTGCCATTGATCAAAGAACAATACAAAACAGACGATAACATTATCAAAGGATGCCAAAGTAAGGTTTGGGTGCATGCTGAGTTGGAAGGTGACAACCTGGTTTTTACGGCAGACAGTGACGCTATAATTACCAAAGGGATCATAGCCATCCTTATAAGGACTTTTAGTCATCAGAAACCGCAGGATATCATAGATGCAGATACGGCATTTATTGACGAAATTGGGCTAAAGGAGCATTTATCCCCTACCAGGGCCAATGGCCTGGTAAGCATGATAAAACAACTAAAATTATATGCGGTAGCATATCAAACACAGTTAAATTAGGAAGAAGATGAGTGAGACCGTTATTGATACACAAGAATTAGGCGAAAAGATCGTAAAAGTCCTAAAGACCATTTACGATCCTGAGATCCCTGTAGATATTTATGAATTAGGACTGATCTATGACGTCTTTGTAAATGAAGACAATGAGGTAAAAATACTGATGACCTTAACCTCTCCCAATTGTCCGGTAGCAGAAACACTGCCTGTAGAAGTGGAAGAAAAGGTAAAGTCGCTCAACGTGGTAAAAGATGCTGTGGTTGAGATCACTTTTGATCCCCCCTGGAGTCAGGATCTTATGAGTGAAGAAGCCAAATTAGAATTGGGCATGCTTTAAGATAACAACCAAAATAATTTCTAATTTCTATGCAAAATAAACGACTTGAAAAATCTGATGACAGAGTTGTATTTGGAGTTTGTGGAGGTATTGCGGAATTTTTGGGATGGTCTAAACAAACTGTGAGAATCTTATGGTTTATATTTACTTTAATGGGCTTAGGCATTTTGGTATATCTGATAATGGCCCTGATCATGCCATCCAAAAGTTAAGGTGGTAGTGATTTGATATAGATCGCTATAGGGCTGAATAACCGGTAATAACAAAAATGGCAGATATTGTAAACAGAGTGGCTCAAAGCAAACTCCTAACTATAGATCTTGAGGATTACTATCCTGAAGGCGGACGGGTTGTTTTGGATATAAAGGATTGGCTATACGAAGGGATCATCCTTAAGGAGAAAGATTTCAGAGCTTTTGTGGCAGATCATCATTGGGAACAATACCATGACACTTATGTAGCCCTGCATTGTTCAACAGATGCCATTGTTCCTGCCTGGGCATTTATGCTGATCACAACCAGGTTACAGCCTTACGCAAAACAAATAGTACTTGGGGATCTGGAATTGCTTGAAACTGTTCTTTATAAATCGGTGATAGACACTCTGGACGTATCTTTATTTAAGGACAAGCCGGTGATCATTAAAGGATGTTCCAATAAACCGGTTCCCGAAAACGCTTATATATGGGCGACTCAAAAACTTCAGGGGGTGGCCAAAAGTATTATGTACGGAGAGGCCTGTTCTTCTGTTCCACTTTTTAAGAAGAAGTGACAATTCAATAAAATTTTCAAATATTTGCAGCTTGCTGCACTTTTATAATACCATCATACAACAAAAAAAACCCTGATCATATGATCAGGGTTTTTTAATAGTAGGTCTTTAAATAAGTTCTAAATTCTTAGTGTTGATTTGGGGAAATGAACACTAAAGTAGTAAGTTCAGGTAGGATTTGGGGATAAACACGTACACTTAACTACACTGTAAATGTATGACCAGAAGAGCCGGAAGCCAAAACTATGTTGTCAACTATTGAGTTCTTGTTGTGAAAAATATGAAGGGTTTATTTCTTCGATGAACTACCTAATTTTTCTTGTTACGATCTAGTATTCATCCAGATTTTCGGGGTACAAAAAGTTGTTATATGGAAATCTTGTGACGTGAATATTTCGCACGGTCTTATAAACTTGTATTTTAAATGCATCTAAATTCTCTTTGTTCAGGGCAGAAATAAAGAGAGCATTGCCACCCATACGGCGCATCCAGGTATTTTCCCATTCTTCCAAACTCATATGCCTGCTGGTCCTTTCGGTGATTAGATCGTCTTCTTCAATAACCTCAGCTTGGTAAAGGTCTATTTTGTTAAAGACCATAATAGTCTCTTTATTAGAGGAGCCTATCTCGTCTAGCACCTTATTAACTGAGGCGATGTGCTCCTCAAAGTTGGGATGGGAGATGTCCACTACATGCAACAGCATGTCTGCTTCCCTTACCTCATCTAGTGTGCTTTTAAAACTCTCTATTAATTGGGTGGGTAATTTACGGATGAACCCTACCGTATCACTCAATAAAAAAGGAAGGTTGCCAATGACCACTTTACGTACTGTAGTATCTAGCGTTGCAAACAATTTGTTTTCAGCAAAGACCTTGCTCTTGCTAATGACGTTCATAAGAGTAGACTTCCCCACATTTGTATATCCCACTAATGCTACCCTTACCAAGGAACCACGGTTACCACGCTGGGTTTCCATTTGGCGGTCAATCTTTTTAAGTTTCTTTTTTAGGAGGGAGATCCTGTCTCGTACTATTCGTCTATCTGTTTCTATTTCCGTTTCCCCGGGTCCGCGCATCCCAATACCACCACGTTGCCGTTCCAGGTGGGTCCATAAACCCGTTAATCTGGGTAAGAGATATTCGTACTGGGCGAGTTCTACCTGGGTTCTGGCATAACTGGTCTGCGCCCTTTGGGCGAAGATATCGAGGATAAGGCCAGTTCTATCAATGATCTTGCATTTAAGTTGCTTTTCAATATTTCGTTGCTGCACGGGGGTAAGTTCATCATCGAAGATCACAGAACCGATCTCATTTTCCTTTACATAGGCTTCTACTTCTTCAATCTTTCCACTGCCTATATAGGTCTTGGGATTAGGTAATTCTATCCGTTGCACAAAACGCTTTAGAACTTCACCACCGGCAGTATAGGTTAGGAATTCCAGTTCATCCAGATATTCCGTCACTTTTTCTTCACTTTGTTCCCTATTGATAACGCCAATGAGAACTGCCTTTTCATGATCAATTGTCTTTTTCTCTAGCATACTATAGAATATAGTGCAAAGCTACACAATACCTGCTAAGTGATTTCGTATTTTAGGGATCATATTTACAATCCATGGCATTTCCTTTCTTTAAAAAGAAGCAACCAACTAATCTTTTCACAATAGCCTTTTACAATCTTGAGAATTTATTTGACACCAAAAATGATCCTACTAAACTCGACGATGATTTTACACCTAAGGGATTTAAAAAATGGACCCCTAAGCGGTATCGAAAGAAAATTAGAAAATTATCAAGGACCTTATCTCATCTTGGGGTAAAGGAAAGTCACAGGGGTCCCGTACTAATTGGGTTGGCAGAATTGGAGAATAATAAAGTGATCGAAGATCTAATAAATGCACCTTCCCTCAAGGACAAAGGGTATCAGTATGTTCATTACGATTCTCCGGATGAACGAGGGATAGATACTGCACTATTGTATGACCCTAAGTATTTTAAGGTGATTGCTTCGGAGAAGATTCCGCTTATGGTCAATAATTTAAATGGTGTACGAGATGCTACCCGTGACATCCTGTATGTTCATGGCCATCTCAATGGGGAAGAGATTCACCTCTTTGTAAATCATTGGCCCTCGCGCAGAGATGGAGATACGGAGACGGCGTATAAAAGAATTAAAGCGGCAGAGACCATTCATGACTTTATGGCAACTATTGAAGAGAAGGATTCTAATACTAATTTTGTTGTTATGGGCGACTTCAATGATGGCCCAGCTGATAAAAGCATACAAACCCTGGTGAATGGGAAAAAACTCTATAATCCCATGGAGGTGCTTATCACCATGAGAAGAGGCAGTGCAAATTACAAACAACGCTGGTCTCTTTTTGATCAGATCATTTTATCCAACACCTTTTTTAACAAAGAGGCAGGAACTCATTGTTTTGCACATGCCAATATATTTGACGATCGTTTTTTAAAAGAATGGAATGGTCGTTATAAGGGAAATCCGTTCAGAACGTATGTGGGCAGGAAGTACTTAGGAGGCTATAGTGATCATTTTCCGGTTTATGTACAGTTTCTTTTTACGGCAGCTACTGTCTAATTCAATGGGAATTTAGACCTTTTTTATTTCCTGATCTTCCATCTGGGGATCATTTCGCAAACGCAGAAATACCTGGGCTACAGTGATCACATCGCGTTCGCAATAGAGGATAATGCGGTCCAGATCCTTTTCCTCATAATACACTTGCCGTACCATGCTCCCATCTATGTCTTCCTTTGGGGAAGGAATGCCCAGAATGTTGGCCATCAATTTAAGTGAGGTATAGTGCTTATAATCACCGAATTTCCAAAGTTCCATCGTATCCAGATGAGGTACTTCCCAGGGTTTTTTACCAAACAGGTTTAGCTTGTTAGGCACAGGGATTCCAAGGATGATCATCCGGCGGGCGATATATGGAAAATCGAATTCTTTTCCATTGTGGGCACATAGGAGGTATTTAGGATGTCTAAAATGAGCTTCTAATAGCAGGTTGAACTCTTGCAACAATGTTTTTTCTTTCCCGTGAAAAGAAGTCACCCGAAATTGCCGTTTACTGCCTTTAAAATGAAAATACCCCACAGAAATACAAATGATCTTTCCAAATTCTGCCCAGATCCCTGCATTATCATAATACTCCTCCGCCGATACATCTTCTGCTCTGCGATATTGGGATTTATGATCCCATAATTGCCTTTTGGTTTCATCGAGTAGGGAATACTGACTTTCTTCGGGAACCGTTTCAATGTCCAGGAATAGAATATGTTCCAGATCTATTTTTTGAAGCATAAGGATATGATGATAAGACTAGCTAATTACACTATGGTATTTGTTATATTAAAGATACTAAGAAATGTATTCTTCCCATTTCTTAAATGGGTTCATAGCAAAGAGAATATATGAAAGTGAAAGCAGCCTTCGGTTTCATAGCTTTAATTTGAGATTGCGTATTTTTAAAGAAAAACCTGCATGAAATATCATCAATTGCTTGGCTTGTGCCTGTGTCTGGCCTTTTTTATATCCTGTTCTAAGGATGATGAGCCAGGTACTGTTACTGAAATGGCCAGCACTCCCAATTTTAAAATGATTGGGGAAGACTCAGAGAACATATTTCAGTATAGCTACAATGCTACCCAGGAAAGCGGAACTCAGATCAACCTTACCCAGACCCTTGGCCTGGATCCATTATACCTTACTTTGAGGCAGGTAGATGAAGTGGTCTCTTTTTACAGTTTTAGCGCGGGCAGTTTTTCCATAATTCAGCAAAACACACTAAACGGACAATCTACTGCTTATCCTGACTTTTATACGGTTACAGAAGAGCGATCCATTACCTGGGGGACGAATTCTGAGGACCTTCTGTTTTTAGGTTATTACAGTCCCCAAGGAATTCGGAATTTTGGAATAAGAACCCTGGATCCCAATGATGGAAGCTTTACTGATCTTTCCATTGAGCTTAATATTCAACAAGCATTTGATCCAATATATTTCCGGGAACGGATCTTTATGACCTATAAAGACGCAGCAGGATTATATAAAATTGCCATTTTTAATACAGAAACACGCACTATTATAAGTTACGCTAGACTATGGTGAGGGCATTCCTAATGTTCTCATTGATGATGAAGGCAATTTAGGGGTGATAATAGGGACCGGGAATTCTGTTTTTGTTTATCAGGTATACGATATTGAGACCCTAATACTGCAAAGAGAATTATTGTTTATCCTGGATAAGTTTTTACCCCCGGGACCTCTGCAAGGCGCTGTTTATGGCAATACCCTCTTTTACACTAATTTTTTGGCACAACCATCCCCCGTGACTTATTGGACCGGCCTATTTCAATTTTGAGAATGGTACAGATTTCGTTATTGATATTGTAAGTATTGTACAACAAGTAGAATTAGAGACGCAGTATACGTATTGACCTTACCGCTATGCGATACATTGAAGAGGCTGAGGTCTTTTTGATGGGATATGCAAATGCCGATTTTACTACCGGGATTGTTGGCGGGGTACTTGTCATCTCTAAAACAGGAACCTTATTGGAGCGTATTGAAGTGCCTTTTGCACCTACTTATTTCATAAAATAGCAAAGAATCATCAAACAGACCACTTAGTTGGTTTTATGGTTTGGAAATTCAGAGCAGAATAGATGATTTAGGGAGAAAACTAACAAATAGACCGACCAAAGGAAAATCTAATTAAAAAATCTGTAAAGTTTTAGGAGTAACAAACTACCTGGTCTGTTAATTTGGGAATAAGGAAACTTGTTTTGCAGGACTCTCATGGTTTAACAACCATTTTTTACGGTGTAAGCCTCCTGCATAACCTACCAGATCTCCATTACTTCCTATGACCCTATGACAAGGAATAATGATCCATAATGGATTTTTACCATTGGCGGCAGCCACCGCTCGAATAGCTTTAACATCGCCCAATTTTTTCGATAATTCCAGATAGGAAATTTGTTTTCCGTAGGGAATGGTTTTTAGTTCTTTCCAAACCCTGAGTTGGAATTCTGTTCCTTGAGGATTTAATTCCAGATCAAAATGCTGTCTGCTTCCTTCAAAATATTCCCTTAGTTGGTAGGCTGCATCTTCTAGTATTTCGGGTATTTCATTTATTTCCAGAGGCTTCTGGTCTAGTATAGAAATTGATCTCAAATCCTTCAAGATCACCTTCTATTTTTGCCCATCCCAAGGGCGTTTCTATTACCGCTTCCTCCATTTTATTCAATTATACCTGATTTTTTAGCTCTTGCTTCCCATTTTTTACGGGCTAACACCTGTAGATCTTCATGATGATCGCTTTCATCCATTATTTCCAGACCTAAAAGGGTTTCAATGATGTCTTCCATGGTAACTATACCACTAATAGATCCATATTCATCAGAAACCAGTGCGATATGCTCTTTTTGTGATATAAAAATTTCGAACAACTGCGGAATAGAAGTATTTCTTGTGGTCATCAAGAATATCTCTTCTTATGGATGATAAGGGAGAATTTCCATTTTCATTGATTATTTCTTCTAATACCGTGTCCTTTAATACAAAACCAGTAATTATATCTACTCGTTCCCCATATAAAGGGATACGCGAGAAACGAAGTTCAGGATTTTCATTAAAGAATTCTCTAATGGTCTGTTTTTCGGAAGCTATTTTCATGACTGCACGGGGAGTCATCACATCTTTAACCTAAAACTTCTTTAAAACGCAATAGGTTTTTAATGATCGTAGACTCTGAAGCCTCAAATACGCCTTCTTCCTGGGCAATATCGGCCATGACCGTAAAATCTTCGCGACTTAGAACACTGCCGTGTATCGCTTTTTTGCTTATTAACCTTGTAAATAGTTGAAGCACCCATAATAATCCGGTCCATTTTAACATCAGGACCAATATATTCAATGATTTAGCTGTAAAATTTGCCAGTTGCCGCCAATAGGTAGCACCCAAAGTCTTAGGAATGATCTCAGAAGCTACAAGTATAAGTATTGTCATTATTGCTGAAACGACCCCAACCATTAAGCTCTTCAGTGAATTGCATTCCTAGAAAGTTGGTGGTGCTATTCCCATAATTTTCCGCATAGGTCACCTTAGCCTGGACACCTACCAAAATAGCTCCAACCGTATGAGCAATGGTATTTAATGTTAAAATAGCTATTAAAGGCTTATCAATATCCTTTTTTAGAATCTCCAACCTAAAGGCATATTTCTTATTTTCTTTCTTTTTGAGATTTATAAAAGTAGGTGTAATGCTTAGTAAAACGGCTTCCCAAATAGAACACAAAAAAGAGAAAAAGATGGAAATGAAAATGTAAAAAAATAGTAATTCCATGATTGTAATTTCAATAGCGAAGGTAAGAATTATTAAAAAACCAAATAAGTTGAGATAAGTTACCTGTAAAAGGAGTAAAAGATCTCGTGAAGGGAGGTCCGAATATTCAGATCATATATATTTCGATGTGTTCTAGATGGATGAACACGATTGGATAAAAATATAAATACCAATTGGTTTTTTGGATCGGCCCACACAAAAGTGCCCGTAAACCCGCTATGTCCAAAGCTTTCCGGACTGGCGGAGGGTGCGGGATAAGCATCTTCTAAGCTCCTGTTGGCATTATCCAATAAAGGTTTGTCAAAACCAAGACCCCTTCTATTTTCATTTTCAGGATATTGAATTGTTGTAAATTCTTTGACCGTTTCTTCCTTTAGTAAACGATGTCCTTCAAGGATCCCATAATTTTGATAGAACTGCATAAACCTAAAAAGATCGTGTGCCCTTCCAAAAAGACCTGCATTCCCGGAAATTCCTCCCAGCAGGGAAGCATTTTCATCGTGTACCCATCCATGAACCAGGGCTTTTCTATAACGATCGTCATATTCTGTAGGAACAATGGCATTTGGGAAGCCTTTTTGCCGTGGAAGAAATCCCAGACTGGGTATGTCAAGGGGAAAAATAAATTCTTTGGTCAATTCGTATGAATAGGAATGGCCTGTAAGCTGTTCAATTAGCTCAGGAAATAATAGAAATGCCAGACCAGAATATTTGTATTCCTTCAGATCGTCTACTTCAGAGCGACGGATCATTCTATTCATTTTACGTTGGAAGCTGTTGGCCACATAAAGATCCTCATAGGCCTGTTTTTTAAAATTGCCTTTTGGTATATGGCTGAGAAATCTGGATCTGAGTTCATCTTTCCGCATTACCTCATTTAAAAAGACAATGTAAGGGGTTAAACCAGCCTGATGCGCCAATATCTCCCGCAGTGTAAGATCCTTTTTGTCTTTTATGCCCTGCCAGGACTTCCAGTAGGTACTAAAGGGAGCGTCCAGATCAATTTTTCCTTCTTCATACAGTTTCATCAGAAGTGGTAAAGGCCCTAGTATCTTGGTAACGGAGGCCAGATCGTAAAGATCGTTCGTCTTAACCGGTTGCAGACTGTCATAGGTATGATATCCGTACGCTTTGTGAAAAACAATGGCCCCTTCCTTAGCCACCAGCAGCTGGGCTCCGGGGAAGGCTTTATTTATTATACCGTTTGTTATAATTGAATCTACGCTGGATTGAAGTTTATTTTTGGAAGATATTTGTGGGGATTGACTGTAACTATTTATTAATATACCAAAAAGTATAATAATAAACATAATGCCATTTCTAAAAATCATGAACTACTTATTTACTGGAATATTTAGCCCATTAATGCCACAGCTTCTTTCGCAAAATAGGAGGCAATGATGTTGGCTCCTGCCCTTTTCATAGCGATCAATTGTTCCATCATCACGGCATCGTGATCTAACCATCCTCTTTCTGCCGCTGCTTTTAACATGGCATATTCCCCTGAGACCTGGTAAACAGCTACAGGCACGTCTACCGCATTTTTAACTTCTCGAACAATGTCGAGATAACAAAGACCGGGTTTTACCATAATAATATCGGCCCCTTCTTCCACATCCATTTCCGCCTCTTTAACAGCCTCGAATCTGTTAGCAGGATCCATTTGATAGGTTTGTTTGTCTTTTGGAGCATCACCGCTAGTGGAGGGAGCAGAGTCCAACGCATCCCTAAAAGGACCATAAAAAGCACTGGCATATTTTGCTCCATAACTCATTATTCCCGTAGTAGTAAGTTCTTCATCTTCCAGGGCTTCACGTATGATCTGTATTCTCCCATCCATCATATCACTGGGAGCCACAAAATCTGCACCAGCCATCGCATGGGAGACACTCATTTCTGCCAAAATTTGGTTAGTGGCATCATTTAATATGATACCATTTGAAACAATTCCGTCATGCCCGAAGGTGGAATACGGATCGAGCGCAACATCGGTCATCACCAGCATATCCGGGCAGGCATCCTTTACTGTCTTAATGGCTCGCTGCATTAAGCCATGTTCATTTAAAGCCTCAGACCCTGTGTTGTCTTTTAAATTATCAGGGATCTTTACAAAAAGAAGTACGGCACAAAGCCCCATTTTCCAGAGTTCTTTCACTTCTTTCCCTAAATTATCCAGGCTTAACCGAAAATAATTGGGCATAGAGGGTATTTCATCTTTTACACCATTTCCTTCCACAACAAAGAGGGGAACCAAAAAATCGCTAGGGGTTATAATGGTTTCACGCACTAAATGTCTAATGGCATTACTATTTCTAAGGATTCGATTTCTTCTAAGTGGATACATGGAGTTTTATTTATTCTTAAAGTTAAACGATTTGATCGGTTTCTACAGGATTATTTCACCGCTTAAATAGGGTACAGCCTTTCCGGAAATAAGAACCCGATCTCCCAAATATGTGCAGCGAACGGTGCCACCTCTGGAAGATAGTTGTTTGGCCACCAATTCCTTTTTTCCCAGTCTTTTAGCCCAATAAGGTGTAAGGCTTGTATGGGCCGAGCCTGTTACCGGATCTTCGGGAATTCCGCAACAGGGGGCAAAGAATCTCGATACCATATCTACCTCATTTCCCGGAGCAGAAACAATGATCCCCCTGGCTTCTACGGCGTCTAATAGAAAAAAGTTAGGCTTCATGGAGGTAATCATTTCTTCATTTTCATAGATCAGCAAATAATCTGTCTTGCCTTTAAAGGTTTTTAATGGTGAAAGACCGAGGGCCTCTACTATTTTGTCATTAGTGGGCACTTCCTTTAGTGTATCTGTCGGGAAATTTAGTGTAAGATACCCCGAGCTTTCCCTGAAGACAGATAATTCCCCACTTCTGTTAGAATAAAAGTTGATAGTATCTGAGCCATGTTGGTAATAGTGGAAGAGTACATAAGCGCTTGCCAGTGTTGCATGTCCGCAGAGGTCCACCTCCAGTTCCGGGGTAAACCAACGGATATGGTACTGACCTTCCTCTTTTACTACAAAAGCAGTTTCTGCCAGGTTGTTCTCCATAGCGATCTTTTGCATGGTGTCATCTTCCAGCCAGTTATCCATGACGCAGACGGCTGCAGGATTTCCCTGGAATAAGGCATCTGCAAAGGCATCTATCTGATATATCTTTTGTGTTCTCATAAGATGATATTATAATCAGGAAACTATCCAATCTTTAGGTTCTTTCAGTACACTTAACAAACGGGCCTCCTCACTTCCTTTCTCAGGATGATGATCATATGCCCATTTCACAACCGGGGGTAAACTCATTAAAATACTTTCAATACGGCCATTGGTCTTTAAACCAAACAAAGTGCCTTTATCATGCACAAGATTAAATTCTACATAGCGCCCCCGTCTTATTTCCTGCCAGGTTCTTTGGTCCTGTGAATAGGTCAGCTCTTTTCTTCTCTCCGCGATGGGCACATAAGAGTTCAGGAATGAATCTCCTACTTCTGTGACAAAATTATACCATTGTTCCATGCTCATCTCCTCAGATGCTTTGCAATAATCAAAGAACAGACCTCCTATACCACGAGCTTCCTTTCGGTGGCTATTGTAGAAGTATTCATCGCATTTGTTCTTATACCTTGTATAAAAATCAGGATGGTGTTTGTCGCAGGCTTGTTTACAGATCGTATGAAAATGCAGCGCATCCTCTTCGAATAAATAGTAGGGTGTTAGGTCCTGCCCACCTCCAAACCATTGGTCTACTATATTCCCCTCTTTATCATACATTTCAAAATACCTCCAATTGGCGTGTACAGTAGGGACAAACGGATTTACGGGGTGTAATACCAAGCTTAGTCCACAAGCAAAAAAATCTGCTTCCTTAACACCAAAATAGGACTGCATACTTTTTGGAAGTGCACCGTGCACCGCAGATATATTAACTCCTCCTTTTTCAAAAACGTCACCATTTTCAATGACACGTGTTTTGCCACCGCCACCTTCTGGTCGCTCCCAAAGATCTTCTTGGAAGGTAGCCTTCCCATCAATTTTCTCCAGTTCAGAAGTGATCGTATTCTGTAATCCAAGAATATATTTATAAAACTTATCTTTCATTTTTTTAATTCATAAAGTTCCATATTTAAGGCTTTTTCATTCGGAGGGGTGAAGGCATCTTTAAGCGTACTGTGCCAAATATAGTTACATTTTTCTGCTACACGGATACTCCCAATATTACTCTTATGTACAATTATTTGAAGCGTTTTAAGCTCTAATTCTCGAAAGGCATAGTCCGATAAATATTGCACAGCCCGGGTTGTAAACCCCTTACCTTCAAAGGTATGATCTATACAAAAGGCCAGCTCTCCTTGCTTTGTCATCCAATTGATCTCTTTTAAGATCAAAAGACCCATTATCTTATTCGTAGATGGCTCTTTAAGTAAGAAGGTATATTCTTGTTTTGCCTGTTGTTCCTTCCTTTTTTTCAGAATAAATTTTTTTGAATCTTCAACCGTACTGTTTTGTTGTAAGGTTTTAGGAAAAAAACGAAGAAACCTGGCTGCATTTGAGGTCATTAAAGTGCAGAGTTCTGCAGCATCACTCAGAGCAATTTGACTCATTATGATTTGGTCTTCTTTCATGAGGTTGTTATCTCGGTGATATGTACAAATTGATCTTTCGGAATTTTGAATATTTCTTCCCTGGAGGTAATTTTTACAGAGCGTTTTACCATAGCAAGAAGGAGTATTATTACATCTTCCAATGGGAGCGCTTTATTAGTTGTGTATATGTGCAGCCCTACGGCATTGTTGTGAAGATCCATTGTATCTGCAAGTTCGTTCTTAGGTAATATCAACTCATGGAGATTGGTAATTTTGTTGGTCCAGGCAACAATCTTGGTGTTATTTTTTGACCAATGAGCACATTCTGAGGCAATCAAATAATTCCAAACTGCATGCCTGAATGCGTTGGCCGGTGTATTCTTATGATGTTTTGTTCCAAAATAAGTATTGGAATACTGCACAGCCTTTTTTGTTGCCTTATAGGTGGGCCAAAGCAGTCTAATATTTCCTAGACCTAAGCTTATCAATTGCCAAATCTGTTTGGCATTCGCTCTTTTTATGAAATGCCACAGATCCACTATTCAGAATAAGACTTAACCGCATCTATAAATGCTTTGGCATTTTCAACGGGGACGTTTGGTAAGATACCATGGCCCAAATTTACAATGTATCTGTCCTTTCCAAAATCTCGTATCATTTTTGTCACCATTCTCTTTATATCTGCAGGAGGGGAGAACAGGCGTGTAGGATCAAAATTGCCCTGTAAGGTTATGTTCCCTCCACTGAGGTAACGTGCATTTTGTGCAGAGCAGGTCCAATCTACCCCCAGGGCAGCTGCACCAGATTGCGACATGGTTTTAAGGGCAAACCAACATCCTTTCCCAAATACAATTACCGGGGCTTCGTCTTTTAATGCGTCCACTATCTGTTGAATATAAGGCCAGGAGAATTCGTTGTAGTCATCCGGGGACAGCATCCCTCCCCAGGAATCGAACACCTGAACCGCATTTACTCCGGCTGCTACTTTAGCCTTCAGATAGGCAATGGTAGTATCCGTGATCTTTTGCAGCAGTCCATGAGCTACCAGGGGTTGTGTAAAGCAGAATTCTTTGGCCTTGTCAAAGTTTTTGCTGCCTTGTCCCTGTACGCAATAACAAAGAATCGTCCATGGAGAGCCGGCAAAACCAATGAGTGGTACCTCATCTTGTAATTTTTCCTTGGTCATTTTGATGGCATCCATTACATAGCCAAGACTTTCATGAACATTGGGGACTATTACTCGGTCCAGATCTTTTTGAGATCGGATAGGGTGAGGTAAATAGGGACCAAAATTGGGTTTCATCTCTACCTCAATTTCCATAGCCTGTGGAATTACGAGGATGTCACTAAATAAAATAGCGGCATCCATCCCAAATCTTCGGATAGGCTGAACGGTGATCTCCGAGGCCAGTTCGGGGGTCTGGCAGCGAGTAAAAAAATCGTATTTCTTTTTGATCTCCATAAATTCCGGGAGATACCTGCCAGCTTGCCGCATCATCCAAACGGGAGGCCTATCTACGGACTCACCTTTTAATGCCTTTAAGAATAGGTCGTTCTTTATTGCCATGTTTATTGTTTTAATAGTGTGGGTAGGGTTTTTATAAGCTTTTCAATTACACTATCCACTATAGGTTTCTTCAGCAAGAATTACATGTTTACTGTGCTTTCTTGCTTCCCTGGCAGTGGTTTCTCCTATGCAAAATACAGGAGTATTTCCAATCTCATTTTTCAGTGTAAAACTCTCAACACCGCTTGGACTGATAAAATAGGATCCCTTGAAACTCCTTATTATGTTGTTGGGGTCAAGTCTGGTTTGGTAAACTTCCACTTCTTTAAAAGGGATGTTATTCCCTGCTGAGAATTGCTTCTCAGATTCTGGTCTGTTACGATTTCCGGTAAAAATCAAAAAATGAAGTCTTTTTGATACTTTTTACAATAAAATTGGCTAATTCTAGAGCATTTTCAGCTCATTTTGACCACTTTTAGTCCATTTTCTTCCAAAAAATGCTGTGTTTTTTCTCCAACACAAAAACAGCTGATTTCCGACATTTTATTGGTAGGAGTTAGTTGTCAGATTTTGTTGAGATATGCTCTTTACCCCATTTCTGGAGGTAAAAATGTAATAGTCATATGCCTTTGGGAAGATCAAAGTCTATAAGATCAATGGCAATAGCATTGCCATCTGTTGACATCTACCTGTATACCAAGTAGAAACATGGCTTTTCTGAGTCCGCGATCAAAAGTCTGGTAGAGAGGACGGTGTCATTTTTCAACTGCTGTTTTATAGAGCTCATAAGTTCTTTCCCCCCACGTTTCAATATTTCCTCGGCACAGGCATACGTCCTAAATCGTCTGCTTGTCAGATGACATTTACTTCTTTGTCACCTCTAATTTTTCCTGTCCATCTAGGGAAAGCAGTATCCCTTTAAACAGTAATTTGTCGTCTTCAATCGTAGCCAAAGCACCTATTGGAGCTGTACAGCCACCTTCTAGCGTGCTGAGAAAGTCTCGTTCAATCCTGAGTACAAATTTCAGTTTCAGATATCATTCAATGGAGCTAGCGCCTTTAAGACAAAACTCATTTTCATCCATGGTCATTACTACCATGGCGCCCTGAGCAGGAGCGGGGATCATCCATTGTAATGTCTGTATGATTTTCAGGAAGGAGATCAATTCGTTCCAATCCGGCGGCGGCAAAGATGGCCGCATTCCAAGGATTGGTCATTTAATTTTTGCAAACGGGTATTAACATTGCCTCGCAGATCTGTAATCTCATGCATTGGATATCGATGCAGCCATTGTGCTTTACGACGCAAACTTCCTGTGGCAATAATGCCTTCCTCATTAAGAAAATCTAAGCCTTTGTGAACTAGGATATCTCTGGGTTTCCTCTTTTTAATACCGCCGCCTGAACAATTCCTTTTGGGAAGCACGGTAGGGACATCTTTCATTGAATGTACGGCAATATCTATCTCACCTTTGAGCAAGGCAACATCTAGTGTTTTGGTAAATATACCGGTAATTCCAAATTCGTAAAGGGGCTGGTCTAACACCAGATCTCCTGTAGATTTTACAGGAACAATTCGACAGGTATGGCCCAGATCTTCCAGCTTATTTTTTACAGTATTGGCCTGCCATAGTGCTAATTCACTATCACGGGTGCCTATGCGGATTGGGTGGTTCATTTTATATCTAACTTCTAATTGAAATACCCGTTGAATTAGCTCCAGACTATCTTCTGCATCAACGCTCTGTATCTTTTAAATGATTGGCAAACTGTTTGGTAATTTTTTGTATAATACGTTCTGAAATGATATCGGCCTGTTCCGAATTAAAGTCGGCTAGTTTTTTAGATTGAAAGTCCAATCTCTTCTTCTTTCATGGTTTTCAATTTCTTTTTTAAGGCTTTAATCACAGGGGCAAATTTGCGTGTTTCCAGCCATTGAATAAAATCGGTTTTGATTTCATCAATGATCGTTTCGGCCTGTGGAATATATTGTTTTCTTCTTTCCAGGGTTTCATCGGTAAGTTGTGAAAGGTCATCCAGATGCACTAACGAGACACGTCGTTGATATCGGTAACATTTTCGGCAACATTCTTAGGGATAGACAGATCTAGAATTAGTAAAGGTCTTTTAATATAAATAAGCTCTTTAGAAATTGTAGGAGATTGTGCTCCTGTTGCCACACTAAGTACATCTGTATTTCGAATCTCGGTTTGAAGATCTCCATAATCTTTAACCACCAAATTAAATTTTCCTGCAATTTTTTCGGCCTTGTCTTTGGTGCGGTTTATTAAAGTGATATGTGAATTTTTGGTATGTTTTAAGAGGTTTTCACAGGTATTTCTTCCTATTTTGCCGGTGCCAAAAAGCAGAATATTCTTATCTGAAATGTCTGGAACATTTTTTAAGATGTACTGTACGGAAGCAAAGGCTACCGAGGTGGCACCACTAGATATTTCAGTCTCATTTTTTATTCGTTTACTCGCCTGAAGGATAGAATTGCATAAGCCGTTCCAGAAAGGGATTGGTGAGGCCATGTTTTTTGGATCGGGCGAATCCTTTTTTAATTTGACTATGATTTCAAAATCGCCCAGGATCTGACTGTCGAGCCCGGTACCCACTCTAAATAAATGGTTAATGGCCTCATAATTCTTATATACATAGGCCACTTCCTGAAATTCTTCGACGGTTCCTCTTGAGTGATCACAAAGGAGTTTAATTAATTGAAAAGGATGCTGCGCAAATCCGTGCAATTCGGTTCTGTTGCAGGTGGCTGTTATCAGAAGTCCATCGATCCCTAGTTCTTTGGCCTTTGATCAGAATGGACCTCTTCGGCTTGTTATCCAAACTGAATTTTCCACGCATTACGGCATCGGCCTTTAGATAACTTAACCCAATGGTATAAAACGAATTGTGTTTAGAAATGTGGTAGTTCTTCATTCTTCTATTAAAGCCCACAAAAATAAGTAGCTTCAATAGGAAAAATAACGCTAGCGGTACAATTAAGTATCGTTTAAGTTTTTTTATCTTCTTTTAAGGTATTATAGCCGTCAAACCCGTAATATTCTTAAGACAACATGGACATTAATTTGTATGATTATTTAGAATTATTCTAAATAAAAAAGCTATAATAATGGTCATATGAAGTGATAAAAATATCGCTGAAGGTTCTTATCAGGAAATTTTTGTTGAACCGGGTTTTTTTGTTTTAAAAATTCAAAATGAAACAAGTTCATAAACAGGTAGTTACCCGTAAAATTGATAGTTCGTATATTACAGTTCCATTTTTGTCTGAAAGGAAAGTGCTAAGTTTGTTTTTAATCAGGGGAATTATGCGCTGGAAGTACCAGAAGATCAATCCTCTTGCTGTACAACACTCAGGTAGATCTTCCTTTAAATGCAGAAGTACACCCCAATACATGGATGTTATCACTGGTGATGAGCATTCAAAAGTTTCATTCCTTTATTCTCGCAGCAGGCAGAACATATTCCTTTTCTCAGTACAGAGTTTAAGGATAAAAAGTATTATTCCCAGGAACTTATTCCCCCGCCTATTGCAGTAGTATTGAGTCAACTTATGAATTATAATTTACATCCTACCTATTATGGATCTGTATGTTAAGGGGAAGGTCTATGAACTTATAGCCCTCTATTTTAATAAGACAGATAATTCAGCTTTGGAACAGTGTCCTTTTTTAGTGGACGAAGAAAATGTGAAACGCATAAGGAAAGCAAAGGATATTATTTTGCAGCGGATGACAGAACCACCAACCTTACCAGTCTTAGCAGAAGAAATAGGCTTAAGTTTAAAAAAATTAAAGGAAGGGTTTAAACAGATCTATGGCGACTCTGTCTATAGTTTTTTATTCGATTACAAAATGGAATACGCCCGGAAAATGTTAGAGACTAATCAGTATAATGTTAATGAAGTGGGTCTTAAAGTGGGCTATAGCACTTCCAGTCATTTTATAGCTGCCTTTAAAAAGAAATACGGGACTACCCCCAAGAAATACCTGATGTCCCAAGCGCAATAGCGCTAAGAATTGCACTTTCTTCTAAGGTAGTATCGCATTTTTAAATCTGATTCTAAATAACGAACTTTAAAGGACCACCAATATAAACATACCAGGTATGAACCTAAACCAAGTGACCGTCCCAACCAAGGACCTGATCAAATCAATTGGGTTCTATGAAAAAATAGGGCTAAAGCTGATTATAAAAGCTATCCCAACCTATGCCAGGTTTGAATGTCCCGAGGGAGATGCAACTTTTTCCATTCACCAGGTAGATGAATTACCCAAGGGGAATGGCGTCATGGTCTATTTTGAATGCCAGAATCTGGACACCTATGTGGCCGAATTGGTAGATAAAGGAATAAGCTTTGACGAGATGCCTAATGACAAGCGATGGATATGGAGAGAGGCCCGGTTAAAAGATCCGGATCAAAATCAATTAATACTTTACTACGCTGGAAAGAATAGAAAGAATCCGCCCTGGAGGATCGTTTAATACGGCTAGTAGAAAGCTAAATACTGAATCTTTCCGGCCTACAAAGGTCTGGCGACAATAACACCCGTATTCTTATTTATTTTTTTGAGGTAATCAACAAGTGGTAGTGCCGAAATCTCCACCGCACCTGAAGAGGAGGCATGAAGGAGATGAATACGTCCATCATCAGCTCTAATTGCAAATCCGGTATGAGTAACATCCAATCCTTCAATGGAAGTAGCAAGGGCAATGATATCTCCGGACTGGATCTGATCTTCATTCGAGGCCAGCATTTCCTGAGATAAGATGCAAAGTGGATGCTGCTGTAATTTTTTCTCTGTTTCCTGTATCTGTTGAAATGATTTTTCTTCTTTTAGATAGGGATAAAGATCACGATGGCTACTCATAAAATTGAGTTTTTTGTCAATTTCTACTCCACCCAAAGAAGCTGTGATATTTTGTACCAGCCCTTTTTCCTCATTGTCTGAGATCCATTCTGTGAAGTAGTGCAGACGGGAGCCATATCCGTCTAGTATCCCATCTCGGTAACGTATTTTTTCGAGTGTTTTTACAAAGGAATTAAAGTTGGGTCCTGGTTTTTCTCTTATCAGACCAAAGGCCATAACATTTTCAACATAGGTGGTACAATCTAAGCCCTCAAGAGTCACTACCAGAGATTCCTTTTCCCCCACTTCCAGGGTTTTGGCTACATATGGAGTACCTATAAAGGTCTTACCAATGGCCACCAACTCCTCCCCAAAAAGCGTATTGTCTATACCTTCTACTTCCTGAATTTTTTGAATCACCGCCTCTTTATTTTCAGGAGAACAGGTAATTTTCTGTGCCCAAAGAGAACAGGAAATACTGAAAGAAAAGAAAATAATAATAAGAGCTCTCATCTTTATAAACTTTACATAAAAGTACAATGAATAACTGAAAAGGTGTACGTTTTAAGAGGAGATACAATTATCACATTTCTATTGCCGACCTTTTGAGTTAATTTAAATTCAGATATCATTAGCCTCCTTTGTACAGGTTTATGCTAGGCGCCTAATAATGGTAGATGTTTTACTTTGTGATAGGTAAGGGCTAAGGATATGCAGTGCATTATTTCCTTTTCAGGTAAGGAATCGTCCAGGCTAAATACAATGGCCCTATCTCCTTCGAAAGTAAAGGTATTTTTATAGAGTTGTTTAAAGGTGGGGACTAAAAGGGATGTACACTTAAAATAAATGGCAAACTGCGCAGGGTTTTTAGCTTTCCAATCTATACGCACCGTACTTCCATATTTAGTGAGATAACTCGGTTCACCCCATTTCAGAGTTTCTTCTAGCACTTCAAGGCCTTCTATTTCTGAAGCCGTTTTTATAACCAATTCCCTAAGGCGAAACATTTTTTTATATAAAGATGCAGGGTAATTATCAAAAACTGCTTTCACTTTGGGATCACTTATTAACTGCATAAGATCTTAATTCTATCTTCTTTTTCCTTAATTAACCATAGAACATAATAATATCTTCAAACTCGTAGCGAGGCACGGAATCCTCTGCCTGCATAATAAGATTGTACACCGTTATGATACACAAAGACGTGATTAAATCGGAAATCACCAAAAATAGCACCTCCCAGTTCTCTTATCGCATCAGGAGTTTTCAACCAGCTAGATGTTTTTGTATCAAAATCTCCGAGGACTTGCAATGCTCTGTATTGTTCTTCCGTTAAAAGTTCTACACCCATGGTAGTGGCCACATCCAGGGCATTATTTTTGGGTTTGTGTTCTTTTCTTGCCTCCCACGCTTTGCGGTCGTAACAGAGGCTTCTGCGGCCTGCCGGACTTTCAGCTGAACAATCAAAGAATATATAGTCGCCTGTCTTTGAATCATACTCCACAACGTCTGGTTCGCCACCTGTCCTTTCCATTTCAGAAAGCGACCATAGTTTTTTGGGTGCCGCTTCTATCTTAGCTTGTATCGCGGCCCATTCAAGTCCTTTATGACGCTGTGTATTTTTTTCAAAACGGGCTTTTAAGATCGCGATTAGTTCTTGTTTTTCTGAAGCTTCCATAATCTTTCTATTGTATTGAAAGGGCGTAATACTTAAAAAGGTCTCTACTCCGCAACCTTTGTCATATCGAGCGGAGTCGAGATATGTCTGTTATCTACTTTGATCAATCTGTGTTCCCTCAACGCTATCTTCCCTTACTTTTGTTTTAGTTTTACAAAATGCTGTTTAGAAAATTTATATAATTTCATCATTGATCAGCGTGGCTAATCTGCCTTTAGTTTTAAATGGTCTGTCGTATTTTTTAACATCTTTAAAATAGATTTACGTACTCCCGGAGATAGAGTTTTCATGTATTTTTCCTGAGCGAGTAATAGTATTTCTTTCGATAAATCCGGATACTTATAGGCTGTTTTATTAATGAATCTAAATGCGGTAAACCTTACAGAAGGTTTCTTCTCCACTTGTTCCCATAAGGATACACATATATCAAATAAGTACCCTTCCTGTTCCTCATTTAGGTCCATTTCAAGAAGGATCTTTATCAATTCTCGTTGATGGCCGTCCGTCTTATCGCCTATGCTTTTTAGTATTTTATAAATATGCTTTTGTACTCTGTCATCATTTTTGGTAATACAACTCCATAATACCCATGCTGCTCTCCATGAATATGGCTGTTTGTCTTTGATAGCTAATTCAATTGCTTCCTCAAAATATTCCGGATGCGCCTTCATAAATGAGATCATCTCGTTTTTATGCGCATGCGTCAAAGCATATTCTAAACTGGTCTCCTTAGACATCGTATTACAATTTTCTCCTGCACTTCTTCCAGTAGCTACTTTTAGTCTTTTGATATAGAAGCCTTTCCTCCTTCATTTTTTAAGAATACTCTTGTATGTGGCAGACTTTCCGGATAGTTTTTCTGTAAGAATATTATCAATTTCTCCCTAACATGGACCCTAAGATCCCAGGCATTAGAGGCATCTTTGGCACTCATCATGGCACGTATCTCTACATTGGTTGCAGTGGCATTCGTAACCTGTAATGCACTCTTCTGGCCATCCCATAGATCAGAATCCTTAAGGATTCTGTTCAATTTTTTTCGCAGTGCATCGATAGGAACTTTGTAATCCGTATACAGAAATACCGTACCAATGATATCCGTAGAGCTTTTAGTCCAGTTCTGTATAGGTTTCTCAATAAAATAGGTGGTAGGTACCACCAGCCGCCTTTTGTCCCAGATAGCGATGACCACATAGGTTAAGGTGATCTGTTCTATCCGGCCCCATTCACCTTCTATGACCACCACATCATCAATTTTAATAGGTTGTGCAATTGCAATTTGAACGCCGGCCAGGATAGCTCCGATCATTTTTTGGGCCGAAAACCCGATAATGATACCCGCTACTCCCGCAGAGGCAAAAATGCTGATTCCGATCTCCTTAATACTGTCAAAACTCATTAATGCGATCCCCAGGGCGAAGATGATCAGGATAAAAATAAAGATGCGTTCCAGGATGGTAAACTGAGTATATATTTTGCGGGCTTTTAGATTATCGGCCGCGTGTACATCATAATTGCTAATGACCAGTTTCTTGATCAACTTGATGATCCTGATGAGTAACCAGGTAAAGGAAAAAATAAAGAGCAGGGTGCTGGTCTTTTTAAAGTAATAGGCATAGCTCTCCATGCCAAGTAATTCATTCAGCGAGCGCATCCGTATTAAAAATGAGAAAAAGAAGAAAAAAAGTGGTAGTGATATTTTTTTCACACTTCCCGGGGGGATCAGGTATTTTGGATTTTTCCCATAATGGTTTATAATTTTGACCGTTACCCAATAGGCCATAAGTATCAACAAAAGGCTTCCTAAAACAATGAACATTGATTTGTAAACCGGATTTTTTAAGAAGTCTTCGAACATTTGGTTTAATGAAATTTTGATTGCTGGCTTGGTGTTAAAATACGTAACATAGATGTGAATACCATGTAAAATTAGGATTCTCTATAAAGGCATAACAAAAGTATTGCGGGAATGTGCCAAAATGTTGTACAACAAATGGTATTTTTGAAGCCTAAAAAAAGCGTTTTGAAAGGAGTTTTATTAGTAAATCTGGGATCGCCAGACAGTCCTACAGCAAAGGATGTAAAGCCGTATCTGGATGAATTTTTAATGGATGAACGGGTGATAGATGTGCCGAAGATCTTACGGAACATCATTGTAAGAGGTATCATCTTGCAAACGCGACCTAAAAAATCGGCCAAGGCTTATAAAAAGATTTGGTGGGAAGAGGGGTCTCCCCTTATTGTGATCTCAGAAAGATTTGCCAAAAAAGTACGCTTAGAATCAGACATACCCGTTGCCCTTGGGATGCGCTACGGCAGCATGACCATTAAGAACGCATTGCAGGAATTGCAGAATCAAGGCGTTGATGAGGTGCTTTTGGTACCCTTGTACCCGCATTATGCCATGTCTTCTTATGAAACTGTGGTGGTAAGAGTGCTGGAACAACAACAACAATATTTCCCGGAAATGCATGTGACCACCATGCCCGCATTTTATAAGAGTCCGGAGTATATCAAAGTGCTCGCAGACAGCATTGCCGAAGGACTAAAAGACTTTAAGTACGATCATGTACTTTTTTCCTACCACGGCATCCCGGAACGTCATATCCGCAAATCAGATCCAACTCGTTTTCATTGTAAAATTGATGGCAGTTGTTGCAATATCAATTCAGTGGCTCATAACACCTGTTACAGACATCAGTGCTATGATACTACAGAATTAGTAAAGGCAGCCTTACAACTCCCGGAGGATAAAGTGAGCTCCTCTTTTCAATCGAGGTTGGCCGGAGACCCATGGTTAAAGCCCTACACCGACTATGAATTTGAGCGCCTGGCCAAGGAAGGCAAAAAGAAACTGGCAGTCATCACCCCGGCCTTTGTTAGTGATTGTCTGGAAACGCTGGAAGAAATTGCAATGGAAGGGAAAGAGCAATTTAAAGAAGCCGGTGGCGAAGACTACAAACATATTCCCTGTCTGAATGACAATGATGCATGGGTGTCCCTAATGGCCTCATGGATCCGTGATTGGGAAACAAAACAGTTGCTTCCCGTCTAATGGCTAAAGTCTCCTCAGATCAGCTGGGCACAGAATCTATTGGGAGACTCCTGGTAAGGCAAGCCGTTCCTGCATCTATCGGCATTTTAGTGATGTCGCTCAACATTTTAGTGGACACCATTTTTGTTGGCAACTGGATAGGTTCAATCGCTATTGCCGCCATCAATGTGGTTTTGCCTGTCTCCTTTTTTATTGCGGCCCTGGGAATGGCAATTGGGATAGGAGGGAGTAGTATAATATCTAGGGCTCTGGGTGCAGATATTCCGGAGAAGGCCCTAAAGACCTTCGGAAATCAGATTACCTTAACCCTATTGGTAACCATTTCGATGGTAGCCCTTGGGCTGTATTATGCCGATGGCCTTATCCCTGCCTTTGGAGGGAAAGGGGGCATCTTTGAACCTGCCAAGACCTATTATACCATCGTGCTATACGGGGTTCCTTTCCTGGCCCTTTGTATGATGGGAAACACCGTTATCCGTGCAGAAGGGAAGCCCAAATTTGCCATGATCGCCATGATCATTCCATCCGTAGGCAACCTCGTAATGGATTATGTTTTTATCTATGTATTCGATTGGGGTATGGAAGGGGCAGCCTGGGCTACTACTGGGGGGTACCTCTTGTGTTTTGGGTATATCTTATACTTTTTTCTCTCTAAGAATTCGGAACTAAAAATTAAACTTTCACATTTTGGCCTCCATCTGCCTATACTAAAAGAGATAGGTTCACTTGGATTTGTGACTCTTTCCAGACAGGCGGTAACCAGTGTTACCTACCTCCTGATGAACAATATTTTGTTCGATCTCGGAGGAGAATCTATGGTGGCTGTCTATGCCATTATTGGAAGGACCCTGATGTTTGCACTTTTTCCCGTATTTGGGGTTACACAGGGCTTTCTACCTATTGCTGGCTACAACTATGGTGCGCGCAAATATGAACGGGTTAGGGAAAGCATCAACACCGCCATTGCCTATGCTGCCATTGTGGCCACGGTGGTTTTTATAGGGCTTATGGTCTTTCCCGCGGAGATCACCGGTTGGTTCCTTAGCAACCGTGCGGACATGTCGGCCGCAGAAATTGCCAGCAATATTTTTGTATTGGAAAATACACCTTCGGCCATGCGTTGGGTGTTTGCGGCAACACCTATAATAGCTATTCAACTTATTGGAGCGGCCTACTTTCAAGCTGTGGGGAAAGCTATTCCTGCACTCTTACTTACCCTCACGCGTCAGGGATTCTTTTTTATTCCATTGATCCTTATTCTCCCTAATTATTTAGGGGAACTGGGGGTGTGGTTGTCATTTCCAATTGCGGATACGCTGTCTACTATTGTAACTGGATATTATCTCCGAAATGAAGTGAAGACCTCCCTTATAGGGAAGGAAACAGCCTAATAAAGTCTACCGTATTTTAATTCATCATGCTGCTGCAAGGGCATTGCGGATTGCAAAGGTACCTTGCCATTGTTACGAAGCGCAACGTACAGAACTGCTAACAGAATGTTGAATTAAAAATGATGAATGATGTTACAACTAAAAACGCTGCCGTTATGGGCAAAAAGACTGGCCAGAGGCCTGGTCGCTATCTTTGTATGTAAGGTTTGCTTAATAGGCGCCGCAATGACCCTGGAAAGCTGCCAGTCTAATGAAGAGGAGTATAAAACACTACAGCAGGAAGAGGCACTTACCTCTTTCGAAGTTCTTGTAAAGAATACAACACCAAAGATCAAACACTTACTGGAGCAGCAGCCTGCCATACGTAAGAACCCGGATCTATTGGATCAGAAAAGTGTACAGAAGCTGGAGAAAGAAGTTAACACTTTATTACAGCCGTTGGTGCATAGTACCAAGAAGCTTTTAAAATGGTACGAGGTGGAAGAAGAGTATCTCAACCAGGAATTCACGGATCCTAATGATCCGAGAATAGCTTTGGTAGGTCTTTTTCTTCTGGCCGCAGAGAGCAAGGAAAAACAAGGGGTAGCCCTTAACTTTGCCCAGGCCTTTGGAACGCTTGGTTATGCTCAAGACACTCAACTTTCTGAGGCCAAACCAGATTGGGTAGATTGTATGATCACGGCCGTGGGGATAGATGCGGTGGTAGAGTTTCTAAAAGGAAATGTTACCGAAGCTATTGCCAAAAAAGCTATTAAGAAGATCGCTTCCCGTACCATGGGATTACTTGGTGCGGCCGTTGCCTTGTACGAATTTGGAAGTTGTATGGGATGGTATTAAATTTATTGGTATGAAGAATTATAAATTAACATGGCCGAGAACAGTATTATTTGCCGTTTTATTTGGAGGTGGGATCTACTACTTTTCCAAAAACGGATTAGACACCATGGCAACCTATGAGATTGTGCTGTGTATGGTATTGATGCTGGCTCTTTTGGTTTTAATTGGACTGAAAATAGCGAAGACATTAAAGAGTAGTCAATAGCCAGATTAATATCAGGATTTGAAAGTAAAAAGCCTTGGGATCATTCCCAGGGCTTTTTTTATTTCGGGCGAATAGCAAAGGGATTAACTAGAAAGATAGATTTAGGCCTAGCATAAGGTCGTGAAACAATACATTGATGGGAACTACGGGCCTAGGATCGTACGTGTTTTGATAAAGAAGAGACAGACCTATATGCTTGGTAAAACCATAAGTTATCTCAGAACTACTGGCAAGGCGATAATTCAAGAAAGGATTACTTAATGATGGCTGAAAATAGCCACTTAAATCTAGAGTGAAATGGTCAGACAGTTTTCTTTTGTAACTCAAGTAGATGTTTGCACGGAGCTTTTCCACTTCAATGGGTTTAGGATCGGCAGGAATCAAGGAAGTATCTGCCGTGCCCGAATATGTCCAGCGCTCAAATTCGTACGAGGGCCCCAGTCCTGCAAATAAACCTTCATGTGGTTTGTATATTATTCGATACCGCACATTTGCACCTAAACTGTATTTTATTCGAAGTCCTCGAATTTCTTGCCATAGGAGAAGAGCATAAGATTCTATAATGAGATTTTCTTGGTTAGTTGGTTTTCGATGTTCAAAATACAAAAATCCTCCAGAGAGGATGTCCTCATCTCCAAAACGAGAATATTCAAGTTTATTAGCAATTGTAAAAGCCTGCTGTTTATATCGGAACGAAATATCTGCCGTATTCTCTATTTCGAAAAACTTTTGTTTTACATTTCTGTACCGAAAACTGGGTATAAAAGAGCCTTTTATAATTTTGGTAGTATCTAAAATTACATTGAAATTCTCAGAATGGAGAACCTGGCCATAAGATGAGTTCATTAAGGCTAAACCTAAAATAAAACACCACAAAATATTTAACCTAATCATTTTATTCTATTTAAAAAAAGCTCGCAAATATAATGCAAAAACAAATCAATTATACAAGATGCTAGGGTAGGGGATATAGGATAAATGCTTACAAAAAATAAATATAAAACATATTGATATTTGATATAATTTTGAGGTGTTATTAACCAATAAAAAAAAGCATTCAATGAAAAAATTGATCATTAGTTTGGTCGCTGTAGTTGCGTTCATTAGTAACGCACAGGCACAGGGAATTACATTTGGAGTAAAGGCAGGAGCCAATTTCTCCAATCTTAAAATTTCCTTTGATTCCGATGGGGGAGCTTCCCCAGATGGTGCAACCAGTATTTTTGTAGGGGGCTTGCTCGATGTGGGCCTTACTGAAAAAGTACATTTCCAGCCCGAGATTCAGTATTCAATTGAAGGTGCCAAGGACGGGGACATTACGTATTTTAACGTTCCATTGATGTTAAAGTACTATCTAATTGAAGGATTGAACATCCAAGCCGGACCTCAATTGGGGTTATTAGTGGATGCCGAAGGAGGAACCGATGGTTTAAAATCTTCTAATTTTGCATTTAATTTTGGTGCAGCCTATGAGGTAGTTGGAGGGTTTTTTGTTGATGCCCGTTACAATTTAGGGCTTTCAAATATTGCTGAGGATGATCCGGATTTTGGTGATTTTAAGGTAAAAACCAAAGGATTTCAGCTAGGTGTAGGATACCGATTTTAAAGAACGTAAACATCGTACAATTTATAGGGGGGTTTAATGCCCCCTTTTTTCTTATCTCTATTCCCGTTTTCATTCTAGTCTTTTTTGGTACATTTAAGGCCGACAAACTTAAAGATGCATAAAAGGATGAAAGTAAAGACCTATTTTTTTAGCCTGTTTCTGGCCTGTTTTGCTGTTACACTAACTAGCAACGCTCAACGTAGTAAAAAGAACACAACAATAATAGACGCCTATCCCGAGGCCTTGTATTCTGGTCTGGAATACCGGCAGGTAGGCCCATTTAGAGGAGGTAGATCTGCAGCCGTTACTGGAGTTCCCGGAGAACCCAATCTGTTTTATTTTGGTGCCACCGGAGGTGGAGTATGGAAGACCATGGATGGAGGACGTAGCTGGGAAAATATATCTGATGGCTTTTTTGGTGGAAGTATAGGCGCTGTGGAGGTGGCTAAAAGCGATCCTAATGTGATCTATGTTGGGGGAGGTGAAAAAACCCTGAGAGGAAATGTTTCTTCCGGATATGGCATATGGAAAACGGTAGATGCCGGTAAGACCTGGCAATCTGTTGGACTTAAAAACAGCAGGCATGTGCCTCGTATCCGCATTCATCCTAATGATCCGAATACGGTCTATGCAGCCGTGCTTGGAGATATCTATAAGCCTTCTCAGGAAAGAGGTATTTACAAGAGTCAGGATGGTGGAACAACCTGGAGAAAGACCTTATATGTAAATGATCAAGCCGGGGCAGTAGACCTGGTATTAGACCCAACCAACCCCAGGATAATGTATGCATCTACCTGGAGGGCAAAAAGAACGCCTTACAGCCTTAGTAGTGGGGGAGACGGATCGGCCTTATGGAAAAGCACAGATAGTGGAGAGTCCTGGACAGAGATATCTAAAAATGAAGGCTTTCCAAAAGATACACTTGGGATCATTGGTGTAGCGGTCTCACCAAAAAATGCACAACGTGTATGGGCCATTGTTGAAAACAAAGAAAAAGGTGGATTATACCGCTCAGATGACGGGGGGAAGAAATGGAGCATGGTAAATTCTGAAAGAAAACTGCGTCAGCGTGCCTGGTACTATACCAGAGTGTACGCAGATACTGAAAATGAAGATGTGGTATACGTTCTCAACGTACGTTACCATAAATCAACCGATGGCGGGAAAAGCTTTAATACATTTAATGCCCCTCATGGTGATCACCACGATCTTTGGATAGCGCCAGAAGACACAAAAAGAATGATCATTGGGGACGATGGTGGAGCTCAAGTCTCCTATGATGGCGGTGAGACCTGGAGTACTTATTACAACCAGCCCACTGCACAATTTTATAGAGTTACCACAGATAATGCCTTCCCGTATCGCATTTATGCGGCTCAACAGGATAATTCAACGATACGAATTAAACACCGTAGTGAGGGGAGAAGTATTGGTGATAATGACTGGGAATCTACCGCAGGAGGAGAATCGGCTCATATCGCTGTTGATCCTACCAATAATGACATTGTGTATGGCGGAAGTTATGGTGGTTTCCTTACCAGGGTGAATCATGATGCCAACACCGTACGCGGCATCAATGTTTGGCCAGATAACCCCATGGGTTATGGAGCAGAAGGGATGAAATATCGCTTTCAGTGGAATTTCCCCATCATTTTCAGCAAGCATGATCCCAAAAAATTATACACTTTTTCCAACCATGTACATATGAGTACCAACGAGGGACAAAGTTGGGAACTTTTAAGTGGTGATCTCACCAGAAATGATCCTGATAAATTGGTCTCAAGCGGAGGCCCAATAACCCAGGACAATACAGGCGTTGAATACTATTGTACCATTTTTGCAGCAAATGAAAGTCCGATGAAAGAAGGGCTGCTATGGGTAGGAAGCGATGACGGACTCATCCACGTATCCAAAGATGGAGGAGGCAGCTGGGAGAATGTAACCCCGGCAAACATGCCAGAATGGTCCATGGTGAATAGTATAGAACCCTCGGCCTTTGATGAAGGCACTTGTTATGTGGCAGCCACTCGTTATAAATTAGGAGATTTTCAACCTTATTTATACAAAACAACAGACTATGGCAAAACCTGGCAGAAGATCACTGGTGGTATAGATAAGGAGCATTTTACCAGAGTTGTTCGGGAAGATCCTAAAAGAAAAGGGTTGCTATATGCAGGTACAGAAACAGGGATGTATATCTCTTTTAACGATGGTCGTAATTGGAAACCATTCCAATTAAATTTACCCATTGTACCTGTTACAGATCTAGCTTTAAAAGACAATAATCTTATTGTAGCTACTCAGGGACGAAGCCTTTGGATCATTGACGATCTTACGGTGCTGCATCAGTTAAACGAAGGTATTTCAAAAGGAAATACCATCCTTTATCAGCCAAAAGATGCATATAGAACCAAGGGAGGCACAAGTAGAAACCCTTCAAAAACAGAAGGACAAAACCATCCGAATGGGGTTATCACCCATTTTTATTTAAAGGACTTTTCCGAAAAGGATAGTATTGCCCTTACCTATACCTCCGTTGCAGGAGATACACTCGCCAACTTTAGTACGTATGCCAAGGAAGCAGACGAAAAACTTAAACCAAAAAAAGAAGGCAATACCCATGTTTGGGATACGCGTGGAAAAGGAGCCCAGGATTTTAAAGGAATGATTATGTGGTGGGCCAATTTAAATGGTGCGAAGGCCGTCCCCGGACCCTATAAGGTTCATCTCAATGTGAATGGGGTTACTCAAACGAAACCTTTTACTATTCTGCCAGATCCAAGGGCTGAGGCCAGTGTAGCTGAGATGCAAACACAATTCGATTTTATTTCGGACATTAATAGTACCGTAGATAAAGCGCATGCTTCCATCAAAAAGATCAGAAAGATTACAACTCAGCTCGATGCTTTTATGACGCAGTACAAAGGCAACGAAGCTACCGCGGAATTGGTAGAGAAAGCCAAAAAAATGAAGAATGATTTTGGAGAAGTAGAGAAAGCGCTCTATCAGACACAGAATAGAAGTGGACAAGATCCTTTGAATTTTCCGATCAGACTAACCAATAAATTAGCACATTTGAACAGTTTGGTGTCTATTGATGATTTTCATCCAACAGATCAGGATATTGCGGTAAAGAATCAGCTCACAACTAAAATTGAAGAACAGTTAAATCAATTTGATGCCTTGGTCACCAAGGAGATCAAAGCCTTTAATGAGGCCTTTAACACCTTACAATTAAATTATCTCTTTATAGAATAGATATAGACAGCGATAAGATATTATCCCTTGCCACCCCGGCAGGGGATACTATATCTGAAATATGTCTCAACATAAAAATGCTAATCAACTTTGTAATCACTCAATTCAACATGAAACAACGAATATTTGGTCTGCTTGCCTTTTTGTTTGTAGGAACCATAATGGCCCAAACGGCAGAAGAGTATTTTAAACCACTCAAATACAGAAATATTGGCCCTTTCAGAGGAGGGCGGTCCGTGACTGCAACAGGCGTCATTGGTGATCCTATGACCTATTATATGGGAACTACTGGTGGGGGTCTCTGGAAGACTACTGATGCCGGGAAACAATGGGATAATATTTCAGATGGGTTTTTTGAGATGGGATCTGTTGGTGCAGTAGCCGTTTCAGCTTCTAACCCCAATATAGTGTATTGTGGGATGGGAGAACATGCTGTACGTGGAGTGATGACCTCTTATGGAGACGGGGTGTATAAATCTACTGATGCCGGGAAAACCTGGAAAAAAATAGGCTTAGAAAAGACACAGCATATAGCAAGGATCGTCATTCATCCTACTAATCCGGATATAGTTTATGTAGCCGCTCAAGGGGCATTATACGGCCCTAACAAAGAACGCGGTATTTACAAAAGCACAGATGGCGGAACTACCTGGAAACTAGTTCTATTTGTGAATGAACTTACAGGATGTAATGAACTTTCCATGGATCTTTCTACGCCTGAGGTACTATATGCCAGTATGTGGCATCATCAGCGCAAACCTAATATTGTCATCAGTGGTGGTTCTGGAAGTGGCTTATATAAATCTACAGATGGCGGTGAAACATGGAAACAGATACACAATGGTTTGCCAGAAGAAAAAGGTAAAATGGCCATTGCGGTGAGTCAGGCGAATTCCAATAAAGTATATGCCCTCGTGGAAAGCGATTCGAATAAAGACAAGGGCGGATTATTTGTTTCCAATGATGCCGGGGATTCCTGGAATATGATCAGTGGGGACAACAGATTGGTACAGCGGGCGTGGTATTATATTGAAGTATTCCCGGACCCAAATGACGAAAATACGGTATATGTCATGAGTGCACAGGCGCTGAGGTCTTATGATGGGGGAGTTAGCTGGGAACAGATAACAGGAACTCATGGGGACTACCACGATCTTTGGATTAATCCGGCGAATTCTAAGAATATGGTCATTGCGAATGATGGCGGCGCAGCCGTTAGTTTCGACTATGCAAAATCCTGGTCTTCCCAAGACATTATGCCTACGGCACAGTTTTATCGCATCAGTACAGACAACTTATTTCCATACAATGTATACGGAGGCCAACAAGATAATACGTCTGTAAGGATCGCAAGTCTATCCTTAGCAAGATGGGGCATTACAGAACAAGATTGGACCTATTCTGCGGGAGGAGAAAGTGCGTTTCTTGCATTCGATCCTGATAACCCTCGTTATGTATTGGGAGGAAGTTACCTGGGAACCATTGACGTCTTAGACACCCAGACAAAATCTGATACCAAGATCATGGCAGCGCCCATACAATACCTTGGAATGGCGGCCAGGGAAATGAAATATCTGTATAACTGGAATGCACCTATCATAAGATCACAGCATGAACCAAATACCTTTTTCCATTGTGCTCAATTGGTACTTAAAACTACTGATATGGGAACTACCTGGGAAGAGATCTCTCCCGATCTTACCCGAAATATGGATGAAAAACAAGGACATGGCGGTGGTCCATATACGATAGAGGCTGTTGGGGCAGAAAATTATGGCACCATTGCCTATATGATAGAATCACCTCATGAAAAAGGAGTTTACTGGACCGGGAGTGATGACGGATTTGTACAAATAACCAGGAATGGAGGACAAAGTTGGGAAAATGTAACCCCAAAAGGCCTGCAGGAATGCCTGATCAATGCCATTGAGGTCTCACCACATGATGCCGGCACAGCTTATATCGCAACAACAAGGTATAAGTTTAACGACTATACGCCTGGGTTATATAAAACCACTAATTATGGAAAAACCTGGACAAATATTAGTAGCGGTATTCCCTACGGGTCCTTTACCAGGGTGATACGTGAAGATGCATCAAGAAAAGGAATGTTATACGCCGGAACAGAGAAAGGAATTTATATTTCCTGGAATGATGGTGCAAGCTGGGAAACGCTACAATTGAACCTGCCTAATGCACCTATTACGGATCTTAAGGTACATCAGGGTGATCTGGTAGTGGCTACTTCTGGACGTTCATTCTGGATCCTGGATGATCTGGCTGCTCTTTCTCAATATAAAACCGGAAATTCAGGGGTAAAGATCATGAAACCAGAGGAGGCGCTTAACGCCTGGTGGGCAAGTCCCTTAGACAAGAATTCAAAGGATTTTAAAGGAACACACCCTTTCCAGGGTATAAATCCGGCCAATGGAATGGTCCTTTATTATGAGTTACCGAAGATGGCGGTTGCTAAAGCCATTAACTATGGAGATATTGAATTCTTCGGGGAAGGTCATTAGGACCTTCAGTTCTGAGAAAGATAGTACCTATCAAAAACACAACGGGGGTGGCCCTCCTCCTGCACCGGTATTACCGCAAGAACAAGGGCTTAACAGATTTGTTTGGGATCTTAATTATCCTATCATGGAAGGAATTCCGGGGGTTTATATAGAGGCTGGTTTTCAAGGGCATAAGGCTCCGCCAGGCAACTATACTATTCGTTTAAAACTTGGTGAAGAAACCGTGATGACTGAAGGTAAAATAGTTGCAACTCCCGGTTTTGATGTTTCCATGACACAGTATGAGGAGTTCGATGTTTTTATGTCGGAAATGGAAGCCAAACTTAATGAAATGCATCAGTTGGTTAATCAACTTTTCAAGGTACAGCAACAATTAAAAACGCTGTTGCCCACTATGGAAGCGGGCGAGGCCAAACAAGCCGGTGAGGTGTTATTAAAAGAACTGATAACCTGGGATGAGGAAATGATACAACGCAAATCCCAGGCGTATGACGATGTTGAAAATTTTCCCAATAAATTTACAGCAGAGTATCTCTATTTGATCAATCAGACAAACAGTGTTATTCCCAGAGTAAATCAGGGTTCCAGAGACCGCAGGGAAACCTTGGATGCTCAGTGGAATGGGTTACGATCCAGAGCTCAGAACTTTGTGAATGTGGCCTTGCCAAACTACAACAAGACGCTCTGGAATGCAGGGATAGGTGCCATACAAAGCGGTAAATAATGGGAGAGTACTATAACTATATAAAATCATTACATCTTATTTTTGTGATCACCTGGTTTGCGGGCTTGTTTTATATTCCAAGGCTTTTTATTTATCATATTGAAGCTCAGGATAAACCAAATCCTGCAAAAGACATCCTCTCAGATCAGTTAAAATTGATGACCAAAAGGCTTTGGTATATTATTACATGGCCTTCTGCAGTTTTAGCAACTCTATTCGCTATTTGGTTGCTGGTAATTATTCCTGGTTGGTTAGAGCAGCCATGGATGCACGTGAAACTGCTGTTTGTGGTGCTGTTGATTGCGTATCATCTAAAGACCCATCAGATGTTCCTTCAATTACAGCAGAATTCCATAAAATACACCTCTAACTTTATGCGAATTTGGAATGAAGGAGCTACTGTGGTACTGTTTGCGGTTACCTTCCTGGCGATTCTCAAAAGTGCCTTTAATTGGGTGTACGGGATGGTAGGTATTATTGTTTTGGGCCTTTTACTTATGTTCGGGATAAAGCTGTACAAAAGGTTCCGGGATAAGAACCCCGAGGCATAGAAGATGCCTGTTTAATTTATAGCTACCAATCGTTGAGATCTTAATTCCCTATGGGCGTTAATAACTCTAGTTGATCTTCACACTCTCTTTTGGACTGATTATTGCTATCTTTAAAATCAAAATAAAGAGCCTTGTTCAAGAAGTTCTCACTCCGGTCCCGGATTTTTGTTACCATGATACTTTTAGTGCTGATTGCGTCTGTGTTGATTGCAGGGGTAACGGTCTATCAATACAGGGAACAATCCAAGGATTATCACCAGGATCGCCTGGAGCGCAAGGAAGAACAGCTTAAACAGAGTATCAGTTATACCCTTCAGTCAACTACCTATCCGGTGATCACTGAAAATCTTGGACTGATCTTTAAAGATGAGATCTATCGTATCGCCGATGTACAGAATGTGAATTTCAATATTTATGATCTGGAAGGACAACTTATCAAAAGTTCACGTCCGCAATTCAACAATGATTCAATTTCACGATGCCTGGAGGCTTATCTTTTAAACAATCTAAAAGAAAGTCCAAATAAAAGATATGTAGAAGATAATCTGGTAGCAGGAAATAAATATCAGGCTTCCTATACATTTATTACCGATCTGAAATTTAAGCCTATTGGCATTTTAAATTTGCCATATTATGAGGACAATTCCTTTAATAGTATGGAATTGAGAGAATTCCTGTTCCGTCTCGGTGGGGTCTACCTCATAATGTTTGTCATTGCTATTTTCCTGGCTTATTTTATCTCCAAATACATCACCCGTTCTTTAGCAACTATTTCTGATAAACTACATCAAACCGATCTCACAAAACGGAATGAAAAGATCTTTGTTAAAAACCCCAGTGAGGAAATAGGAAAGTTAATAGATTCCTACAACGAAATGATAGATGAACTGGAGCAAAGTGCTGCGAAATTGGCGCGAAGTGAAAGGGAACAGGCCTGGCGGGAAATGGCTAAACAAGTTGCGCACGAAATAAAAAATCCATTAACGCCAATGCGACTCACCGTACAGAGCTTTGAACGTAAGTTTAAACCTTCAGATCCGGATGCGAAAATGAAGATTGAGGAGTTTTCAAAAACGCTAATCCAACAAATAGATATGATGAGTAGTATTGCCGGGGCTTTCTCAAGTTTTGCTGAAATGCCGGCCCAGCAGAATGAAACTTTGAATGTGGTGAAAACGGTAAAACTGGCACTTGATATTTTTAATGAGAATTACATCCATTTTATCTCCGAGGAAGAAGAAATAATTGCGAAATTAGACCGGACACAACTGATCCGCGTAGTAACCAATCTTGTGAAGAATGCTATTCAGGCAGTGCCGGAAGTGGAATCACCCAGGATTTTGGTATCTGTGATCTCTGATGGTGCTTATGTAAAGATATCCGTGGCAGATAATGGTATTGGTATCTCAGACGAAGTAAAGGAAAAGGTATTTGAACCTAAGTTCACTACGAAATCTAGCGGGATGGGCTTAGGTCTGGGAATGGTAAAAAATATAGTGGAAACGTATAAAGGATCAATAACTTTAACCTCGCAACCGGAAAAAGGGTCTGTATTTACAGTCAGATTTCCTAAGGAAAATAAATAAACCAGTAGTATGGAATACAATAATATCAAAGTAAAATTAGAAGATAACCTGGCGATAGTAACTATTGACAGACCAAAGAAATTAAATGCACTAAATACTGCGACCATCAAAGAATTGCATTTAGCCTTTAAAGCCCTAGAAACAAATAAGAAGGTGCGCGTCATTATACTCACCGGAAGTGAAGATAAAGCATTTGTCGCAGGGGCCGATATTTCCGAATTTGCCCATTTCAATACCAAACAGGGAGGACAATTGGCTGCTCAGGGACAGGAATTACTTTTTAGTTTTATTGAGAACCTTTCTAAACCGGTGATAGCGGCAATAAATGGATATGCGCTTGGAGGCGGACTAGAGCTTGCCATGGCATGTCACTTTAGGGTGGCTAGCCATAATGCTAGAATGGGCCTGCCCGAAGTATCTTTGGGTGTCATTCCCGGCTATGGCGGAACACAGCGACTTCCTCAATTAATAGGAAAGGGAAGAGCCATGGAAATGATCATGACGGGGGGTATGATAGACGTGGAAAGAGCCATAGAATTTGGCCTGGTGAACCACATTACTTCAATTGAAGAGCTACTTGATTTCTGTAAGACGATCGCTCATAAAATTGCAAAAAATTCTCCTATGGCTATCAGTCAGGCAATAAAAGCGATAAATGCGGGTTTTAACAATGGTGTTCAGGGTTATGAAATAGAGGTTAAAGCTTTTGGAGAGTGCTTTGGTACAGATGATTTTAAAGAAGGTACCACAGCTTTCCTTGAAAAGAGAAAAGCCTCCTTCCCCGGTTCGTAAGAACATCCTTATTTTAAAATCTTGGGTATGCTAAAAAACCCCCTTTTTATTGGGCTTCTTTTTATGAGTTTTCTTGTGCGGGCTCAGGAATTTCCTGTAGACTACACTTTTGGTGAGAAATATAATGATCGGTATAAATATTCAAATTTATTGATGATCACCGATGATGGCTACGGAGGTAGTATTCTTGTAAGGGCCTATTATACGGGACTTATCTTAAAGCCCAAGGGCTACCTTATAGAACATTACAACAGGGAAATGCAATTGGTTTCTGAGTACAATTATAAGGTGAAGGGCCCGGAATTTGTGGATGGCTATTTAAAGAATGGGCAGTTGTATTTGTTGTTCTTAGATTACAATATAGAAGCAGGTACTTATGAATATTGGGCACACAGGAGTCCCTTGGATCCTTTTACCTTTACAAAGGAAAAATTGCTATCCTTTTCTTCCGCTCCGGTAAAGAACCCGTTAGATAAGAACTACTACAATCGGAATTTCAATTCAGGATTCACCACTACGGTCTTGTTTTCTGAGAATAAGAATGGATTTGTCATCAGTACCCATTACAAAAAAGGAAAAAATAACAGGCACGATATATATCTTTTTACAGCCAATTTGAAACAAGCCTTGTATCAGGATTTTTCTGGCGAAGTTGAGGAAAAGAATTATGCCTTTGAGCGAATGGTGGTCTCAAATGATCTGGCAAAGGTTTTTATTATTGGAAAAGCGTATTTTAAAAAGAAACGTTTTACAGCCCTGGAACGTAAATTTCAATATGAGCTAATACAGCTCAGCACTCAGGGGATCAAAACACAAAGTTTCGATACTCCAGGTAAATACTCAGAATCATTGACCCCTATTCTCAATCAGGGCGATTTGATATGCGTTGGTTTCTATGCTGATCGCAAGGATAATAGATACAATGGTCTGGCTTATTTTAAACTGGATCCTGCAACGCTTACCGTGAAAAGCAGAAAATACAATCCTTTTTCTGAGCAATTTATGTTCGATAAGTTTGGACAAGAATACGATAAGGAAGTAAAAAATCTCGTCTTTAAAAATGTAACGGTAACTCCGGAGAATTCAATTTTGTTCAATGCCGAGGAGTATTTTGTGACCAATAGTGTTCAGTCAAACTCAAGTGGCGGCAGGTTGCGGGTAGAGCGTTTTCATCATAATGATATTGTAAGTGCAAAGATAGATGCCAAAGGAAATATGGTTTGGGCTCGTAACATCAATAAATCTGAGGTTACGCAAGGCGATGGGGATTATGCCTCTTATAGTGCTTTTACAAAAAATGGCAATACCTACTTTTTTATAAGCACGGCTGCTGAAAATCCGCAGGTACTGAATAAAGAAAGGATCATTTTTAAGCAAGGCCTCAGCAGGAACAGAAATGTCTTTGTAATTCAATTGAACAAAGAGGGTAAGATGAGCTATGAGAAGATCATAGATTCCAAAGATGCCCGGCTTCCGTTAAAAGTTTCCAACCCTCTCAAGGATGAGACCAATGGTAAAATGCTTTTCTACGCCAAACGCGGAAATAAAAAGCAATTGGTAAACGTCACCATTCAATAATCTTTTAATACATTAAAATCATTAATAGGAATAAATCCATATATTTGGACATATTCCTATTTTATGAATGCTGACTATCTTAAAGGACGTGGTGCCCAACATAATTCCCGTAACAAGTTTCAGGAGTTACATTCAGAAATGCGAGATGATTTTCTGGAGTACTGTTGGAAGGAAGGGGAGTTGGCCGATAAGAATAAAACTGAGTATTTGCCCATTTTTCCTAAGACCATTGTCAATAAAGTTACCAGTCCGGATGTGGGGATGTCCTATTCTATGAATCCCTACCAGGGATGTGAACATGGTTGTATTTATTGCTATGCCCGCAATACCCACGAATTTTGGGGGTATAGCGCCGGACTCGATTTTGAAAGAAAGATTTTGATAAAAGAGAATGCACCGCAGTTATTAGAAGAAAAGTTTAAAAGTAAACAGTGGAAAGCCGAAACAATAGTCCTTTCAGGGAATACAGATTGTTATCAGCCTGCCGAAAAAAAATTTGAAATCACAAGGGCGTGTTTAAAAGTATTTTTAAAATACAAACACCCAGTTGGTATTATTACAAAGAATACCATGATCCTGAGAGACTTAGATCTGTTAAGAGAACTTGCAAAAGATTCACTTATAGGGGTAAATATTTCGGTAACCTCTTTGTCGGAAGAGACAAGACGACTCCTGGAACCTCGTACTGCAACCATTGCAAAACGTTTGGAGACCATCAAAATACTTTCAGAAAATAACATCCCTGTCAATGCCATGCTTGCACCTATCATTCCCGGGATAAACAGTCATGAATTATTACAGTTGGCCCGGGCTGTTTAGAAAATGGGGCACTTTCCTTTGCCTTTACTGTTGTGAGATTAAATGGTGCTCTTGGAATACTATTTACTGACTGGATACAACGAACCATGCCAGACAAAGCAAATAAGGTCTTGCATCAGATAGAAAGTTGTCATGGAGGCACCTTAAATGACAATAGGTTTGGGATACGAAATAAAGGAGAAGGAGTACTTGCAAAACAAATTCATGACCTGTCCAAAATTGCAAAACGAAGGTATTTCAAAGGACGCACTTTCCCCAAATTGAATAAGGAACTCTACGAGGTATATAAACAGGGGCAGTGGAAATTATTTTAATTCCCATCCTTTGCGATAGCTCCCTTTTACCCATTCATTGGCTTTCTCAAAATTTGTTACCTTCATGGATTCACCTTCCCAAAGCAATTTTTTTCTTCCGGGTCTTAAAATCGATGATCTTCCGCCTGGTTCTTCTGGTTCCACCAATTGTTTGTATTGAAATGCCTTAATAGCCAAATTCCCCATCAAAACTGCTTCTGTTAAAGGACCTGATCTGTCAAAACTAGAAGATGTTTCCGTCCCTTGCAGGCAGCCTTCAACCCAATTACGCTGGTGCCCGCCAGTGCTGCCTTCAATTCGTTTTAAGGTAGGGGTAGGAGGATTATACATATTCATCATTTCCGAAGGAAGTAGTCTCGCATTGCGCGAATAAACATCACACACCAGAATCCCTTTGGTGCCATAAAAAACAGAACCTCCACCAGAATCGCCAATAGTCTCGCCATCTTTTAATTCGTCCGGGAGATCTGGCATTATACCACCATCATACCAATTTAGGGCTATATCTCCGTGCTGAGGTGTATTGAATTTTAGACGCACAATGGATGAAGCAGGACAGGAAGCACTATAATCTGCTTCAACAAAATCGCCCACCCAATTCGTAGTGCAACTGGCTTCTGCCTCGGTAGGATAACCCAGATCTAAAACTCCAAAAGGCGTTTCCATAATATGACATCCCATGTCGCCCATAGCCCCGGTACCAAAGTCCCACCAGCCACGCCATTTAAAAGGCAAATACGAATTGTTGTAATCTCTTTTCGCCGCAGGTCCCAGCCACAGATCCCAATCAAGTCCGTCCGGGATCTCATCTTTACCTACCGGTAATGGAATCCCTTGAGGCCAAACTGGTCTGTTGGTCCAACAATCTACACGTTCTACTTTACCAATAATACCAGAATTGATCCATTCCTTGGCAAGTCTGCTACCATCACTAGAGGCTCCCTGGTTGCCCATCTGAGAGACGATTCCATTCTCCTGTGCCACCTTGGTCATCAAACGTGCTTCGGCAATATTATGAGTAAGGGGTTTTTCAACATAGGCGTGTTTCTTGGCACGCATAAAAGGTAAGGCTATGGTGGCATGCGTATGGTCTGGGGTAGCCACCATTACAGCATCCATATCCTTTAATTGTTTATCGTATACCTTACGAAAATCTTTGTAGCGCTTAACGTCTGGATAGAGTGCATAGGTTTCTGCCGCTCTTCTATCATCTACATCACAAAATGATACAAATTTCACCTTCCCTGTTTCCTGTAGCCCGCTGATAACTCCAGAACCGCGGCCACCAACACCAAATGCTCCAACATAAAGCGTATCGCTGGGCGGCACATGACCTTTACCTAGAACATAACTTGGAACAATTGAAAATACAGCTGTAGAGGCCGATACATTCTTGATAAATTTACGCCTTTGCATACGGGAATGGTTTTTGGATGAAGCCGGAAGATACGAAAAAAAGAAATTTTTTAAGTGCCATTAAGGGTGATCAAAAATTCATTTGGCAAGCCAAAAGGAAATCAAAAAGAAATTCACTGAGTCCCACTCCATTCCGCATAGAAATGTTCCAGATACTGCAAGAGAAAATCGTGTCTTTGCAGGGCGATCTTTGCTCCGGTTTTGGTATTCATTTTATCTTTAAGAAGGAGCAATTTCTCATAGAAATGATTGATGGTGGGGCTCTTAGAATTTTTGTATTCCTCTTTGGTCAGTTCCAAATTGGGAGCTATTTCGGGATCGTAGAGGGTTCTATTCTTAAAACCTCCGTAGTGAAAAGCGCGTGCAATTCCAATGGCGCCAATAGCATCTAACCTGTCTGCGTCCTGAACCACCAACAATTCTATTGGGTGCGTTTTTGTCTTGTTCCCCCCGATACTATTTTTAAAAGAAATATGTTTAATGATATAGCATACCTTTTCAATGACTTCCTTTTCTACCTCCAGGGAATTAAGAAATGCCCTGGCCATTTTGGGGCCAACTGTTTCATCGCCCTGATGAAATTTTGCATCAGCAATATCGTGTAACAAGGCACCGAGGCTTACAACCAAAACATCCACGTTTTCGTCTTTAGCGATCAGGAGGGCGTTGCGAAAAACGCGTTGAGTATGGAACCAATCGTGTCCTGCCTCTGCATCACATAGGGTTTCTTTGACAAAGGCAATGGTGTCTTCAACCAGAGAGGTGGTATTCATGGAGTGACGTGTATATTGTTCGAAATGACCTCTTCTACCCTTGCAAGTAAATCTTCGAAATCTCCGGTGTTCTCTATTGGTTGGTGTACCTTAAAATACAAATGTGATCCTATACCGTAAGGGAATTTACCATAGCGTAACATTTTCCATGAATTGTTGATACTTATAGGCACTATAAGTGCGGAGGGTGCCCGTTTCATCAGCACTTTTAATCCGGTGGGTTGAAATTTCTTTGGGTGCCCTGTTCTACTGCGCGTACCTTCAGGAAAGATAACCGCACTTCTTTTGTTTGTTTCTATGTATTTACCCAATTCAGCAATAGCCACAAGGGCTTGTTTACTATCCTTCCGATCTATGAGGGCCGAACCTCCATGTCTTAGATTATATGATACGCTTGGTATGCCTTTCCCCAATTCTATCTTGCTCACAAATTTTGGATGATATTTTCTCATATACCAGATAATAGGAGGAATATCGTTCATACTTTGATGGTTCGAAACTATGATCAGCGGCACACCTTCTGGAATGTTGTGATCATTTTTAAAAGTGTAGCGGGTTCCCAGGAGGTAGGTGCACCACATTAGCGTTAAGTTGAGGAAGCTTACACTTTTTTGATGGGCATCATATCCAAACCAGTTAAAGCATATCCATTGAATGGGATGAAAAACAAGAAGAACTATTCCAAAAAAAAGGAAATAAATACAGGTTAAAGGATATGCCAGAATTTTACGCATTGAACAAAAATAAAAAACCACACTTATGAAAGTGCGGTTTTTAAGATAAAACTTATTGGAGTCTAACAGAATTCGTCATAAGCTCCGCTTAAATTTTCAGCTATCATTTCTGCAGGCCTTCCTTCTATATGATGTCTTTCTATCATATGTACCAGCTCACCATTTTTAAAAAGAGCCATACTGGGTGATGAAGGAGGAAATGGAACCATTAGATTTCGGGCTGCATCCACAGCTTCTGTATCAACTCCGGCAAATACAGTGATCAAATGATCTGGTTTTTTATCATTTCGCAAACTTAATTTTGCCGCAGGTCGCGCATTAGCCGCAGCACAACCACATACAGAGTTTACTACCACCAAGGTAGTTCCATCTTTCTTAAGGGCCTTTTCAACAGCCTCTGCGGTATATAATTCTTCAAAACCAGCCGAAGCCAGATCTTGTCTCATGGGTTTTACTAATTCTGCAGGATACATAGTATATTTTTTATTTTTATTCCCTGCAAAGATAACCAAAATGTATAACTATAAAGCTAAAGCTTTCTTAAGGTACTACAGGGTTATTATCGGTTTAGCCTTATCTTTGCCAAAATTTTTTACTTTTCATGATTCGTTGGATCGCCGCTATTTTAGGGTATTTTTTATTTCGTTTACCGGGAGCTATTATTGGGTTTCTGGTTGGCAGTTTTATGGACAATCTAGGCTCCGGCTCCAACGCACGATCAATATTTGAAGATCTGTCCAGGCAAAAAGTTTCACCGGCCGATTTTGAGTTGAATTTACTGTCTTTGTGTTCCCTGGTGATCAAAGCAGATGGGCAGGTAAGTCAACGAGAATTAGATTATGTAAGGCAGTATTTCCTTAATACCTATGGAAAAGAGAAGGCAAATGCCATTTTTAGAACGTTTAATGAGGTAATTAAAAAACGTGAGATCTCCGCCCAAAGGATCTGTACCTATCTCAATCAGCGAACAAGCTATGAGGTGCGCCTGCAACTACTCCATTTTTTGTTCGCCATTGCACAGTCTGATGGGTCAATCAGCGCTCCTGAGATTGAAAAGATCCGTGAGATAGCGGGCTATTTACGTATTGGTGCCAGAGATTTTGGAAGTATCAAAGCGATGTTTGTCAAGGCCGCAGACAACGCCTATAAGATTTTGGAGATAGAGAAGAGCGCTTCGGATGATGAGGTTAAGAAGGCTTACAGAACCATGGCAAAAAAATATCACCCAGATAGGGTAAATACGGAAAATGAGGCTATCAAAAAAGGAGCAGAAGAGAAGTTCAAGGAAGTTCAGAAGGCCTATGAACAGATTCAGCAACAACGTGGAATGTAATCCTTTATAGCATCTTGGAAGATTTTTTGTTTTATGTAGAATTGGGATTAGGTCATGTTTTAGACTTCAATGCCTATGACCATATTTTGTTCCTTACCGCGTTGGCCATACCGTTTACCTTCCGCTTATGGAAACAGATTTTAACCCTGGTTACTATATTTACCGTAGCACACTGCCTTTCGTTGGCATTTTCCGTGTATGAGATCGTAGAAGTCAATGTAGCATGGATTGAATTTCTGATACCAATTACCATATTAATGACCGCACTTTTTAACGTAAAAGAGGTTGTAAATAAGGATACTGCGCTTAATTTTAAATTGCAAAGTGCAGCTACGGCCTTTTTTGGACTTATCCACGGTTTTGGATTCTCAAATTATTTTAAAATGCTGATGGCCGGGGAGGATAACAAGCTCAATCCGTTACTTGGATTTGCCACTGGAATAGAATTATCTCAAATCGTCATTATAATTGGGGTGTTGATACTGGTATTTTTACTGGTTGAAAGGCTTAGGCTTCCAAAAAGCTATTTTGTTTTGGGTACATCAACTATCGTGATCCTTATTACACTACCGATGATCTATACTACCTGGCCTTTTTAATGCGTTTATGAAATAACTTTAATTGTCTTAAGCAAACGATAATAGAGGGATTACTTCTTCTTATCGGTTTTAATTAAATATTAACCATTTATGGTTGTTGAACTATTTCAAAGCGGGTATCTTAGTGCTTTTCAATCATTTGAAGAATTAATCTGATAAGAGTTAGTGACAAAGAAGAAGCAATTAAAGTATGATCGGGCCTATCTAAGGATGGCTCATGAATGGGGTAAATTGTCCTATTGTGTCCGCAGACAGGTAGGAGCTATAGTCGTAAAGGACCGTATGATAATATCCGATGGATACAATGGAACGCCTACAGGATTTGAGAATATTTGTGAGGATGATGACGGATATACCAAATGGTATGTTTTACATGCTGAGGCGAATGCCCTTTCCAAGGTAGCAGCTTCTACGCAGTCATGTGAAGGGGCAACTTTATATATTACATTATCCCCTTGCAAGGAATGCAGTAAGTTAATACACCAATCTGGCATTAAACGCGTTGTATACCAAATAGCATATAAAGATGACTCAGGGTTGCAATTTCTGGATAGAGCGGGGATCGTGCTAGAACATCTTCCTCATATTTTGGAAGAAAACGAATAAGAATTAATGAAGAAGTATCACTATATATGGCCCATGATCATTGCCTTAGCCTTGGCATTAGGTGTCCTGATTGGAGGTAAGCTTAATTTTAATGATTCGCCCGAAAAGCTCTTCTCCACCAACTCAAAAAAAGATAAGCTAAACCGACTTATAGATTATATAGATTTTGAGTATGTAGATGAGATCAATACTGATAGTATTGTAGATGTTACCGTCAATAATATTCTGGAAAAGTTAGATCCGCACTCGGTGTATATTCCAAGGGAGGAACTAACACAGGTTTCTGAGAACATGAAAGGTGATTTTGTGGGGATCGGGATCAATTTTTATATGTACAAGGACACTATTACGGTGATACGCACCATTGAAAACGGTCCAAGTTTTCTAAAGGGGATAGAACCCGGTGATAGAATATTGATCGCAGACAAAGACACATTGTACGGTAAGAATTTACCCAGCAGCCGTATTGTCAGTACTTTGAAAGGGGAAATAGGTTCTACGGTAGATTTAAAGGTATATCGAAAAACAGAAGACAACTACTTTACGGTTACCCTTAAAAGAGATAGAGTGCCAATAAAGAGTGTTGAAGCCTATTACATGCTTTCTCCTGATTTGGGGTACATAAAAATCAACAGATTTGCAGAATCTACCTATAAAGAATTTAAAAAAGCCCTTCTTTCTTTGCAGAAAAATGGGGCTACGAAAATAACGCTCGATCTGCGGGATAACCCAGGGGGATATTTAGGAATTGCAGAGCAAATGGCAGACGAATTCCTGAAGGATGGTAAGCTTATTCTTTTTACTAAGAATAAGAAGGGCAAAGTAGAGAAGATGTTTGCATCCAAAGCAGGTTCATTTGAAGACAAACCGGTATATGTACTTATTAATGAACGGTCTGCCTCGGCGAGCGAGATCATTGCAGGGGCATTGCAGGATAATGACGTAGGGACCATAGTAGGTCGCAGGTCATTTGGAAAAGGACTTGTACAGCGCGAGATGGCACTGGGAGATGGATCTGCTGTGCGCCTAACAGTGTCCAGGTATTACACTCCAACAGGTCGCTCCATTCAAAGAAACTACAAGAATGGTAATGAAGACTATTACGAGCGTTTTGAAGCCAGGTACGAGAATGGAGAATTAATGTCTGCGGATAGCATTAAGGTAGCAGATTCTCTAAAATTTACTACCCCAAAAGGCAAGGTGGTATATGGAGGAGGAGGCATAATCCCCGATGTGTTTGTGCCAATTGGAAATATTGAGGAAGAAACCATAAAGAGTATGGAAAGCCTTGGTTTTATTTCTCGCTTTGTTTTTGAACATCTTGAGGAAGACCGTGACCGCTATAACAACTATAAGCAGCAAGATTTTATCAATAACTTCGCGGTAGATGATATCCTATTTGAGCAATTTGTGGATTTTGCTGTTGGCAATAGCATCCGAATGGATTTCTACGCGTATGATCAACGCATTAAATTGTATTTAAAAGCGGCATTGGCAGAACAGTTGTTTTCACCTAACATCAGTGCCAAGATCAAAGGCGCCATTGATCCTATGTTGCAAAAAGTATTGGAATTAGATCAACCAATGCTGAAGAAAATGGTAAAAGATTAGTAGTATATCTATTTTATTCCTTCAAGTAAACTTATAAAAGCCGGGTCTTTACGTATCTTGGAAAATTCCGAAGTATTTCGAATAAATTCTTTATCGTTCCAGCCCAGGGCTATAACTTTTTCCAAATGTTCAAGACATTTTTGCAAAATATCTTTTGCTGCATACCTCCTTGCCATTTGATAGTGTGCGAAAGGATTTTCTGGGGCAATTACTAATAGTAATTCTTCGCAATATGCAGCCTCTTTATCATTCCCTTCTAATAAGAATTCATTAAAAGACTCAATGGCTACAGCAAAAAGTTGTGAATTAATACGATATGCCATATCGCTATAGGCATGCTGTTTATGTTCCCTATACTTCTTATTAAAACGATTCAAATGGTTCTTCCACCATTTAAAATTATCCGGGCTTGTGCCCTCCATAGATTCCTGCTCAAATCTTAGTAGAAATTTCTGAGACAAAGAGTCTTCTAAAACAGCCACTCTTTTTTCAATGACCTCTGCTCTTTTATATACTTTTTGTTTTTTAATTCTCCTTATACTAGTATTCAAATAATCGGCCTCCACTAGATCTGAGTAGTTTCTTTGAAGTCGTTCGTATTCATTAACCGCATCATGCAAATGACCGTTTTTCTCTAATGAATCTGCTAAGGACAATGAACGTTGGTAGTTCAATATGCGGTCTTCCTTATTTACTGTCGACACACCTTGCTTTACCGCCTCATTTTGGAGCCAATCGAATGCACGAAGGATCACAGAAGAAGGAGGCCATCGATGTTCTCCTTCAAATGGAAAAAACTCGTTTGGCAAACCTAATTTAGAGGCCCATTGCACAGTTTTCTTCATTTCCTGATAATTCATATCTCGGTAGCCCACCAAGGCGGCATAGGAAAATGAATTTTGAACATTGGGGAAATACATCGGACTTTTAGCAAATCCGGCACCACAGGCGATGACCCCTCTTATACTATTGCTCAAAACGGCGATGGTTGCTGCAAGGCGCGATCCGCCGGAGAAACCGGCGGTATATATTCTTTTGTGATCAACAGAATAGGTGTTTAATACGACCCTAAATAGGTTATCTGCAATCTTTAGATTTGGACTATATGGTCCGTTTTTAGAATCATTTGAACAAATTAAAATATAGGAGTATTTTTCAGCAGCTTCAATAAAAGGTTGTAGCCCAATTACTCCACGAGCTGCCGGATCGAAAATAAATACAATGGGTGATGGAGATTGGGGATCATAGTCACTAGGGAGATACAGGGCATAGGATTCATCAGAATTCTGCATAACCGGGACAGAATCTGTTAGGATACCGGCAAGTGGATCCTCACTTTGAGAAAGCCCAAGGAAGAAAAAATTAAATAGAAAAAAGAATATCAGGGCTTTCACCCTTAAAAATATTAAAAACTCAGGTTACTTTATTACAAAGAAGGAGAAATCTAATCTTCGTCAATCTTTTTCTGGATGTTACTGGATGTAAGTAGAATGAGAAGAAGGACAATGGCACACAAGGCGGCCACAACACCTATGACGGCAATAATACTTTCCTCACCCAAAGGTTCTGAAAAATCAATGATCGTCACATTATAGGCAATTAGGGCGAGGGCTAAAATGATAAGAACAACCGTAACTTTTTTATTCATTTTTTTCGCTTTATTGTGAGTTGTATTCCTGGGAAATACCCATTTATGGAAATAACTGATTAATATTCGTGGCAAATAATTTAACGGCAATAGCCAATAATATGACTCCAAATACTTTTCTGACTACACTTAGTCCACCTTTCCCCATGACGCGTTCAATCTTGGCAGACGATTTTAAAACCAGGTAGACAAAGATAATATTGACGATAATTGCTGCTATGATGTTCTCCACATAAAATTCGGCGCGTAAGGATAAAAGAGCAGTCATAGTGCCCGCACCGGCAATCAACGGAAAAGCAATAGGTACTATGGAGGCAGATTCTGGTTCCTCATCACGATAAAGGGTGATCCCAAGGATCATCTCTATCGCCAAAAAGAAAATAATAAAGGCCCCGGCTACCGCAAAGGAATACACGTCTATACGGATCAAATTAAGGATCTCCTCTCCCACAAATAGAAATGCTACCATTATGATCGCAGAGACAATAGACGCCTTCTCAGAGTGAATATGACCCACTTTTTTTCTCAGATTAATAATGATGGGAATACTCCCAACGATATCAATAACGGCAAAAAGTACTATGCTTGCAGTTGCTATTTCCCTAAAGTTTAAATGCATTCTAAAAGGCTTTTAAAGTTGTGCAAAAGTAGTATATATTTTGAGTTTGGGGCAGGTCGTCAATACAAATATTATCAGCAGAAATACAGGTGAAAAAAGTATCTTTGTCGCTTACTTAAAAAAGATGTTCCAACTTGGGAAAACACTGGTTTCAGAAGAGATCATTGAGAAAGACTTTGTGTGTAATCTCTCGGCCTGCAAAGGAGCATGCTGCGTAGACGGTGATGCCGGCGCCCCACTTGAAGACAAAGAGACTGAAATCCTGGTAGATATTTATGCCAGCGTAAAGCCATTTCTTCGACCTGAAGGAATTGAAGCCATTGAGGAGCAAGGAGCATTTGTAAAAGGAGAAGATGGAGAATGGGAAACTCCACTTGTAGGCAACAGCGAATGTGCCTATGCGATATTTAATGATCAGGGGGTAGCTAAATGTGGCCTGGAACAGGCCTATGAAAAGGGAGTAACGAGTTGGAAAAAACCGGTATCGTGCCATCTCTATCCTATCCGAGTTTCTGAGTATACAGAGTTAACAGCTGTAAATTATCACAAATGGCAACTTTGCGATCCTGCCTGTGAGTTAGGAGAAAGTCTTAAGGTTCCAATATACCGTTTTGTAAAAGATGCACTTATCCGAAAATTTGGAAAAAAATGGTATAAAGAGTTAGAAGTTGTAGCACAGGAATACCATTCTTCCCAACAATAGAATGTAGTTCATAGAGTATTTTATACCGTTGACGGAATATTTTTTAATCCCATAGTACATTTCCTAGCTTTCCACTTCCTAATATACATCTCATTCCGTTGTTGAATTATAATAGATGTTTAAAAGGTCAAATAACACAACCAATTACCCCAGACAATGAAAAAATGTGTTCTATTATTTCTTTTATTAGTGTTCGTTCTTATCATTGCATCCATTACAGAGAACAGAGAGCGTGCAGCAACCAATGAAAAGGTTGCAATGGAGATTAATACTCCAGAATCATTACTTCAGGAAAGTACTGCACTGAGCAACGATCTTCCCAAGTAAAACAAAACCACTTCAGTTTTTTATATTTAGCTGTACATGTCTCACTATTGTACAGATACACTACGTTTATATTTTTTCAGTTTTCGATCTGGCATCATAGTTATTATGTACTCCATTTACTTTTTATTAATGAAGATCTGCTCTTTCTTTAAAATTTTCTATGAATTGCTATTAAATGAAACAGACGACAGATCTTTAGAAAAATACAGGGACTTATTCTTATTAATCCCCATAGACAGTAAGATGCAAGAGAAAATTGCACTACAACACCAGCTAGTATAATTTAATATACTTTCTGGTCTATTCTTTTACTGTTGAAGTTGCTAAAAAAATTTATACAGGATATCAGTTGTACATAAGGGTAACAAACATAGCAGTCGAGCCTAGATTTCAACATACTGTGTTAAAAACTTTGAGCCCGTTATCATGAAACAGACTTTACATTTTAATAACATTTTCCAATCTTTGTTAGTCCCAGCTCGATCCACTTTTTTATTCAAAAACTAACACTAATAAGAACAAGAAATGTCAAAACTCTTAGAACCAATCCTTGAAGAAAATGAAGATAGATTTGTAATTTTTCCAATTAAGCATCATGATCTTTGGGAATGGTATAAGAAATGTGAAGCCTGTTTTTGGACGGCTGAGGAAATTGATCTTCATCAGGATCTAGCCGATTGGAATAATAAACTTAATGATGATGAGAAGTATTTTATTAAGCACATTTTAGCATTTTTTGCTGCTTCAGACGGCATCGTTAATGAAAACCTGGCTGAAAACTTTGTCAATGAAGTACAATATTCAGAAGCTAAATTCTTCTATGGCTTTCAGATCATGATGGAGAACATCCATTCTGAAACTTATTCTCTTTTGATCGATACATATGTTAAAGATGAAAAGGAAAAGAACCTACTATTTAAAGCCATTGAAAATTTTCCAGCCATTAAGAAAAAGGCCGATTGGGCCCTAAAATGGATAGATTCTCCCAGCTTTGCTGAGCGTCTTATTGCGTTTGCAGCCGTTGAAGGAATCTTTTTCTCCGGAGCATTTTGTTCCATATTCTGGTTAAAGAAAAGAGGGCTTATGCCAGGACTTACCTTCTCTAACGAATTGATCTCGAGAGATGAGGGCATGCATTGCGATTACGCTGTGCATCTTCACAATAAGCACTTAGTGAATAAAGTACCAAAAAAGCGAATTACTGAGATCCTAGTAGATGCCTTAAATATAGAACGCGAATTCATCACAGAATCCTTACCAGCAAGTCTCATAGGGATGAACGCCAAGTTAATGACGCAATATCTGGAGTTTGTAACAGACAGACTCCTGATAGAACTCGAATGCGAAAAAGTATATAATTCTACCAACCCATTTGATTTTATGGATATGATCTCCCTGCAAGGGAAGACTAATTTCTTTGAAAAACGTGTATCCGAATATCAGAAAGCCGGAGTCTTAAATAAGGAACAAGATGCGGATTCTCAAAAGATCAGTTTCGACGCTGACTTTTAATAGAACCGTTTATAAAAACCCTGAATATTTCGGGGTTTTTGTGGTCCATTTTTAAAACGTTAAATTTTTGTAAAGAACGTAAACCAACCATATTATCTAATTAAATAATTGTAACAAAATGTTTGTAGTAAAAAGAGATGGCAGAAAAGAGTTAATGATGTTTGACAAGATCACGGCCCGTGTACGTAAATTGTGTTATGGCCTTAATGATCTTGTAGATCCGGTAAAAGTGGCTATGCGGGTTATTGAAGGCCTGTATGATGGGGTAACCACTTCAGAACTAGATAATTTGGCTGCTGAGATCTCAGCTACTTTAACAACGGCACATCCAGATTACGCTAAACTCGCAGCGCGTATCTCTGTCTCCAACCTACACAAGAATACCAAAAAGTCGTTCTACGAGACCATGAAGGACTTGCATGAATACGTGAATCCCAGAACAGGGAAAAAGGCCCCCTTGTTGTCTGATGAGGTATTTAAAGTTATTTCAGAAAATGCAGAAATTTTAGATTCTACCATCATTTACAACCGTGATTTTGGCTACGATTATTTCGGTTTTAAAACTTTGGAAAGGTCTTATCTCCTGAAGTTGAATGGAAAGATCGCCGAAAGACCGCAACATATGCTTATGCGGGTTTCAATAGGTATCCATTTAAATGATTTGGAGTCGGCGATGGAGACCTACGAGTTAATGTCGAAAAAGTTCTTTACGCACGCTACGCCCACCCTTTTTAATTCAGGTACCCCAAAACCTCAGATGTCGTCTTGCTTCTTACTGGCAATGAAAGACGATAGTATTGACGGTATCTATGATACACTTAAAAATACAGCTAAAATATCCCAGTCTGCGGGAGGAATAGGATTGTCTATCCATAATATTAGGGCTACAGGCTCATACATTGCGGGCACCAATGGAACCTCCAATGGAATTGTTCCAATGCTTCAGGTTTTCAATGATACAGCGAGGTATGTAGATCAGGGAGGCGGAAAGAGAAAAGGCAGCTTTGCAATTTATATAGAACCATGGCATGCAGACATCTTCGAATTCCTGGAATTAAAAAAGAATCATGGAAAGGAAGAAATGCGCGCACGCGACCTTTTCTATGCCATGTGGATCCCGGATCTTTTTATGAAACGAGTAGAGGCCGATGGAGATTGGACCCTTATGTGTCCTAATGAATGTCCCGGATTATTCACTACCCACAGTGAGGAGTTTGAAGAATTATACAATCGCTATGAGGCCGAAAACAAAGGAAGAAAAACAATCAGAGCCAGAGAACTTTGGGAAAAGATCCTTGAATCACAGATAGAAACAGGCACGCCTTATATGTTGTATAAGGATGCGGTTAACCGTAAGAGCAACCAAATGAATCTGGGAACCATCAGATCTTCGAACTTATGTACAGAGATCATGGAATACACTTCCCCGGATGAAGTGGCCGTATGTAACCTGGCATCTATTGCCCTGCCAATGTTTATTAAGAATGGTAGTTTTGATCACAAAGAATTATTCCGTGTCACCAAAAGGGTAACTAAAAACCTGAACAGGGTCATAGATCGCAACTATTATCCCGTAAAGGAAGCAGAAAACTCCAACATGCGTCACCGACCTATAGGTTTGGGTGTACAAGGGTTAGCGGATGCTTTTATCTTGCTTAGATTACCATTTACAAGTGATGAGGCAAGAAAGCTCAATCAGGAGATTTTTGAGACGCTATATTTTGCGGCGGTAACAGCATCTATGGAAGCTGCAAAAGAAGAAGGGCCGTATTCTACTTACAAGGGATCCCCAATTTCTGAAGGTAAATTCCAGCATAACCTTTGGGGAATAAAGGATGAAGAGTTATCTGGCCGCTGGGACTGGGATAAACTTCGGAAAAGTATTAAAAAGCACGGAGTGCGAAATTCACTCTTGGTAGCGCCTATGCCTACCGCTTCAACATCTCAAATCCTTGGCAACAATGAGTGCTTTGAACCATACACTTCTAATATTTATACAAGAAGGGTACTTTCCGGAGAGTTTATTGTTGTAAACAAACACCTCCTTGAAGACCTGGTTGAATTAGGCTTGTGGAACGAGAATCTAAAACAAGAGTTGATGCGGGCCAATGGTTCCGTTCAGGATATAGATGGAATCCCCGAAGATATTAAAGAGCTATATAAAACTGTTTGGGAATTGAGCATGAAAGACATTATTGACATGTCCAGACAACGAGGATATTTCATAGATCAGAGTCAGTCATTAAACTTGTTTATGGAGAATGCCAATTACTCTAAACTCACTTCCATGCATTTCTATGCCTGGAAAAGCGGCTTAAAAACGGGAATGTACTATCTGAGGACCAAAGCGGCAGTAGATGCCATTAAATTTACCCTGGATAATACAAAGAAAAAGGAAGTTCCTGTCAGCATTGCTGCCGAAGCTGAGGTTTTAGCGGCGGCAACGCCAGATCCAAAAGCTGCTGCTGCACTGCAGGTTCAAACAACACCGGTAAAGCAGGAAGAAACAGATGTAGCACCTATGTCTCCTGAAGAAATGAAAGCATTAATAGCTCAGGCTAAGGCCGGTGAAGCAGATGACGATTGTCTGATGTGTGGTTCTTAAGACCTATTATAATGAATGATAAATGAACGTAACCAAACTTATGTCTTAGGTAAAGACTAGTGTTTATTAAAAGATACCTCGGAAACGCTGATCCCCAATAATAGCGTATATCCGGGGTATTTTGTTTTGTAAATAAATGAAATGGTAGAAGTTTATTCTTCAAAATAAGGCTTTATGGCCTTATGAGATATGACCATGAGGGCGATATAGATAAGAAGAAGTAAGAAATAATAATCCATAGCCGTAAAGTGAATGCCTTACTATATATACGCATAAAAAGTTGGTTTTGGATGGTAGGATGGTAAATGGATGGCGAATTTCCTTCATCTCATTCTTATATTGGTTGGCCAAAAGTAAGTAAGTTATGATCGGGATCGAGTATTGAAAACTCTTTTTGCCCCCAGGGTTTTTCTTCTAAATGGCCATTGGGATGAATACGAATTTCATTTTCCAAAAAGGATTTATAAACTAGATCAATGTTAGCTGTACGAATATAAACTTGCCCGTAATTCTCTTTTGGTTTTAATTTTTCAAACTTAAAAAAGTGAATTTGAATTTGATCTTTTTGCTATCATCAAATAATCATCGTATTCTGCATTTCCTACTGCTTTAAATCCCAATTTGTTTATGTAGTACTCATAGGTAACTTTTTTGTTACGCATGGGTAATTTTGGGTTTATAGAAGTGAGCATACTTAATATATAGTTATTGTTACGCCTTGATGGATAGATCTGTAACTTTTTAAACCCCAATTCAAGGCTTTGGATCAACTTCTTTATACGCATTGATCACAGCTTCTTCTCCCGGAATACCGGCAATGGAATTTCCGTGTTCCATTCCAAGGATTCCTGTATAGCCTTTGGTGTTAATAAATTTCAGCACATTTTGATAATTTATTTCACCGGTAGTAGGTTCATTTCTCCCGGGATTGTCTCCTATTTGAAAATAGGCGATCTCATCCCAGCAAGCTTCTATGTTGGGAATTAAATTACCTTCCTGTATCTGCTGATGGTAGATATCGAACAAAATTTTACAAGACGGCGATGCCACAGCTTTACAGATTTCATAAGCTTGCGGACTTTCCGTTAAGAACAGTCCCGGATGGTTCCTAAAATTAAGCGGCTCCAGGACCATGACCAGCCCATGTGGCTCAAGGATAGCCGCGGCTTGTTTCAGAGATTCTATTACATGCGCGGTTTGATACCCCATTCCAAGTTTAAGGTCCCTGTGACCGGGAACTACCGTCATCCATTTTGCACCTACTCTTTTGGCAACATCTACAGACTTTCGAATATACTCCAGGAATTCTGCTCGTTTTTCTTTGTCCCCTGATGCCAGATTGGGGAAATCCCAATAGATCTTATGTGCTACAAAGACACCCATTTCCAGATTCCTTTCTTTCATGACCCTTGCCATAGCCACTTGCATCTCAACAGGTCTGTCCATCATGCCGTTGTCCTCAAAGGCCGTGAAGCCCTCGTCCGCCATAAAATTGAGTTGTGCAATAGGATCGTCCCCGGCACTTTCACGGAACATGCCAATATGCGGAGCGTATTTTAATTGAAACTGATGTTTGGGTTTTTCTTTTAGGACTTTACCAAAGACAGAGAACCCTGTCATGGACAGGGTGCTGGTGGCCAAAGCCGATTTAAATATAAAATTTCTTCTTTTCAAAGGCTTAATTTAAAGAGACCAATCTTTCCCACCCGTAAGTTCGTTAAGATCTCCACATCCTATATATTCTCCGGGAACTGGCAGGTAAGCCAATACATTTTCCCCAACGTATTCCGAGGTTTTATATCCCCAGATCGTCATATCGCGCAAGTTCTTAGTAAAAGAGTATCTCATAACCTCATCTGGGACTGCATCATTTTCTCCCTTGGCTGCAGCCGAGGTATTTTTGATCATCAGTTCCATATTTTCGATCTCCTCTTCTTCCGTCACTTGTAAAGCTGCCGCTAGAACAGGTTCCAGGTCTTCTGTAGTTAGGTCCTCAGATTTCTCTTTTCCAGACTCGATAAGAGCCTTATCAATAAACTTGTTTAGAGACAATTTTGTCATATCCTGCATGATCTCTTCTACGATCTCATTTGTAAATTTATCAATGAAAACATGAACATTTACTTCGGAAGCAGAAGGCGTATCTGTTTTAGGAAGAATGATATCTACCAGTTTAATTAAAATATTTCCTTCCTCTTTTGTAAAAAATTCAGGGGTCCAGTCTTCCGCTTTCACTTCATTACATCCCTGTACAAGCGATAACAATGTAGGGGTGGCTATCGTATAACCCAGTGCCAATCCCATGTTTTTTAATGCTATTCTTCTATCCATTACAGTAGTCCTTTTTTAAGTTGTTCGGCGGCATGGTTGGCAGCACGTGCCGTAAATGCCATATAGGTCAATGATGGGTTTACACAGGCCGCAGAGGTCATAAAGGCACCATCGGTGACATATACATTCTTAACTGCATGAACCTGATTATATCCATTAAGTACGGATGTTTTAGGATCCCGGCCCATTCTGGCAGTTCCCATTTCATGAATGCCCAAGCCAAGGGCTCCCGGTCTGTCAAATGTTTCCACATCTCTCAACCCTGCTTTTGTCAGCATTTCATAGGCTTGTTCTTTCATATCCTCCCGCATCTTATACTCATTTTCTTTAAACTCGGCATCGAAGGTTATAGTAGGGAGACCCCAACTATCCAATTTATCATAATCTAGTGTCATCCTGTTATCCTCATACGGTAATACTTCTCCAAATCCTCCCATACCGAAGGTCCAACCTCCTGGTTTAAGTATGGCCTCTTTCAGGTCTTTTCCATGAGACAATTCTGAAACTACATCTTCCCAGTTACCTCGGCTTCCACTGCCCTGATAACCATATCCACGTTTAAATGCTTTTGTATTGGTCTTACCTCCAATATTCCTGAAGCGCGGCACATAAATACCATTAGGCTTTCTTCCCTTGTAAAACTTATCTTCAAACCCATCATATTTTCCGGCAGCGCCAACCCCCAGATGATGATCCATGATATTCCTTCCCAATTGATCCGAGTCATTGCCCATTCCATTTGGGAATCGGTCCGACTTAGATTGCATCAGTATGGATGAAGAAGCGATAGAAGAGGCACATAGGAATATTACCTTGGCCTTAAATTCAAAAGTCTCTTTAGTAACTCTATCAATTACCTTTACCCCGGTTGCCTTTTTTGTGTCCGGATCATACATTACCTCATGCACTATGGAATCTGGTCTTAGGGTCATATTTCCTGTAGCCTCAGCAGCAGGAAGGGTGGAGGAGTTACTACTGAAATAGGCACCAAAAGGACAGCCCCTGATACATCTGTTCCTATACTGACATTTTGATCTGCCGTCTCCATCAAATTTTTTAGAACTATTAATATGGGCTACTCGCCCGGCGGTAATTACCCGGCCGTCAAAATTCTCGGCTACTTTCTCCCGTACATGTTGTTCCACACAATTAAGCTCCATCATAGGTTCGAATACACTATCCGGCAATTGTGGAAGACCCAGAGTTTCTCCGGATATCCCAACGTAGGTTTCAACCTTGGTATACCAGGGTGCAATATCTTTATATCTTACCGGCCAGTCTACGGCTATACCTTCCTTTTTGTTGGCTTCGAAGTCCAGATCGCTCCAGCGATAGCTATGACGGCCCCATAGTAAGGACCTTCCGCCCACGTGATATCCACGCATCCAATCAAATCTTTTTGTTTCATTGTATGGATGTTCCAGATCATTGACAAACCAAAAATTATGTGGTGCTCTTACAGTATAGCCTGTACGAGCCTGTTTGAATTGCTTTGCTGCCTCTTCAGCGGGTAATTCCCCATTATTTGGAAAGTCCCATGTATCCATATTTGCAGTAGGATAATCTTCGCGGTGCTTTACCATTCTTCCCCGTTCCAGCACAAGTGTTTTAAGCCCGTTTTCACATAATTCCTTGGCGGCCCAACCCCCACTTATTCCCGTGCCAACAACAATAGCATCGTACGAATCCTGCTCTTCATTGTAATAAAATTTACTCATGTAAGTATATTGTTTGTGAGCTAAATGTATTAATTATAAAATTAATTTTCTACATTTAAACGGCCTAATTCTTACCAAATCCCTGTTAAACTTTAGCTTTTTTTAGATAATAGAAATAAAGAGTCAATTATTAATTCAGATATACTATTTTCCATTTTCAAAGAAGTAAGAACAGAAAGACCATAAAAAAAACACTCATATGAAACGAAGAAATTTTGTTAAGAATTCAGCCGTAGCCGGAATAGGTCTGTCCTTTTTGGGCATCTACAGTTGTAAACAAGGAAAAAAAGAAGGGACAGATGAAACAGGAATGGAAGGCATGGAAGAGGTCATGGAGCCCTTTTTTAAATTATCTCTTGCCCAATGGTCTGTACATAGAATGATATGGAATGGTGAATTAGACCCTTATGATTTTGCTTCCAAAGCAAAGGAATGGGGCTTTACAGGTCTGGAATACGTAAGTCAGTTGTACGATAAAGAATTAAAGGCAGATAATTACAGTGCAGAGGCCATGGCTGCCTTTGTGGATAAGTCTAATGCGGAAGCTGAGAAACATGGGATGCAAAATGTGTTGATCATGATTGACGGGCAAGGTGACCTTGCGACTTCAGACGCTGCGGAACGAAAAAAAGCTGCAGAAAACCATTTTAAATGGGTAGATGCCGCCAGGGCAATGGGCTGCCATGCCATCCGTGTTAACCTGGCCGGAAGTACAGATCCTGAAGCATGGATCCCTAATTCTGTAGATGGTCTAAGCCAATTAGCCACCTATGCCAAAGAGAAGAATATAAATATATTGGTAGAAAATCATGGGGGCTTATCATCTAACGCGGCTATGCTTACAGAAGTGATGACCAAAGTTGGAATGGATAATTGTGGCACCTTACCAGATTTCGGAAATTTCTGCATCCGCAGGAACGATCCAGCAGATTATGCAAGTGGGTGTGCCGAAATGTATGATGTATATAAAGGAGTGGAGGAACTTATGCCTTTTGCAATGGCTGTTAGTGCCAAGACCCACAATTTTGATGAAGACGGGAACGAAACCGAACTAGATTATACCCGAATGATGCAAATTGTAAAAGATGCGGGGTATACCGGATTTATTGGCGTTGAATATGAAGGAGATGAGTTAGGAGAGGCAGAAGGAATCATGGCAACAAAAGCCCTGATGCTAAAGTCTGCGGCTGAAATTTCA